>NZ_JBANRJ010000001.1:1925183-2552867 GCF_037154075.1 Sphingobium aromaticiconvertens
GACGGGCAGTGCGGGGGAGGTGAAAGCCTCCCACAGCTTGCCTTTGCGGATATAGTTGGAAATGTCGTGGACCCGCTCGTCGCCAAGCTGTCCATCGCGCAAACGGGCGACGGCGTCATATTCGTAGAGGCCCTGATGCGCCTTGGTCGTGGACTTTACGTTCCATTCTATCAGCGGGGCGCCCAGCGCACCGGCAATCTCCTGCGCCAGCACGGTCTTGCCCGTGCCCGGCTCCCCCTTCACCAGCAGCGGCCGACGCAGCAGGACGGCGGCGTTGACCGCGACCTTCAGATCGTCGGTGGCAACATAGTCCGAGGTGCCTTCAAAGCGCATAAATCCATCCCGTTCGATTCCGCAACGCGGACGGACCTAGGGGCTACGCGACACGGGAGCAAGTGCGCAGGCCCTGAACGGCTGTAGATCGCGGGCGCGAAAGTGCGGCGGGTGGGTTAGCTCTGGTCCCGCGCGCGCATCTCTGCACGGGCGGAAAGCAAATCCCACAACCCCCGATGCTGGCTGAGCAACTGGCGGGCGCCGAACTGGATCGCGCGGTCGATGCTGTCGTCGCCGCCGATTGCGGCGGCCATCGCCAACGTGGCGGCACGGTCGGGCAGAATGGATGGCCGAGGCTCAAGGCCCATGCGGAGGGCCGCACTGTCCAGCACACGGCGCACGGCCTGCCAGTCCAGCACCAGCGCGATCGCCGCACCCATGGCACAGCCCCGTCGATCGGATTGCGCCAGCATTTCGAGCGCGTGACGTTGCTGGCTGACGGCGGTTTCGCAATCGCTGTGGCCCGCCGTGCTGGGAGCGGGACCGACGGCAACCGTCACCTGGGTGAGCCAGGCGCGTTCACTGGCGAAGGCGTCGGCGGCCTGAAGCAGCCAGGCGCGGGCAGCGTTGTCAGCCGAGCGTGTGGCGGCATGGTCGATGACGCCGGGATGGCGACCATGCAACATGCACAGATAATAAGCGGCGTCGGCAAGATTGGGGAGGGAGCGCAGCAGCGTACCATTATGACTGATCGCGGCCTGGGCGGCGTAAGGATGTCCGGCGGTACCATCGGCAGCGACCAGCGCCTCGATCAGTCCGGAAATATCCTTCGCCCGCAGGCGCACTACCGCTTCGTTCATGTCATAACCTCGTCACGCCCGTATTTTGCTTGAGGGATGACGATAGCGAGGTGCGGTAAACGCGGAGTTTACGGGACCGGCGATATATTCTGTCACCGGTCCCGTTTTGAGACCTATTGGTCGAGAAAGCTGCGCATTTTGCGGCTGCGACTCGGGTGTTTAAGCTTGCGCAGCGCCTTTGCCTCGATCTGGCGAATACGTTCGCGGGTCACGCTGAACTGCTGCCCGACTTCCTCCAGCGTGTGATCGGTGTTCATGCCGATGCCGAAGCGCATGCGCAGCACGCGCTCTTCACGCGGGGTAAGTGAGGCAAGGACACGGGTGACCGTTTCCTTCAAATTTGCCTGGATCGCGGCATCCACGGGGATGATCGCGTTCTTGTCCTCAATGAAGTCGCCCAGATGGCTGTCCTCCTCGTCGCCGATCGGCGTTTCGAGGGAGATCGGTTCCTTGGCGATCTTCATCACCTTGCGGACCTTCTCCAGTGGCATGGAGAGGCGTTCGGCCATCTCCTCCGGGGTCGGTTCGCGGCCCTGCTCGTGCAGGAACTGGCGGCTGGTGCGGACCAGCTTGTTGATCGTCTCGATCATGTGGACCGGGATACGGATGGTCCGCGCCTGATCTGCGATCGAGCGGGTGATTGCCTGCCTGATCCACCAGGTGGCGTAGGTCGAGAATTTATAGCCGCGGCGATATTCGAACTTATCTACCGCTTTCATCAGGCCGATATTGCCTTCCTGAATAAGATCAAGGAATTGCAGGCCACGGTTCGTATATTTTTTAGCGATGGAGATGACGAGGCGCAGGTTGGCCTCAACCATTTCTTTCTTGGCGATACGCGCTTCGCGCTCGCCCTTCTGCACCATGTTGACGATGCGGCGGAACTCGCTGAGCGACATGCCGGTCGCCTGGGCGATCTCGCCCACTTCGTTGCGGATGCGATCGACCGAGCGGCCTTCAGCGGCAACAAAAGCGGACCATTTCTTGTCCAGTCCACCGACCTTCTCCAGCCAGCCATCGTCCAGCTCATGATTTACATAGCGGTCGAGGAAGTCCTTGCGCGGCACCTTGTGACGCTCGGCCAGGCGCAGCATCTGGCCACCCAGCGCGGTCAGGCGGCGGTTATAGGCATAGAGCTGATCGACCAGATATTCGATCTTCTGCTGGTGGAACTGCACGCTTTCCACCTGCGCGGTCAGGTCCTCGCGCAGTTGCTGATAGCTGTCCTCTTCCTTCTGGGAGAGGGTGCCGCCGCTGCCCATGGCGTTCAGGCGGCGTTCCTGCGCAGCGGAGAAAGCGCGGAAGATTTCCGTGATGGTGGCGAATTTCTCAAGCGCCATCGGCTTGAGCGTCTCTTCCATCTGGGCGAGGGAAAGGGTGTTGTCTTCCTCTTCATCCTCTTCGGCCCGCTTGGCGCGACGTTCGGTCAGGCCGTCCTCATCCTCATCGGCGTCGGCGGATTCCTCTTCAGGCTCCTCCTCTTCCTTGAAGCTGGGGCCGGCGGTCTTTTCGCTGATCTCGCCATCATCCTCGGCGCCTTCTTCCAGGCTTTCCGGGGCGGGATCTTTCGACAGCATCGCATCGAGATCAAGGATCTCGCGCAACTGCATTTCACCATTGTTGAGGGCGGTGGACCATTCGATGATGGCGTGGAAGGTGGTCGGGCTTTCGCACAGACCCAGGATCATCGTGTCGCGACCAGCCTCGATCCGCTTGGCGATGGCGATTTCGCCCTCGCGGCTGAGCAGTTCGACCGCGCCCATCTCGCGCAGGTACATGCGAACCGGATCGTCGGTACGATCGACGGTTTCCTTCTTCTTTTCGCCGACCGGGCGGGGGGCACCATCGTCGTCCTCGGCCGCCTCGTTCGCGTCGTCATTATCGTCTTCGCGCTGCTGGTCTTCACCGTCGTCGCTGGCTTCTTCATTCTCGACGATGTTGACGCCCATGTCGTTGAGCGCGGACATCACGTCCTCAATCTGCTCGGAGGACATCTGGTCCTGCGGCAGGGCGTTGTTCAACTCGTCATAGGTGATGTAGCCACGCTTTTTGGCGCGCGCGAGCAGCTTCTTGACCGACGCTTCATTGAGGTCGAGCAACGGTGCATCACCGCTATCCACTTCCTCGCCCGCACCCTTGCTGTTCGCCTTGCTTGCCATTTATTCGCCTTAAACCAGCCGCCCCTCGAAAATGAGCGGTCCGTTGTTCATACAATGTCTTCGGGTTGCGCCAGTTCCGCCAGACGCCGGTCATGATCGGTCTTCAGGCGTTGAACCCTTTGCTGTTCGGCAAAAGTTTCTTCGCTCAGATCGTCCATCGCCCGCCGCGTCGCGTCTGCCAGTGCCGCCTCAATCTCCGGTCCCGCCGCCATCACCCGAATCACTTCCTCCAGCCCGCGACGAGCGCGATCGGTATCGGCATCCTTGCGTGTGGGAGTGAAAGTCAGCGTATCGGCCCGGAGCAACCCCCTTGCCATATTATACAATTCACCTTCGCCCAATATGGTAAGGAGGCCCTGTGTTTCAACTGTTTCTTTGCGGAAAGAGAGCGAGACCAGTTCGCCAAGCAATCTGCCCATCAGTGGGTCAGCGATTCGTAGCGCGGAAAGTTGCTCGCGATGGGGCGCGATCTGGTCGGGATGTTGCAGCAGGCTGGCCAGCATGGCGCGCAGCAGCATCGTCTCCGTCCCGGTGCCGCCTATAGCGCGTGCTTCACCACCGACAGGGGGCAGGGGGGCTTTCCAGTTGCCACGCTTGTCCTTTTTCCAGCCGCCGCCGCTGCGTCCAGCCCCGCTTTCGCGTCGCTGCGGGGTGAAGGCAGGGCGCGAGAAGAACAGCGCGTCATAGCGTTCGCGGAAGGTGTGGGCATAATGGGCGCGCACATCGCCATGTTGGATGGCCTCGGTGATGGCTGATAGCCGTTGCTTGAGTGCGGCGCGCTGTTCGGGCGTGTCGAGCGGGGCGGCGGCGCATTCATGCTTCCACAGGCGATCGACCAGCGGTTCCGCACCGGTAAGAACGGCCTCGAACGCTTTGGGGCCCTGCGCTTTCACCAGATCGTCCGGGTCTTGCCCCTGTGGCAGAGTGGCGAAGGCCAGGCTGTGGCCGGGGCGGAGCAGCGGCAAAGCGCGAGTCGCGGCGCGAATCGCTGCCTTCTGTCCCGCCGAGTCGCCATCGAAGCAGAGGATCGGCACCTCCACCATCTTCCATAATCGTTCGATCTGATGTTCGGTCAGCGCGGTGCCCAGCGGGGCGACAGCCTCGCTAAATCCCGCCTGATCGAGTGCGATCACGTCCATATAGCCTTCGACCACGATCACGCGGTTGGTGGCCCTGCTGGCAGAGGAGGCGCGGTCGAGATTGTAGAGCGTGCGCCCCTTGTCGAAGAGTGGGGTGTCGGGGGAGTTGAGATATTTGGGTTCGCCCGCGCCCAAAATCCGTCCACCAAACGCAATTACACGCCCGCGCGCATCGCGGATCGGGATCATCAGGCGGCCCCGGAAGCGGTCGTAGCTGTCACGCTTTTTGGTGGTGCTGCCTTCCGGCTCCAGCGCGTCCGGGGCGATCAGCATCCCGGCCTCGACCAGCATCGGTTCGCCATATTCCTTGAGGGCGACCTTGAGCTTGCCGCGCGAATCGGGGGAGTAACCGAAACCAAAGGTCCGTCGGGTTGCGTCGCGCATGCCCCGGCGCTGGAGATAGGCGCGCGCCTCCGCCCCCTCCGCGCCTGCCAGTTGCTCCTCGAAGAAACCCTGCGCGGCGGCCATGACGTCATGCAGTCCCTTGGCCTGCTCGGCCCGCTTGGCCGCGCGCGGATCGGCGGCGGGTACTTCCATGCCTGCGGCCTGCGCCAGTTCCTTGACGGCTTCCATGAACGGCAGGCCGCGCTGGTCGGTCATCCAGCGGATGGCGTCGCCATGCGCCCCGCAGCCGAAACAATGGTAGAAGCCCTTCTCATCGTTGATCGTGAAGCTGGGCGTCTTCTCATTATGGAAGGGGCAGCAGGCCTTATACTCGCGGCCTGCCTTCTGGACCTTCGTGGTGCGGCCGATGAGGGTCGAGAGCGTCGTGCGCGCGCGCAGCTCGTCCAGCCATTGCGGGGTCAGGGACATGGTTAACTCCCCTCCCGCTCGCGGGAGGGGTTGGGGGGGGGCATGTCAGCAATGACGCGCGCGATCTCAGCAACCACGCCATTCAAATTGCCTAAGACATCATTGTTCCAGAACCGGATCACGCGGTAACCTTGGCTTTCGAGGTAGCTCGTGCGCGCGGCATCGACGGTTTCATTTTGCTGGCCCCCATCGACTTCGATCACGAGGCGGATGCTTCTTGCCACGAAATCGCAAATGAATGGGCCGATCGGCACCTGTCGGTTGAACCGTGTCCCAGAGATTTTTCGCGCGCTGATCGCTTGCCATAGTGCGCGTTCGGCAGCCGTGGCGTTATAGCGCAGTTCGCGCGCTCTTGCGTAGCCTTTGTCCATGAGGCTTGTGAACATGCCCTCCCCCGACCCCTCTCGCAAGCGGGAGGGGAGCTTCTTTATCCCAAGGCCGCCTTCACCAGCCCACTCGCCTTGCTCATGTCGATGACGGTGCCGTGGCGTTCCTTAAGGACCGCCATCACCTTGCCCATGTCCTTGAGGCTCGCCGCGCCCACCTCGGCCTTGATCGTCTCGATCGCAGCCTTCGTCTCATCTTCGCTGAGCTGCTGGGGCAGGAAGGTTTCGATCACGTCCAGTTCGACCTGTTCCTTGGCCGCCAGTTCGTCGCGGCCGCCATTCTTGAACATCTCGATCGATTCGCGGCGCTGCTTGACCATTTTCTGGAGCACTTCGACCACGATCGCGTCGTCGTCGGGCACCTGGGTAGCGGTGCGCAGTTCTATGTCGCGATCTTTCAGCTTCGCCAGGATCAGGCGGACAGCGGCCAGCTTTTCCTTTTCTCCTGCCTTCATGGCAGTGATCTGGGCGCTCTTTAGCTGCTCGCGAATCATGGCGAAATCTCTCTGTCTGTCGGAAAGGATCAGATATAACGCCAAAAGAGATTATTAACAGGCGTTGACCCCACGGGCGCACGGGCATAGTGGACCAGCCGTTTAACCCGCCGCAGACGGGTTCCCGCCAAAAGCATAAGAAGGACCGCACCGCCATGGCTGACGCCAAGACCCTCACCGTGCCCAAAGGAGCAACAGGGGTATTGGTATTGGCCGATGGAACCGCGGTGTTCGGCCGCGGGTTCGGCGCCATCGGCGATGCAGTGGGCGAAGTCTGCTTCAACACCGCCATGACTGGCTATCAGGAAGTGATGACCGACCCCAGCTATGCCGGGCAAATTGTCACCTTCACCTTTCCGCACATCGGCAATGTCGGCACTAATCTGGACGATGTAGAGGCGGACAAGCCTTTCGCGCTGGGCTGCGTCGTGCGGCAGGACGTGACGGAACCCAGCAACTTCCGCAATGTCGAACCCTTCGACCAGTGGATGAAGGCCAATGGCCGCATCGGCATTTCGGGTGTCGATACCCGCGCGCTGACACGGATGATCCGGGTGAAGGGCGCGCCCAACGCGGTGATCGCGCATGATCCAGAGGGTAAGTTCGATATGGCCGCGTTGGTGGCCAAGGCGCAGGCGTGGCCGGGGCTGGAGGGTATGGACCTCGCCATCGAAGTTACCGGCAAGGACAATCGCCTGTGGAAGGACGGCGTTTGGACGCTGGGCCATGGCTATGCTCTGGGCGAAGCGGCGGATGAGCGTCCCCATGTCGTCGCCATAGATTATGGCGCGAAGAATAATATCTTCCGCAATCTGGTGAAGGCTGGGGCGCGCGTGACCGTGCTGCCCGCCACCGCCAGCCTGGAGGCGGTGCTGGCGCAGAAGCCCGACGGCGTGTTCCTCTCCAACGGTCCGGGCGATCCGGCCGCGACCGGCACCTATGCCGTGCCGGTGATCGCGGCGCTGCTGGAGCGCGATGTGCCGATCTTTGGCATCTGCCTTGGCCACCAATTGCTGGGGCTGGCGGTCGGCGCCAAGACTTTGAAGATGCATCAGGGCCATCGTGGCGCGAACCATCCGGTCAAGCGCCTGTCGGACGGTGCGGTCGAAATCACTTCGATGAATCACGGCTTCGCGGTCGATACCGACACGCTGCCAGCCAATGTCCGGCCAACCCATGTGTCGCTCTTTGACGGTAGCAATGCTGGCTTGGAACTAACGGACAGACAAGCCTTTTCGGTCCAGTATCACCCGGAGGCTTCGCCGGGGCCGCAGGATAGCTTCTATCTGTTCGAACGGTTTGTGGAGGGATTGAAGTGAGCATCAAGCTGCCTCAGGTCGACCCCGTCCGGCTGGAAGAGGAATGGGAAGCGGACAAGCAAGTCCTCGCCAACCTCGCCGCCAATGGCGACAAGGCCCGCACGCCCCGCGCCGTCGATGTGAGCTTTCGCGGCTCCGACAAGGATTTCGACCGGGTTTTGGAAATCGCCGGTCAGTTCGGCTTCGTCGAACTGGACCGGGAACAGGATGATGAGGGCGACCTCTACCTTTTCCTCGAAACCGAGCAGGCGGTCGACGAAGACTCGATCCGCGCCCTGACGAAAAAGTGCCTCCAGATCGAAATCCTCTGCGGCGTCGAATATGACGGCTGGGGTTGCGAGGCCGAGACAGGGGGCGTGCATTGAGTAGAGTTCTGCCGTTAGACGATGTGATACAATGTGTCCGCTTCGAGCTTTATCAAGCCGTTGCAGTTGATGGTTTAGTAAATATCGAACCTCTATATATTGCTGACGCAATAGGCAGTGGTGTCACCGCCAGTTTTGTTTCTCTCGCGGCTCGTCAACTCGAGGAACTCAAAGAGCTAGAGATAAACAATAAATTCATTGATACGATTAATGTTTTTGGGAAAAAACCTTCGCTGACACTTTTGCCTTATGGCGCAAGAAGGATTGAGCAAGATCTGAAAGACGATAATTCTCGCCTATCGAAATATCGTGATTTTGGTGTTCAAAGTCTTGCGGATGGTTTTGTGGAAGCCAAACTCATTCCTGCATCGGATCGTGTAGTTTCGCTGGATGACAATGACCCTAAGCTAAAAGAAATTGTATCTGAGGCCAGAGACCTTTCAAAACGTATCGCGGATAGCAACGATATTGGTGACATGTCAGATGAAGATCGAAAGATAGCAATTTTGGAAGTTGATCAACTGGCCCATATTTTGGAACAACCTGTCGTTCGCATCTCAAATATTGTCCAGCGCGCTATTGGGACGCTTACTTGGATAGGTGAGCAGGCAGCTGGTGCGGTCGTTGGCGCTGCGGCGCTCGCTTTGTTGGCTCTTATCGCCACATATTTCGGATTTATATTCTAATGCCCAAACGCACCGACATCTCTTCCATCCTTATCATCGGCGCTGGCCCGATCATCATCGGCCAGGCGTGCGAGTTCGATTATTCGGGCACGCAGGCGGTGAAGGCGCTCAAGGAAGAGGGCTATCGCATCATCTTGGTCAATTCCAATCCGGCGACGATCATGACTGATCCGGATATGGCCGATGCGACCTATATCGAGCCGATCACGCCTGAAATCGTGGCGAAGATCATCGAGAAGGAGCGGCCGGACGCGGTGTTGCCGACGATGGGCGGGCAGACGGCGCTGAACACGGCGCTGGCGCTGTTCAATGACGGCACGCTGGAAAAATACGGCGTGCAGATGATCGGCGCGGATGCCGAAGCCATCGACAAGGCCGAGGACCGGATCAAGTTTCGCGACGCGATGGACAAGATCGGGCTGGAATCCGCCCGCTCGCGCATTGCCCATACGATGGAAGAGGCGCTGGAGGGGCTGGAGTTTACCGGCCTGCCGTCCATCATCCGTCCCAGCTTCACCATGGGCGGCACAGGCGGCGGCATCGCCTACAACCGTGACGAGTTCAAGCGGATCGTCATGGAGGGGCTGGACGCCAGCCCGACCACCGAGGTTCTGATCGAGGAATCGCTGCTCGGCTGGAAAGAATATGAGATGGAGGTCGTTCGCGACAAGGCGGACAATTGCATCATCATCTGCTCGATCGAGAATGTCGATCCGATGGGCGTCCATACCGGCGACTCCATCACTGTCGCGCCAGCACTGACGCTGACGGACAAGGAATATCAGATCATGCGCAACGCGAGCATTGCGGTGCTGCGTGAAATTGGCGTCGAAACAGGTGGTTCGAACGTTCAGTTCGCGGTCAATCCGAAGGATGGCCGCCTGATCGTGATCGAAATGAACCCGCGCGTGTCACGCTCGTCCGCGCTGGCCTCGAAGGCCACCGGTTTCCCGATCGCAAAGGTCGCGGCGAAGCTGGCCGTGGGTTACACGCTCGACGAGATCACTAACGACATTACCGGCGCGACGCCCGCCAGCTTCGAGCCGACGATCGACTATGTCGTGACCAAAATCCCCCGCTTCGCGTTCGAGAAGTTCAAGGGGGCCGAACCGCTGCTGGGCACGGCGATGAAGTCGGTGGGCGAGGTGATGGCGATCGGCCGCAACATCCACGAATCCATGCAGAAGGCGCTGCGTGGGCTGGAAACGGGCCTGTCGGGCTTCAACCAGGTCGATCATCTGGTCGGCGCGCCGCGTGATGACATTGTCGCCGCTCTGTCGCAGCCGACGCCTGACCGCTTGCTGGTCGCGGCGCAAGCCCTTCGTGAAGGTCTGACCGTCGCGGAAATCCACGCCATCGCGAAATATGACCCCTGGTTCCTGGAGCGGATAAAGGAGATTATCGACGCGGAGGGCGAGGTATTGGGCAATGGCTTGCCACAGGATGCCGAAGGGATGCGGCGGCTCAAGTCCATGGGCTTTTCCGACAAGCGGCTGGCCTGGCTGGCGCTCAAGTCCGCGAACCTGCGCGGCATGGAGCGCGGCATTGCGCGCAGTTCCGGCCTGATCCACGAAACGGTCAAGGCGATGACCGGCGGCGTGACCGAAGAGGAAGTGCGCGCCCTGCGCCACAGGCTGAACGTGCGTCCGGTGTTCAAGCGTATCGACACCTGCGCCGCAGAGTTCGAGGCAAAGACGCCCTATATGTATTCGACCTATGAAGCGCCGATATTCGGGGAGCCGGAGGATGAGTCCGCGCCGACCGACCGGAGGAAGGTCGTCATCCTTGGCGGCGGTCCCAACCGGATCGGACAGGGGATCGAGTTCGACTATTGCTGCTGCCATGCCTGCTTCGCTCTGGAAGAAGTCGGCTATGAAACCATCATGATAAACTGCAATCCTGAGACGGTTTCTACGGACTATGATACGTCCGACCGCCTCTATTTCGAGCCGCTGACGGCCGAGGATGTGCTGGAAATTCTGGACGTTGAAAAGTCCAACGGCACGCTGGTCGGCGTCATCGTCCAGTTTGGCGGCCAGACGCCGCTCAAGCTGGCGCAGGCGCTGGAAGATGCGGGCATCCCGATTCTGGGCACCAGCCCCGACGCCATCGACCTGGCCGAAGATCGTGAACGCTTTGCGGCGCTGATCGACAAGCTGAAGCTGCTTCAGCCCGCCAACGGCATCGCGCGCAGCCGGGAAGAGGCGATCGCGGTCGCCAACCGCATCGGCTATCCGGTGCTGATGCGTCCCAGCTATGTGCTGGGTGGCCGGGCGATGGAGATCGTCGACGGGCAGGCGCAACTGGAAGAATATATCACCACCGCCGTGCAGGTGTCGGGCGATTCTCCTGTGCTGATCGACCAATATCTACGGGATGCGGTCGAGGTGGACGTGGACGCGCTGTGCGATGGCGACGATGTCGTGGTCGCGGGCGTGCTCCAGCATATCGAAGAGGCGGGCGTCCATTCGGGCGACAGCGCCTGCTCGCTGCCGCCCTATAGCCTTGGCGCGGACATCATCGCAGAGATTGAGCGGCAGACCGATGTGCTGGCGCGCGCGCTGCATGTGCGCGGCCTGATGAACATCCAGTTCGCCGTCAAGGACGGGCAGGTCTATCTGATCGAAGTCAATCCGCGCGCGAGCCGTACCGTGCCTTTCGTTGCCAAGGCGATCGGTACGCCCATCGCCAAGATCGCCGCGCGCGTGATGGCGGGGGAGAAGCTGGTCAATCTGCCAAAGATCGATCGCAATGCGATCAATCACGTCGCGGTGAAGGAAGCAGTCTTCCCGTTTGGTCGCTTCCCCGGCGTCGATCCTGTCCTTTCGCCGGAAATGAAGAGCACTGGTGAAGTCATGGGAATTGACAGTGATTTCGCAACGGCTTTTGCCAAGGCGCAGATTGGCGCAGGGACCATCCTGCCAACCAGTGGTACGGTGTTCATCTCGCTAAAGGATGACGACAAGCCTGTGATCCTGCCTGCCGCGCGCAAGCTGGTGGAGATGGGCTTTCATGTCATTGCAACCGGGGGAACGGCTGACTATCTGGCGGCCCACGGTCTGGTCGTAGAGACGGTGAACAAGGTTGCCGAAGGGCGCCCGCATATCGTGGACAAGATCACCGACGGCGACGTGGCCCTGATCTTCAACACTACCGAGGGTTGGCAGTCGCTCAAGGACAGCAAGGCGATCCGTACCAGCGCGCTGCGCCAGAAGGTTGCGAGCTTCACCACGGCGGCGGCAAGTGTCGCCGCGGTAGACGCGATCGAGGCTTTGCGTGGCCACGCCCTTGAAGTACGGGCGCTCCAGTCCTATTATCCCCTGTCGCAAGCCTGAACCCCACCACAGGATACATGCTGCGGGCGGCCCCCATATCGGGCGGGCCGTCAAAGGGAAGTTTTGACGAAGGATTTGCAAGATGGCGACCGTTGAGAAGATGCCGATGCTGCAAATGGGCTATGACAAGCTCATGACGCAGCTCCGCGAACTCAAGGCTGAACGGCCACTGATCGTGGATGCCATTGAGGAAGCGCGCGCGCATGGTGACCTGTCCGAAAACGCCGAATATCATGCGGCCAAGGAACGGCAGGGCCAGGTTGAGGCGACGATTTCCGACCTGGAGGACAAGCTGTCGCGCGCCCAGATCATCGACCCGACGACCCTGTCGGGTGACAAAATTGTGTTTGGTGCGACCGTCACTCTGCAAGACGAAGACGAAAAGCCGGTGAAATATCAGATCGTCGGTCAGGCGGAGGCGGATGCCAAGGCCGGGATGATCAGCTATAATAGCCCGCTGGGCCGTGCCCTGATCGGTCGCCAGGTCGGCGAAGAGGTCGAAGTGACAGTGCCGTCGGGCGACAAATTCTACCTGGTCGATAAGATCGCGTTCATCTGAATGCTCGCTGGCTTGTCGGGCATGCATCCCGAAGGAGCAAAAAAAGGACATAGCAGGCGGTGAAGCGTCCGTTCTTCCAGACGATGACCGGATGGATCGCCATCGCGACCCTCGCCGCTTTCCTGCTGCTGTTGGGGGCCGGGCAGATCGATAACGCTGCCGTGCTGGCGGGGGTATTGCCCGCGCGCTTTAGTGATCCTGACCTGCTGGCGGGGCTGGCGGCAGTGCCATTCTGGCTGACGCCGCTGACCTGCACGCTGATTCATGGTGGATGGCTGCACATCGGCTTCAATATGCTGATGCTGCTCTTTTGTGGGCAACAGGTTGAGCACGTGCTGGGGCGCTGGCTGACGCTGCTGCTTTATGCCGTGGGCGCTTATGCCGCCGCGTTGGCGCAATGGGCGATCGATCCTGGCTCGACCAATCCGATGGTCGGAGCGAGCGGCGCGATTTCCGCGATCATCGGTACCTATGCGCTGTTATACAGCCAGCAGAAGGTGCGTGCCATCGGTCCGATTTCGGCCAATATCGTTCGCATCCTATGGCTGGCGGCAGGCTGGATCGCGATTCAATTGATGGTTGGGCTGGTGACGAGCGGCGGGCAGGGTGGTTTGGGCGTCATCGCCTTCGCCGCGCATATCGGGGGATTTGTGGCGGGACTGTTATTGACGCGTCCGCTGTTGCGATTGCGCTTTCGCAATCCTCCGCAGCCCTTACGTTAGGGGCGGGGACCAATCAGGGCGTGCTTCAATCCGAAGCGCGCCCTGATGATCATGGTTAGGCAGTCGTGTCGGGCAGTTCTGGCTCCAGCAGACGATGCAAGTGTACCACGACGTAACGCATTTCGGCGTCATCGACGGTCCGCTGCGCCGCACCGCGCCAAGCCTTTTCTGCCGACGCGTAATCAGGGAACACGCCAACGAAATCGACGGCGTTCAAATCCTCGAACTCAAGGGTCTGCGGGTTCTTCACGCGACCACCCATCACCAGATGCATTTTGCTCACGGTGCTTGTTTTCCTTTTGCCAGCGGTGTTCCCCGGACTAGCAGCCGGACAGCGGCATTCCAAGCGTCCGTCACTGCATTGCAGATGCGTTCTGCGCCGCGCCGATTACTTTTTAGGCAATCGGTTCTTAAGGGCATCGCTGAACGCGCCCGCCTTCTCCGCGACCAGAGCGATGGCCTCATCTGCCAAGTGGGACGCCTTTGCCGTGAGGTCAGCCTTAAGCGCGCTGTCTTTTGCCGTGGTCGCACCACTCTTGGCGGCTGAGAAAGCACTGTTCGCTTTTTCACTGACCAGGGCAATGGCATCTTCGGCGAGGTGCGACGCTTTGGCTGTCAGGTCGGACGCGCGTGCGCTATTTTTCATCGTGGATGCACCGTCGCGTGCGGCGGCAAGCGCTTCGCTGGCCTTCGCCTTTGCGGCGCCCGCCCCATCTTCGGCAGCGGTCCGCGCGGCGACGGCCGCTTCGATGGCGCGGGTGCCGATAGTGCTGGCGACGGCGGGCAGAGCCTTCATGAGTTTGCGGCTCTTGGGAAACATCCAGGCGATGACCGCGCCCGCCGCAACGGCAGCGGCTGTGGCTGCGATCGGATGCTCCTGCACGATTTCGTTCGCGCGGGCGGCGACGCGCTGCGTTCTGTCCTTCGCCTCGCTATAGGCTGCGGCTGCCTTGTCCGTGGCTTCGCCAGCTTTGTCGCGACTGGACTGGATCAGGCTGCCAGCGCCTTCGCGGGCGCGGTCCACGCCTTCTCTTGCGCGCGACGTGCCGTCCTTCAGCTTTTCGGTCGCCGTTTCGGCAATGTCGTTGGCAGCGTCACGGACGCGGTTCAATTGTGTCTGGATGTCAGCCATGGTCAGTCTCCGAATTGCGGCGGTCTTCGCGCCCGTCACGCAAACGAACGAACAGGCGGTGGAAAAGTGTCCCGAGCGGACGGCGTGCCAGATAGGCGATTAACGCGATTCCGGCGGCGCTTGCGGCCACAGGACGTTTCTGCACGGCGGCCTGAATGGAGTGGCCGGTATCGACCATGCTCTGCACGGCCTTGCTGCGGACATCTGCCTTCAGCCGAGCGGGGGTGATGCGGGCTTTCGCGGCGCAAAGGCTGTTTCGTAATTGCGCACGGGCAGCAAGGGCGCGGGCGCAGGCGTCCTGATATTCACTATTGTCGCTCATCCCTTCGCCGCCTTCTTCATTCTGGAAATGCGCGCCTTCGCCAGCAGCAGCAGAACAAGCGACACCAATATCGCGCCGCCAAATACCGCCCCTGTCGCGCCCAGTGGCGTCAGGGCAGGCGACAGGGCGATGATGAGGCCGATAAGGACTGCCACCAGAGTGCCGAACAACAGCATCACGGCCACGGCCGCCAGGATCGCGGCGTCGCGCAGACCTTTGGTGAAGATCCCCGCACGCAGCTTTTGCCGGTCAGCCTCCGCCTCGACATAAGCGCGACCATCAGCCAGCAGGCGAGCGATGCTCTCGCTCACCGTCTCGTTTGGCGCGCTCTCGTCCGGGCCAGCTTCGTCCAGCACCGCTTCGTCCGGTGCCATCGGCGGGGCCAACGGATCGCCTGTTTTTTCGTTCACATTCGCCCTCCGCCCCGGCGGACATGGCAATGCCGCCGGGTTTTGTCACCCGTTGCCTTGCGGCACTGGATCACGCAATCAATCCTCGCTGTTACCCTTGGCTAGCCGCATCAGGACAAAGCCGACGACCGCTGCCGCGCCGATCGCAACCGCGGGGCTTTTACGCACGAAGTCGCGGGCTTCGGTCATCAACTGATCGACATCTTTGCTATCGAGCGTGTCTGCGGCGCCCGCCACAGACTGAGCGGCCTGTCGCGCATAGTCGCCATATTGCGGCCCGAGCTTTGCATCGACCGTTCCGGCGGTGTCGGAAATCAGCTTGGCCAGGCTCTGCATCGCCGTGCCGGTCTTGTCCTTTGCCATGCCGGCAGCGGACAGGGCTGTCTTGGTCGCCTGATCCTTCAGCGGATCGATATGCGACTTCCAGTCAACTTCGTTGAACTTGTCGGCGGCGGCGTGCGCGGCCTTTTCAGCCTTGGCTTTGAGCGGTGCGATCTGCGCGGTCCAGCCGTGACCGGCCACGCCATTGCCATTGATGGCGACAGGCGCCTTGCGCGTCGCGGCCTTCTTGACGGGCGCTGCCTTAACGGCGGCGGTCTGGGTGGTCACAGTGCCCGCAGCCTTTGGAGTCTTGGGCTTGGTGGTCTTGGGCTTGGCGACAGTGGGCGCCGCGACCTTCTTGGGGCGTCCGCGCTTTGCGGGGGCTTCCGGTGTGTCGGCCATGTATCTGTCTCCCTTGGACGTAAATCGTCGCCTTCTGCGCGACGGAATCATACAGCTATCGCACACCTAATGTTTGCGCGCGCCTACAGTTCCGTTGCCGTTCCAATTTCGACAATCGGCATTTTTTGCGTCGTGGCAAGAGGCTGCATTGCCAAGGGCGCAGGCCGTGGCTAATCGGGGCGCGACCGGCACCGCTGCATCTTTCGAAGGGAAGCCTCCATGACCGCCATTCTCGACATTCACGCCCGCCAGATTCTCGACAGCCGGGGCAATCCCACGGTTGAGGTTGACGTGATGCTGGAAGATGGCAGCTTTGGCCGCGCCGCCGTCCCCTCGGGCGCATCGACTGGCGCCTATGAAGCGGTCGAGAAGCGTGACGGCGACAAGTCCAGATATCTGGGCAAGGGCGTGCTGGCGGCGATCGAAGCCGTAAATACCGAAATTGCCGAGCAACTGGTTGGCATTGACGCCGAGGATCAGGGTGAAGTCGACGCGGCGATGATCGCGCTCGACGGAACGGAAAATAAGAGCCGTCTGGGCGCCAACGCGATCCTGGGTGTCAGCCTGGCCGTGGCGAAGGCGGCCGCCGATGCGCGCGGCCTGCCGCTCTATCGCTATGTGGGTGGTGTGTCCGCGCATGTCCTGCCAGTGCCGATGATGAACATCATCAATGGCGGCGAACATGCCGACAATCCGATCGACTTCCAGGAATTCATGATCATGCCGGTCGGCGCGGAAAGTCTGGCCGACGCGGTGCGGATCGGTTCGGAAATTTTCCACACGCTCAAAAAAGGTCTGCACGACAAGGGGCTGGCGACGGCGGTCGGCGATGAAGGCGGCTTTGCGCCCAATCTCGCCTCGACCCGCGATGCGCTCGATTTCATCATGGAGTCGGTTTCGAAGGCTGGTTACACGCCGGGCGACGATGTCGTGCTGGCGCTCGATTGTGCCGCGACTGAGTTTTTCAAGAACGGCAAGTACGAGATTTCTGGCGAAGGCCTGTCGCTCAGCCCTGTTGAAATGGCCGATTATCTGGCCGCGCTGTGCGCCGACTATCCGATCAAGTCGATCGAGGACGGCATGAGCGAAGATGATTTTGAAGGCTGGAAGGCGCTGACCGACAAGATCGGCAACAAGGTCCAGCTGGTCGGCGACGATCTGTTCGTCACCAACCCCAAGCGTCTGGCGATGGGGATAGAGAAGGGGTTGGCCAACTCGCTGCTGGTAAAGGTCAACCAGATCGGCACGTTGACGGAAACGCTGGCGGCCGTTTCGCTGGCGCAGCGTTCGTCCTACAGCGCCGTCATGTCGCACCGCTCGGGAGAGACGGAAGATTACACCATTGCCGACCTCGCTGTCGCCACCAACTGCGGCCAGATCAAGACCGGCTCGCTGGCGCGTTCTGACCGGCTCGCCAAATATAACCAGCTGATCCGTATCGAAGAAGAGCTGGGCGACATCGCCGTTTATGCAGGACGTTCAATCTTTCGCTGAGTTGCGCCAGGCTCGATTGGCCGTAGATTAATTATTTTTTGCTTGCAGCGCTAAAAGCGCTGTGATTCATAAGGCTATGGCGCAGATCGCTAAACTTCGCATGTTGCTGTTTTCGGCCCTTGGGCCGGCGATCGCCATCCTGCTGCTGCTCTTCTTCGCCGCCTATGCGGTGTTGGGGCCAAGCGGGATATTGGCGTGGGGCGACTATGCGCGGCAATTGCGCGTCGCTCGGGTCCATCTGGCACAGGTGCAGGCAGAGCGGCGGGAAATGAAGAATCGCGTCGATCTGCTCAATCCGCGACGCGTGGACCCGGACCTCAGCGACGAACTTATCCGTCGCCAACTGGGTGTGGTCCATCAGGACGAGGTCATCATCCCTCTCAACTGATCATTCCTTTGGATGAAGGGGTGAAAAGTGCCGCATATTGGGCGGATATTCCGCGCTGGCCGTTGCAATCCATCGCCATAACGATCTATATCGGCGGTCCATCCTGCACCCCCGAGACAAAAGGATAATTGCCTTGGTGAAATCACCTACGCCGCGCCCTTCGTCGCGCAAGACGAAGCCGGCTGCACCGGCTGCGGCGGACCATAACCGGGTAAAACCCGAAGCGCCTGTCGACTATGTAGCAACCAAGGAAGAGTTGCTGGAATTCTACCGCCAGATGGTGTTGATCCGCCGCTTCGAGGAGAAGGCCGGACAGCTCTATGGCCTGGGCCTGATCGGCGGTTTCTGCCATCTTTATATCGGCCAGGAAGCGGTCGCGGTCGGCATCCAGTCCGCTTTGGAAGTCGGCAAGGATAGCGTCATCACTGGCTATCGCGACCATGGCCACATGCTCGCCTATGGTATCGATCCCAACGTCATCATGGCCGAACTGACCGGCCGAGAGGCTGGCATCAGCCGCGGCAAGGGCGGTTCGATGCACATGTTCAGCGTCGAGCATAAATTCTACGGCGGCCACGGTATCGTCGGCGCGCAGGTGTCGCTGGGCACCGGTCTGGGCTTTGCCCATAAATATAATGGCGATGGCGGCGTGTGCGTCGCCTATTTCGGCGACGGCGCGGCCAACCAGGGCCAGGTCTACGAAAGCTTCAACATGGCCGAGCTGTGGAAGCTGCCGATGATCTTCGTCATCGAGAACAACCAGTACGCCATGGGCACCAGCGTCAACCGCTCGTCGGCGGAAGACCAGCTTTATCGTCGTGGGGAGAGCTTCCGCATTCCCGGCCTTCAGGTCGACGGCATGGACGTGCTGGCCGTGCGCGGCGCGACCGAGACGGCGCTGAAGTGGGTGCAGGAGGGCAATGGACCGATCCTGCTGGAAATGAAGACCTATCGCTATCGCGGTCACTCCATGTCCGATCCGGCGAAATATCGCTCGCGTGAGGAAGTGCAGGCAATGCGCGACAAGTCCGATCCGATCGAAGGCGTGAAGAAATATCTCGCCGAGATGGGTGTGACCGAAGAAGAGATGAAGGCGACCGATCAGGAGATCCGCAAGATCGTCGGCGCCGCCGCCGACTTCGCGGAAAGCTCGCCTGAGCCGGATGCGGCCAAACTCTATACCGACGTGCTGGTGGAGCAATATTGATGGGTATCGAAATCAAGATGCCGGCGCTGTCCCCGACCATGGAGGAAGGCACGCTGGCCAAATGGCTGGTCAAGGAAGGCGACGAGGTCAAATCCGGCGACATCCTGGCCGAGATCGAGACGGATAAGGCGACGATGGAATTCGAAGCCGTCGACGAAGGCAAGATCGGCAAGATCATGATCGCCGAAGGGAGCGAAGGCGTGAAGGTCGGCACCGTTATCGCCACGATGGCGGGCGAAGACGGGGCGGAAGAGGCTCCCGCTGCCAAGGCTGCCCCCGCAGCCAAGGCCGAGGAGCCGGCTGCCGAGGCCCCCAAAAAGGCTGAGAGCGGCACATCCAAGCTGGCGACTGAAATCCGCGCTTCCGTGGCCGACCCGGACCTTCCAGAAGGCACCGAATATGTGAAGACGACGGTTCGCGAAGCCTTGCGCGACGCGATGGCCGAGGAAATGCGGGCCGACGAGCGCGTCTTTGTGATGGGCGAGGAAGTCGCCGAATATCAGGGCGCCTACAAGGTCACACAGGGTCTGCTGGAGGAATTTGGCGGCAAGCGCGTCATCGACACGCCGATCACCGAATATGGCTTTGCCGGCATCGGTGCGGGCGCGGCCATGGGCGGTCTTCGTCCGGTGGTCGAGTTCATGACGTTCAACTTCGCCATGCAGGCGATCGACCACATCATCAACTCCGCCGCCAAGACCAATTACATGTCCGGCGGCCAGATGCGCTGCCCGATCGTGTTCCGTGGTCCCAACGGTGCGGCCAGCCGCGTCGGCGCGCAGCACAGCCAGAATTATGCGCCCTGGTATGCTGCCGTTCCCGGCCTGATCGTTATCGCGCCTTATGACTCGGCCGATGCGAAGGGCTTGCTGAAGGCGGCGATCCGGTCGAACGACCCGGTCGTGTTCCTTGAAAATGAGCTGGTCTATGGCCGCAGCTTCGACGTGCCCAAGATTGACGATTATGTCCTGCCGATCGGCAAGGCGCGGATCGTCCGCAAGGGTGAGAGCGTGACGCTGGTCAGCTATTCCATCGGCGTCGGCATCGCGCTGGAAGCCGCCGAAAAGCTGGCGGCGGAGGGTATCGAGGCGGAGGTCATCGACCTTCGCACGATACGGCCGCTGGACACGGTGACCGTGCTGGAAAGCCTGAAGAAAACCAACCGCCTGGTGGTGGTGGAAGAGGGCTGGCCGGTATGTTCAATCGCGTCGGAAATCGCCGCCGTCGTCATGGAGCAGGGCTTCGACGACCTCGACGCACCGGTGCTGCGCGTCACCAATGAGGACGTGCCGCTCCCTTATGCCGCAAATCTGGAAAAGGCCGCCCTGATCGACGCTGACCGCGTCGTCGCCGCTGCCAGGAAAGTTTGCTATCGGTAAGTATACGGGGGGCGTTCGGGCGCTCCCCCCCTAACTACAGGTGGCGACGGTGGAGGCGGTGTCATTATAGATGCCGACACCGCCCGTCGGACCTGCAAATTCGCGATTGTCGCGGACGGACATGGCGGCCGTTTCCACGATCGGGCCCATGTTCAGCCATCGCGCGCCGATGATGGGCTGATAGTCATAGGCGACTTCCACATAGATGATGGCGCCGCTGGCGGGGGCCTTCAATGTCTGCCCATTCAACACCAGTCCGATCAGATTGGTGTCGCCCTGTACGCCATAATGTGAAGACCAGCTTTTGGAGCCGCGGCATCGTTGCCACCGAATGCGATATCGGTCTGTAGGATTGGGGTTAGCCACGGGTTCCAGGCTGGACAGAATGACCCGCCCATGTCCGTAAAGCCCCAACGCCCCGGCCTGAAGGTCAGCGCCGATCAGCAGGTCGTTGATCTGCGCTTCCGTGATCTGCTTGGTCGACAACAGGTCGCCCGTGCCAATCCGCGATCCATCATCGGCCAGATGCAGCGCGACTTGGCTGACCCGCATCTTGGTTGTCGTGAAATTCGTCAGTTCTGCTGCAGCCATCGTCGCGCCCAATACGAAAGGCAGCGCTAGAGCGAATTCGAGAAACGCCACACCACTGCAATCACGCCGCAGTGCGGACATCAGGCATTGCAATCGGCGTCGTGAAACAGTCAGCGCGGTCACGGGCAATTCCCCACGACCGGAACCGGCTCGCCCGCTTTTTGTCCATAAGGCTGGTTGGTAAGCACTGTCTTGGCGGCCAGATGGACGGTGCCGGGCAGGCCGATCATCTTGTCCAGCGGGAAGAAGCGGGGATAATTGACATTGACGGTCAGGACTACTGCGTCCTGCGTGGCGCCCTGACCAGCACTGCCGCCGTCGGCGTCGCGACGACCGTTGGCATTATTGTCCTGAAACGGCTCATTATCGTCGCATACGCCGTTATGATTATTGTCGTTATAGGGTTCCGGCGTGGCTTCCGCCGCCTTTGTGTATGTGGAGAAATTGCGCCTATCGATATCTACCGTCGCATTGAGGGCCAAGTGGTGGACCTGATCGATAATGTGCTGGTCTATGGTAGCCTGTTTCGTGGCGTCAGTGCCGGATTCCAGGCTGGAATCGCGAGATGCTTTTTGCACTACGCCTTGCAATACGCCCTGCATGTACAGCGTATGAGCGAGATCGAGCGCGCCAAGCATTAGCAACAGAAACACCGGAGCAATCAGCCCGAATTCGGTTGCAGCAATGCCATGGGTGTCACGGCGGACACCAGCGGCGAGGCCGCGGATCGTGATTGCGCGCATCAGCTTGTCAACCTGAGCTGGGATATCTGGTTCGCGATGTTGCGGAACGTGGTCTGCAACGCCGTCGAACTGCGCGCCGAAAAGAATCGGTCAGGAGTTGCGCAGCTTCTCAACAAAGTCTCATTCGCTGTGTCGGCTGTGCCGAACCATATGACCCACAAGGTCGTGTTAGGCATATTCCTGATGGCTGCGCACACGGCCTGGGTGCGGGCGTTGACCTGCTGCGTCAATGTGGCGGTGGGCGAGCTTCCATCGGTCGGCTCTACATTGAAATCAGTCTGACGGCGGTCGTACCAGGCAATTCCATAAGCCTGATAATTGGCCACCGCTGTTTCCGCTTTGCCATCGGTCATGAAGATCAAGTGGCGTTGAATCTCGCCCCCGCGTGGTGTGGTCGCATTATCTGCGGCAAACAGACCAGTCGGCGACATCAGCCGTGCACCCCAGATCAAGCCAATATCATGATAGGTGCTGCTGCTTGCTGTCAATGTGCTCACGTAGCTGTCGAACGCAGTCGCGTCCGGCCACTCCACCAGGCGGGTCGAAGGGGTTGGGCAGCTTTCGCCGACTGTGCTGAAATTTTCGAAGGTTGTGATGGGGGTCATGCTGCGATTACTGCTATTGTCGTAATTTTCTTTTCGTTGATAAATGAGTTCCGCAAGCGCGGGCTTCCAGCGGCTGCCTTCGGCAAAACCGGGTGGCGTATCTATATCCAGATCCAGCGCGCCATCGGGCACCGGAGTATAATTTATCGCCCGCACGGTCTGCCGTTCTTCAATGCAACCGTCCCAAGTGAAGGTTCGGTTCGCATAGTTATTGGCCGTTGTAGTCGTCATGCTGGACGGGCTTGCCCATCCATTTCCGCTCTTGAGGCTACGTACGTCGAAAGCGACCTGACGATAGAGCCAAGCTTTGAAAGGCAGGGCGCCTGTTGCCAGAGCCGTTGACCATTTGAACGTAAAGGTGCGGTCATATTCGCGCGTTTTCGTGCGATATACGCAGTTATTGTTGCCGGCTTTCCAACTCGTGAATTCTCGTCGCACATCCTGATATTTTTGTATGGCTTCCCAATTGCCCTGGCCCTGCACGCCGCCATTGCTCTCTTTCCTGCCGTTGCCCATCACCGTGCCGGCCTTTGCCGGGTTGATTTCATAGGGATCGGTATAGGTTGACTTGCAGAGGGCTTCGCTGGTGGTCGTAGCCGTTTTTTTTGACCAGTTGATATCATTCCAATCGGTCTTGTTGGCATCGACATAGGAAATGGGAACGCCGTAGGTCGTCGTTGTGATCTCGCGTGACTGATAGGTAGCGGTATCCACAAACCAGTTGGACGGCAGCAGCTTTCCGACATTGACGTTAGTGGCATACGGCACAAACCCGAAGCGGATTTGCGTCTCGCTCGACGTGCCGCCAGAGGGGGCGCCGCCTTCGCATACGGCTTCGGTGTCCAAACGGGCAACGATTTCGTAGAAGCAGCGCACGGCGCGACGTAGGCCGACGATCTTGCTCTCGCTATCACCGGGGATCGGCGAGCCCATGGAGCCAGTGACGTCCAGTACGAACATGACATCGGTGTTGGGTAAACGCATTTCCGCGTCGCAGGATATTGAGATATCCTTCGAAGCAAAACCGAACACGCGCATGATGGCCATCGGCAACGGGGCCGAAGCCACGCCCGAAACCTTGCCTGCCGATTCCGTGAAGCTGCGTGTTACCGGGCCACTACCATAGGAGCCATTTTGGAAGTTGGCGTCGAACATGCTGTTTGCCGTGCTTTCTGCCTGACCATTGGCGGCCGCCCATGCGCCGCCACCCATGATCTTGCGCCCCGCCAACGCGCCAGCGTCGCACGCCTGTTGCATGCGTGATCGGGTAAGATAGATGCGGCTCATGTCGATGCCGCCGCCGAGGAGGCCCAGCAAAGGAAAGATGAAGGCTGCAATCATCGCCAAAGTATTGCCGCGCACATCGCGCGCCAACCTGCCTAGAAAGCCCCTCGTGAACGCTCCGCAATCCGACATAATATTACCCCAGGGCCGCATTCGACACCGAATGCCAAGCTGCTCAACGGCGTCCAATCCACGGACTCCATATTGGGGCATTAATAGAGAGGCGGTTAATATCTGGCTAAACGTCGCGTCTGGCGGCAGAGAGTGCAGACTATGACTGCCGATATACTTGCACTTGTCCCCCTGCCTTCCCTGCTCAGTGCCTATGCTGGCCGCGACGCTGCACGGCATCGGCTGCTCTGGGTGTTCGACGCGCGTCTGGCGCAGATCGTGCGGACGACGACTGAGCCGATGATCGGGCAGATGCGTCTGGCCTGGTGGGAGGATGTCCTGTCCGACGAAAGCGGGGCGAAGGGGCGGGGAGAGCCGCTGCTGGCGGCATTGCGCGACGCCAAGCTGGCGGGGCATCCGGGCCTTGGTGCGATGCTCGACGGGTGGGAGGCGTTGTTGGGGGATGCCGCGCCTGACGACCTCGCCTTGCGCGCCTTTGGTGTCGATCGGGGCGGTGGGCTGTTCCATGCGTTGGCGGGGGAAGATCGCGCGCCGGAATCGCTGATACAGGCCGGAGCGGTCTGGGCGCTTTGGGATTTGTCCGGCCATGTCGGATCGGCGAGTGAAGCGGCGCGGGCGATTGCCGTGGCGCAGACGTTTCTGGGCGCGGGCAACGGGCGCGATTGGATGGGTGACTGGCCGCGTGCATGGCGACCGATGCGTCTGGCGTTCGGGCTGGCGGTCCATGATGTGCAGCGGGGGCGGGCGGCCCCCCGCAACCTTACGCCGCGCCTTTATGCCCGGCTGTTGCGGCTGGCCCTTGTCGGACGATAGCGGCTGACGTTAGGCTATTATGAAATGGGGCAAGGGGGGCATTAATGGGGCGGTTTCTGGCGGGAACGATGGCGGCGCTGCTGCTGGTGGCGAGCGGCCTGTTCTGGTGGCAGGGGCGTGCGCCCAATGCGGCCACGCCTGCCGCCGCTTTTGCCCCGCCGCCGCCGGCCGCGATCGAACCTTTGCCGGAGGGGGACGCCGATGCCGTGGGTGACGCGCCGCCGATGCCGGGCGAAGCCTCACCCCAAAACCGGGAGCAGCGCCGCTTCGCCCGCTACGACCGGAACCGCGATGGCGTCATCACCCGCGTCGAGATGATGGGCAGCCGGACCAAGGCGTTCAAGGCGCTGGACAAGGATAATGACAACCTCCTCTCGTTCGAGGAGTGGGCGGTTGCCACAGCGGATCGCTTTGGCGCGGCAGACGGCAATGGCGACGGCAAGCTGACGCCTGAGGAGTTTGCGAAAACCGCCCCGGTTCGCAAGCCGCAGGCCAAATGCCGCTGCTGAAGCATCAGGCGGTTTCCAGGCCCGCCATCCCCATGTCCTTCATCCACTGCGTCAGCGACGAGCGGGCGCGGGAGGTGTAGGCTTCCTTGCGCTGCTTTTTCTTCACATCTTCAATCGGCGGGAACAGGCCGAAATTGACGTTCATCGGTTGATAGTCGGCGGTCGCGACATTGCCTATGATATGGCCGAGCAACGCGCCCAGCGCCGTATCGGCGGGCGGAGATGTGAGCGTCTCGCCCCGCAACTCCGCCAGTGCGAAGCGCCCGGCCAGCAGGCCAACCGCGCTGCTTTCCACATAGCCCTCGCACCCCGTCACCTGTCCCGCGAACCGGATATGCGGCGCGTTTTTCAGGCGCAGCGTCGGGTCCAGCAGCTTGGGGCTTTGGATGAAAGTATTGCGATGCAGGCCGCCCAGACGAGCAAATTCCGCATTTTCCAGACCCGGAATGGTGCGGAACAGTTCGATCTGCGCGCCATGCTTCAGCTTCGTCTGAAAGCCGACCATGTTCCACAACGTGCCCGACGCATTGTCCTGCCGTAGCTGGACGACCGCGTTGGGCCAGCGCCCGGTGCGCGGGTCGTCAAGGCCCATCGGCTTCATCGGTCCATGACGCAGCGTCTCCGGCCCGCGTGAGGCCATGACCTCGATCGGCATACAGCCTTCGAAATAGGGGGTGTTGGTTTCCCACTGTTTGAACTCGGTCTTCTCACCGTCGAGCAGGCCCTGGATGAAGGCCTGATATTGCTCCTTGTTCATCGGGCAATTGATATAATCCTTGCCCTCTCCACCGCCGGGACCAATCTTGTCCCAGCGATTGGCCATCCAGCATTTGTCCATGTCGATGCTGTCGAAATAGACGACCGGAGCAATGGCGTCGAAAAAGGCGAGATGATCCATGCCCGCCGTCTCGCCGATGCTGGCGGCCAGCGCGGGCGCGGTGAGCGGGCCGGTGGCGACGATCGTCATGCCGTCGGACGGCAGCGTGTCGATCCGTTCGCGCACGATTTCCACATTGGGATGTTCGGCCAACGCCCGGGTCACGCCGCCAGAGAAAATCTCGCGATCCACGGCCAGCGCCGATCCGGCGGGTACCTTGGCAATCCCCGCTTGCCCCATCACCAGTGAACCGAGCGAGCGCATCTCCTGATGCAACAGGCCGACCGCATTTTTGTCGGCGTCATCGGAGCGGAAGCTGTTGGAACAGACGAGTTCGGCAAGGCCATCGGTCTGGTGCGCGGCCGTCATGTCGCCCGCATCCGAACTGGCGCCGCGCATTTCGGAGAGGCGCACGCGCACGCCCGCTTGCGCCAGTTGCCATGCGGCCTCCGATCCCGCCAGGCCGCCGCCGATGATATGAACCTGATGCTGCGTCACACTATATTGCCTTGATGATCGTATGTCATGCCGCAGCCTCTACCCCCAATCGCCAATGAAAGAGAGAAAAAATGGCGACCCTGCGCGCTAATAGATATGCGCAGCCGTATAGGGGATCTGGAAGTAATTCAGGCCGCTAGCCACCGCACGGCCGACACGGGAGCGGCTATCCTTGAAGAACAGTTCCTTGATGTTGAGGCCGACGCCAAAGAAAATGTCGCGCCTGGGCGTGATTCCGGCAGCCCGATCCGCATTGGTGAAGTCCTTGCCGCGATAGCCGACCTGTAATTCCACGAAACGCAGCGGGCCATTTTTCAAGCCGTCGAATCCAGCCAACTCCAGCGAAAGCAGGAAGCGCTGCTGTTCATAATGGCGCTTGCCCTTGAACGTATAGATGTTGGAATTGGGCATCATCAGCAGGCGGAAATCGAGCTTTTCCTCCAGCCCCGGCACTGTGTGCCGCAAGACGGAGAAGGCCGCGCCACCGGTATTGAAGAGGACGTCCTGCACTGAAAATCCGCTGTCGACTTTATGGGCATCCCACAATTCCCCGTAAAACATGAGACCTGTGGCCATGATCGCGGCGGGAAGCGCGGCAGCGGCCCTGTCGTCGCTTTTGCGGGCAATGCGCGCGCCCAGAAATTCGGCGAACAGATAGGCGTTAAAGGCGTGGGTCAGTTTGTCGATGCCCAGATTATTGGTATTCTTGCCAAACCAGCCTTCATCCTTGAAATGGAAGGATGTCGTTGCATCCGTCCAATAGGCCTGGGACGCGGTGATATAAGCGAACAGGCCGAGCGCCTCCCATTTGGCCGCGCCCATCCGACTGCCCAAAGATCTGTAACGTTCGCCATCGTTCGTAGGCGCGACCATTTCGATATTGGCCGGACCTTGAATCTGCGCAGGCGCAAGCGAGGTTTGCTCGGGATTCAGGGAAGCAAGGTTGAAGGAAAGATCAAGAGGCTGGTCGGCCATATGTGAAGGAAATGCAGGAAGATCATCGGATATGATCTGATCCATTCCCACATGGGCTGCGTCGATTTCCTGAGATTCTGCCGTATTAACCGCAAGTATCAAGGACACAATCAATGCGCAAAGCGCAACGCGCGTCCGCTGAAATCCCTCCACTGCCATCACGTTGTTTTCCGTGTCTAACAAACTGGATGGATCAACTCTTATATCCGAATGTTGTTCCGGATGCGTCCTGTTCAGGTGATCAGAATGGGTGCCCGCTTGATCTCGGAGATTTTCTGCAATTGCGCCGCTATCACCCGCGCCAGATTGGCGGGGTGATAGCGGCGCGGTGTGTTGTCGTGTGTCAGGCCCTTACGGTCAGCCCGTTGGCGGCCGACAACACCGCCTTGACCGAGGCGGTCGCCACATCGCTGTCGGTGCCCACGCCAAAGACGGTGCGGCCATCGGGCGTGCGGCATTCGACATAGGCGGCGGCGTTGACATCGCTGCCCGCGCCGACCGCATGTTCGCTATAATCGGCGATCTCCAGTTCCACGCCGAACTCATCGCGCAACGCGGCCAGTACGCTGGAGAGCAGTCCGTTGCCACGCCCGGAAACGCTGCGCTCGCCGCCCTGATAGCCGATCTTGCCGGTGAAGATCCGGTCGCCCGCCGCGCCGCTCTCATGATAGTCGATCAGGCGATAGGGTTGGTCGGTGCCAAGGCGATAATGCGCCTCGAATGCGCTCCAGATGTCGGCGGCGTTGAGTTCGCGGCTGGTGCTGTCGGCGACACCCTGGACGACGCGGCTGAAATCGGCCTGCATCCGCTTGGGCAGTTTCAGTCCCTTGTCTTGCTCCAACACCCAGGCGACGCCGCCCTTGCCCGACTGGCTGTTCACGCGGATCACCGCTTCATAATCGCGGCCCAGATCCTTGGGGTCGATCGGCAGATAGGGCACGTCCCAGATGAGGTCGTTGCGCGCATCCTGCGCGGCAAAGCCCTTCTTGATCGCGTCCTGATGGCTACCGGAAAAGGCGGTGAACACCAGTTCTCCCGCATAGGGATGGCGTGGATGGACGGGCAACTGATTGCAATATTCGACTGTCTGAATGACTTCATCGATGTCGGAGAAGTCCAGTTCCGGGTTGATCCCCTGCGTGTACATGTTGAGCGCAACGGTCACGATGTCGCAATTGCCGGTGCGCTCGCCATTGCCGAACAGGCAGCCTTCGACACGATCGGCGCCTGCCATCAGGCCCAGTTCCGCTGCCGCGACGCCGGTGCCGCGGTCGTTATGCGGGTGGAGCGAGATGACGACGCTGTCGCGGCGTGAAATATGGCGGCATATCCATTCGATCTGGTCGGCATAGATGTTGGGCGTCGCCGCCTCCACCGTCGCGGGCAGGTTCAGGATCAGCGGCTTTTCCGGCGTGGGCATCAATATGTCCATCACCGCTTCACAACATTCCAGGCTGAACTCCAGCTCTGCGGTGGAAAAGGTTTCCGGGCTATATTCGAAATGCCAGTCGGTGTTCGGCTGGGCGGCGGCTTCATCGCGCAGCAGCTTGGCGGCGTCAACGGCGATCTGTTTGATCTGCGGGCGTTCCATGCCAAAGACGATGCGCCGCCAGGCCGGGGACACGGCGTTATAAACGTGGACGATTGCCTGCTTCGCGCCCTTGAGCGACTGGAAGGTCGTGGCGATCAGGTCGCCGCGGGCTTGGGTCAGCACCTGCACCATCACGTCATCGGGAATGGCGTCCGACTGGACGAGGCCGCTGATGAAATCGAACTCGGTCGCGCCGGCTGAGGGGAAACCGACCTCAATCTCCTTGACACCGACTTTCAGCAACAGGTCGAAGAAGCGGCGCTTCTTTTCTGCGTTCATGGGGTCGATCAGCGCCTGATTGCCGTCGCGCAGATCGGTGGAGAGCCAGCGGGGCGGGGCGGTGATGACCTGTGCGGGCCATTGCCGGTTGGGCAGGTCGACCTGCGGGAAAGATCGATATTTCTGCGAAGGGTCGGTCAGCATCATGGGGAAACTACTTCTTCTGCCTATCGGGCGGCATGAATGCGCCCGGTGGTATCTGTGCCTGCGAAAAATGCCCTTAGGCGTATCGACGTTGCCCATAAGCGAAGGACAACGGAAAAACCACGCCTAAGGGCGTGTAAGTCGTAGCAGGGGAAGAAGCGCGCGCTGCATGGTGGGTTTTACATAGCGGATGGGAGTGTGATGCGTCCAGCGCTTTTATGGTGTGGGGTGAGGGAAGGGGGAGGCCAGCCTGAACCAACCTCCCCAAGCCTTTACTGCTTCACGAAACCGGCGATGATCTTCAGTTCGATCGCGTCGCCGACCATCGGCACGCCATAACCCATGCCAAAATCGCTGCGCTTGATCGTGCCAGTGGCAACGAAGCCGACATTTTCCTTGCCGCCCATCATCGCCGGGGCTTTGCCTGCGCCATAGAATTCTGCGTCCAGCGTCACGGGCTTGGTCACGCCCTTTATGGTGAGGTTACCGGTGATCTCCGCCCCGGTTGCGCCTTCCGGCTTCACGCCGGTGGAGACGAATTTCGCGGTGGGAAATTTGGCGCTGTCAAAGAAGTCCGGTTTCATCAGATGCTCGTCGAGCTTGGGAACGCCGGTCTTCAGGTTGGCGACCGGGATGTCGACCGAGACCTTGGCGGCTGCGGGCGCCTTGGGGTCCAGCGTCAGCGTGCCGGTGGGCATCGCGATCACGCCCATATTATTGGTGAAGCCCATATGGTCATAGGCGAAGACGATCTGGGTGTGGCCCCCGTCGATCGTGTAGGTGCCGCCCGTGACCTTGGTCGCGTCCTTGGAGCCGGGCGCGGCCGTGGGCGCCTGGGCGATGAGGACGGAGCCGCCGGCAATGGCGATCAGGGCGGCGGCGGGGATGAGAATCTTGCGCATGCGAACAGCTCTCCAGAAACGATCAAGGGACGCTGCGAAGAATAGCAACGTCCGTGACAAGTTCCAGAGGTGAAGCGTGAAACACATCGTTCGTAACTATGGGGTGATCGAGGGCCTTTGGGGCGATTTAGAAAGGGCGCTTTTTCAGTAACTTGAGCCGTTCATACAGATCGAAATGCTCGAAAACGGCGGCAAACTGACGATCAGTTGCGGCAGCGGCATTGTAATTTTGGTGACGTAACGCCACCGCTTGGCTGCCTGTAAGGCAATGATGTTTTGGCGAATGGCCCAGGTTGGTGGCCGCGACGGGCGTATCCCGCAGCAGGCTCATGGCCTTGAACCAGATATCATCCTCGGTCGGGCAGAGTCTGCGGAACGTGTCGACATCCATTGCCCTGTCGTCCATGCAGGCGGGGGGATACAGGATGCCGCTGGTTCCGTAAGCAAAGAAATCATAGCCTATCTTCAAGGCAGGACACGCGCAGTCGATTTCACGGACCTGTTTCTTGGTCGTGACCAGCTTGCCGCTTTTCGCCCTTTTTATCCGACCTGCCGGGTTCATCTTCAATTGACGAACCCAATTGCCGACGATGGCGTTGGGCGCGGCCTGCCCGGTCCTGAGTAGGGCTTCCACGCTGTTGACCGGGTGATAGAAATCATCATCCAGGGTCATGATGTAATGACCGGGAAAATCACGAAGAGCATAAATTAATTTCGTATGAGGCCCAATGTCCGGCACGAAATTTATCCGCAGACCATAATCCTGTAATTGATGAAGATAATCCGGAATTTCAGAAGGTTCTACGGCATCTGAAATATATAATTGTATCGACGCGGGCCGTACAGTTTGCAGGAGCATGGATTCGATGGCGAAGCCGACCGTGCCGAGCCGGTTGCGCGTAGTCGTCAGGCTGGCGATCAGGTCGGGGCGGATGACGCCGGGCAAGGATCTGGTCGGCCTTAAAGTGGCGGACATTTGCTGTGCGTGAAGATTGACGGCCAGATTGACCGAATATTCCATCAGCCGCCTGTTCATAAATGCCTGCCGGATCAGGATGATGACTGCAATCAACGCCATCACGGCGATTGTGAGCGGGATATAGAGCATCGCAATTTATGCCGGCAAGATTAACGCTATGTTCTAAAAAAAGGCAGGGCCGCACCCTAGGGCGCGGCCCTGCCTTTAAGCTCTATGTCAGTTCTTGTCCTTGTCCACCAGCTTGTTGGCGCCGATCCAGGGCATCATGGCGCGCAACTGGGCGCCGGTCTGCTCGATCGGGTGCGCGGCGGCGAGCTTGCGGCTGGCCTTCAGTTCCGGCTGGCCGGCGCGGTTGTCGAGGATGAAGCGCTTGACGAAGCGACCCGACTGGATGTCTTCCAGCACGCGCTTCATTTCCTTCTTCGTCTCGTCGGTGATGATCCGTGGGCCGGTATGGATGTCGCCATATTCGGCGGTGTTGCTGATCGAGTAGCGCATGTTGGCGATGCCGCCTTCATACATCAGATCGACGATCAGCTTCACTTCGTGCAGGCACTCGAAATAGGCCATTTCGGGGGCATAGCCCGCCTCGGTCAGCGTTTCGAAGCCCGCCTGGATCAGGTGGGACAGGCCACCGCACAGCACGGCCTGCTCGCCGAACAGGTCGGTTTCGCACTCTTCCTTGAAGGTCGTCTCGATGACGCCCGAACGGCCACCACCAACGGCGGAAGCGTAGGATAGGGCGACGTCATGCGCGTTGCCGGTTGCGTCCTGCGCGATAGCGATGAGGCAGGGGACGCCGCCGCCGCGCACATATTCGCTGCGGACGGTGTGGCCCGGACCCTTGGGCGCGATCATGAACACGTCGAGGTCGGCGCGCGGCTCGATCAGGCCGAAATGGACGTTCAGGCCATGGGCGAAGGCAAGGGCGGCGCCCTGCTTCATGTTGGCGTGCAGGTCGTCGGCATAGATGGCGGCCTGATGCTCATCGGGGGCCAGGATCATGACGATGTCGGCCCACTTGGCGGCATCGGCGTTGCTGAGCACCTTGAAACCGGCGCCTTCGGCCTTCTTGGCGGTGGCGCTGCCGGGACGCAGGGCTATGGCGACTTCGGCAACGCCGCTGTCGCGCAGGTTCTGGGCATGGGCATGGCCCTGGCTGCCATAGCCGACGATGGCGATCTTCTTGCCCTTGATCAGGCCGATGTCTGCGTCACGATCATAATAAACACGCATTGGAACATTCCCTTCTCGTCCTCCCATACGGGAGGCGTTAGACTTAAGTGGTGGAAAACAGCGCGCCGCCGGATGCGACGCTTAAACTTTGGCAAACTTGGGTTCAGATAGGACTCTTGCCCCGGACAAGGCCGACGACGCCGGTCCGGCCAACCTCAACCAGGCCGATCTGGCGCATCAGCGCGACGAAAGTGTCGATCTTGTCGGTCGGGCCGGTAATCTCGAAGATGAAACTTTCGATCGTCGTGTCGACCACCTTGGCGCGGAACACGTCGGCAAGCCGCAGTGCCTCGATCCGGTCTTCACCCGTGCCCGCGACCTTCACCAGCGCCAGTTCGCGTTCGACATAAGGACCGTTCTCGGAAAGATCCGTGACCTTGTGAACGGATACGAGGCGGTCGAGTTGCGCGATGATCTGGTCGATCACCTTGGGCGGGCCGTTGGTGACGATGGTGATGCGGCTGACGCTGTGGTCGGGGGTGATGTCCGCCACGGTCAGGCTGTCGATATTATAGCCGCGCGCCGTGAACAGGCCCGCGATCCGCGCAAGGATGCCCGCCTCGTTAGAGACCGTCAGCGACAGGACATGTCGCTGGCTGAATTCTTCCTGAATATGCATCAGATGTCCGTTTCGCTGTCCGGTGCGGCATGAATGTCATCTTGGTTCAACGACAACATACCGATGAAGGCGTAATGCCAGCCATTATCCTGGCGGTGGGCGAGGCGGGCAGGGAACCCGACCACGGCGTCATGCACCCTGTCGAGATGTTCGCCGACATAGCGCGGCCCGACCAGCAGGCGGCCGATCCGCCGCTCATGATAGTCGAAACCCTGGTCGAGATGCACTTCCCATTCCTCATTGTCTGGATCGGCATGGTCGGTTGTCCAGCCGGTCAATTCTGCATTGCCCGCGATGCGTTCGAAATCCCAGGGTTCCGTTACATGGATGCGGAGTTTGAGATGTCCGGTCACAAAATGGCCATCACACCAGCGCCTTCGCCTCGTCCGACATGGTGCCGCCCACATGACTGGGATCCAGCAACATTTCGGTGTGCGCAGCCCCCGACGGGATCATGGGGAAGCAGTTGGACAGCTTCGCCACGCGGCAGTCGACGATCACCGGACCGGGCGTTTCCAGCATCTGCCTGATGCCCGGTTCCAGATCGTCCATCCCCTCGATACGAATGCCGGTCCAGCCATAGGCCTCGCCCAGCTTCACGAAATCGGGAAGGCTGTCGGAATAGCTGTTGGAATAGCGGCTTTCATAAGTCAGTTCCTGCCACTGGCGGACCATGCCCATATATTCATTGTTCAGGATGAACAGCTTGACCGGCAGGCGATACTGGCTGGCCGTGCCCATTTCCTGAATGTTCATCTGGACCGAGGCGTCGCCCGCGATGCACACGACCAGACTGTCGGGATTGCCCATCTGCGCGCCGATGGCGGCGGGGAAGCCATAACCCATCGTGCCCAGACCACCCGACGTCAGCCATTTGTTGGGATCGTCAAAATGGAAATGCTGCGCCGCCCACATCTGATGCTGGCCAACCTCGGTCGTGATGATGACATCCTGACCGCGGGTGGCGGTGAACAGGTCGGCGATCGCGCGCTGGGGCATGATCTCGGTCCCGCCCTCGGCATAGTCCAGGCTCTTGCGCGCGCGCCAACCCTCGATCCGCGCCCACCAGTCGGACAGGTCCGCCTTTTCATGGCCGCGCGTCTTCCACAGGGCGATGATATCGGCGAGGGCGTTGCCGACATCGGCGACGACGGCAACATCGACCTCGACGATCTTGTTGATGGAGCTGCGGTCGATGTCGATATGGACCTTGCGGGCATGGGGCGCAAAGGCGTCCAGCCGGCCCGTCACACGATCGTCGAAGCGTGCGCCGACGCACAGGATCAGATCGGCGCGGTTCATCGCAAAATTGGCCTCATAGGTGCCATGCATCCCCAGCATCCCCAACCATTGGTCGGAGGAGGCGGGGAAGGCGCCCAGACCCATCAGGGTCGAAGTGACGGGCGCGCCGGTGATCGCGGCCAGTTCACGCAACAGCGCGGAGGCTTCCGGTCCCGAATTGATGACGCCGCCGCCGGTATAGAGGATCGGACGCTCGGCCGCAGCCAGCATTTCGACGGCCGCGTCGATCGTGGCCGGATCGGCCTTGACCTGCGGGCGATAGCTGGCGTGCTGGACCGGTTCGGGCCGCGCATAGGGCGCGGTCGCGATTTGGACATTCTTGGGAATGTCGATGACGACCGGGCCAGGGCGACCGGTGGTGGCGATATGAAAGGCTTCATGAATGATGCCGGCCAGCTTGCGCGGGTCCTTCACCAGATAATTATGCTTGGTGCAATGACGCGTGATGCCGACGGTGTCGGCCTCCTGAAAAGCGTCGGTGCCGATCAACTGCGTGGGGACCTGGCCGGTGATGACGATCATCGGGATCGAATCCATCAGCGCGTCGGTGATGCCGGTGACGGCATTGGTCGCGCCGGGACCAGAGGTGACGAGAACGACACCGGGCTTGCCGGTGGAGCGGGCATAACCCTCCGCCATATGGGTCGCGCCCTGTTCGTGGCGGACCAGCACATGCTTGATCTTCGGGTGGTTGTAGAGCGCATCATAGATGGGCAGCACGGCGCCGCCCGGATAGCCGAACACGACCTCGACGCCCAGATCGACCAGGCATTCGCACAATATGTCCGCGCCGCTCTTTTCGGCCACGTTACGTCCTTCCCGTAAAAAACCAAGGCAGCGCCTTTGCGCCAGCCGCCCCGCGATAGCAAGATGGCAGCCTCTATTTGTTATATAATGGCAAGTCAATATCTAAAGTTGTAATTTAATTGCTAATTTATCAATGATTTTAGCATCAATCTCTCTATTCTCACGCAGCCAATGGGCGGGGGGCTGGTTGGCGAACCAGGTATATTGCCGCTTTGCATATTGGCGGGTGGCAGTGCGGCCCCGTTCCAGCATGGCGTCCCGGTCGATCTCACCTGCCAGCCAGGCGGTGATTTCGCGAACACCGATGGCGCGCATAACCGGCAGGTCGGGATTGAGGTGGCGGGCCAGCAGATGTCGCACTTCCTCGACTGCGCCACCCTCGACCATCTGATCGAATCTTCGGTCGCAACGCGCAATCAGCCAGTCGCGCGGAGGCAGCAGCAGCATGGGGCGCAGCGTGATGGTCGCGCCAATTCCGCCCTGTTTGTCGCGCTGCCACTCGGCCAGTGGACGGCCTGTGGAACGCACGACTTCCAACGCGCGGGCGACGCGGGTGGTGTCGGCGGGGGCCAGTCGCGCGGCGGCTTCTGGGTCTTCCCGCGTCAATGCCGCATGGGCCGTCGCAACCGGTAGTGCGCGGGCAATGGCGCGGATGTCGGGGGCTATGTCTGGAATCGGCGCGATCCCGTCCAGCAGCGTCCGCAGGTATAGCCCGGTTCCACCGACCAGTATCGGCAGCTTATCCGTCGCATGGGCTTTGGCAATTTCCTGGCGGGCTTCCTCCGCCCAGCGCGCGGCGGTGCATGCCTGCGCTCCGTCGATATGGCCGAACAGGCGATGGGGGGCGTCCGCCATCTCTTCGTCCGTCGGACGCGCCGACAGGACGGAAAGATCGGCATAGACCTGACTGGCGTCGGCATTGATCACGATGCCGTCAGCCTTTTGCGCCAACGCAACCGCTAGCGCGCTCTTGCCGCTGGCGGTCGGCCCGGCAATAAGCGCGACCGGCGGACGGGATTCGTCGTTTTGAGGTTCAGGAGTGTCCATGTTCGTCGCGACCTTAGTGGCAAGCAGCTCGCTTGCGGAAGCGGATATTGCCGACGGCATGAATCGGCTGGCCGCAGCGGGATGCGCGCCGGAGCATCATGCATGGCTGGACGCGGGCAAGGCCTCCGACCTTTTCTTTGCCGCTGATCCTGTCGCCGCGCGCAACGTGCTGGCAGGCATCGGGCAGGGCGTGGACCTGATCGTCCAGCCGGTTGCCACCCGCGAAAAGGCACTGCTGATCGCCGACATGGATTCGACCATGATCACCGTCGAGTGTATCGACGAACTGGCCGACTATGCCGGGATCAAGGCGCAGATCGCCGAGATCACCGAGCGGGCGATGCAGGGCGAACTGGATTTTGCCGGAGCGCTCCATGCCCGCGTCGCGCTGCTCAAGGGGCTGGACGATGCGGCGATCGACCAGTGCCGTGTCGAGCGGGTACGGGTCATGGGCGGCGCAAAGGCGCTGGTCGGCACTATGCGGGCACGCGGCGCGCAGGCACTGCTGGTATCGGGCGGCTTCACCCGCTTCACCGGGCCTGTTGCCGAAGAGCTGGGCTTTCACCGCGCGGTCGCCAACGTGCTGAACATTGAGGGTGGCCTGCTGGCCGGGACCGTGTCGGAACCCATCGTCGACGCGGCCCGCAAGCGTGCGGAACTGGAGGCGGCGATCGCGGGTGGTATCGATCGCGCGCTGACGCTGGCGGTGGGCGACGGCGCCAACGACATTCCGATGATCGAAGGGGCAGGGCTGGGCGTCGCCTATCATGCCAAGCCCAAGACCCGTGCCGCAGCCGACGCGGAGATTGTGCATGGCGACCTGTCGGTGCTGCTTTACGCGCAGGGGATTGCTTCGAAGGATTGGGTTGGGGGCTGAAGCCTCAAAGGAACGCGCGCAATTCCTCGATGAACTTTTCGAACTGGTCATGATGCAGCCAATGGCCTGCATCGGCGAACTCGACCAGACGGGCATCGGTGAAGTGGGCGGCGCGGCCGTCCTTCATTGGGTTGGACGCCCAACTGTCCAGGCCAAGACACAGCAGAACGGGGCAGGTGATTTGGCTCCAGAATTCGGGCAATTGCTCGTCGAGCGAGCCGTGTGGCGGAGCGGTCTTCAGATAGGGATCAAACTTCCAGCTATAGCTGCCATCCTCATTCCTGTTGGTGCCGTGGATGGTGAGATGCAGGGACTGTTCCAGCGACAAAAACTCGTTGCGCTCGCGCATCCGGCCGATTGCGGCCTCGATCGTCGGATATGGGCGATGCGGTTTGCTGGCGCTGGCGCGGCGTTCCTCTATCCAGTTGAGCCAGCGTTCCGGCGGGGATTTGGCCTGTTGCTGCTGGACGATGGCGGGCGCCATGCCCAACCCCTCAATTGCTACCAGTTTTGCGACCTTTTCCGGGAACAGTCCAGCGTAGCGCAGGCTGATCGATCCGCCCAGTGAATGACCCACGATCGTCACCGGATCGCGCCCCTGTAACGCGATGAGTTGCGCCAGATCATAGATATAATGGTGCATTGCATAGCCGCCGTCATTGCACCAGCCGCTGTCGCCATGCCCACGCAGGTCGGGGACGATGACATGATAGTCTTTCGATAGGGCGCGGGCAGTCCAGTCCCAGCTACGTCCATGATCGAACCCACCATGCACCAGCACCAGCAGCGGCGCAGCACTGTTTCCCCAGTCGAGATAGTGCAGCCTGGTCCGCAGCGACGTGAAATAGTGCGAGGTCGGCGTCGGCGCGGTGGGCGTATCCATGCGATCCAGTCGGGCTTGCGTTGCAAATCGGGGCGGCGCTACCTACCCCTTTGGACAAGTCCAGCGGGCTTGCAAGCAGGAGATGTAAGAAAAATGGCGGATCGGGTGAGGATCGACCTGGCGGATGGCGTGGCGGACGTGAAACTGGCGCGGCCCGAGCGGCTGAATGCGCTGGATGACGACCAGTTTGATGCGATCATCAACGCCATCGCGCGGCTGGGGGCGATGCCGGGCGTGCGCTGTGTGGTCCTATCGGGCGAGGGGGATGGCTTTTGTGCGGGGCTGGACCTGTCGATGTTCGCGAGTGGCCAGTTACCCGACCTGATGCCGCGCACGCACGGCATCGCCAATCGGGTGCAGCAGATCGCCTGGGGTTGGCGGACACTGCCCATGCCGGTGATCACGGCGGTGCATGGCGTGGCGCTGGGCGCGGGGTTTCAGATCATGATGGGCGCGGATATCCGTATCGCCGCGCCGGATGCCAAACTGGCGGTGCTGGAGGCACGCTGGGGATTGGTGCCCGATGTCGCCGGGATTGCGTTGTTTCGGGGCGTTGTGCGCGACGATGTGGCGCGCGAACTGACCTATACCGGGCGGACGATCAGCGGGGAGGAGGCAGCGCGTCTTGGTGTGGTCACGCGGACGGCCGTTGACCCCCATGCCGAGGCGCTGGTGCTGGCGCGGACGATCGCGGCCAACAGCCCCGCAGCAATGCAGGCTGACAAGCGCCTGTTCAACCTGGCAATGGAAGCGGATGAGGCCGCGATACTGCTGGCTGAATCGCGCGAGCAAACGGTGCTGCTTGCCGGGGCCGAGCATCAGGAGATACTGATGGCCGCGCGGGAGAAGCGGACGCCCCTGTTTCGGGAGGTGAAGGGAATCGAACCCTCGTCACTTGCTTGGGAAGCAAAAGCTCTACCATTGAGCTACACCCGCCTGGGCGTGGGCAACTGCCAGTTTCCACCGATGTCGTCAATAGAATCTGGCAAGCCTTTATTCGCGTCCTGCCCGGATAGCTGCGCCACCGGCAATAGGGGTGAGTGCCACCAGCAACAGCGAGGCCGCGCCCAGCCATTTGAGCGCGGCGCCGCTGCCGTCGCCCAGCGTTCCGGCGCCGAATATGAGCAATGGCACCGCCAACGGCAGGGCTAGCAGACCCGCCAAAGCACCGCTCGACCGCAGGCCCGCAGTCAGGGTCGCGACCAGCAGGGCGAGTGCGGCAAGGGCGGGGGTACCGATCAGCAACCCCGCTTCCAGCAGGATGATCGTGGCGCCATCCAGTTTCAGCAGCGCGGCGGCGGGCAGAGTGGCCAGCATCAACGGCGGACCAAAGCCCAGCCAATGGGCCACCAGCTTGGCAATGATGATAGTTTCCTCTCCGACACCGCGCAGCGACAATTGATCCAGAACGCCCGAATCCCGGTCGGGGGCGATCAGCCGGTCGATCGGCAACAGGCTGGCGAGCAAGGCGGCGATCCACAACATGCCGCCGCCCGTGCGTGCCAGCAGGGCTGTGTCCGGCCCGATGGCGAAGGGATAGAGGCTGGCGACCAGCAACAGGAAAGCCACCGGCAACCAGAGGCCCGCAGACGCCCACGCCGCGTGAAGGTCGCGCGCAACGATCAGGCGAAACGTCTTCATGGCTCCACCGGCTGATAGGCGAGGAGGTCGATCATCACGGGCGCCATGAGCGGGAGCGGCTGGTGCGAGGCGGCGACGACGATGCCGCCATCGGCGAGATGAGCCGACACAATCACGCCGAGCAAGTCGACCGATGCAGAGTCCAGGCCGTTGGCAGGTTCGTCGAGCAGCCAGATCGTCGCGCCCGATGCCATGATCCGCGCCAGCATCGCGCGCTTGCGCTGCCCGGTCGAGAGCATCCGGACGGGTACAGCGCGCAGCGCGCCGAGCGCCAGTGCATCGAGCGCCGCGTCGACCCACGCTTCCGCGCCGTCGATCCCCGCCCAGAAACCCAGAGCCTCCTCCAGCGTCCGGTCCAGGTCTAGTGCAAGGCGCTCGTCGCTGAGGGCGACGCCGCCGATGCGGTCGATCGTTCCGGCAAAAGGCGTCAAAAGCCCCGCACACAGGCGCATCAGGCTGGATTTTCCGATGCCGTTCGGCCCGGTGAGCAACGCACTTTCACCGGCGCCAAGGGAAAGGTCCAGGCCATGGAACAAGATTCGTCCACCACGCAGGCAGGCGAGTCCGGACATTTTCAGGCCGGACATTTTCAAGGCAGGGGACTGCACCCCGATCACGATGCGACCATGTCCTCCAGGACGTGCATGTCGAGATCCGACAGGCCGAAATGATGGCCGACTTCATGCACCACGACATGGGTGATGAGGTCCGCAAGTGCCACGCCGGTTTCCACCCATTCATCCAGCAGCGGGCGGCGAAACAAATATATGGAAGGGGGAAGGTCGCCGCTTTGCGCTTCCTGCCCCACGGGACGCCCCGAATAAAGGCCGGTGAGGCCGAAAGGATCGTTGATGTCCATTTCCGCCAGCACGTCAGCAGCGGCAAACTCCTCGATGAACAGGGCCACGTTAAACAGGTGCGCGCGGAATGGCTCCGGCAGGCGCGAAAGCGCTTCAAGAGCGAGCGTTTCTATTTCCTGCGCGGTGGGAGCAAAGCGCGATGGTTGACCGTTGGTAGGCATCGCTGCGACATAGGGCAAAGCGCGAGGCGCGCGAAACGAAAAAATGGCAAAGGATGCACGCGACCGATGATCAGCAAATTGACGGATGCAGAGCGTGCGGTGGCCTTGGCGACCCTGCCTGAATGGACCAGCGTGAGCGATCCGGATGGCATCCGTCGCCTTTTCACCTTTACGGATTTCGTTCAGGCTTTCGGCTTCATGGCGCAGGTCGCCCTGTTGGCGGAGAAGGCCGATCATCATCCCGAATGGTCGAATGTCTATAATCGCGTGGACATAGTGTTGACCACGCATGATGCGGGCGGTTTGTCGCAGCGGGACGTGGACATGGCGACGGCGATCGACGCGATCGTCGCGTGACGATGCTCGCCCCGCTTGAGTGCGTGGGGTGCAACGACTAGATCATGGTCATGCCCGTCACCCCGATCAGCGAATTGAACGAGCGCGCGCGCGATGTCTTTCGGCTGGTGGTTGAAAGCTATCTGGGCACGGGCTTGCCCGTGGGATCGCGCACCGTCAGCAAGCTGGCGACGCTGAGCCTGTCGCCTGCCTCCATCCGCAACGTCATGCAGGATCTGGAGGAGCTGGGCCTGCTGGCGGCACCGCACACCTCCGCCGGACGAATGCCGACCGAAACGGGGCTGCGCCTGTTTGTCGATGGCATGATGCAGGCTGCGGAGCCATCGGCCGAGGAACGTCGGGCTATCGAGACGGGCATAGCGGAGGGCGGACGGATCGAGGAGGCGCTGTCGGCGGCGACGGTGGCCCTGTCCGGCCTGTCCGCCTGTGCCGGGATCGTCATGGTGCCCAAGCGCGATCCCTTGCTGCGCCAGTTCGGTTTCGTGCCGCTCAACGAACGGCAGGCGCTGGCTGTGCTGGTCGGGCAGGACGGATCGGTCGAGAATCGCGTCGTCGACCTGCCGGGCAATGTGCTGCCCGCGACGCTGAACGAAGCGGCGAATTATATGTCGGCGCGCTTTGCGGGACTTACCCTGCGTGAAGCGGGCGTGGCGCTGAGCCGCGAGTTGGAGGCCGATCAGTCGGCGCTTCAGGGCGCAGCCCGCGAACTGGTGGAACGCGGCATCGCCATCTGGTCGAGCGACGCGGAGAATCGCCCGGTGCTGATCGTGCGGGGGCAGGCGAACCTGATCGATGAGGGGACCGCCAGCGACCTGGAGCGGGTCCGCAACCTGCTGGACGAGTTGGAGGGAAAGCAGGATATTGCACGTCTGCTGGAGGGCGCGCTGGCGGGCAGCGCGACCAAAATCTTCATCGGATCGGAAAACAAGCTCTTTTCCCTGTCGGGTTCTTCGGTCATAGCCGCCCCTTATCGTGGAGTGGACGGCCGGGTGGTCGGCGTGGTCGGTGTGATCGGCCCAACCCGCTTGAATTATGCCCGCGTAATACCAATGGTGGACTTCACCGCACAGACGCTGTCGAGATTGATGAGATGACACAAGACAACAACAACCTGGAAAATAGCGAAATCGTGGACGAGTTGCCCGAGGATGCATCCCCCGCAGCTGACGCAGTGACCGAGCGCCTCGCCGCGTTGGAAGAGGAAGTGGCCGTCGCGAAGCAGGACGTGCTCTATGCCCATGCCGAGACGCAGAATGTGCGCCGCCGGCTGGAAAAGGAACTGGCGGACGCGCGGGCCTATGCGTCGACCGCTTTTGCACGCGACATATTGTCGGTCGCCGACAATATGGGGCGCGCCCTGTCCATGATCCCTGCCGATCTGCGCGAGGATGAGCAATGGAAGGGGCTGGTCACAGGGCTTGAGGCGACCGGCCGCGAGTTGGAAAGCGTGTTCCGCAAGAACGGCATTGAAAAGCTGGTGTCGGTGGGTGAACCACTCGACCCGAACAAGCATCAGGCGATGCTGGAAGTCCCCTCCGCTGATGCCGAGCCGGGAACGATCCTGACCGAAATGCAGTCTGGCTACATGATCAAGGACCGCCTGCTCCGCCCGGCGCTGGTCGGCGTGGCGAAGAAACCGGACTGATCCGCGCGGGTCTTTTTCATTCGAACTGAGCCTGTCGAAGCCTGTCCCGTTCCCGAACGGGGCAGGGCTTTATCGCGTCCGAAATGGCAGGATCGCTTCATATGCCGACAATGGCGGTAGGTTGGACAGGACGAGGCCCTGCCGCATCAGGAAGGCGTGGCGCACGATTTCGGCCTGTTGCTCCAGCCCGTAGCGGGCGAAGGGCTTGCTCGGCTGCATTGTGTAATCATAGCGGCAGAAGGGGTGACGCATCAGCGGCAGATACCATTTTCCACCCCGTTGCGCCTGCCAGGCATGGGTCATCTCGTGGATGAAAAGACCCTGGATATTCAGGGGGCTGGCGCAGAAATCATCGCAATAGAGGCCACCCTGCGGATGGAACCACAGGTCGCCGTCGGGCGCCATCGTTACCCGGCGCGGTTGAAAGGGCCACCATTTACGATTGTGGATACGGACGCGATCATAGGCGATCGCCTCGCCGAATATTGAGCGGGCGAGGGTCACTTCCTCCTGCGTCAGTGCCCGGCTGCTCAATGGTCGGCATGGTCCTGCGGTTTTGCAGCGCTGTTGTCAACGGGCGCGGGGTTGGCAGGGGATGGCGCGGCTCCGGGCTTCTGCACCACGGCATCGACGATGATTCGGTCGCCATTGGAAAAGAGGAAGGTCATCGGCATTTTGCCCTGGTCCACCGCATCTTGGTTGAGATTCCACAACATGAGATGTTTACCGCCGGGCGCAAAGGCGACCGTGCCCTTGGCGGGAATCTCCACGCTGTCGATCGGCTTCATCGACATGACGCCGTTATCGCCCTTCACGCTTTCATGCATTTCCACCCGAATCGCCCGGTCGGTCAGCACGCCGCGCAGCGTCGTCGCGACATCGCCGCCATGCACCGTGAAATAACCGGCAGACGGGCTGTCCTTGTTCGGGCTGACGCGCACCCAGGCCTGATCGACATAGGTGGGGGCTGGATCTCCGCAGGCAGCCAGCGGCGCAAGGCAGGCCAGAACGGCGATAGGGAGGAGGGCACGCATCGCGGGGAGGCCTTTCATGACTGTCTCGTTTCCGGTCGTTTACACAGGTAAACACGCAGAGTTCTTGTGCCAAGGGAAAGCGAGCCTATATCCCTCATGCAAACCGGTCTTGCCTTGGCGCTTTCGTGAGGTATTTGGGCCGTCAACCGCTGAAAATGTGATTTGGGGTTAAAAGAGGACATAATGGCTAAAGTAATCGGTATCGACCTTGGCACCACCAACAGCTGCATCGCTGTCATGGACGGGGGCAAGCCCAAGGTTATCGAAAATGCGGAAGGCGCGCGCACGACGCCCTCCATCGTTGCGTTCACCAAGGATGGCGAGCGTCTGATCGGCCAACCCGCCAAGCGGCAGGCCGTCACCAATGGCGACAATACGATTTTCGCGGTGAAGCGCCTGATCGGCCGCCGCTTTGAAGATCCCATGACCCAGAAGGACATGGAACTGGTTCCCTATTCGATTTCGAAAGGGCCGAACGGCGACGCATGGGTCCAGGCCGGTGGGCAGGATTATTCGCCGTCGCAGGTTTCCGCCTTCATTCTTCAGAAGATGAAGGAAACCGCCGAGAGCTATCTGGGCGAAACCGTGACGCAGGCGGTCATCACCGTTCCAGCCTACTTCAACGACGCCCAGCGTCAGGCGACCAAGGACGCCGGCCAGATTGCGGGGCTTGAAGTGCTGCGCATCATCAACGAGCCGACCGCGGCCGCGCTGGCCTATGGCCTCGACAAGCAGGACGGCAAGACCATCGCCGTCTATGACCTTGGCGGCGGTACGTTCGACATCTCCATCCTGGAAATCGGCGATGGCGTGTTCGAGGTGAAGTCGACCAACGGCGACACCTTCCTGGGCGGCGAGGATTTCGACGCCAAGGTCGTGCAATTCCTGGCCGACGATTTCAAGAAGGTCGAAGGCATTGATCTCACCAAGGACAAGCTGGCCCTTCAGCGTCTGAAGGAAGCGGCCGAGAAAGCGAAGATCGAATTGTCTTCGGCCCAGTCGACCGAGGTCAACCTGCCCTTCATCACTGCCGACCAGAATGGTCCCAAGCATCTGGTGAAGAACATCACCCGCTCCGACCTGGAGAAGCTGGTGGCGGACCTCATCAAGCGCACGATGGAACCCTGCAAGAAGGCGATGGCCGACGCAGGCGTTTCGGCGAGCGAGATCAGCGAAGTGGTGCTGGTTGGCGGCATGACCCGCATGCCCAAGGTGCGCGAGGCCGTGAAGGAATTCTTCGGTAAGGAGCCGCACACCGGCGTGAATCCTGACGAAGTCGTCGCCATGGGCGCCGCCATTCAGGCGGGCGTGCTTCAGGGCGACGTCAAGGACGTGCTGCTGCTCGACGTGACTCCGCTATCGCTGGGCATCGAGACGCTGGGTGGCGTGTTCACCCGCATGATCGACCGCAACACCACCATTCCTGCGAAGAAGAGCCAGGTCTACTCGACGGCTGATGACAATCAGCAGGCCGTGACCATCCGCGTCTTCCAGGGCGAGCGTGAAATGGCGGCGGACAACAAGCTGCTGGGTCAGTTCGACCTGATCGGCATTCCGCCCGCACCGCGCGGCGTTCCGCAGGTTGAAGTGACCTTCGACATCGACGCCAACGGTCTGGTCAACGTGTCCGCCAAGGACAAGGGCACCGGCAAGGAACAGCAGATTCGCATTCAGGCGTCGGGCGGTCTGTCCGACTCCGACATCGATCAGATGGTCAAGGATGCCGAGCGCTTCGCCGAAGAGGACAAGAAGCGTCGTGAAGGGGCCGAAGCGAAGAACAACGCCGAAAGTCTGGTTCACACCACCGAAAAGCAGATCGAAGAGCATGGCGACAAGGTGGACGCTGCCCTCAAGTCCGAGATCGAGGCGGCGATCGCCGACACCAAGGCGGCTGTCGAAGGCGGCGATGTCGAGGCGATGAAGACCAAGGCGCAGGATCTGGCCACTGTTGCCATGAAGCTGGGCCAGGCGATCTATGAGAAGGAACAGGCCAGCGCGGCCTCGCCCGATGCGGAAGCGCCGAAGGCCGATGACGATGTAGTCGACGCCGAATTTTCGGAAGTAGACGACAACAAGGCATAAGGTGATGCTCTTTTCGCCGTCATTTCTGTTTTTACAGGGTGACGGCGAAAAGAAGCCGCCGGGGGCAATATGACGACCCAGACCGATTTTTATGAACTGCTTGAGATCGAACGCACGGCGGATGCTGGCGTCATCAAGAGCGCCTATCGCAAGCTGGCGATGAAATATCACCCGGACAAAAACGGAGGGTGTACCGACAGCGAGGCGAAGTTCAAGGCCGTATCCGAGGCCTATGAATGCCTGAAAGACCCGCAGAAGCGCGCGGCCTATGACCGGTTCGGCCATGCGGCCTTCCAGAATGGCGGTCCGGGCGGTTTTGGCGGCGGTCGCGGCGGGCAGGGCGGTTTTTCTGATCTGGGCGATATATTCGAGACGATCTTCGGCCAGTCCGGCTTTGGCGGCGGTGGTGGTCAGCGGCAGGCAAACCGGCGCGGCGCGGACCTGCGCTACGACATGGAGATCACGCTCGACGAGGCCTATCATGGCAAATCGACCGAGATCGACATCGAGGTATCGGCGCCCTGCGACACCTGCGACGGATCGGGCGCGCAGCCGGGCACGGGTGTAAAGACCTGCGGCACCTGCAAGGGCCATGGTCAGGTGCGGGCGCAGCAGGGTTTTTTCGTAGTCGAACGAACCTGTCCGTCCTGTCAGGGCGCAGGTCAGGTGATCGACAGCCCCTGCCGGTCCTGCCGGGGAGACGGTCGTATCGACAAGCACAAGTCGCTGTCGGTCAATATCCCGGCGGGTGTCGATGAAGGAACGCGCATTCGCCTGACGGGTGAGGGAGAAGCGGGCGCGCGCGGCGCACCAGCGGGCGACCTCTACATATTCCTGCACGTGAAGCGCCATGCGGTATTTGAGCGCGACGGCACCACGCTTTTCTGTCGTGTGCCGGTCAGCTTTACGACTGCATCACTGGGCGGCAGCATCGAAGTGCCGGGGCTGGATGGGTCGCGACAGGAAATCCGCATTCCGGCGGGCATTCAGTCGGGCAAGCAACTGCGCCAGCGCGGCGCGGGCATGCCCGTGCTCAACGGGCGCGGTCATGGGGATATCGTGGTGCAGATCGACGTCGAGACGCCGACGCGGCTTTCGGCCCGCCAGCGCGAATTGCTGGAAGCCTTCCGCGAGACGGAGACGGGCGAGGAATGTCCGCAAACCAGCGGTTTCTTCACCAAGATCAAGGACATCTGGTCCGAGATTAAGGATTGATGAAAAGGGCGGTTAGAGCCTTTGGTTGCCGCGATTCTTAACCTTCAGATGAGTCCATCTGACTGGAAATTGCTTTAGCCGCTCTTTTCTTTTCGCGTAATCGCGATGCTCCTACGCCAAAGGCGTCTTCAGAATTTATTTGTCTTTTCCGGTCATTGTGACGGCCCTGTCGGAAATGCTTACACCCACGTGTAAAGCAAAATCCGACAGACAGGGTCCGCATCCTCCCGCGGGCTGGCAGGACCAGGCGCACGATGATCAGGCTGTTCAAACATTATGTTCCCCATGCCGTGCTGCTGCTCGGCCTGCTGGATTTCTTCCTGCTGGCGGCGGCGGCGGAGGGCGGCTGGATATTGCGCGCGCGCCAGATTGGTATGGAGGTCGATTATATCCTCAATCGCACCGGCCCGCTGCTGAGTTTTGCCCTTGCGTTACAGACCGGCATGATCGCCGTTGGTGTTTATGGGACCGAAGCGTTGCAGTCTATCCGCTTCGCGTTTGCGCGGCTGCTGGTCGCGATTTCGCTGGGCGTGATATTCCTGTCGGTCATGCATTTCATCCTGCCCGGCATGACATTGTGGCGATCGAACTCGCTCTACGCCATGGGCCTCGCCGTCGTGCTGCTGGTGCTGGTGCGCCTGTTGCTGGGCTCCATGCTGGGCGGAGAGGCGTTCAAGCGTCGCCTGATCATATTGGGCGCGGGCGACCGGGCCAACCGTATCCGCGACCTGGAACAGCGCCGGGGCGCCGGGTTCCTGGTGGTCGGCTATATCGCCATGAACGACGGACCGCAGCTGGTGGCCGAAGCGATCAACCGCAGCGCCATCTACAATCTGGCAGACTTCGTCGTAAAGCTGGGCGCGAGCGAAGTGGTGCTGGCGCTGGAAGAGCGCCGCAACGCCTTGCCGCTTGGTGACCTGTTACGGATCAAGACCACCGGCGTCCATGTCAACGAAATTTCGACCTTTCTGGAGCGGGAGACGGGGCGCGTTGACCTCGACAGCGTCAATCCCAGTTGGCTGATCTTCTCCGACGGTTTTTCCGCCGGGCGTCGCCTGTCGACCATTGCCAAGCGCCTGTTCGACATAGCGGCGAGCATGCTGCTGCTGGCGTTGACTGGCCCGATCATCCTGCTGGCCGCGATCGCGGTGAAGCTCGACAGCAAGGGACCGGCTTTCTATCGCCAGCAACGCGTCGGCCTGTTCGGGCAGGAGTTCTGGATCGTCAAGCTACGGACCATGCGTCAGGATGCCGAAGTGGCGGGGCAGGCGGTCTGGGCGGAACTGGATGACCCCCGGATCACGCGTCTTGGCTATTGGCTTCGAAAGTTACGGATCGACGAATTGCCCCAGACCTGGACGGTGCTGAAGGGCGAGATGAGCTTCGTCGGCCCGCGTCCCGAACGGCGCCAGTTCGTCGAGGATCTGGAACAGCATCTGCGTTATTATGCCGAACGGCATATGGTGAAGCCGGGCATCACAGGCTGGGCGCAGATCAACTATCCCTATGGCGCATCGATTGAGGATAGCCGTAACAAGCTGGAATATGACCTTTATTACGCCAAGAACTACACGCCGTTCCTTGACCTTCTGATCCTGATACAGACGGTCCGGGTCGTTCTTTGGCCCGACGGCGCACGCTGAGGCAGAGCGGATGGGCGCCCTGCTGCAATTCATTGGCGATGGTGGCCATGCGCTGGCGGCGGCGCTGTTTGCGGCGCTGGGCATATTCAGCCTGCGCGGTCGTGATGGGACGCCCGAACATGCGTTGCTGACGGCGGCGCTGCTGCTGACCGCCTGCTGGGCGCTCTATATCTCCTTTGGCGGGGTGGTGCGACCGCTTTCGGGGCTGGTCGAAAGCGGGCGTAACGCTGGTTGGCTGCTGTTGATGTTCGTGATCCTGCGGCGGAATGAAAGTCAGCGCGAAGGTCGGCGGCGGGGCGAGATGCTGGCGATTTGCGCCGTTTATGTCGTGATTGGCGGACTGCTGGCGGCGCAGTGCTTCATTGACCTCGTCTGGCGACAAATGTCCTCGTTAAGTGACATGCATCACCTGCTGGTGCGTGTATCGCTGGTGCTGCGCATGATGACCGCGATCGGCGGGCTGATGCTGGCGCACAATCTCTACAGTTCTGCTGCGCCAGCCGGTCGCGCGCGTATCGCCCTGCTGATGGGGGCGCTGGCAGCAATGTGGACCTATGACCTCAACCTTTACGCCATCGCCTATGCGTCGATGGATCGTGCGGATGAGCTTTATGCGTTGCGCGGGGTGATGATGGCGATGCTGGCGCCGATCATCGCACTGGGTCTGCAGCGGGGCGACGCTGGACGGCTGCGCCTGTCGCGGGCCGCCACCTTCCGCTCGCTCTCTATCGTTGCGGTGGGCCTGTATGTCATGGTGCTGGCGGCAGTGGTCGCGATGGTCGAACTGATCGCCGGGCCGCACGCAAGGCTGGTGGAGATCGGTGCTCTGTTCCTGATGGCGCTGATGGCGCTGTTGCTGCTGCCATCGCCCCATTTCCGGGCGCGATTGAAGGTGCTGGTCGCCAAGCATTTCTTTCAGCATCGCTATGATTATCGGCTGGAATGGCTGCGCTTTGGCGACACGATTGGCCGTCCCGGTGAGTCCGCACCGCCGTTGGGCGTGCGGGCGGTCAAGGCCGTGGCGGACATTACCGAATCGCCTGCGGGCATGTTGCTGTTGCGCGACGAGGGCGGGCGGCTGATGGTGGAGACGCACTGGAACTGGCCGGGGGCCACGGCCGATGTTACCGGACTGGATCGTGACGTGGTGGCGGGGCTGGAGCGGGCCGACTGGATCGTCGATGTCGATCGCGTGCGTCAGGGTGAGGCAAAGGTGCCGATGCCCGAATGGATGACGCAGGACCAGCAAATCTGGGCGCTGGTGCCGCTGTTGCATTTCAACCGGCTGATCGGCGCGATCCTGTTGACGCGGCCGCCACTCGACCGACGTCTGGACTGGGAGGATTTTGACATGCTGCGCGCCGCCGGGCGGCAGGTGGCAACCTATATCAGCGAGGCGCAGGGCCAGCAGGCACTGGACGACGCACAGCGGTTCGATGAGTTCAACCGCCGCTTCGCCTTCATCATCCACGACGTCAAAAATCTGGTGAGCCAGCTTTCGCTGCTGGCGCGTAATGCCCAACGCCATGCCGACAATCCCGACTTCCGCGCCGACATGGTGCTGACCTTACAGGAATCGGTAGGCAAGATGAACGATCTGCTCGCGCGTTTGTCGCAGCATAACAAGGCGCGGGCGGAAGAGCCGCGTGCCGTCGATCTGGGCGAGATTGCCCGGAGGATCGGGCAAGGGCGCGTGCGCCAACACCCGGTCGATGTGACAGGCGAAGCGCCGCCCGCACTGGCAGACCCGGCGCGGGTCGAACAGATTCTTGCCCACCTGGTCCAGAACGCGATCGAGGCGAGCGCGTCAGACAAGCCGGTGCGGCTGGAATTGGGATCGGGCGAGGGCCGTGCGCGGATTTCGGTGATCGACCAGGGGTGCGGCATGACGGCTGAATTTGTCCGGCGGGAGCTGTTCAAACCCTTTTACTCCAGCAAGGCAGGCGGTTTCGGCATCGGTGCGTTCGAGGCGCGGACCCTGGCCGAGGCGATGGGCGGGCGGATCGAGGTGGAGAGCCGGCCGGGCGCGGGTAGCAGATTCACACTGATCCTGCCGCTGGCGGAGCCTGCACAGATGACGACCGGGAAGGCTGCCTGATGGATTTGCGACCCAAGCTGTTGATCGTGGAAGATGATCCGGGGCTTCAGCGGCAATTGCGCTGGGCTTATGAGGATTATCAGTTGTTCATCGCGGGGGACCGGCAGGAGGCGATCGACATGCTGCGGGCAGAGGCGCCCGATGTCGTCACGCTGGACCTGGGCCTGCCGCCAGATCCCGATGGCACCAGCGAGGGCTTTGCCACGCTGGCGGACATATTGAAGATCAAGCCCGATACAAAGGTGATCGTCGCATCGGGCCATGGTGCGCGGGAAAGCGCGCTGGGCGCGATTGCCGGGGGCGCCTATGATTTTTACCAGAAGCCTGTCGACATCGACGAATTGGGGCTGATCGTTCGCCGTGCCTTCCACGTTCATGAACTGGAGCGCGCCAATGCACGATTGGCCGAGGCCGCGCCGGAGGATGGGCGCGTGCTGGGTCGGATGATTACAGTCGCGCCCGAGATGCTGAAGGTGGCGCGCACAATCGAGCGCGTGGCGAGTGCGCAGGTGTCGGTGATGCTGCTGGGCGCGAGCGGCACCGGCAAGGAATTGCTGGCATGCGGGCTGCATGACGCCAGCCCCCGGCGGGAGGGGGCGTTCGTCGCGATCAACTGTGCAGCGATCCCTGAAACATTGCTGGAATCCGAACTGTTCGGGCATGAAAAGGGCGCCTTCACCGGGGCGATCCGCACCACGCCCGGCAAGATCGAACTGGCCCAGGGCGGCACCCTGTTTCTGGACGAAGTGGGGGACATCCCGCTGCCGTTGCAGGTCAAGCTGCTGCGCTTTCTACAGGAGCGGGTGATCGAGCGAGTCGGCGGGCGGCAGCCGATCGCGGTCGACACGCGGATCGTGTGCGCCACCCACCAGAATCTGGAGAGCATGATCGCGGCGGGCAGCTTTCGCGAAGACCTCTTCTATCGCCTCGCGGAAATCGTCATTCGCATTCCGCTGCTGAAGGATCGGCCTGGTGACCCGGCGCTGCTGGCCCGCCATTTCCTGACCCGGTACGCGCGGGAGATGAACCCGCAGGTCAGGGGGCTGGCGCCCGATGCGCTCGCGGCGCTCGACGCCTGGAACTGGCCCGGTAATGTGCGCGAACTGGAAAACCGCATGAAGCGCGCCGTCATCATGGCCGATGGCAAGCTGGTGACAGCCGCCGATCTGGACCTTGACATGGCGGAGAGCGAGAGCAGCGACGTTATCAACCTGAAGGCTGCGCGCGAAATGGCCGATCGCCGCGCCATTCGCCGCGCCATTGCCCGGACGCAGGGCAATATATCCGGTGCGGCGCGCATCCTGGGGATCAGCCGTCCCACGCTTTATGATTTGATGAAGCAATATGAGTTGCAGGGATGACCATGTCCCGGGGGCGGCTGTTCCTGTTTCTGGGTATTGCCCTGATGCTGCTCGCGCTCGCGGCGGCGTGGCAACGCTATGCAGCCGCGCATGACGGCGCGGCGGCCTATGAACGGGGCGTTGCGGCGCTGGACAAGGGCGATGCGCGAACGGCGCGGGTCGAACTGCTGAACGCCGTCAGGGCCGAGCCGCGATCCGCATCGGTGCGGCTGGCGCAGGCACGCGCGCTGATTGAACTGGGTGATGGCGCAGGCGCGCAGGAGGCGGTCGAACGCGCCCGCACGCTGGGCGCACCGCTGCCCGCAACCCGCGCGCTGATGGCGCAGGCCTTGCTGTTGCGCGGCGAGAATGGCGCCGCGCTGATCGAGGGTGGCGCAAGTGACATGGCGCCCGAGGATGCCGCCATGGCGGCGCGTATGGTTGGTCGTGCTCATATGGCACAGGGCGACGCACAGGCGGCGCGCGCGGCCTTTGAGCGGGCGGTTGGCCTTTCACCCAAGGATGCGGAATTGTGGGTCGATATCGGTCGCTACCGGCTGGCGCTGGGCGATGAGGCTGGAGCGATCGCGTCCGCGGACCGAGCGGTGGCACTGGCGCCCGGATCGGTGAAGACGCTGACGTTCCGGGGCGAAATGACGCGCAGCCAATATGGGCTGGCGGCCGCATTGCCCTGGTTCGAGAAGGCGTTGAAGGCCAGTCCCGATACGGTACCGACTCTGACCGCCTATGCGGCGACCCTGGCCGACATGGGCGAGGCGAGCCGGATGTTGAGCGTCACCCGCCGGATATTGGCGCTGGAGCCGGATAATGCCCGTGCCTGGATGATGCAGGCGATTATGGCGGCGCGCGCGGGAAAGGATGATCTGGCGCGGACTTTGCTGGGCCGGACGCATGGCGCGCTGGACGGGGAGCCTGCGACGATGCTGCTGCGCGGCGTCCTGCATTTGCGCGATGGCAACGCGCTTCTGGCGATCGACAGCCTGACGCCCCTGCTGGGGGTCCAGCCGGAGAACCAACGGGCCAGGCTGTTGCTGGCGCGGGCGCAGATGGGGGCAGGCGATCTGGCCTCTGCCGCTACGCTGTTGGCGCCGCTGGTTGTCCAGGGGGATGCCGATCCCTATGTGCTGACGCTGGCCGCGCGAGTGCAGGAAGGGTTGGGCGATCGTGTCATGGCGGCTGATATGCTGGCGCGCGCGGCGTGGCCGGTACGACCTGCCGCTGTCGCCTTCGCTTATCCGGGTGATGCGGGGTTGTTGGGGGCGGGGCCTCCTGCCAATAGTGGTACTGCTGGCGACAATATTCCCTATATCCGGGCGCTGATGAATGCCGGGCAGTTGGTGCAGGCGGTGGATCGCGCACATCTTCTCAGCCGGATGAATCCCGGCGCGCCCGATGCCCATATGCTCTACGGTGATGCACTTGGCCGAGCGGGGCGCAATGCGGAGGCAGCGAAAGCCTATGAGGCAGCGGCTCGCATCCGTTTCTCGCAAACTATCGTGCTGCGGCTGGCGGCGGCTTGGCAGCGAGCAGGCGATCCGATGCGGGCAGCGCAGATCGTGGCGCGCTATCTGGCACAGAATCCGACGAGCCTGGAGGCGCAACGGCTGGCGGCAAGCGCCTATCTGGAGGCGGGGGATTGGCGGAATGCACGACGTTTGCTGGACGCGGTGCGGACCCAGAGCGGCGACAATGACGCGCTGTTGATGGTGGGGCTGGCGCGGACGGCGATGGAATTGGGGGACATGGCGAAGGCGCGTGCCTTTGCGGCCCATGCCTATCGGTTGTTACCGGGAAATCCCCTGACGGCGGACATTTATGGCCGGGTATTGACCCGCAGCGAAGATAAAAGCGCGGCTGCCGTCGATCTGCTTGAAAAAGCGGTGGCGATGGCACCGGGCGATCCGGCTATCCGGGCGCATCTGGTTGAGGCCTATGCAGCCGCAGGGCGTAGTCATTAAGAAAATTCAGGCGGGTATGTTTGCTGCCAGTTCGTCAAGGTCGATGCCAAGGCGCTGCATCTGGGCGACCACTGGCGGCCAGACCGTTTCCATGAAGCGGGTCCGCTCATACTCGCGCAGGCGGCGGGTCGCACCATCGGCGACGAACATGCCGACGCCGCGTTTCACCGTCACTAATCCGTCATCCTGAAAACTTTGATAGGCTTTCGCCACGGTCAGCGGATTGGCACCCTGCTGGGCGGCAAAGGCGCGGACGGAGGGGAGGAGGTCGCCATCGCGAAAATCGCCATCCAATATGGACGCTGCAATCACTTCGCGCAGGCGAAGATAGACGGGCTTGGGATCATCGACCATTAGTGCATCAGTGCCATAATACAGCGCGGCACGTCAAGTTCGGCGATTGCAAAATCAGATGCAGTTTTTGCAACTATATTACCCAATTCGATACACGTGCGTTATAATCTGGTCGAGGACGCTCCTCCAGTGAGCGAGACGGTGTGCCGATGAAGACGAATCCGGCGATGCGTTCCTCCGCCGATCCGAAGGCATCGCGGACTGTCGCATTATAGCTGGGCCATCCGGTGAGCCATCCGCCTGCAAAGCCCGTTGCATGGACTGCGTGCAGCAGGTTCATGATCGCTGCGCCGGCCGACAATTCCTGCTCCCAGGCCGGAATCTTGCTGCCCGGCACGGGACTGGACAGGGCCACCACCAGCGTCGGCGCTTGATGAGCGAACTGGTGCATGGAATCGATTTCCAACCGACCCGCATCTGGCTTTTCAGCGCGATAGGCGCGTTCCAGCAGTTCGGCGAGCGCGGCGCGCTGATCGTCAGCGACGATGACGAAGCGCCAGGGCGCGAGCTTGCCATGATCGGGCGTGCGTAGAGCGATTTCCAGCATGGCGTGTAGCTGGCCGTCATCCGGGCCGGGTGCAACAAGGTCGCGCGGCTTGCCCGAACGGCGGGTGGATAGCAGGGTGAGCGGGGTGGAGGCGTCGTTGAACATCGTGATCCAGATGGCGCTGACATGGCCCCGACGCAAGAGCGACCGTGCTTTTTGACAGATGCGCAATTTCCTTTAGGCTAGCCCCATTCCCCATAGATGGTTGCCGTCCGGCGCCCTCCAGCATGATGCGAGACACCGCCCAGATGGCAACCCCGCAGCAGATGTCGTCCCGTATCGCGGCCGAATCGGCAAAGACCTGGCTTGGCCATCCACGCGGCCTGTTCCTGTTGTTTTTCGCAGAGATGTGGGAGCGTTTTTCCTATTACGGGATGCGCGCGATCCTGATTTTCTACCTCACCAAACATTTCCTGTTCGCAGAGGATCGCGCCTATCTGCTCTACGGCGCCTATACGTCGCTGGTCTATATCACGCCGGTCATTGGCGGTTATCTGGCCGACCGCTTCCTGGGCGCGCGTAAGGCGGTGCTGGCGGGGGGCGTATTCATCGCCATCGGCCATTTCCTGATCGCGGTCACGGAAGGGCCGGGCGGGCAGGACGGTTTTTTCCTCAATGGCTTCTATTTGGCGCTGGCGTCGATCATCATCGGCACCGGCTTCCTGAAGGCCAATATTTCGGTACTCGTGGGGGAACTCTACCCGCGCGACGATGCGCGCCGCGATCCGGCCTTCTCGATCTTCTACATGGGGATCAACATGGGAGGGATGCTGGGGCCGATCGTCTGCGGCCTGCTGGGCGAGACGGTGGGCTGGTCCTGGGGCTTTGGCGCGGCGGGCGTGGGGATGCTGCTGGGGCTGGTCGTGTTCGTGCTGTGCAAGCCCTGGCTGCTGGGGCAGGGCGAGCCGCCCGTGCCCGAACAGTTGCGTCGTCCCGTCGCCGCAGGAGTGTCGCAGGAATGGATGATTTATCTGGGCGCGGTGCTGGGGGTGATCGCGGTCTGGGGCCTCATCCGCTATGCCGAATTGCTGGGCTTTGCGCTATTGGCCTTCTCTGGCATCACGCTGGTCTATATCCTGTTCAGGGCGGTGTTCACGCTGCCGAAGGTCGATCGCGACCGGATACTGGCAGCGCTGTTCCTGATCGCGCTCAATCCGCTCTTCTGGGGGCTGTTCGAGCAGACAGGATCGTCGCTCAATATCTTCACGGACCGCAATGTCGATCGGAGCATGTTGGGGGTGGAGGTGCCGGCTTCACTCTTTCAGTCGGTCAATTCGGTCTTCATCATCCTGCTCGCGCCGCTGTTCGCCGTGCTGTGGACTTTTCTCGACAAGCGGCGGCTGGAGCCATCCTCTCCGGCCAAGTTCGGCGTGGGGCTGATGCTGTGCGGCGCGGGATTTCTGGTGCTGGTGGGGGGCGCTGCGGCGGCGGGCGAGAATCTGACGCCGGTGATCTTCGTCTTCCTCATCTACCTGCTGCACACGATGGCGGAGCTGTGCTTCTCCCCCGTCGGGCTGTCGGCGATGACGCGGCTATCGGTCGCCAGCATGGTGGGCCTGATCATGGGCACATGGTTTCTGGCGATGGCGGCGGGCAATTTCATCGCGGGCCTGATCGCGCGGGCGACCGGCGGTGGCGAAGGGGCGGGGGTTAGTCAGGTATTGGACATCTACAGCCGGATCGGCTGGTTTGCGGTGGCGATCGGGGTGGTCGTGCTGCTGGTTTCGCCGTTCATAAAGCGGCTGATGCACCTCGACACGATTGGTTCAGCCGACCATCAGGACAATGATAAAAAGGGGAATATCGCATGAAGGGCCGTTCGATCGCGTTGGCCATTGCGCTGGTGGCCTGTGCCAGCGGCACAATGGCGGCGAAGAAGAATGAGGATGCGCCCAGAAGCAATCCGTCGGCGGAACCGGAAAACCCCTATCCTTCGACTTACCAGCCCTATCCCGGTGTCGCGACGGCCATTCGCGGCGCGACCATCTTCGACGGTGAGGGCGGTCGGATCGACAATGGCATAGTCTTTCTGTCGGGTGGCAAGATCGTGTCGGTGGGAGGGCCGGATACGCCGATCCCCGCTGACATCGCGATATTCGACGGCACTGGCAAGTTCGTGACGCCCGGCGTCATCGACATTCACAGCCATCTTGGCGACTATCCCTCACCCAGCGTCGCCGCGCTGTCGGACGGGAATGAGGCGACCGCACCCGTCACCGCCCATGTATGGGCCGAACATTCGATCTGGCCGCAGGATGCGGGCTTTGGCCGGGCGCTGGCCAATGGCGGGGTGACGTCGCTCCAGATTTTACCCGGTTCGGCGAACCTGTTTGGCGGGCGCGGCGTGACGTTGAAGAATGTGCCCGCGCGCACGATGCAGGGGATGAAGTTCCCCGGCGCGCCCTCCAGCCTGAAGATGGCCTGCGGCGAAAACCCCAAGCGCGTCTATGGTGCCAGGAACCGGGAGCCAGCCACTCGCATGGGCAATATGGCGGTCAACCGTCAAACCTGGATCAAGGCGCGGGAATATCAGAAGAAGCGCGCCGCCGCGCAGCCGCAGACCCGCGATCTGGGGCTTGAGACTCTGGCCGACGTGCTGGAGGGCAAGATTCTCGTCCACAATCACTGCTATCGCGCGGACGAGATGGCCAATGTGATCGATATGGGCAAGGGGTTCGGCTATAAGGTCACGGCGTTCCATCATGCCGTCGAAAGCTACAAAATCGCCGACCTGCTGAAAGAAAACGGCATTTGTTCGGCGATGTGGGGCGACTGGTATGGTTTCAAAATGGAAGCCTATGACGGGATCAAGGAAAACCTGCCGCTGGTCCATAATGCGGGCGCTTGCGCGATAGTCCATAGCGATGATGAGAACGGCATTCAGCGGTTGAATCAGGAGGCAGCCAAAGCGATTGGCGCGGGCCGCCGCATGGGCATCAACATTCTCGACGAGATCGCCTGGACATGGCTGGCGATCAATCCCGCCAGGGCCATGGGTATAGCCGAACAGACCGGCAGCCTGAAGGTCGGCAAGATGGCTGATGTCGTCCTGTGGAACGGCAATCCCTTCAGCACCTACACCCGGCCCGAAAAAGTGTGGATCGACGGCGCACTGCTCTACGACGCCAATGATCCCAGGCGGCGGCCCGTCAGCGATTTTGAACTGGGCCAGATCGGCGCGGGAGACGTGAAATGAGGATTGTTCTCAACGCCCCCATTCTCACCCCCCGTTCGCTTCGAGCGAAGTCGAGAAGCCTATGCACGAAGGTATCTCGACTGCGCTCGACACGAACGGCCCTTGGGGCTTTGAGCATGATGCTCTGGGTTCCGGCCTTTTCCCAAACCATTGCCATCACCGGCGCCACGTTGGCGATCGGCGACGGATCGGAGCCGGTGCGGAATGGCACCGTCGTCATCGCCGCTGGCAAGGTGGTCGCAGCGGGTCCGGGCGTTGCCGTGCCAGCCGGTGCCAAGACGATCGACGCGAGCGGAAAATGGGTGACGCCGGGCCTTGTCTCCGGCTTCTCGCGCGTTGGGCTGGTCGAGGTGCCCGGCGTCACGGAGACGAACGATTCGTCGGCGTCCAAGTCGCCCTTCTCAGCGGCGATCGACATTGAACCTGCGATCAATCCGCTCGCCAATCCCGTGGCGATCAGTCGCACGGCGGGTGTGACGCGGGCGGTGGTGGTGCCTGCGGCCTCGGGCAATATCTTTGCGGGGCAGGGCGCCATCGTTGATCTGGGCGCGGATATGAACCCGATCACAAAGGCGCGCGCCTTCCAGTTTGTCGAGATGGGCGAGGATGGCGCGAGCAAGGCGGGGGGGAGCCGCCCGGCCGCCTATCTGCTGTTCAAAGCGATGCTACGCGAGGCGCAGGACTATGCGCGTGCGCCCGCCAGCTATGACGGGCGGTCGAAGGATGCGTTGTTGATGCGCGCCGATGCGCAGGCATTGGGTCCGGTCGTGAACGGTCAGATGCCGCTGATGGTTCATGTGGAATCGGGGCGCGACATCCTGTCCGTGCTGGCGCTGAAAAAGGACTTTCCGGCGCTGCGCCTGATCCTGGCGGGCGCTACCGAGGGCTGGATGGTCGCTGCCCAGATCGCCGCCGCCAAGGTGCCTGTGATCGCGGGCGGGCTGGATGACTTGCCGTCGAGCTTCGAGAAACTGGCGGCGACGCAAAGCAATGTCGGGCGGATGGTAAAGGCGGGCGTGCCCGTGTCGATGGGCCTGATGGATCGGGACGAGGGGCTGCAACTGCGCCTCGCTACCCAACAGGCGGGCAATATGGTGGCGCTGAACAAAGTGCCGGGCGCGACCGGCCTTAGCTGGGGGCAGGCGCTGCGGACCATCACCTCCGCGCCCGCCGAAGCGATGGGGCTGGGCGACCGGATCGGATCGCTCAAGGCCGGCAAGGCAGGCGATGTTGTGATATGGGACGGCGATCCGCTGGAAATGGAATCCGCCCCGGTCGCGGTGTGGATCGACGGGGTGCAACAGCCACTCGACAACCGGCAGACGAAGCTGCGCGATCGCTATGCGACGCCTGTGCCGGGGGCGCTGCCCAAGGCGTATGAGTGGTAAGGGGATGGGCCAACTTCGGCTCCAGGAGAGACCGCTATGCTTGGTCTGGGGCGGGCCGCTTTGAACGCACCTAATGTCTTTTAACTCTGCCGTGTAGGCCAATATTTATCCTCCACCTTTAGGCGTGAGCCTATGGGGGAATCATAATGACACGCAGATTTACAATTCGCTGGCTTATTGCCCTCGCCGGGCTGTCGATATTTAGTGTGCTATTCCCCTATTTACTCCCTCCACTGGTCCGTGCCACTGGATGCGCGCATGTCGGAGGGGCATGTGGTGCAGTGGCCTTGGTTCTCGCTATCTATCTACGTCTACCGGTCATAATCGGTGTCGGCATTTACCTTGTCATTTTGACTTCGAAACAATCGCGCATTGTTGGTGCCCAACCTTGGGCATCTTTGTTCATCCTCCTGACCTACATAGCAGCATTTCCGTTTCTATTTGCGTTTGGCAATTTTGGGGCTGCGAATTTCGCCCTTGGCATTGTCTACATCAATGGGCCGTTAGCAGTTTTAACTATGCTGCTGGCTACTTTGATCGGACTAAGCTGCCTGCCTGAGGAAAGTAAGACGCGGCACAGCGGAGCGCGCCTCGCCACGTTAACCACTGGCGGAATTGCCCTACTTCTCACCTCCAACTTATGGCTAACAAGTTTAACCCTGATTCCAGTAGTCGGGAGCATATTGCGACTTATTACTGGCCCGATCCACATGATGGCAGGGTCGATCTTGCGCCTTGGCGGCGCTTATGGGTTGCTGATCGTAATGGCTCTTTTTATTGCATCACTGGCTTGGTGGGTCATTACTGCGCGACGCACGAGCTATCTAAATGTGTCGATCAGCCCAAGCTGACTTTCAGCTAGGCTGGTCGCTTCAAGTCGTTCCGCCCTACAACCAACCCTTGGCGCGATACGCTTCCGCTGTTGCCTTCAACCCAGCATCGGTTGTCACCTGCGGCGTCCACAGGCTCGCGGGCACCTTCAACGTCGGCGCGGATATCCAGTCGGGGTGGCAGAAGTAGCGGACGCGGTCGGGGGTCAGCTTGGCTTTGCGGCCGCGCAGCAGGCTGTCGGCGCGGGCTGCGGCGTTGAGGAGCCATGGGGGCGTCGCATAGGTGCGGACCGACGAGCGGCCGACGGCGCGGCCAAGGGCGTGGCCGAAATCCTGATGGTCCCAGCCGCCCTGCGTGCCGTCGTCGACTTCGTAAAGTTGGGTCAGGCTCTTTTCGCGTTCTCCTGTCAGCATCAACAGCAGGCGAGCGAGGTCGCTCACCTCGATCACCGACAGGCGGCCGCCGGGTGGCAATAGCATGATGCCGCGTTTGGCCATACGGAACAGGTCCAGCATCTCGCGGTCGCCGGGGCCGTAGATGGCGGGCGGGCGCACGATCGTCCAGTCGAGGCCGCTGGCCTTCACATGGCGTTCGGCCAATTCCTTCGACCAGCCATAATCGGACAGGTCCGGCTCCCGCGCGGCGAGGGAGGAGACGTGGATCAGGCGGCGCACGCCCTGCCGTCGCATCGCGTCGATGACGGCGACGGTGCCCAATGCATTGCCAGCTTCGAATCCCGCGCGATCGGGCGCGTTGACGACGCCCGCGATGTGGATCACCGCATCGGCATCGCGCATCATCTTGTCGAGCGCCTTGGGTTGTTCCAGCGATCCGTGGACCCATTTGAGCTTTGCGCGGGGCGGCTGGGCGGTGCGGGCCAGCGCCTTGACGCTGTGGCCAGCACCAAGCGCGCGGTCGAGGGTTTCGGCGCCGACGAAACCCGTCGCGCCTGTCATTGCAATGTTCATCGTCATGGGTTCAGACCAGCGCCATATGATCGCGATGGACCAGCACGGAGCGGGGCATGGTGCCGAGCAGGGCGGCAATATCCTCGCTGCGGCGGCCCGCGATCTTGGCTGCATCAGTGCTGTCATATTCGGAAAGGCCGCGCGCTATCACGCGGCCATCAGGGGCGAGGATGTCGACCACATCGCCCCGCGCAAAGACACCATCCACCTGCGCGACGCCAGCGGGAAGAAGGCTGTTGCCTTTGCTCAACGCGCGTTCGGCGCCCGCGTCCACGGTGATGCGGCCGCGCACGGTGAGCCGTCCGGCCAGCCAGCCCTTGCGCGCGCGCCTGACCGGGGCGGCAAGGAAGATGGAGCCGCGTCCACCCTGTTCCCAGTGGGAAAGCGGCGCGTCGATCTTGCCCGAAATGATGGCGAGGTGGGTGCCCGCGCCGGTGGCGATCTTCGCCGCCTCGATCTTAGACGTCATGCCGCCCGACCCCATGCCGGAGGCTGATCCGCCGTCTGCCATCGCCATGATGCGCGCGTCGATTGTCTCGATCCTCTCGATGAACATCGCGTTCGCATCGACGTGCGGGTTGGCACTGTAAAGCCCGTCCACGTCGGACAGCAGCACCACTGCGTCAGCCCGAGCGGCCTGCCCGATACGGGCGGCCAGCCGGTCATTGTCGCCGAAACGGATTTCCGCCGTCGCAACGCTGTCATTCTCATTCACCACCGGCACGACGTCGAGCGCCATCAACCGGTCGAGCGTGGCCGAGGCGTTGAGGTAACGGCGGCGATGCTCAAGGTCGTCGAGCGTCACCAGCATTTGCGCGGCGGTGATGCCCTGCGCATGGAGCAGGCTGGCCCAGCATTGCGACAGGGCGATCTGGCCGGTCGCGGCGGCCGCCTGCGCATCCTCCAGACTGCCGCGTCCGCCCTTGGGCAGGTTCAGGCGGCGCGCGCCCAGCGCAATCGCGCCGGACGACACGATGATGATCTGCTGCCCCGCCGCCTTGCGCGCGGCGATGTCGGCGACCAACGTGCGCAACCAGTCCTCCCGCACCTGACCCGCCGGATCGACGAGCAGGGCGGAGCCGATCTTGATGACCAGTCGGCGGATCTGGGGCGGCGGGAATCCGGGCAGGGGGTGGGTCACGGGAATATATGTCCAAACATCGTCATCCGGCATGACGATTCTAAAATGAACCGGCCTATAATAGCTCGAAAATAATCAGATCGGGGACCAGGTGGATTCGCCGTCTTCGCCGTCCGCCTCCCCCTTTTCCGCTGCCTTGGCTTCGCCCAGAATCGGGATGATCGTGTCGAGCAGGCGTTCCATGCCCGCGCCGGTCGCGCCGGAGATGATGTAGATGTCCTCCGCACCCGCTTCACGCAACTGTGCGGCGATGTCTTCCATCAGTTCCTGGCCCAGCAGGTCACCCTTGTTGAGCGCCACGATTTGCGGTTTTTCATCCAGCCCTTCGCCATAGGCGGCCAGTTCGTCCTGAACGATGCGCCAGGCGTCGACCGGATCGTCACCGGTCGCATCGATCAGATGCAGCAGCACGCGGCAGCGCTCGATATGCCCCAGGAAGCGATCGCCAATGCCTACGCCCTCGGCGGCCCCTGCGATCAGGCCGGGAATGTCGGCCAGCACGAATTCGCGGTTCTTGTGCAGGACCACGCCAAGCTGCGGCTTGGTAGTGGTGAAGGCATAGGCGCCCACCTTCGCCTTTGTATTCGTGATCTGGTTGATGAGCGTCGACTTGCCCGCATTCGGCATGCCGACCAGGCCAACGTCAGCGAGCAGCTTCAGCCGCAGCCAGACCCAGCGTTCCTCGCCCGGCCAGCCGGTGCCATGCTGACGCGGGGCGCGATTGGTGCTGGTCTTGTAGGACATGTTGCCCCGGCCACCATCGCCGCCGCGCAGGAACACCATGCGCTGTCCGACTTCGGTGAAATCGGCGAGGATTTCCTGATCCTCATAGTCTGGGATGCCGTCTTCATCCTCGGTGCCGTCTATGGGCTGAGGGTCGGACAATATCTGTGTGCCGACCGGCACCTTGATGACCATATCCGCGCCGCCCGCGCCATAGCGGTTCTTGCCCATGCCGGGTGTGCCACGCTGCGCCTTGAAATGTTGGGTATAGCGGAAGTCGATGAGGGTGTTGAGGCCGGGAACGGCTTCAAAGATGATGTCGCCGCCCTTGCCGCCGTTGCCGCCGTCCGGGCCGCCATATTCCTCATATTTTTCACGACGAAAACTGACCGCGCCGGGGCCGCCCCAGCCGGATTTAAGGAAGACTTTTGCTTGATCGAGGAAATGCATGGGCGGCCCATAGCCGCATATGCGGGGAAATTAAACCTTCGTGGTGACTGCCTGCCCCTGACCCTTGATGGAAAGTTCCGCGATCAGGGATGCCGTCAGACTGCGCGCGGCCATTTCACGCGCTCTTTCCCGCGGCACGGCGAGTGCGGCGGCCATCGGCGCGCCCATCTGCGAATCGCCCAATGCCAGCAGGACGAGCATCAGCGTGTTGTCGCGGATCGTTTCTGCAAGGCCGGGGGAGAGGGCGGTGGCGACCAGTTGGTCGACCAGCGCATGGATCGCCTCCACTACCGGATCGAGCGCATCTTCATTCCCCGACAGCAGCATCCAGCTAGCGAGCGCCCCTGCGCCATCGCGATCGAACGCGTCGAAAGTCAGGTCGACGATCGCGCGTGGGGCTACCTCACCCCGGCGGGCGGCCTCCACCGCTTGGCCGATCGTGGCGGTGATCCCTTCGGCCAGATAGGCGGCCAGCGCTTTTTGAAGGCCGGATGCGGACCCGAAATGGTGGAGCAGATTGGCGTGGGTACGCCCGACGCGCGCGGCCACGGCCTTGAGCGTGACGGCTTGTGGTCCGGTCTCGATCAGCAATGCGCGGGCTGCTTCCAGCGCGGCGGACCGGCTCTCGTCGGGGCTGAGGCGTGTGCGCTTTATTGACATTGATGTAAGTAAACCTTATTAACAATTATGTAAGTAACGCAATAATGAGGCTTGTTGCAATGCAGACGCCCGACGATCTTTCCATCACGCCGCGCGACCGCCGGTTTAGCCGTAGCGGCACAGACCGGCACTGGGTAGGGGGCGATCCGGTCGCGACCGCCTTCTTCAACGCGCTATCGATTACCTTTCCCCGTGGAGAGGCCTATTTCATCGAGAGCGTGCGGGCGTTTCGGGACGGTGCGCCTCCTCGGCTGGCTACCGAGATTGCAGCCTTCATAAAGCAGGAAGTGGTGCATAGCCGCGAACATCTGGCCTTCAACCGGCAGGTGATGGAGCAGGGCTATGACGTGACCCTGCTGGACGGGGATGTGACGCGGCTGCTCGACCTTGCACGGGCGCGGACACCGATCGTCAGTCTGGCCGCGACGATGGCGCTGGAGCATTTTACCGCGATCCTTGCTCATCAGTTGTTGCGCGACCCGCGCCATCTGGACGGCGCGGATCCGGAGGCTGCAGGGCTGTGGCGCTGGCATGCGATCGAGGAGATCGAGCATAAGGGCGTGGCCTATGACACATGGCTGCATGCCACGAGTGGCTGGAGTCGTTTCAGACGCTGGCGGCTCAAGTCGCTGATGATGCTGATCGTCACCCGGCATTTCCTCCGTCATCGGGCGCGCGGGATGATCGAGCTGCTGCGGCAGGACGGCGTTACGGGGATGCAGGCTTGGCGTGGCCTGCTGGCCTATGCCTTCGTTCGGCCGGGTATCGTGCGATCGATTCTGCGCGCGTGGTGCGCCTATTTCCTGCCGGGTTTTCATCCATGGAATGAGGATGACCGGCATCTGATCGCCCGTTATGAGAGTGACTATGCTGCGGCTCGCATGCCGGGCGCGGGCAAAGGTACCGCCATCACGGCTTGACCGGGCGAGGGCGCTGACCTCTTATCAGGCGATGAGCGAACCGCCCGTTCCCCCGCCATCAATTCCCTTACCGCCTGTCCTGTACACGGAACGCCTGCTGCTGCGTCCGCATCGGTCATCCGATTTCGACACCTGTTGCGCCCTGTGGGGTGATGCCAAGGTTGTCCGCCATATTGGTGGCGCGGTGCAGGAGAGTCAGGCCGTCTGGTTCCGCATCCTGCGCTATGCGGGCATGTGGTCGTTGCTGGGCTTTGGCATGTGGGTATTGGAGGAGCGGGGTACCGGTGCCTTTCTGGGCGAGGCGGGATTACTCAGTACCTGTCGCGGCCTGCCGGAACTGGATGGCATGCCTGAAGCTGGATGGGTGCTTGGTCCTGACGCCTGGGGTCGCGGCTTCGCCAGCGAGGCGATGGGCGCGATCCTTGGCTGGGCGGATGTCGATCTGGCCGTGCCGTCGATTCGATGCATCATCGAGGATGGCAATGATGCATCAGTCCGGGTTGCGGAAAAGCTGGGATTTCGGAAGTTCCTGGATACCGTGCTTCACGGTGCGCCGATCGGGGTGTTCGATCGTGCATCGGGCGCGACCTGACGCCGCGCCCGATTTCCCTGCTATTTGCGGGTGACTTTATTTTCGGGCGTTAGGCCGCGAGCGCCTGACGCTCTTGCGGCATGGCGTCGGCATAGAGTTCATAGGCCGCGTCATTGGCTATTCGATCCTCCTCTCCCTGCTCGAACAGCAGGCAATCGGCTTCTGCCCGGCGGCCCACGCTGTAGCGCCGTTCGCTCTGCCCGGTGAAGCGGAAGCCAATCTTGCGGAGCACATTACCTGACGCCGGGTTATCGGCGAAATGGCTTGCGCGCAATGGAGGGAGGCCAGTGGCTCTGGCGATACCCATGACCGCACGAGCAGCCTCCGTGGCGAAGCCCAGACCCCAATAGGGACGGGCGATCCAGTAGCCCAGATCCAGCGCACCGTCCGCATTGCGATGGATGCCGCAGCCGCCGATCAGGCGCGGAGCGCCCAGCGTGCGGGCGAAGGCCAGCAGGCGAGGCAGGGATTCGTCCTGAGGCTGGCCCAGAAAAGCCTCTGCATCGACGAGCGTATAGGGGGCCGGTGCGCGGGCCAGGTTGCGAAGCACGGCATCATGGCCGATCGCATCGGTCAGCGCACGGGCGTCTTCGGACCAGCCTGGCCGCAATACCAGGCGGTGGGTTCTGGCGAACATGGTGATAACTCCTCTCAAGCGTTGCCATGGCCGTTTTTTGTGACGGCCCGGCGACATTGATCCTATGGATTGTTCCTGCCCGTGTGACGCATGGGGATAGGCAACAGTTCCAGGGGCTTAGCGAGAAAATCAATCAGCCTGGCGCATATGAAAAAAGGGACGCTCCCGGCTGGGGGCGTCCCTTTTCCCTTGAACCCTTTGGGCCTGCCGACAGGCGGCTGGCCTTCGATGGATCGGATCGCCCACTTAGGGACGATCCGTCATCGATCGTCCTTTATTCTGCGGCTGCCGCCATCATGTCGACCGACACATATTTGCGGCCGAGCTTGCCATCGTGGAATACCACGCGGCCTTCGATGAGCGCGAACAGCGTGTGGTCCTTGCCCATGCCGACATTACGGCCGGGATAGACGCGGGTGCCGCGCTGACGAATGATAATGTTGCCGCCGATCACTTCCTGACCGCCGAACTTCTTGACGCCAAGGCGACGCCCGGCCGAATCACGACCGTTGCGCGACGAACCGCCTGCTTTCTTATGTGCCATTGTCTAAACTCCTCGAATCCAGTGCGAAGCTATCAGGCTTCGGCGGTCGCTGCGGTTGGGGCAGGCGCCGCGTCTTCAGTCTTGGCGGCGGCCTTCTTGGGCGCCTTCTTCTCTTCATTGCCGACAGCGAGGATCCGCAGGATCGTATGACGCTGGCGATGGCCGTTCTTGCGGCGATAATTGTGGCGGCGGCGCTTCTTGAAGACGATGACCTTCTCGCCCTTTGCCTGCGCGATGATCTCGGCAGCAACGGTCAGGCCCGCGGTGTCCTTAAGATCGCCGTTTTCACCGGCCAGCAGGACGTCGTCCAGCATGATCTTGTCACCAGCTTCGCCAGCGATCTTTTCAATGACGATCTTGTCTCCGGCGGCTACGCGATACTGCTTGCCGCCTGTGCGCACGATAGCGAACATGGCTTTTTCTTCTCTCGTTCAAATCTGCTTTACGCAGTTCCAAGGACGAGATGTCCTGCAGACCCGCGCGGGAATGTGGCCCGTTAGTGTAATGTCTTCAGACTGTCAACCGATAGGGCCGGTTTATCGTCCAGAAACGGCTGACTTTGCGCCCAATGAGGATTGGGTTACCATGTCCCCATGATGCATCGCCGCGACAGAAGCAAGCAGGGGAACGGCGCTACGCCGGTTGCCGCGATGCTGTGGCTGACAATCCTCGTTGCGCTCTGGTCTGCGCTGGTGCCGCTGGGACCGCCAGCCAGCCGGGCGATCGGGTCCGCCTTCAGCCCTGCAACGACGACTGTGGCCCTGAAGGCGCGGGCGAGTCAGCCGGTTGAAGTGAAGATCAAGGTGTTGACGCCTGATCTGGGTGGCAGCGCGGGGGATGCCGTGGCGATCGCGGCCTTCTATCTTTTCATCGCGCGCGTCGCGCTGTCGGCTCATGCTCTGTGGCCTATGGTGCCGGCCTCGATACGCCCGTTTGACCCCGCCTCCTTCCGCCACGCACGCGCGCCGCCCGCCCTCCCGCATCACTGATCACCCCGTTGATAAAGGTCCGCGCGCTCGTGTGTGCGAACCGTTGGCAGAGGAGTGTTCCATGCGGAAAAGAAGCACGCGACGGCGACCGCCCTGGTGGTTCATGCCTGTCGTCATGGCCGGGATGGGGGGTGTTGCCCTGATGTCGGCCTGGCTGCTGGAAAGCAGTCTGTAGCCTTCCGTTCTTACCCGTCTTGCTGGCTGCGGATCCGGCAAGACGGAACGGAACCCTGATGGATGCGTCTTCGCCCTGTTCGAAGAAGAGAATGCCTATATGCCCCACCACACCCCCCTGATCGGCACTATCGTCGCCGGTCTGGTCGTTGCCTTCGTCATGGGCGCGATCGCCCATCGGCTGAAATTGTCACCGCTGGTTGGCTATCTGATCGCGGGGATCATGGTCGGTCCCTTCACGCCGGGGTTCGTGGCCAATGCAAGTCTGGCCAATGAACTGGCGGAGATCGGCGTCATCCTGCTGATGTTCGGTGTGGGCCTGCACTTTTCGCTCAAGGACCTGCTGGCGGTGAAGGCTATCGCCGTGCCCGGCGCGCTGGTGCAGATCGCGGTGGCGACGCTGCTGGGCATGGCGCTGGCCTATGGGATGGGCTGGCCGCTGATGGGCGGGCTGGTCTTTGGTTTGGCCCTGTCGGTGGCGAGTACGGTCGTGTTGCTGCGCGCGTTACAAGGGCATGATCTGGTCGATACGAAGCGGGGGCAGATCGCGGTTGGCTGGCTGATCGTTGAGGATCTGGTGATGGTGCTGGCGCTGGTGCTTCTGCCCGCGCTTGCCGGGGTCATGAACAATGCGGACGGCGGCGGCGGGGCTGGTGCGTTACTGGCGCCGTTGCTGGGCACGTTGCTCAAGGTGACGGGCTTTGTGGCGCTGATGCTGGTCGTGGGCCGCCGCCTGATCCCCTGGGCGCTTCACTGGGTGGTGCATACCGGATCGCGGGAGCTGTTCCGGCTGGCGGTGCTGGCGATCGCTCTGGGGGTGGCTTTCGGGGCGGCGGTCGCATTCGATGTGTCCTTTGCGCTGGGTGCCTTCTTCGCGGGCATGATATTGGGCGAAACGCCGCTCAGCCGCCGCGCGACCGAAGAGACGTTGCCATTGCGGGATGCCTTTGCGGTGTTGTTCTTCGTATCGGTGGGGATGTTGTTCAATCCGCGCGTGCTGGTGGAGCAGCCCTTGCCTCTGCTGGCGACGGTGGCGATCATCATCGTGGGCAAGTCGATTGCCGCGTTTTTGATCGTCCGCGCCTTTCGCCATCCGGGCGATACGGCGCTGACCATTGCCGCCAGTCTCGCCCAGATCGGTGAATTTTCCTTCATCCTCGCGTCGCTTGGCACGGGGCTGGGCGTATTACCTGCGGAGGGGCGCGACCTGATATTGGCGGGGGCGATCGTCTCGATCTTCCTCAACCCGTTCCTCTTCAACATGGCCGTGCGATATGACCGGCGTGATGAGGTGGATCAGGAACCACAGATGCCCGCCAGTGCGCGGGCGGGTCATGTCATCCTGATCGGCTATGGCCGGGTAGGGAAGCTGATTGCAGGTGACCTGATGGCGCGCCACATAGCGGTGGTGGTGATGGAGGCGAATAGCGACCGAGCGGACGAGGCTGAGGAGGCCGGTCTGGAGGTCGTGCGGGGTAACGCGCTGGAAGACCGCTATCTGGTCGCGGCGGGCGTGGATCAGGCGGGACGCCTGCTGATCGCGGTGCCCGAGGGTTTTGAGGGCGGTGCGATCCATCAGCGTGCGCGTGCGCTAAACCCCAAGATTCAGGTGATTGCCCGCGCCCATTCCGATGCGGAGGTCGCGCATCTGGAGGGGCTGGGCGTGCCCCACATCGTCATGGGCGAGCGGGAGCTGGCCTCGCGGATGCTGATGCTGTGTGGCGGTAAATAGGGCCGAGACAAGCCTGGGCAACGAAAAAGGCCCGCCCTGTTGCCAGGGTGGGCCTTTTTCTATTCGGATGAAGGGATCAGGCGCCGGCGACTTCGGCGACGTCAACCTTCACGCCCGGACCCATCGAGGACGACAGGGCGATCTTGCGGACATACTTGCCCTTCGAGCCGGTCGGCTTCGCCTTGACGATGGCGTCGACGAAGGCGTCGAAATTCTTGCGAAGATCGTCGGCCGAGAAGCTCGCCTTGCCCAGACCGGCGTGGATGATGCCTGCCTTTTCGACGCGGAATTCGATCTGGCCACCCTTGGCGGCCTTCACGGCTTCGGCGACGTTCGGCGTCACGGTACCCAGCTTCGGGTTCGGCATCAGGCCCTTGGGACCCAGAACCTTACCCAGACGACCCACCAGACCCATCATGTCAGGGGTGGCGATGACGCGCTGGAAGTCGATGTTGCCTGCCTGGATGCTGTCGAGCAGATCCTCGGCGCCCACGATGTCGGCGCCAGCGGCGGTTGCGGCTTCAGCCTTGTCGCCACGGGCGAACACGGCGACGCGAACGTCCTTGCCGGTGCCTGCGGGCAGGGTGACAACGCCACGGACCATCTGGTCGGCGTGACGGGGATCGACGCCCAGATTGATCGCGATCTCGACGCTTTCGTCGAACTTCGCGGTCGCATGGGTCTTGATCAGCGCCAGCGCGTCATCGACGCCGTGCAGCTTTTCACGATCAACGGCGGTGGCGAGTGCCTTTGCTTTCTTGGTCAGCTTTGCCATGATCTTAGCCCTCCACCACTTCGAGGCCCATCGCGCGAGCGGAGCCTTCGATGATCTTCGTTGCCGCGTCGATATCGTTCGCGTTCAGGTCTGCCATCTTCGCCTGAGCGATTTCGGCGAGCTGCGAGCGCTTGATCTGGCCAGCGACGATCTTGCCGGGCTCCTTGGAACCCGACTTCAGGTTCATCGCCTTCTTGATGAGGAAGGTTGCAGGCGGCTGCTTGGTCGTGAAGGAAAAGCTGCGGTCGGCATAGACGGTGATGATGGTGGGAAGGGGCGTGCCCTTGTCCACCTTGTCCGTCGACGCGTTGAACGCCTTGCAGAATTCCATGATGTTCACGCCGCGCTGACCCAGTGCAGGGCCGATCGGCGGCGAGGGGTTGGCGGCTCCAGCGGGCACCTGGAGCTTGATATAGCCCGTAATCTTCTTGGCCATCTTTACTCACTCTATTGCTGGGCGATCCATGAGGAACGCCCGGTTCAAGTTTAGCGGTTCAAACGGGTTTCCGAAGAACCCCTCCCGCATGCATTCCGGGCTGAAGCCCGAGAATATTTACTTCGACAGTTCGACCTGTTCGAAATCCAGTTCGACCGGGGTGGCGCGACCAAAGATCGACACCGACACCTTGACCCGGTTCTTTTCGAAATCCAGTTCCTCGACCACGCCGTTGAAGCTGGCGAAGGGGCCGTCCAGCACCTTGACCGCGTCACCGATTTCGTAGTCGATGTTGATCTTGTGCTTGGGTGCGGCGGCGGCTTCCTCCTTGGTGTTGAGGATGCGCGCGGCTTCGGCCTCGCTGATCGCCTGCGGCTTGCCCATCGACCCCAGGAAGCCCGTTACCTTGGGCGTGTTCTTCACCAGGTGATAAACGTCGTCGTTCATGGCCAGCTTGGCAAGGACGTAGCCGGGGAAGAATTTCCGCTCCGACTGCACCTTCTTGCCGCGCCGCACCTCGGTCACGGTCTCGACCGGGACCTCGACTGATTCGACGAGTTGCGACAGGCCCATGCGCTCGGCCTCGGCCACGATCGAATCGCGTACCTTGTTCTCGAAGCCCGAATAGGCGTGGATTATGTACCAGCGCGCCATGTTACCGTCTCAAACTCCCCAGAATATTCAGGCTTGCCCAGCCGCGAAGCTGAGCAGCCACCGGACGACCGCGCCGAAAAAAGTGTCGATGCCGAAGAAGAAGATGCCCAGCAGCGACGTCATCAGCACGACCATAACGGCGGTCATCAGTGTTTCGCGGCGCGAAGGCCACACGATCTTTGAGGCTTCCGTCTTTACCTGATTGACGAATTCGCCAGGGGATGTCTTGGCCATCTTTTCGCTGCTCAACCCAATAAAAACAAACGCCAAACCGCGAAGCAACAGTCCGCCCTCCGGGTCCCGCCCTGTCAGCGTCCCGGGGTGCGGCCGCCACTTCGCGACCAATTCTTCACAAGCCCCATAGTCCCTAGCCCAGATCGGAGCAAGTCCGGCAGGGGCAGGATAATGGCAGGAGTGGAGGGACTCGAACCCACGGCATTCGGTTTTGGAGACCGACGCTCTACCAACTGAGCTACACTCCTGTGCCTCGGTTCGGACGCATGGTCCTTGCCGACGAAGGAGGGCGCTTTAGCGTGGGCCGCAGGGGAGGGCAAGGCCCTAAGTGTATGGCATCACACATCCTTGGGGGAGGCCGTGATTTCCGGGTTCGCGCTGATCTGTCCGCATCGGCATCAGGAACATTTCCCTTCTGCAACGATTGATGACGCAATGAAGCAGACGAGGAGGATGTCGACATGGCGAATGATCAGGAGCAGCCGACCCACAGCACGACAATCATCGAAAAGCGCAGAGGTGGGGGTACGACCCTGATACTGCTGCTGCTGGTGATTGTCGTGGGCGTGGCCGCTTACTTTCTTGTCACCAATGAAAATCGCGAGACGAACGCGGTGACGGGGGCGGCCGAACAGGTCGGCGCGGCGGCGAAGGATGTCGGTGATGCCGCGAGCGATGCAGTCAGGAACGCCGGCAACTAGAGCGGTTTCGAATCTGCTGATCCGGAAAGCGGGTTACAAAAAAAAGGGCGCCCCGTGCAGGGCGCCCTTTTCCTGGTCCGCAGAGCGGAAAGCCCGATCAGGCTTCGGCTTTGTTATATTTCGGCGCAGCCTCATTGAGGATGTGCAGGATCTTCTTGAGCGCGGTCGGCTCGTCCGTCTCTTCCATCGCCGCGAGTTCGCGGGCAAGGCGGCTGGACGCCGCTTCAAAGATCTGGCGTTCCGAATAGCTCTGCTCGGGCTGGTCATCGGCACGGAACAGGTCGCGGGTCACTTCGGCGATCGACACCAGGTCGCCCGAATTGATCTTCGCTTCATATTCCTGAGCGCGGCGCGACCACATGGTCCGCTTGACCTTGGGCTTGCCCTTCAGGGTTTCCATGGATTCTTCGAGCGTCTTGTTGGACGACAGCTTTCGCATGCCGACGCCTTCAGCCTTGTTGGTAGGTACGCGGAGCGTCATGCGCTCCTTTTCGAAACGCAGGACATAGAGTTCCAACTCCATGCCCGCGATCTGCTCTTTCTGAAGCTCGACCACACGGCCAACGCCGTGCTTGGGGTAGACAACATAATCGCCAACGTCAAAGGACAGCGCCTTGGCAGCCATTTGATACCTTTCCAATTCAACCGGGGGACGGGGTTGTCGCGGTGCACATGCGAAGGGACACATGCCGGGATAACCGCGGCGTCACCGTCATTTCATGAAACGAAACCTCCAGGACGGGCGAAAAAGCCGTCCGTTGGAGCCTCTATAGCAGATTCGTAACAAAATTGCCACCCCCGGACACAATCGCCCGAGGATGGACCGGTTTCCCCCGCAGAAACGGCGCCCCACAGGGCGCGGGCGTCAGTCGCCCGTGCCAGGTTCGGCGGAGAAGAATTTTTCGAATTTGTCCTCGACGTCCTTCATGGCGTCCGCATCGGCAGGCGCCTCGCCTTTCACGGTTATATTGGGCCATTCGGCCGAATATTTCGTGTTCAGCTCCAGCCATTTTTCCAGACCGTTCTCGGTGTCGGGCAGGATCGCCTCGGCCGGGCATTCGGGTTCACATACGCCACAGTCGATGCACTCGCTGGGGTTGATGACCAGCATATTCTTACCCTCGTAGAAACAATCCACGGGGCAAACTTCGACGCAGTCCATATATTTGCAACGGATGCAGGCGTCGGTGACGACGTAGGTCATTATGCGGCACTCTTCGAGATGGGGACTAGCGGCGCTCCTGCTATGCAAGGGGGTCGCCAAGGTCAATGAGGATATTGTTGGTCGGCCCCAAGCAATTGCAAGTCGGCCATTTGGTTGATGAGTCGGGAAGTGGGTTTGCGCTCTAATATCGACCGACCTGAAGATCCTCATAGCAGGCCCGCGCCTCGGGTGTTGGTCCACGCCGGGCAGGAAGGGTGATGACACGCACGACCCGAACCTGCGTCCCCTGTGGGAAGGTGATGAGGTCGCCGATTCGGACCACGGCATGGGCGCGATCGATACGGCGACCGTTCAGGCGAATATGTCCATCTTCCGCCACTTTCTGCGCCAGCGAGCGGCTTTTGGCGAGATGGGTGAACCAGAGGAACTTGTCGATACGCAAGGTTGGCCCCACGCCGGGGATGCTGTCAGCCATTGCCGCTCAAAAGGTCGGCCAGGCCCGCAAAGGGGCTGTCGGCGCGCGGCGTGCGGTTGGCGGCGGGCGCTGTCGCCGGGCGTTCGGCGGTGTTATGCGGACCACGTTTCGGGGTTGCGGTCGGGCGAGGGCGGGTTTTTTGCCGGCCGCGAAAAGCCCAGTTGGGCGCGCCCTCTTCGGCCGCCTCGACGGGCCGGAAGCCGGAGAGGCGCATCAGCTCAAGAAAGGCGGGTTCATGCAGGCCTAGCGAGACGATCTGGGGGCTAAGGGCCGTAAAGGCCTCTCTCTTGGCGATCGCTTCATGTGCGGCGCGGGCCATGCGTTCGGCCATGTCGACGCGCAGCATCTGCGGCCCAAATCCACGGAAGCCCGCTGCGCGTGCGCCCATCTGTTCGATCCGGTCTTCCGTGCCAAGCAAGGTGATGCCGGGCGTGGGCAGAGGCAGGCAGGGCTTGCCAAGACGCGCCGCGATCAGGGCCGCGCGCCATTTCGCGCCGCCGGGCTTCAACAGGCCGGGATGATAGATGTCGAGCACGCCGATATCGAGGCCCGCACGGCGTAGCAGATGGCGCTGATCCTTATCGAGATGGCCCAATGCCGAATCGAGATCGGTGCGCGCGACCACGCCACCGGCGTCGGCCAGTTGCGCGAAAACGGCGCGGACGACGGCCGGCACCTGCGCGTCCTGCGACGCCTCCGCCATCTTGAGCAGCGGTGTCAGGTGCCGCAATTTTTGCGCGTCGAACCAGGCGATGAGCCGCGAGGATATCTGCTTCTGAACATCCGGTCCCAGCGCGACAAGCGCACGATCAAGCCGTATTTCGGGCGTCAGCAGGCCGGGGCCAGCCAGCAGCGCGGCGACAATATCGCCTTTCCAGCTGATCCCCGGCATCTCTCCGGCCGCGTCGGTCAGCGCGAAGTCGCTATCCGGTGCGTTCAGCAATTCGTCGGCCTTCACCCGCAATATCCTTCCAAGTCTTCGTTCGGCGGCGGCCAGCAACAGCTTGCGATCCCGCGCCCGCGCTTCCGGATCGACCGAGAAACGAAATCCGTCAAGTCGTCCAATCGTCTCGCCATCTACCGTAACTTCGCCTGATGGTTCAACGGCGACCGGCAACGCCTCGATATTCTGGCCAATGTCGCGCAGCAGCACCGATGTGCGCCGATCGACGAACCGTTGGGTGAGCGCGGCGTGCAGCGCGTCCGACAGCTTCTCTTCCAGCACGCGGGTGCGCTCCGCCATTTCTGCCGGGAAGGCCAGCCAGTCGGGGCGGTGGGCGATATAGGCCCAGGTTCGCGCGGCTGCGATCCGGCCGGATAGTGTGTCGATGTCGCCCTGAACCGAATCGAGGCGGGCGATCTGGGTGGCGAACCAGTCGCGTGGGATGTGGCCGTCGCCTTCGGACAGGAAGCGCCAGATGCGCTGGACCATACGGGCATGATGGTCCGCGCCCAGCTTCTGGAAATCGGGGAGGCCGCAAGCGGCCCAAAGGCGCGTCACCTGCCGCTTGCCGCGCACGCGCTCGATCACCAGCGGATCATCGGCCAGTTTACGCAGTACGGCGAGGTCCACCGCTTCCGGCGCGGCGCGCAGTTCAGGGCGGTCGGGGCGCTCCTGAAGGTCCGAAATCAACAGGTCGAGACTGTCGCAGCGCGGCTCGCCATCGCGCCAGTAGAAATGCTCAAGGCGGGGGAATCGGTGTTCCTCGATCGCCTCGATCTCCTCGGGCGTGAAGGCGGCGTCGCCATCTTCGCTACCCAGGCTGCCGAAGGTGCCGTCCTTGTGGTGGCGTCCGGCGCGGCCCGCGATTTGCGCCATTTCAGCCACCGTCAGGCGGCGCGTGCGGTGGCCATCGAACTTACGGAGCGAGGCGAAGGCTACATGGGCGACGTCCAGGTTCAGCCCCATGCCGATCGCGTCGGTGGCGACCAGATAATCGACGTCGCCATTCAGGAACATCTGCACCTGCGCGTTGCGGGTGCTGGGCGAGAGCGCGCCCATGACCACCGCCGCGCCGCCGCGAAAACGCCGCAGCATTTCGGCGACGGCATAAACCTCCTCCGCTGAGAAGGCGACGATGGCGGAACGGCGGGGAAGGCGGGAAAGCTTTTTTGCGCCCGCGTAAGAAAGCGTCGAAAAGCGCGGGCGGCCGATAATTTCGACCTCGGGAACCAGCGCCTTGACCAATCGGGCGATACTGGCGGAGCCAAGGATCATCGTTTCTTCGCGCCCGCGCGCGCGGAGCAGCCGGTCGGTGAAGATATGGCCACGCTCCGGGTCGGCGCCGATCTGCGCCTCGTCCAGCCCTACGAACGCATAGTCCCGCAGGCCTGCGGTTCCAGCCTCCCGGCTTTCGCCCAAAGGCATGGATTCCGCCGTGCAGAGGAAATAGCGCGCATTGGGTGGAGAGATTTTCTCCTCGCCGGTGATCAGCGCGACCTGTTCCCTGCCCTTGATCGCGACGACCCGATCATAGACTTCGCGCGCCAACAGGCGCAGCGGAAAGCCCATCATGCCGCTGCTGTGGCCGCACATGCGCTCAACTGCCAGATGGGTTTTGCCAGTGTTGGTAGGTCCGAGCACGGCGGTAATGGGGGAGCGGGCGAACTGGACCATGCCCCCTATGTCGGGGAAGCCCTGCCGCCTTGCAAGGGCGATATGGGTTCGCGCTGCCTGTCCCTCGACTCCCACGCTTTGCCGCATCATAGGACGTTGAAGGGGCGCATTAAATTGACTTTAACCCTGTTCGTCCACAGTCCAGTTGCCTGATGCATGGCGCGGGGGCCGTGGGTTAAGCGCACGAAAAGAAGTGATTTCCCCGGGGGATGCGGGCCTTGTTTCAGGAAAGCCAGTTTGGATCACAGCAGGGCGGCGCGTCCGTTTCCCTGTGGATGACCGATTCGCTGCGGAACCCGCCTGCTTCCCAGCCGCTGAACTGGCGGCAGCGGATAGAGGATTGGGCGCAGGAGATCGACCTGGTCCCGGACCTTGGCCAGCGAGTCGGCAGCGCTATATGGTTTCGTGGGTTAGCCACCTGCTTCGGCCTTTGCGCTGCTGCCCTTTATCTTGCGCCCGGTTTCAAGGCTGTGCCCGGCACGCCGACATCCTTGCTAGCTACCGCGCAATATGACGAGATTCGCAGCCAGATGGTTACGCCGCTGGCACTGGGTGCGAATAGCGGACGGCGGATGGGACCGACCGATGCCGTCCAGCCGCTGCGCGAAACGCCCGAACGTCCGCAGATCGCACTCAATGCCCAGATCGGCAGCAGCGACAGCCTGTCGCGGGCGCTGTCCCGTGCGGGCGTGTCTGGCGCTGACGTGTCGGCCGTGACCGGGATGGTTGCGCGCGACATTGGCGGGGGCATGCTGAAACCGGGCACGCGGCTCGACATCATGCTTGGTCGCCGTGTCAGTCGTGACCGTCCCCGGCCGCTCGACAAGCTGGCGTTCCGCGCGCGGCTGGACCTGTCGCTTGAAATCAGTCGGGCAGGCGGGCAGTTGCAGGTAAAGCGCATCCCTATTCGCGTCGACAACACTCCGCTGCGTATTCAGGGCGTGGTGGGCGACAGCATCTATCGTTCTGCGCGTGCAGCAGGCGCACCGCCCAAGGCGATCCAGTCCTTTCTGCGCGTCATTACCCAACAGGTCGACCTGGGGTCTGTCGGGGCGGGCGACCGCTATGACATCGTCACCGAATATCGTCGCGCCGAAACGGGCGATGTCGAGGTGGGTGACCTGCTGTTTGCCGGTCTCCGCCGGAGAAACGGCAAGGCCGTCGACATGCTGAAATGGACGACCGGCGGACGGACCGAATGGTTCGAGGCGTCGGGCGTGGGGGAACGCCGCGGTGTCCTGTCGGCGCCGGTTAATGGCCGCCGGTCTTCGGGCTACGGAATGCGTCGTCACCCGATTTTGGGTTATACGCGGATGCATGCGGGCATTGATTTTGCTGCGCGCTATGGATCGCCCATTTATGCCGCGACCGATGGCACGATCGCCTTTGCCGGGCGGCATGGCGGGCATGGCAACTATGTGCGCATCCAGCATGGCGGTGGCCTTGCCACCGGCTATGCGCATATGAGCCGGATTGCTGCCTCTGTCGGGCAGCGGGTGCGGCGCGGGCAAGTGATCGGCTATGTCGGGTCCACGGGCCTGTCGACTGGTCCTCATCTCCATTATGAGCTGTATCGTAACGGGCGGACGATCGACCCCAATTCGGTGCGCTTTACCGTGACCGCGCAACTGGCTGGTCGTGATCTGGCTGCGTTCCGTGCCCGGCTGGCGCAGTTGAGGGGGCTGGCAGTGGGGCGGCGGGTCGAGGTGGCGCAAAGTGCCGATGCGGCCCAGGGAACTCAGTAAAGCCGCTTTCGCACCATCGCTGCCCGCGCTAACGGGCGGAAATGAATAATAACGCTTCGCATCCCGGCATCACCGCGATCCTGCTGGCGGGCAGTCGCCCCGGCGTCGATCCGCTTGCGGCGGCGGCTGGGGTCATCCTCAAGACGCTGATCCCTGTCGCGGGTCAAGCGATGATCAACCGTCCCGCGCGCGCGCTGATCGACCATCCCGCGATCGACCGACTCGTGATCCTGACGCAATCGCCACAGCCCTTTCTGAACGACCCCGCCACGCGATGGCTGGGGGATCATCCCAAGATACGGTTTGAGGCGAGCGGACGGGGCATTGCCTCGTCATTGCTGCCGTTACTGGAGCGGGCCGACATTGGCTTGCCCTTGCTGGTGACGACCGCCGATCATGTGCTGCTGGACATGGCCATGCTCGATCAGTTCGTGGCGCAAGCGCGGGGACAGGATATTGCTGTGGCGATGGTCGAGCGCACGACCTTGCTGGCGCGTTATCCGCACTCGCGGCGGACCTGGCTCAAATTTCGCGACGGTTGGTGGTCGGGGGCGAACCTCTTCTGGTTCGGCAGTGCCAAGGCTGCGCGGATCGTTGGTCTGTGGCAGGAGGTTGAGCAGGATCGCAAGAAGGGATGGAAGATCATCGCTGCGTTCGGGCCGGTTGCGCTGCTGGGGGCGGTGACGCGGATCAGTTCCCTGAGCGGCGGGATCGCGCGGGTGGGCAAGCGCTTTGGCCTTGCTGCCCGATTGGTCGCGATGGACCAGCCGGAGGCGTGCATCGACGCCGACAAGCCCGATGACATAGTGCTGATCGAAGAAATATTGGCGAAGCGGGGTTAGCCGAACAATTCCGCCAGAAAATCCACGGTTGCCTTCCAGCTTCGGCGGTCCGCGTCGGGGCTGTAGGCCAGCCCCTTTTCCGGCATATTCACGCCTTCATCCGTAAAGGCGTGGCCGGTGTGGCCGTAGGCGTGGATCTGCCAGTCGCAACCCATGGCGGTAAGTTCGCGGGCGAGGGCAACGGTCGCCTCGGGTGGGGCGATGGGGTCGTCCCAGCCATGAGCGACCAGCAGCTTGCCGGTAAAGGAGTCGCCAGTCAGGCCTTCGGGCGGATCGTAAACGCCATGATAGCTCACCCCCCCGGCGATGTCGGCGCCCGCACGAGCCATATCCAGCACGCATTTGCCGCCGAAGCAGAAACCCATCGCCGCCGTTCGGGCGGGATCGACTTCGGGCAACGCTTTTAATGCGGCATGGGCCACGAGCAGGCGATCGCGCATCATGGCGCGGTCGGCATTCATTTCATTCATGTAGCGACCGGCATCGGGATCGGCGCGGGTGGTGCGCTTGCCTTGACCGAAAACGTCGGCGACGAGCACGGCATAGCCAAGGGCCGCGACCTGCTCTGCTTTCTCGAAATCAGCTTCCTTGGTGCCCAGCACATTGGGGAAAAGGAGAATACCGGGGCACGCTGTCCCGATAGCGTCATCGACAACGGCCATATGCTCAAACAGGCCGCCCGGCCCGTCATTGAGGACGATGCGGCGGGAAAGCGTCATGGTTTAGTCCTTTCATGGGAGGGCTTGTCGACAGGAGGTGGGTCGTTGGAGCGGCGTCTACAGGCTACCGTAACCGGGCGCTTCTCCACGCGCGTCGGCGGACCAGCGACGAGGGCGTTTCCAGCCGATCGCCGGGCGTTTTCGCAGGCGCAGCGTCGGCCAGTCGGCATTGTCGATCCGGTCGGCAAGGCGCATGCCCTGCGCGCGATAGGCCGCAAGGACAGCGTCGGCCTGTCCGTGGAGCAGCCCCGCGAGGATGATCGTACCGCCATCCTCGACACTGGCGCAGAGCGACGGGGCGAGTTCGATCAGTGGCCCGGCGAGAATGTTGGCGATAAGAAGGTCATAGGGCGCGCGCCGGGCAATGCCGGGATGGCCGACACCGGCGGCCTCGAACAGCGTGAGGCGGCCTGGACCCATGCCCAGCGCAACGCCGTTAATGCCCGCTTCGCGCGCTGTCACTTCCACCGACACCGGATCGATGTCCGACGCGGTGGCATAGGCACGGGGCCACAGATGCATGGCGGCAAAGGCAAGCAGCCCGGTACCGGTGCCGATGTCGGCGATATTGCCAAAGCGCATGCCCAGCGTCCGCATCCGGTCGAGCATGGTGAGGCAGCCATGAGTGGTCTGATGCTGGCCGGTGCCAAAGGCCTGACCCGCCGCGATCAGGAAGCTCTTATGTCCCGCAGGCACAGGATCGCTGTCCAGGTTGCGGACATGGAATCTCCCCGCGGTGACGGGTTCCAGTCCCTGCTGGCTCATCGTCACCCAGTCTTCGTCGGGCAAATTCTCCACGATCGGCTTGGCATTCTTCGCGCTTGGTACCAGCGCGCGCAGCAGGCGCAGGGCGGCGGCGCTTGGCTTGCCTTCGAAATAGGCGTCGAGTTGCCAGGCGTCCTCATTGTCCGGTTCCGCTTCGCTCGTCATCAGGACTGGTGGCTGGTCGAGCAGGGCGAAAGCGGCGATGTCGCCATCCAGCGCCTCTGCTTCTGCGCGCGTGCAGGGCAGCGTCACTTTCCAGCTCTGGCCGGGCCAGTTTTGGGCCGACGTTTCGGAAGGGGCATCCAATGTCATGGCGTCCCTGTAGCGGAGGGCGATGGCCGGGGGAAGCGGGCAGGGGATGAGCGGAGGGCGGGGCCGGGCAAAAATGGCCTGGAGCAGATTGACATAAAAATGTCATCAAAACTCCGCGAGTTTGAAACAAAACAGACATATTTGCCCGGCCGGAGAGATGCTGGGCCTAAAAAATAATGAGCCTGAGCGGTGAATGGCCTGAAAGCCGAAAGGGATGTGACGACATGAAGAGCCTGTCGAAATTGGCGGCTGGGACCGCGATGTTGCTATGCCTCATGCCCGCCACGGCCATGGCACAGGCGATCAGCGCGGCGGAAGCAGCCGAATTGCGAGCGCAGATTGCTGCGTTGAAGGCGCAGGTCGAGCGATTGGCGTCACGGCTGGACGGCGCGCCGACCCCGGCAGCGCAAGCGGCGGTACAGGCTGGTGCTCCGGCGGCGATCCCCCCATCGGGCAGCGCGCCAACGCCGGTCGTAACCGCAAGCGCGGCGACCAAGCCCGCCAAGACGGCGCCGGAAACCGGCATAAGCTGGAAGGGCAGCCCGGTTTTCAGCAGCGGATCGGCAAGCTTCAAGGTGAAGGGCCGCATCCAGTATGATGCGGGCGTGCTGTTTGCGCCTGCGAGCGTGGAGGACGGAGCCACGGGCTATTCCAACGAATTGCGCCGGCTGCGGTTGGGTGGCGAAGGACAGTTGGGCAGCGGCTTCGGCTATAAGCTGGAAACCGAGCTGTCGGATAATCAGGTCGATCTGGTCGACACCTATATCACCTATGAAAAGGGCAAGTGGCTGCTGACATTTGGCAACCAGAATGAGTTTCAGTCGCTGGATGAACTGATTGGCGACACCACCGGATCAGTGATGGAGCGCGCGGCCTTTACCGATGCCTTCGGGTTCGAGCGGCGGTTGGGGCTATCGGCGCAATATCGCTCCGGCATCCTGCTGGCGCAGGCAGGGATATTCTCAGATAGCGCCGATTCGCTGATGAATGCGTCGGACGGCGCCAATGGCGGGGACGAAAATAACAGCTATGGCGTCGATGGGCGTGTCGTGCTGGCGCCCAAGGTCGGCAAGATGCAGTTGCATTTCGGCGCGTCGGCGCACTGGCGCGATTTCAATCGGCTGTCCTCCGTTGCGCAGCGCTATCGTCAGCGGCCCTATCTGCACAGCGTCAACAGCCGTTTTCTGGCGACTCCGGGCGTCGCCGCCGATGGCGAGAGCCATTATGGCATCGAACTGGCGGGTACGCGCGGGCCATTGCATTGGGCGGGCGAGGCGCACTGGCTAAGACCCTCACAACCCGGTGTCGCCGACGCGACCTTCTTTGGCGGCTATGGCGAGGTCGGCTTTTTCCTGACCGGCGAGACACGCGCGTACAAGAACGGCATCTTCGGCAGCACCAAGCCGTTGCGGCCCGTGGGCAGCGGTGGAATGGGATCGTGGCAGGTGACGCTGCGCTATGACTATCTGGATATGAACAGCAAAGGCATCGTCGGCGGCAAGCAAAATGGCGTGATTGCCGCGCTGGTGTGGACGCCGATCGAATATCTGCGGTTCAACGTCAACTACGAGCATCTGGCCTATCAGGACGCAGCAATCCTGGCGGGGACGCGGAGCGATTATGATGTGAACGTTGTTGGCTGGCGCGCGGAGCTGGACTTCTAAAAGGCAGGGCGAACAGACGCCATCCGGTACGGTATCGAAAGGATTTACCTTTTCGCCATTGTCCCGCAAACTGTTCCTACCAACGGGAGAGGTGTAATGACCATGCGCGCCGGACTATTCTTGTCGTTCATAGCCCTGTTGCCGGGTTGCACGGCGACCGATGGGGGTAAGCCTGCCGCGCAAGCCTCGACAGCCAGTGTCGCCTTGACCGGTACCGTCGCCTATCGGCAGCGGATCGCGCTGCCGCCTGATGCGCGGGTGAAGGTCATGCTGTCCGACGTCGGTCGCATGGACGCGCCGGCCCCGGTGCTTGCCGAGACTGAATTTGGCGCGGATGGCCGACAGGTGCCGCTCCCGTTCACACTCAACTATGATCCTGCGCGTATCGCGCCGAACGGCAGTTATGCCGTGTCGGCGCGGATCATCGATGTATCGGGACGCCTGATGTGGATCACCGATACACGCGTTTCCCTGCCGCCGCCGGGAACCCCGGCAACGCTTTGGCTGGTGCAGGTGCGGAACTGAAGCCCTATAAAATGGTGCGGCGGATTCTTCTTCCCCTTGCGTGGATCGCAACTTTGACGGGGTGCATGCACATGACCGAAGATGCCAGTCCGCTGCCGACCGGTGCCGTCTGGCTGGTCGAGGATGTGGGCGGAGGCGGCATTATCGACAGTAGCCACATCTCGCTATTCCTTGATGGCAAGGGCAGGGCGAGCGGCAGCGGTGGCTGCAATCGTTATATGGGGCAATATCATCTGTCAGGGGATCGGCTATCCTTCGATCAGATTGCCGGAACGAAGATGGCCTGCGCTCAGGCACTCATGCTTCAGGAGCAGCGGTTTCTGAAAGCTCTGGCAGAAGTCAGCATCTGGAGGATCGACCCAACCGGCGCGCTTCTACTGACCGGATCTGGCGGTGCGTCATTGCGCCTTTTTCCAGAAGGTCCGGCACCCAGGGAATGAATTTCCAGGACGGACAGGAATCGCCTTTTCTCGTCAGGCGACCTGCCGACCGAAATCCTGCGAGGCGGCGCGCAGTGAGCCGAGCTTGCCTTCCACGCTCATGAAGCCGCGTTCGAGCTGGTCGATTTCCGAGGCGACGACCTCCGTGTCCTGACGGATGGCCGAGATGGTGGTCGACATGGAGTCGGCGGCCAGCGCGGTTTCGTCGACCGCAGCGGTGATCATCGTCACCGTCTGCGCCTGCGCGTCCATGGCGTGGCGGATGCGTTCGGCGCTTTGCTGCACTTCGCCCACCGTGTTGCGGATGCGTTCGTTGGTTTCGACTGAAAGGCGGGTCGAGGCCTGGATATCGGCGATCTTGCCCGCTATCTCGTCCGTGGCGCGTGCGGTCTGGTTGGCAAGGCTTTTTACTTCCTGCGCGACGACGGCAAAGCCGCGTCCGGCGTCGCCCGCACGGGCTGCCTCGATCGTGGCATTGAGGGCGAGGAGGTTGGTCTGACCGGCGATGTCGCGGATCAGGCCGAGAATCGATTCGATCGACTTGGCATGGTCGGACAGGGTGGCGGACATGGTGACGGCGTCGCCGGACTGCTGCGCGGCGCGATGGGCTACATCAGCTGCCCCCTCGACTTCGGTACGGGCGTCCTCGATCGCGCGGATCAGGCCGGCGGAGGTGCGGGCGGCTTCGCGCATGGCGAGGGCGGATTGTTCGGCGGCGGCGGCGACTTCGGATGCCTTGCCTAACATTCCGCGCGTGGCGGCGGATGCATCCTTGGCCTGTTCGCGCAGTGATTCGCCCAGTTGGGAAGCGCCGTCGATCTCACCTACGATTCGCTGTTCGAACAAGGTGCCATAACGCTGGCGTTCGTTGCGCTCCTCATCGGCCAGGTCGGTGGCCAGGACATTGCTGATCAGGCCCGCATCGATCATCGAGACGCGCATCATCGTGCGGCCAAGGCGGCGGGATTTTTCTTGGTCATCCGCGCATTGTTCCCAGATGATGTCGGTCAGCTTTTCATTGGCGGCGGACATGGCGGCCAATACGCTTTGTACCGGAACGCCTTGTTTGCGCGCATGGCGGACACATTGGGCGGCGGACTGCGCCCAGTCCCCGCGTCCGTAATTCTGCAATTTCTGTCGCACATAGCGCAGCGATTCGCTTTCGATCGCAGCGACTGCGCTGTCGCTAAGCTTTCCGCGCAAACTGGTGTGACGCATATAAGCGGCGAAGAAGGCGCGGGCCGCCGCGTCGCCGCCATCGGGCAACATCTCGTAAATTTCACGCGTTTCCGGCGCCAGGGTGTTGCTGACATCCAGTTCCAGCAATTGGTCCAGCATCGCGTGTCCGGGGGTCGCGGAGGAAGTCATAGGAGGGAATGCCCTTGCTGCTGCGTGCGTGTCTTGCCTTTCCTGATAGCGCCGCTTGGTTAATCAGTTCTTATCCGCCTGATCGAAAGGCCAGACTTGCCGCGCTTGGCCTCTTGCCGCGCTTGCCCTGTTGAAGTTTCGCTCTTAAGGGGACTGGCATCGCAAGAAGACGCAGGGACGGGAACATAATGGCGCGATCCAACAGCCGGCCACTTTCGCCGCATTTGACGATCTGGAAATGGGGACCAGCAATGGCGATCTCCATCCTCCACCGCGTAACCGGCAACGGGCTGGCCACGGCAGGCGCCGTCGGTCTGGTCTGGTGGTTACTGGCGGCGGCGAGCGGGCCGGAAGCCTATGCACGCTTCGTCGCCTGCGCGACGTCCATTCCCGGCTATATCGTTATGATCGGCCTTAGCTGGTTCTTTTTCCAGCATCTCTTTTCCGGGCTGCGCCATTTCGTGATGGACATGGGCGCGGGCTATGAGTTGCAGGCGAACAAGAAATGGTCGCTGGCCATTCCGGTCCTGTCGACGATCGTGACGCTGCTGATGTGGGCCTATATTGTCGGGGGGACGCTCTGATGGGCAACGGAACAGGTATCGGTCGTGTCCGCGGCCTTGGCTCCGTCAAGCATGGCGCCCAGCACTGGCTGGTGCAGCGCTACACCGCCGTCGGGAACCTGCTTTTGGTGTTGTGGCTGCTCTTCAGCCTGCTCGCCCTGCCGGGCCTAGATTATGAGAGCGTCACAGGCTGGATCGCGCAGCCGCTGGTCGCCGTGCCGATGATGCTGATGATTGCCAGCATTTTCTGGCACTTGCGTCTGGGCATGCAGGTCATGCTGGAGGATTATGTCCACGACAAGGGGCTGGCCTTTCTGTCCATGCTGCTTTTGAACTTCTACGCCATCGGCGGCGCGGCCGTCGGTATCTTTGCCATCGCGAAGATCGCATTCATGGGGGCCGCTGCCTGATGTCGACCGAAAGCTACAAGATCATCGACCACGTCTATGACACGGTGGTCGTGGGTGCGGGCGGATCGGGCCTGCGCGCGACGATGGGCAGCGCCGAGGCGGGCCTGAAGACCGCGTGCATTACCAAGGTGTTCCCGACCCGCAGCCACACGGTCGCGGCGCAGGGCGGCATCGCCGCCTCGTTGGGCAACAACTCGCCGGATCACTGGACCTGGCATATGTATGACACCGTCAAGGGGTCCGACTGGCTGGGCGATCAGGACGCGATCGAATATATGGTGCGCGAAGCACCCGCCGCCGTGTACGAGCTGGAACATGCCGGTGTGCCGTTCAGCCGTAATCCGGAAGGCACGATCTATCAGCGGCCCTTCGGCGGCCACATGCAGAATATGGGCGCTGGCCCGCCGGTGCAGCGCACCTGCGCCGCCGCCGACCGTACCGGCCACGCCATGCTGCACGCTCTGTATCAGCAGTCGCTGAAATATGACGCGGACTTCTACATCGAATATTTCGCCATCGACCTGATCATGGAAGATGGAGAGTGCCGGGGCGTTATCGCGCTTTGCATGGAGGATGGCTCCATCCACCGCTTCCGCAGCCACGCCGTGGTGCTGGCGACGGGCGGCTATGGCCGGTCCTATTTCTCCGCGACGTCGGCCCACACCTGCACCGGCGATGGTGGCGGCATGGTGCTGCGCGCTGGCCTGCCGCTTCAGGATCTGGAGTTTGTTCAGTTCCATCCGACCGGCATCTATGGCGCGGGCGTCCTCATTACCGAGGGTGCGCGCGGCGAGGGCGGCTACCTCACCAACTCCGAGGGCGAGCGCTTCATGGAGCGCTATGCCCCGTCGGCGAAGGATCTGGCGTCGCGTGACGTCGTGTCCCGCTCGATGGCTATGGAAATGCGCGAAGGGCGCGGCGTGGGCGAGCACAAGGATCATATCTTCCTGCACCTCGACCATATCGACCCCAAGGTGCTGGCCGAGCGCCTGCCGGGCATCACCGAGAGCGGCAAGATTTTTGCCGGTGTCGACCTGACCCGCCAGCCGCTGCCGGTCACGCCGACCGTCCATTACAATATGGGTGGCATCCCCTGTAACTATCATGGGCAGGTGGTGACGAAGGTTGGCGACGATCCCGAAGTGATCGTGCGTGGCCTCTATGCCGTTGGCGAAGCGGCCTGCGTGTCGGTGCATGGCGCCAACCGTCTGGGTTCCAACTCGCTGATCGATCTGGTCGTGTTCGGTCGGGCCACCGGCCTGTTCCTTAAGGACAATCTTAAACCTAACACTCCGCATAAGGCCTTGCCCAAGGATTCCACTGACCTGGCGCTGGGCCGCCTTGACCATTTCCGCAACGCGAAGGGCGGCACGCCGACGGCGGAAATTCGCTTGGATATGCAGCGTACGATGCAGAAGCATGCCGCCGTGTTCCGCGACAGCGCGCTGCTGGCCGAGGGCGTCCAGCAGATGCAGAAGGTCAACAAGCGGTTGCAGGACGTGTCCGTCACCGACAAGTCGCTGATCTGGAACACTGACCTCATCGAGACGCTGGAACTCGACAATCTGATGAGTCAGGCCATCTGCACGATGGAAGGTGCCGAAGCGCGCAAGGAATCGCGCGGCGCTCATGCGCATGAGGATTTCCCCAATCGCGACGACGAAAACTGGATGAAGCACACCATCAGTTGGTTTGAAGGCTGGGGTGGATCGGGCGGCAAGGTAACGCTCGATTACCGTCCGGTGCATGACTACACGATGACGGACGAAGCGGAGTATATCAAGCCGAAGGCGCGCGTTTACTAAGCGCTGCTTACAGGCAGTAACAGGGAAAGGGCGGGCCGCAGGGTTCGCCCTTTTCGTTTGGGCATGGCACACCGAGCGCCTGTTCTGGATTGGAAGGCGCTGAATTGCATTGGAAAATGGTGGCAGGGTCTGCTTAACTCCGGGCAGGGGGACGAGATGGATTCGACAATTTCCGATCGGCAGAGCGTTGGCTCGGGGCGGGCATCATGACTGTGACCGTTCCCGTTCCCCATCACGCCGTCCATTATGTAAACCGCATCGGCTGGCTGCGAGCTGCGGTGCTGGGGGCCAATGACGGGATCGTATCGACCGCCAGCCTTGTTGTAGGCATTGCGGCGTCGCGGGCGGATCATGCGACGATCCTGCTGTCCGGGGTTGCGGCGTTATTTGCCGGCGCAATGTCGATGGCTGCGGGCGAATATGTGTCGGTCAGCGCTCAGGCCGATACCGAAAATGCAGATCTGGCCAAGGAAAGCGCGGCGCTCGCGACCCAGCCACAGACGGAACTGGAAGAGTTGCGGGACATCTATGTCGAGCGCGGTCTTGATCCGGCGTTGGCGGTGCAAGTGGCTGAGCAATTGACAGCGGCGGATGCGCTGGCCGCGCATGCGCGTGATGAACTGGGTTTGTCAGAGGTTAGCACGGCGCGGCCGGTGCAGGCGGCTTTGACATCCGCGGCGACTTTTTCGGCTGGGGCGGCGGCGCCCTTGGTGGCCGCAGCGATCAGCCCGGCAGAGGCGCTGATCCCGATAGTGGCGGTCGCTTCGCTGCTGTTCCTTGCGTTGCTTGGCTATCTGGGCGCGAAGGCGGGCGGCGGGCGGCGGTTGCAGTCGGTCGTGCGCGTGACCTTCTGGGGGGCGCTGGCAATGGCGGTCACGGCGGGGGCCGGCAGCCTGTTTGGCGCTGTCTTATAGCAACGTCGATTGCGTCCCGCGCCGGGCATCGATAGCATCCCGCCAGCGTGCCTTTCCAATGGAGATTCCCATGACCACAGCCGTTCAATCCGTGTCTCTGAAGACCATCAAGGGCGACGACGCCAGCCTTGCCGACTATGCTGGCAAGGTAGTGCTGGCGGTCAATGTCGCATCGAAATGCGGCCTGACCCCGCAATATGAGGGGCTGGAGAAGCTCTACGCCGATTATAAAGACAAGGGATTGGTGGTCGCTGGTTTCCCGGCCAATGATTTCGGGGCGCAGGAGCCGGGCAGCAATGATGAGATCGCGTCCTTCTGCACCACCAATTTCGGCGTCGACTTCCCGATGTTCGAGAAGATCGTGGTGACGGGACCGGACAAGCATCCGCTTTATGCCGCGCTGACGAGCGAAATGCCCAAGGCGCAGGGAGACGGCGACACGTTCCGCGAGAAGCTGAAAGGCTATGGCATGACGCCCAATCCCGAACCTGAATTGTTGTGGAATTTTGAGAAGTTCCTGATTGCCAAGGACGGCACGGTCGCGGCGCGCTTTGCGCCAACCACTGCGCCCGACGATGCGGCCCTGGTTGCGGCGATCGAGGCGGAACTCGCCAAGTGAGGCCAGCGATTCTTTTCGCACCATTGCCGTTGATGTTGGCCAGCACTCCGGTGCTGGCCACGCTGTCGCCGCGGGAACAGGCGATGGCGGCGAGCATCGAGGCGGATTACGAGCCGACCATCGCGCTGCTGGAGCGGTTGGTGAACCAGAATAGCGGCTCGATGAATATCGAGGGTGTGAAGAAAGTGGCCGACATGGTGCGGCCCGAACTGGAAGCGTTGGGCTTTGTCGTAAAGTGGCAGCCGATGGACGCCGCCAGGCGCGCCGGGCACATCATTGCCACGCACAAGGGTAAGGCGGGCACGACCCGGATGCTCCTGATCGGGCATCTGGACACGGTGTTCGAGGTGGATTCGCCCTTTCAGACTTTCAAGCGGGAAGGGGATATGGCGTCCGGACCGGGTGTCGCCGACGACAAGGGCGGCGTGGCGGTGATGCTGACGGCGCTCAAGGCCATGAAGGCAGCAGGCACGTTGAAGGGCGCCAATATCGAGATCGTCCTGACCGGGGACGAGGAAGATGTAGGCGAGCCGAAAGCAGTGGCGCGGGCGGACCTGATCGCAGCGGGCAAGCGTGCGGACGTGGCGCTGGATTTCGAAGGACTGGCGCAGCAGGACGGAAAGGATATGGGGTCGATTGCGCGGCGCTCCTCCAATAGCTGGACACTGACGGCGACCGGCAAGTCGGGGCATAGTTCGGGCATCTTTTCGCCTGCTGCCGGGGACGGGGCCGTCTATGAACTGGCGCGGATCGTGACTGCCTTTCGCAAGGAGTTGCCCGAGCAGAACCTGACCTTCAACGCCGGTTTGATCGGCGGTGGGCAGAGCGCGGATGTCGACAAGGACGGCGTAAGGATCGCGGTGACGGGCAAGACCAACATCATCCCGCCCATCGCGGTCGCCAAGGGTGATTTCCGTACCCTGAGCCAGGAGCAGACCGACCGGGTAATGGCGAAGATGAAGGCGATCGTGGAAAGCGGTCATCTGAACGGCACGTCGGCGACGATCGATTTCGATCAGGGCTATCCGGCGATGGCGCCGACGCAGGGGAATAGGGCGCTGCTCGGCAAGCTGAATGCGGTCAATGCGGACCTTGGCCTTGTGGCCATGCCGGAACTGAATCCGTTGAAGCGCGGTGCGGGCGACATTGCCTTCGTCGCCAACGATACGGACGGGCTGGTCGGGCTGGGCGTGACCAGCAGCGGCGATCATTCGCCGGCTGAGGTTGCCGACCTGTCCAGCATCAAGCGGCAGGGCAAGCGCGCGGCGATATTGATGAGCCGGCTGGCCCGCGAGAAGGCGCGGTAGAGAGCATGCGCGGGCGGCCATGACATTTCCAACGCCCGCAATCATTCCGCACATTGGTATGGTGCTTGAGGTACTGACGATCGTCGGAACCTTTGTTTTCGCCGCGTCGGGTGCGCTGGCCGCCGCGCGGTTGCAACAGACGATCGTCACCTTCTGCTTCTTTGCACTGGTAACGGGGGTTGGCGGGGGCACGGTGCGCGACCTGCTGATCGGGGCGCCGGTTTTCTGGGTGGTGGACCCGGTGCCTGCGATTACCTGTGTCGGCGCGGCGATCATCGTCTGGCTAACACCGCGCCGCCTGTGGAGCGACCATGCGCTTGACTGGCTGGATGCCATAGGTCTTGCAGCGTTCGCGGTGTTCGGCGCGGCCAAGGCGATGACCTTCGGGATCAACCCGTTCGTCGCGGGGATGATGGGCGTGGTGACGGGCTGTGTCGGCGGCATCATGCGTGACCTGCTGGCCGGAGAGCCATCAATCCTGTTGCGCCCCGAACTTTATGTGACAGCGGCGGCGGTGGCGGCGGGGCTGTTCGTGCTGCTATATTCTGCGGGTATGCCCTTGCCGGTCGCGGCGGTGTTGGCAGCGATCACGGGTTTCGTCTTGCGCGCGATCGCTATTGCGCGCGGTCTTGGTCTGCCGGGCTATTCCGGGCATGGGACGCGGCGCGACGAGCGCTAGGCCGGTCGTCAGCGGGTGTCGTCGGGCAGGGCGGTTGCCATCACCACCATGCGCTTCAACAGGATTGGCCGATCAAGTCCGATTATGACGGGTATGGATGTCGCTGCTGCTGCGGTGGAGGCCGCAGTCATGCGCTCAACCGCCATCAAGGGGGCGGTGGTTGCGGTGATCGCCGCCAATGCGATGAAAATCCGTGTCATGATGCTGCCTTCGCCATGCTGTATGACAACAGATATCGACGATCTGTCGCAGGGATGTACCCGGCGGATGGTAGAAATGTCGGAAAATGTAACGGCTTCGCCCCGGCCATCAGGGATGCTCGACCTGATTTCGATCAATGACGATGGCATGGGCTGATGCTAGATTATGCCCTCAGACTCAGGAGTAGGATCATATGGCTATGACGAATGATGCCGCCTATCTGCTCCGCCGTGCGCGCGATGAAGCGCGCAAGGCGCTTGAAGCCGCCGAGCGCGGCGATGACGCTGCGGCGATTGCCGCGCACCGGGAAATGGCGATCCGTTACAAGGTCAGGGCATTGTCCCAGTCCAGCGGTGCCGTACCTTGCATTGATGGCACGGACATAGTGGGTGGCATGTCCACCACCCGCATCGCAGGTAACACAGCGGCGCAATAGCAGCAGTCTGCGGCCTTCCGGTTAGAGCGATTTCCAATCAGATGGAATCATCTGATGGCCAGAAATCGTGTCAAATCAAAAGCCTAGAGCAGTCGGTCCGATGCAGTCGGATCATATTCTGCTCTAGCGCCAGACGGTCGCCAGCAAAGCGAGCAATCCCCGGTCGTCCATACCACCGACCGGCCGGGCAGGGGTTGCGCGCGGGCCACCTACACCGCGACATTCCAGGCAGTCGGCGCGGATGCCGCCGCCCATGACCATGGCGCGCGCATCGGCCACGGCCTGAAGTGCCCATTGGCGCTGGAGCAGGGATTGGCGGGCGAGGAGATCGCGCGGCATGGATGCCTGCTTCTGGTCGCCTTCCATCAAGTTTTGGATGAAGGCAGTGATCTTGTCCGGCGCCTTCTCGATTATGTAGGGGCGGGCCTTTGCGGGGTCGAGTTTCGCCAGCTTCGCCGCTTCGGCGATTGCCTCGTCCAGCCCGCCGAAACGGTCGATCAGTCCATTCTGACGCGCGTTGCCGCCATCCCAGACGCGGCCCTGCGCGATCGTGTCGATCTGCTGCGGTGACTTTTTACGTGATTGGGCAACGATGCCGACGAAGCGGCGGTAAATATCCTCGACCCCCATCTGCATCACCGCGTCGAATTGCGGCGTGGTGCCGCCGATGATGTCGGGCTGGCCCGATAGCGGCGTGGTGGTGACACCATCGGTCGTGACGCCGATCTTTGCCAGCGTCCCTTCGAAACTGGGAAGGATGCCGAAGACACCGATGGAACCGGTAATCGTGTCCGGCTCCGCAAAGATGACGTTGGCGGGGGTGGAAACCCAATAGCCGCCGCTGGCCGCGACATTGCCCATGGAGACGACGATCGGCAGGCCGTCCGCCTTGGCGGACAGGATGGCGCTGCGGATCTTTTCCGACGCCATGACCGAACCACCGGGGGAATCTACGCGCACGACCAGCGCCTTGAGTTTCTTTTCGGCAAGCGCGGTGTAGAGCAGGTCGGAAATAGTGTCGCCCGCCGCCGTACCGGGGCCAGCCTCTCCATCGACAATGTCGCCCGCGATCGTCAGCACGCCGATCTGGCCGTCATTGGCGGGACGTCGCGCCTTTACATAGGCGGCAAGGTCGATGGTGGCGAAGTCGCCATCCTTGTCCTGCGCGGGCTGGCCGGCGATTTCCGCCACACGCTCGCCAAACTGGGCCTCGTCACCCAGCCGGTCGAGCAGGCCTGCGGACTGTGCGGCCTTGGCGAGATTGCCATCGGTCGCACGGACGGCGGCGGCGATGTCGCCGATATAGGGGGCCAGCTTTGCCTTGGGCCGCGCTTTGGCTACATCCTGCTGCCAGCTTTCCCACAGGGCGCTGGTCAGCGCGACATCAGCCTGCTTTGCTTCGGGGGACTGTTCGGTGCGGATATAGGGTTCGACGAAACTCTTATAGGTGCCGACACGGTAGACATGGGTATTGACGCCCAGCTTGTCGATCAGCCCCTTATAATAGAGGCGCGATCCACCCGGCCCGACGATAGCGACGCCGCCAAGGGAATCGCCCCAGATTTCACTGGCATGGGCCGCCAGTTGATAGCTGTCATCGGTATAGATGGTGGAGAAGGCAAGTACGGGCTTTTTCGCGGCGCGCACGCCGTCGAGCGCCTTGCCTACCCGAGCCAGTGCAACCTGCCCACCGCCCATGAAGCCGTCGAGGTTCAGCACTACGGCCTTGACCTTGGAATCGGTCCGGGCGGCATCAAGTGCCGTGATGAGGTCACTGAGCCGATATTCGCGCGTCTGCTCCCCTTGTGAAGACAGGAGCGAGAGGGGATCGACCTCGGCAGGCTGTTCGACGATCGTGCCGTCTAGGTCGAGCAACAGCGCGCCGCTGGAAATGGCGGCGACCGGACGGGGACTGAAGGACAGGGCAGCATAGAGCAGGCCGAAGAAGAGCAGCAGGAAGAGAAGGACCAGCCCGTCCTTGATGGCGACCAATATCCGCCAGATGCCCTTCACAAATGCCACGCGTACAGCTCCTTCCGTGTGTTCCGTCCATCGGGCTAACCGATCGCGGGATGCGCCGCAATGCGAAGGCTTCACCATGCCCCGATCTCTTGCACCGTCGCTATGAGCCGCTATGGGGAGGCGCAACACCCGGTTCAAGGAGACGCATAGTCATGCCCACGCTCGTCCTCATCCGTCACGGCCAGTCCAGCTGGAATCTGGAAAATCGCTTTACCGGCTGGTGGGATGTGGATGTGACCGAAAAGGGCGCGGAAGAAGCGCGTGCGGCAGGACGGCTGATGAAAGAGAAGGGGCTGGATTTCGATAGCTGCTTCACCAGCGTCCAGACCCGCGCGATCAAGACGCTCAATCTGGCGCTGGAGGAAATGGGGCGGCTGTGGCTGCCGGTCGAAAAGGACTGGCACCTCAATGAGCGGCATTATGGCGGCCTGACAGGTCTCAACAAGGCAGAGACAGCGGCCAGGCATGGCGACGCTCAAGTCAAGATATGGCGTCGCAGCTTCGACATTCCGCCGCCGGTGCTGGAAGCGGGCAGCGCGTTTGATCTGTCGGCCGATCGCCGCTATGCGGGCATCCCGATCCCGTCGACCGAATCGCTGAAGGACACGATTGCGCGCGTGCTGCCCTATTGGGAAAGCCGGATCGTGCCGGAACTGAAGGCAGGCAAGCGCGTGCTGATCTCTGCCCATGGCAATTCGCTGCGTGCGCTGGTCAAGCATCTGTCGAACATTCCCGACGACGAGATCACCGAACTGGAGATCCCGACCGGGCAGCCGATCGTTTATGATCTGGCCGACGATCTGACCGCGCTGGATCGCTATTATCTGTCGGAGCGGTAGCGCCCTGTTGGGTTATTTGGGCCTCTTGCGGGATTGCCCCCGGACCCCCAGCCGACTAAGGGGCTGTGCTTCCGGGCGGCGACAGGCTGCTTCCTTGAGGGATAGGGCATGAGCGAAGGCATCGCGGTCGGCATCATCATGGGCAGCCGGTCTGACTGGGAAACGATGCGCCATGCGTCGGAAACGCTGGACGCGCTGGGCGTTCCCCATGAGTGCAAGGTCGTGTCCGCGCATCGCACGCCGCAGCGGCTTTATGATTATGCGACCGGCGCGGTCGGTCGTGGGTTGAAGGCGATTATCGCGGGAGCGGGCGGCGCCGCGCATCTGCCGGGCATGGCCGCGTCGATGACGCGCCTGCCGGTGCTGGGCGTACCGGTGGAATCGAAGGCGTTGAGCGGCATGGATTCGCTGCTGTCCATCGTGCAGATGCCCGCTGGCATCCCGGTGGGCACGCTGGCGATTGGCCGGGCGGGTGCGGTGAATGCGGCGCTGCTGGCGGCGGCGATGCTAGCGACTAGCGATGACGCACTGGCCGAGCGGCTGGACGCCTGGCGGGCGAAGCAGACGCAGGACGTGGCCGAAACGCCGGAGTGAAATCAGACTGATGACCAGTATCGCGCCCGGCGCCACTATCGGCATATTAGGCGGCGGCCAGCTTGGCCGCATGCTCGCGGTCGCGGCCGCGCAGTTGGGCTATCGCACCCATATCTATGCGCCCGAGGTTAGCGGGCCTGCCGCTGATGTTTCACCGCTCTGGACTCGGGGCGCCTATGATGACGCCGCTGCGCTCGCGGCCTTCGCGACAAGCGTGGATGTCGTCACTTACGAATTTGAGAATGTCGATCCGGCAGCGGTCGAGGTGCTGGCCGGGCATGGGCTGGTTCGCCCGAATGCTCGCGCGCTGAGCATTGCGCAGGACCGGCTGGCGGAAAAGCGCTTCGTTTGTGATCTGGGCGGCATGACCGCGCCGTTCGCGCCGGTCGAGAGTCTGGATGATCTGGAGGCGGCGGTCGAAACGATCGGCAGCCGCGCGATCCTGAAGACCAACCGCATGGGCTATGATGGCAAGGGGCAGGCGCGCCTGTCGGAGCCGGGCGATGCCGTGGGGGCGTGGAACGCGATCGGGCGGCAATCGGCGATCCTTGAGGGGTTCGTAACCTTCGCCGAGGAGTTTTCCGTCATTCTGGTGCGCGGGACGGATGGCGATGTGCGCTTCTGGGATTCGGCGGCGAACGTCCATGTCGATGGCATATTGTCGACCTCCATCGTGCCTGCGGGCGCATTGATCGAGGGACAGATAACGGCGGCGCGGGCGATGGCGCGCAAGATCGCTGATGCCCTCGATTATGTGGGCGTGCTGACCTGCGAATTTTTTGCCAATGCCGAAGGGCCGGTCTTCAACGAGATGGCGCCGCGCGTGCATAATAGCGGCCACTGGACTATTGAGGGCGCGCTCACCAGCCAGTTCGAAAATCACGTCCGCGCCATTTGCGGCCTGCCGCTGGGCGACACCGGGCTGGCCGCGCGACGGGTGGAAATGCGCAACCTGATCGGTGAACAGGTGAATGAGTGGCTAGCGATACTGTCCGACCCGGCGAACCACCTGCACCTCTATGGCAAGGCCGAGGCGCGGCCGGGGCGCAAGATGGGGCATGTGACGCGGTTGATCCTGTGAGCGACGCTCGCCCGGAAATCGTGCTGATTCTGGCGCGGGCCGACAATGGCGTGATCGGTCGTGATGGCGCGTTGCCCTGGCGGCTGTCCGCCGACCTCAAGCGGTTCAAGGCGTTGACACTGGGCCTGCCGATGGTGATGGGGCGCAAGACGTTTGAGAGCCTGCCGGGGCTGCTGCCCGGTCGCCGCCATATCGTACTGACGCGCGATCGGGATTGGTCTGCGGCGGGGGCGGAGGTTGTGCATGATGTCGATGCGGCGATCGCCTGCGCCGCCGCGCCGGTGGTGGCCGTGATTGGCGGCGCGGAAATTTATCGGCTGTTCCTGCCGATCGCCGACCGTATCGAATTGACCGAGGTGCATATCGCGGCGGAGGGGGATGCCAGCATCGGCTATCCCGATCCCGGTGCATGGCGAGAGGTCGCTCGCGAGGCGCATGCGGCGGCGGGCGACGCCCCCGCCCATGATTTCGTGACATTCCAGAGAGTCTCGACATGATGAAGCGAGGCTGGCAGTCTGCGGAAGCATGCGATCAAGCGTCCGATTGCGCCGACGCGCTGCCGTCCCTATAGCCGCGCGCATGGAGCGACTGGAGAGCAACGCCCCGACGCCCGCACACCTGCGCGGTGCGATCGTGGCGCTCGGCAATTTCGATGGGTTTCACCGGGGGCACCAGGCGGTGGTTCGCCGAGCGATCGAGTGCGCGCGAGCCGAGGGGCGCCCTGCGATCATCGCGACCTTTGATCCGCATCCGGTGCGGCTGTTCCGACCTGACACGCCGCCCTTTCGGTTGACGACGCTGGACCAGCGCGAGGCGTTGTTCGCGCGCGCCGGGGCGGACGCCATGCTGGTCTTTCACTTCACGGCGCAGATGGCGGCGATGAGTGCGGAGCAGTTCGCTGCCTTTCTGGTCGATCATATTGGGGCTGCCCATGTCGTTACGGGACAGGATTTCACCTTTGGCAAGGGGAAGAGCGGGTCGGTCGCGACCCTGACCGAATTGGGTCGCGCGCTCGGAATGGTCGCTGAGGCTGTGCCCGCCGTCGCGGATGCCGGGGGTGAGATCATCTCCTCCAGCCGCATCCGCGAGGCGCTGGTCGCGGGCGATTGCGCGACCGCGACGCGCTTGTTGACGCGGCCCTTCGCGATTCAGGGGCGGGTGCAGCATGGCGACAAGCTGGGACGGACGATCGGCTACCCCACCGCCAATATCGACATGGGCAATTATCTGCGGCCCGCTTACGGCATCTATGCGGTGCGGGGGCTGCTGCCAGACGGGCGAGTGCTGGACGGGGCGGCGAATCTGGGCATCCGGCCGACCTTCGACCCACCCAAGGAATTGCTGGAACCGCATTTTTTCGACTTTTCCGAAAGCCTGTACGATCAAATAATCGAGGTGCAGTTGATCGAGCGGCTGCGGGGCGAGGCAAAGTTCGACAGCCTTGACGCGCTGATCGCGCAGATGGACGCCGATTGCGCCCGTGCGCGGCAAATCCTTGCGGGAACGCCTTACGTCGCGTAGTGCCGCCAGCTTATCTCACCGATATATTTGCGGACCGCATGACCGATCAGCCAGACTATAAAGCCACCGTATTCCTCCCCGTCACCGACTTCCCCATGAAGGCGGGGCTGGCCCAGAAGGAGCCGGCGATTGCCGCGCGCTGGGCGGCGATGGACCTGTATGGCAAGCTGCGCGAACGCCGCGCGGGGCGTGAGCGTTTCATCCTGCATGATGGCCCGCCCTATGCCAATGGCGACATCCATATGGGCCATGCGATGAACAAGGTGCTGAAAGACATCATCGTCCGCAGCCAGTCGTTGTTGGGTAAGGACGCGCCCTATGTGCCCGGATGGGATTGCCACGGCCTGCCGATCGAATGGAAGATCGAGGAAGAATATCGCAAGAAGAAGCTGAACAAGGACGAGGTTCCGCCGCAGGAGTTTCGCGCCCAGTGCCGCGCCTATGCCGATAAATGGGTGGACGTGCAGAAGGAGCAGTTCAAGCGTCTGGGCGTAATGGGCGATTGGGCCGATCCCTACCTGACCATGAAGTTCGACGCCGAGGCGACGATCGTCGGCGAACTGCTGAAATTCGCGGAAAGCGGCCAGCTCTATCGCGGCGCCAAGCCCGTCATGTGGTCCCCGGTCGAAAAGACCGCGCTGGCCGAGGCCGAGGTCGAATATGAGGATGTCGTGTCGACCCAGATCGACCTGGCGTTCGAGATCATGAAAGCACCGAATGCGCCAGAACTGGTCGGCGCCCATGCGGTGATCTGGACGACGACCCCATGGACGATCCCTGTGAACCAGGCGATCGCTTATGGGGAGGGGGTTGAATATGAACTTGTAAAATGGGTTGATAGCAACAATCAGACTGTGGCGGGTCCGTTCCTGATTGCTGTCGATCTCGTCGATCCGTTTCTGGCGCGTGTTGGGCATAACAGTATTTCGCGCTTCATAGGCGATGAGTTACCTAGCGGCGCGCTTCTAAATCTTAGTGGCAAGCGGATTGTCGGCTCTCAACTCGCAGGCGCTATCGCCCGCCACCCAATGCACAAGCTCGGTGGCTTTTTCGCCAAGCCTCGCCCATTCCTCGCAGCCGACCATGTCACCACCGACGCGGGCACCGGCCTTGTCCACATGTCCCCCGACCATGGCGAGGAGGATTTCATCGTCTGCAAGAAGCTGGGCATCGACCCGGTCTTCGCGGTGGACGATGGCGGCTTCTACCGCAATGACTGGGAATGGCTCCCCGGACAGGGCAGCGTCATCAACACCAAGTTCAACGGTCCTGATGGCCCGATCTGCACCGATCTGCGCGAAGCGGGGGCGTTGCTGTCCTCGGGTGAGTTCAAGCATAGCTATCCCCATAGCTGGCGATCGAAGGCGCGGATCATCTATCGCTGCACCCCGCAATGGTTCATCCCGATGGACAAGCCGCAGGGCGACGGAAGTTTTGTCGATGTCGATGGCGGCGTCCTGCCGACCCCGATCATCGCCTCCAACGGCCCGACCCTGCGCGAAGTCGCGCTCGACGCGATCGAGCAGACGCGTTGGGTGCCGGAGCGGTCGACCAACCGTATCCGATCGATGGTGGAGGGTCGCCCGGACTGGGTGATCAGCCGCCAGCGCGCCTGGGGCGTGCCGATTGCGCTCTATGTCCATCGCAAGAGTGGCCAGTATCTTGTTGATCCATTGGTGAATGATCGGATCGTTGCGGCGTTCAAGGCGGGCGGAGCAGATGCCTGGTTCGGCGCGGATCATCAGGCGCTTCTGGGGTCGGATTACGACCTTAACGACTATGAAGTCGTCAACGACATTCTCGACGTGTGGTTCGACAGCGGCTCAACGCACAGCTTCGTGGTCGAGGCGCGCTATGGTCCTGATGCCCGCGCGGACCTCTATATCGAAGGATCGGACCAGCATCGCGGCTGGTTCCAGTCTTCGCTGCTGGAAAGCTGTGGCACACGCGGTCAGGCGCCTTTTGGCGCGGTACTGACGCATGGCTTCGCGCTGGACGGCAATGGCCGCAAAATGTCCAAGAGCCTTGGCAATGTCGTCGATCCGCTCAAGATCATGGGCGAAAGCGGCGCGGACATATTGCGCGTCTGGGTCGCCAGCACCGATTATTTTGATGATGTGCGGATCGGCAAGGAAGTGCTGGCCGGGTCGTCCGACGCCTATCGCAAGCTGCGCAATAGCTTCCGCTACATGCTGGGCGCGCTGTCGGATTATGACGAAAGCGAAGCGGTCTCCTATGACGACATGCCGGAACTGGAGCGCTACATGCTCCACCGTCTGGCGGAACTGGATGCGGAACTGCGCGCTGTGGTGGACAAGGCGGCGGGCAGCGACAACTGGCTGGAATTCAGCCGCTATACTCGCGCGCTGTTCGACTTTGCCAACAGCGACCTCAGCGCCTTCTTCTTCGATATTCGCAAGGATCGCCTCTATTGCGATGCAAAGAGCGACCCCAAGCGGCGCGCCTATCGCACTGTGCTGGACACGCTGTTCCATGCGCTGGTCCGTTACGCCGCGCCGATCATCCCCTTCACCGCTGAGGAAGTGTGGCAGAGCCGCTTCCCAAGTGACGAGGATAGCGTTCATTTCCTGGAGTGGCCGGACGTCGATCATCACTGGATCAACCGTCATCTGGACGACAAATGGACCGCATTGCGCAGCCAACGCGAACAGGTGAATGAAGCGATAGAGCCGCTGCGGCGTGAGAAGATCGTGCGCTCCAGCCTGGAAGCGGACGTGACCATGGGCGAGCTGCTGCCGGTGGGCGATGTCGATTTCGCCGAGGTGGCGATCGTCGCCCGCGTGACCATGGGCGTGGGCGATGGCATCATCGTGGAGCCGTCCGACTGGCACAAATGCGGCCGCTGCTGGCGGTTGCTGCCCGAAGTCACGCAGGACGGCGCCTTGTGCGACCGTTGTGACGATGTGCTGAAGGACTGAGCGGACCCATGAACTCCAATCACCGCCCGCTGGGCCTGACCGTCGCGATCGGCGCCCTGTTGCTGGACCAGCTCATCAAATATACCGTCACCTATCCGCTGGCGCTGAAATCGCGGGCGGATGTGGGCATTGATCTGCTGCCGTTCTTCCGTCTGCGCTGGCTGGAAAATCGGGGCGTTTCTATGGGCTTTTTCCATGCGTCCAGCAACGGCGCCCGCTGGGCGCTGGTGGCGATGACGATGGTGATCGCCACCTTCGTTGCCGTTTGGATGTGGCGCGAACGGGCACGGCAGGATGTGGCGGCGCTGGGCCTGGTGCTGGGTGGCGCGATCGGCAATATCATTGATCGCGTGCGGCTGGGCTATGTCATCGATTATGCCGACCTGCATATCGGCGAATGGCGACCCTTCCTGATTTTCAACCTGGCCGACGCAGCGATCACCATCGGCGTGCTGATCCTGCTTGCGCGCGCGCTGTTGCTGCGCGAAAAGAGTCCAAAGACGGAGACATTACGATAATGCGCAAGTTGTTCCTCGCTGCTGGCCTGCTAACTGGCCTTACGGCTCTTTCGGGCTGCGGCTCCACCGGCCTGTTCGACCGTGAGCGGCCCGACGAGTTCGCCGTTTCGCGGCAGGCGCCGTTGGTGATTCCGCCTGATTTCGCGCTGGTGCCGCCTGCGCCGGGTGCGCCCTCGTCCAATAACGTGGATTCGGGCCGTGCCGCGATGGAGGCCATGTTCGGTGGTCCTGCGCCGCGTAGTTCGACCGAGACCACCGCGTTGACCGCGGCTGGCCGCGCCAGTGCCGCACCGGGCATTCGCTCGGCTGCTGGTGATCCTGCGACCGAAGTGGTGGACAAGGGCGCCGCCACGCGTGAGATCATCGCCGCGCCGGAAGGTGATGGGCAGGATGCCCGGGCTTCGGTGCCGAAGCAATGATCTCAGCGGGGTACTGATGGCCCCGATGGTCTGAAAAAAAGGTCCGGCGCCATTGTTGGTGCCGGACCTTTTTCTATGCCTGTTCCACCAGCGCCTTGAGCCGGGAGAGCGTGTCGTCCCACTGGGCATTGATCCGGTCGAGCCAGCTACGGGCATCCTCGATGGCCTGTCGGCGTAGCGCAACATGGACCTCTCGCCCGCTTTTGTGCCGGTCGATCAGACCTGCCTGATGCAGAACGTGGAGATGTTTGGTGACGGCCTGGCGAGTCATTGGCAGCGCCTCGCCAATTCGGGCGATTGACTGTGGTGCTCCGTCGCCGAGGCGCGCGATCAGTTGGAGGCGCGTGGGATCGCCCAGCGCCGCGAACAGGATCGCCGGGTTGGCTGGTGCAGGTTCAATCCTCGACATAGGTTTTGATATTCTGCACCTGTTCGGCCCAGCCGCCATCATTGCTGCGCATGACATTCGTGCGGCGCGGTTCCGGCACCGCATCGAAACCGCTTTCGGTGACGGTGAGGTGGGTGCCGGTTTCGGTCGGTTTCAGCACGAATTCCACCAGCGTCCATTCGGGCACGGGAACGCCGCTCTCCATCAGGGCCTTGTCACCGCCCGTCGCGGGCCATTCATAGGCGAAGCGGGTCATGGGTTCGATCGCGACGATCCGCGCCTCCCACCGATATTCTTCATAGCCGGGATAGGTCATATGGCCGGTCGAGGATTGGTCGATGGCAAAAGGCTGGTCGAGCGCGACGCGGAACCAGCTACCGAATTTTTCATGATCGATCAGCGCGTCCCAGACTTTTTCCACCGGGGCGGCGATGTCGACGGTCTTGATGATAGAATTGGGCATAAGGCAACCTCCTGGTTGCGCTTATAGGGCGGTGTGAAGGTTTATGCAACCAAATGATTGCCTAATGCCCTGCTATGTCCTTTGTTACCATTGTCAGATAGTCGGCGCGGTCCGCGATCACCTTGGCGCGGCAGCTTGGGTAGGAGATCACCTGACCCTCCCGACCCCAATCGCCATTGGCGCGCCACAGGCAACTTCTGTCCTTATAGGCGATCCACGCCCGTTGCTCGGTCAGAAGGTCGCGTTTACTGGCGGCGGACAGTCTGGAATAGAGGGATTTCCAGCGTGCATTGAGCCGCGCTTCCTCCCGTGCGATCCAGGCTGAGCCGCAATCGTTGAAGTCCACATTACTGACGGCCTTGTTCATGCAGGCGTCGTAACGTGTGTCGGCCTGAACGGGGACCGAAACCAGCAAAGCCAGTGCGGCCAGCCCATATCGCATGAGACTCAAGCCCGCGCACCCGCGTCAAGGCCAGCACTATTATGGCGCAGCGCGGTCAGCACGGTATCGACAATGGCGTCGGCATCGAGCCGCGCATCGGCATATTGTTTTTCGGGCTTGTCCTGATCCTGAAAAATGTCGGGCAGGCGCATGGTGCGGAGCTTGAGGCCCGCGTCGGTGAGGCCCAGATCGCTGGCATAAGTAAGGACATGGGCGCCAAGGCCGCCGATGGCGCCTTCCTCCACAGTCACGGCGACTTCGTGAGTGCTGAGCAGCTTGCGGATCATCGCTTCGTCCAGCGGCTTGGCAAAGCGCAGGTCGGCGACGGTGGTGGAAAGCCCTTTGGCCTCCAGCGCCTCGGCGGCCTTCACGGCTTCTTCAAGCCGTGTACCCAGCGAGAGGATGGCGACCTGACGCCCTTCCTTTATGATGCGGCCCTTGCCGATTTCCAGTCGCTCGGGGACGGCAGGAAGCTCTATGCCGGTGCCGTTGCCGCGCGGATAGCGCACCGCGATCGGGCCGTCGTCATGCATCGCGCAGGTGTGGACCATGTGGACCAGTTCGGCCTCGTCAGCCGCGGCCATGACCACGAAATTGGGCAGGGAGGCGAGATAAGTGACGTCGAAGCTGCCCGCATGGGTGCTGCCGTCAGCGCCGACCAGTCCGGCACGGTCGATGGCGAAACGGACGGGCAGGTTCTGGATCGCCACGTCATGCACGACCTGATCATAGGCGCGCTGGAGGAAGGTCGAGTAGATGGCGCAGAAGGGCCGCATTCCCTGCGCGGCGAGGCCCGCCGCAAAAGTGACGGCATGTTGTTCGGCGATGCCGACGTCGAAGATGCGATCGGGGAAGACGGTCTGGAATTTGTCGAGACCAGTGCCCGAGGGCATGGCGGCGGTGATGGCGCAGACCGATGGATCGCGCCGGGCCTCGGCGATCAGCGCCTGGGCGAAGATGTTGGTGTAGCTCGGCGGTCCGGGCGGGGCCTTTGCCTGCGTGCCGGTGACGACGTCGAATTTCTGGACGCCATGATATTTGTCGGCCGCGTTTTCGGCGGGGCCATAGCCCTTGCCCTTTTGCGTGACGACATGGATCAGGCACGGCCCTTCGGCCGCGTCCCGGACATTTTCGAGGACCGGGATAAGCTGGTCGAGATTGTGACCGTCGATCGGGCCGACATAATAGAAGCCCAACTCTTCGAATAGCGTGCCGCCCATCGCCATGCCGCGCGCAAATTCATCGGTCTTGCGCGCCGCCTTGTGCAGCGGGCCGGGCAGTTTGCGGGCCAGGCGCTTGAACGTGTCACGCACCGACAGAAATTCGCGGCTGGAGACGATTCGCGCGAGATAGGCGGACAGGCCACCGACCGGTGGCGCGATCGACATATCATTGTCGTTGAGGATGACGACGAGGCGGTTTCCGGCCTCTCGCGCGTTATTCATCGCCTCATAGGCCATGCCCGCCGACATCGCGCCGTCACCGATGACCGCGATGGCTTTGCCGGGCTGGCCCTTCATCTTGTTGGCGACGGCAAAGCCCAGCGCGGCGCTGATCGAGGTGGAACTGTGCGCCGCGCCGAACGGATCATAGTCGCTTTCGGCGCGCTTGGTGAAGCCGGACAGACCACCGCTCTGACGCAGCGTGCGGATACGGTCACGGCGGCCGGTCAGGATCTTGTGCGGATAGCATTGGTGGCCGACATCCCAGATCAACCGGTCGGTGGGCGTGTCGAACGCATAATGGATGGCGGTCGTGAGTTCGACCACGCCAAGGCCGGAGCCCAGATGGCCGCCCGTGACGCCGACCGCGGAAATCACTTCCTGCCGCAGTTCATCCGCAAGCTGGCGCAGGTCTTCGGGCGCGAGCTTGCGAAGATCGGCGGGGACGTCGACGCGGTCGAGCATCGGGGTAAGGGGGCGGTCGGTCATTATTCTGGTAATCTCCCAAGACCGCTCTGCCCGTGCCGGGCGCAGCGATCAAGTCGCGTCACGCGATGCACTTCGCGCAGGTGCCCAATATCTCGATTACCGGGCGTTCTGCGGTGAACCCGGCATGCGTGGCAACGGCGCGCACGTCGTTGGTCACCGTGTCATCATCGACATGGGTTGCTTCCTTGCAGGTGCGGCAGACCAGGAAGATGCAGTCGTGGCGGCAGCCGGGATGGGCGTTGGCGATATAGGCGTTGGCGCTTTCCACGCGCATGGCGATGTTGTTCGACACGAACAGATCAAGGATGCGGTATACACTGTTGGGGGCAACCCGCTTTCCACGCGCCTTCGATACATTGTCGGCAATGTCATAGGCGGATGCGGGCTTGTCCTGTGCGGCGAGCGCATCGAAGATGGCGGCGCGCATCGGCGTCCATTGTTCGCTTTTCGCTTCCAATGTCGCTTGCGCCGCGTCGGCCAGACTAGGCCCGGTCGGTTCGTGATGGTGATGATGGTCGTGCGCCATCCTGCCTATCTAGGCGGCTGTGCCACGCGGAGCAAGTGGCGGGGGTGCAGATCGGGCGGCAGATAAAGCGCATGTGCGTGCGCCAAGCGGCTTCTAACCTGCGTGCATCCGTCCTACATGGGGGCATGAACGCGCCGCTATACAATAAAGACATTCTTCGCCTTGCCGCCTCTATTCCCCATCATCGGCGCCTGACCGACCCGCAGGCGAGTGTGGAGAAGCGATCGCCTACCTGCGGCTCGCGTGTCACCGCCGATGTGCGGATGGCGGACGGGCGAGTGGCTGAGATCGGGCTGGAGGTGCGCGCTTGCGCGCTGGGGCAGGCATCCACCGCATTGATGGCGGCGCAGGCGATCGGCATGAGTGCCGAGGAACTGGCCGACGCGCGCGACAGGCTTGCCGCCTATCTTGCCGGTGAGAGTGACGAGCTGGACTTCTGGCCCGGCCTTGCCGTGCTGGCCCCCGCGCGGGCCTATCCGGCGCGCCATGCCTCTATCCGGCTGGGCTTCGAGGCGATCGCCGAAGCTGCACGGATGGCGGACGCATGATCCTGAACATTGCTGCGGCAGCCGCGACCAAGGCCAGCGATGGCCCAAGCGCCACCGATATATTGCTGACCGAAGGCGTGGTGCTGCTGGGTGCAGCGGTATTGTTCGTCCTGCTGTTCCGCCGTTTCGGGCTGGGTGCAGTGCTGGGCTATCTGGTCGCGGGCGCGCTGGTCGGGCCGCAGGGGCTGGGGCTGGTCGGTGGCGCCGAATCGAAGCTGGCGATTGCGGAGATCGGCATCGTCCTGCTGCTGTTCCTGGTGGGGCTGGAGCTTAATCCGGCGCGATTATGGCGGTTGAAACGGGATATTTTCGCGCTGGGGCTGGCACAGGTGGTCCTGTGCGGACTGGCGCTGATGACGATTATATTCTTCACCACCGGCTTTACCTGGGGCGCGGCCATCGCGCTGGGCCTGCCGCTGGCGCTGTCGTCCACCGCACAGGTCTTACCGGCTCTCAAGAGCAGCGGACGGATCAACTCGCCTTTTGGTGAGAAGGCCTTTTCGATCCTGCTATTCCAGGACCTGTCGATCGTTCCGCTAATCACCATCATCGCCGCTTTATCGCGCAATCCGACCGACGCCGCTGGTCCGCCGGGGCTGTTGCTGGCTGGCTATACGATCGCGGCGATTGCGGGGCTGGTGCTGGCCGGGCGCTTCATCCTGCGGCCCTTGTTGCGGCTGGTGGGCGGCCTTGGCGAGCGCGAACTGTTCGTGGTCGTGGGCCTTTTTACCGTGCTGGCGGCGGCTGCGCTCATGCATTCGCTGCATCTGTCGACAGCGCTGGGCGCGTTCGTCGCGGGTGTCATGCTGGCCGATTCGCCCTACCGGCATGAAATTGAATCAGATGTGGAGCCGTTCCGTTCGATCCTGCTCGGCCTCTTCTTCCTGGCGGTCGGCATGGTGCTGGATCTGCGCGCGGTGGCGGCGAACCCGATCTTCGTCATCGGCATGGCTGCGATACTGGTTGCGACCAAGGCGGGGATCGTGGCGCTACTGGCACGGTTGTTCGGGATGGAATGGAAACAGGCGATCGGTATCGGCCTGCTGCTGAGTCAGGGCGGTGAGTTCGGCTTCGTTCTGTTCGCACAGGCGCAGAATGCCTATCTGATTGCGCCGCAGGCCGGGTCGCTGTTCAGCGCCATCGTCACCGTCTCCATGGCGACGACGCCGTTCCTGATGCTGTTCGCGCGGCGGCTGGAATTCGCGCCGTCGAAGGACGGTTCGGACCTGCCCGGACCCGACGAAGCGCCGCGCGGCAACGCCATCATCGTGGGCTATGGCCGGTTCGGCCAGACCGTCGCGCAAATGTTGATGGGCCATGGCTTTGGTGTCACGCTGATCGACAAGAAGCCGACGCAGATCGAACTGTCCAGCAAGTTCGACATGAACGTCTCTTATGGCGATGGCACGCGGATAGACCTGCTGCGACGGGCCGGCGGTGATGAGGCGAAATTGATCGCCTTCTGCATCGACGATCCTTCGCTGGACGCAAAGCTGCTCCAACCGATAGCGGAGGCTTTCCCGCAGGCGGCGCTGTTCGTGCGGGCGTTCGACCGGCGGCAGGTGTTGGCACTGGCGGACATGGATCTGGCGGGCGTGGTGCGGGAGGTGTTCGAATCAGCGGTGTGCATGGGCGTGCAGGCCATGGAAGCGCTGGGCGTGCCAGAGGCGGAGGTCGCGGAGGTGGAACGGCAATATCGCGAGAGTGATGGTCGCCGCTTCGATCTTCAGCTTGAACATGGCAATCTTGTCGCGGCCAAGGAACTGATGTTCAGGCCGGGCAAAGGGATGCGGCTGCTCAGTCGCGGAGATGGGGAAGAGACATGATTGGTTTGATTGCAGCCATTTCCGCAGCGCTCGCCGTGGCTGCGGGGGCATTCGGCGCGCATGGCGCGGCTAGCCCACAGGCGGCTGAATGGCTGCGGACCGGGGGCCTATATCAACTGATCCACGCCGTTGCCGCTCTGGTGCTGATGGGGCAGGCGCGCGGGGCGGCGGTCACGCTGCTGGTCGGCGCGGCGATCTTTGCGCTGACGCTCTATGCGATGGCCTTTGGCGGGCCGCGCTGGCTGGGTGCGGTGACGCCGATTGGCGGGACGCTGCTGATTGTTGGCTGGCTGTGGGCCGGGTGGAGCTATTGGCGGGGCTGATGCGCTGGAGCCAGATGGCTTTAAGTTGATCACCCTGTTTCCGTTCGTTCCGAGCGAAGTCGAGAAACGCCGCGCATAGGTTTCTCGACTTCGCTCGAAACGAACGGATCAAGGTAAGGTCATCCCGCTCTAGCCGCGATCTTCGTCCAGAAAAGCCGCCACATCGTCCAGCACGACCTCTTTCGACAGGAAGGTCTGGCCGATGCCGCGCGCCAGCAGGAAGGGCAGGGTGCCCGCCGCCATCTTCTTGTCATGCAGCATATGGCCGACCAGTTCCTTGCCGCCTGCGGTGACATGCGCGGTTGCGAGGTCATGGGGCAGGCCTACCGCCTTGAGATGTGCGGTCACGCGTTCTGCATCGGCCTGCGGGCAGATTCCCAAATGCGCGGAATAGCGAAAGGCGAGGGCCATGCCCGCCGCGACGCCCTCGCCATGGAGAAGCGTATCGGAAAAGCCGGTGTCGGCTTCCAGTGCATGACCGAAGGTGTGTCCAAGGTTGAGAAGGGCGCGGCGGCCGGAGGTTTCACGCTCGTCATCGGCAACGATCGCGGCCTTGGCCGACACGCTGCGCTGAATGGCGAAGCTGCGGGCGTCGGGGGCGCCAGCGAGCAGCTTTTCGCCTTCGGACTCGCACCAGGCGAAGAAATCAGGATCGTCGATCAGGCCATATTTGACCACCTCGGCATAGCCCGCGCGGACCTCGCGCGGGGGGAGCGTATCGAGGGTCGAGGGGTCGACAAGCACGAAGCTGGGCTGGTGGAAGCTGCCGATCAGATTCTTGCCCGCCGCCGCGTTGATGGCCGTCTTGCCGCCGACAGAACTATCGACCTGAGAGAGCAGCGTGGTGGGAACCTGCACGAACTGACAGCCGCGCTTCAGGATGGACGCGGCAAAGCCGACCAGATCGCCGATCACGCCGCCGCCCAGCGCCACGACATGATCGCCGCGCTCCACTTCCAGCGCCAGCAGGCGGTCGAGCAGGGTTTCCAGATGCCGCCAGCCCTTGGTCTTTTCGCCGGGCGGGAGGATGATGGACTCGATGGCGATATTCGCCGCTGTCATGCTGGCGGTCAGGCGGGGCAGTTGCGCCTGCGCCACCCGTTCGTCGGTGACGACCACCAGCCGTCCGCCGCGCGCATAGCGGGCCAGATGATCGGCAGCGCGGGTCAGCGCGCCCTCTTCGATCAATATGTCGTAGCTGCGCGCGCCCAGCGCCACGCTTACGATTGCCATAGGCTCAACGCTTCCAATATGTGATCGACGGTGGTTTCGTGGGGCGCGACGGCGCTCTTCACATGGATGGGCGCGAGCGCGTAAACAGGGTTGCGTCGCTCGGCCAGTTCGGTGAGCACCACGCGCGGGTCGCGGTCTTTCAGCAGCGGTCTGCCTTCGCGGCGGGATACACGGTCGACCAATATGTCGATGTCGGCGTCCAGCCAGACGGCAGTTGCATGATCGAGAATCAAGGCGCGCGTTTCATCCTGCATGAACGCGCCGCCGCCAGTGGCGATGATCTTGGGCACGCCGTCCATCAGGCGGGATATGACGCGGCGTTCACCGTCGCGAAAATGCGCTTCGCCATAGCGATCGAACATCTCGGCGATGGTCATGCCCGCCGCCTTTTCAATCTCTTCATCTGCATCGATGAACGGGGCGCCAAGCCGCGAAGCGAGCCTCCGTCCAACCGTGGACTTGCCCACGCCCATCATGCCGACCAGCACGATTGGACCGCGCTTTGCCCATGGAGGGGAGGATTTGCTGTTTCGCTGCATGCCGAGCGGGGCTATACAGCCCCCCGTCGAAGAGGCAAATCGCAAGTTTTAGGCTGGTCATTCCGGCCATATGAAGGGCCCATGAAGAGCAATCGCAGCTTTAGCAATTTCGAAGGCGGCTCGCGCCGTCGCACCCGTTTGCCGATCATTCCGATCATATTGGTGCTGATTGTCATCGGCCTGCTGGCCCTGTTCTGGTCGAAGGGCGGGGAACAGCCGCAGCAGCGCGTGGAAAAAGCCATTCCCGCCGAAAAGCTGGGCAAATAGGCTCGATGAGTTTCGCGCGGCGGAACGCCAAATGGATCGTGGGAACGGCTGCGTTGGCGCTGACCTTGCCTGTGGTCGCGCAGCAAGCGCCCGAATCGCTGCTGCCGCCGGGTTTCGGCGACGCGCCTGAAGCGCCGAAGCAGGCGCCTGCCTCGACGCCTTCGGCCAGCCCTGCGCCGAATCTCTCCCCTGACGCGCCGCCTGCTGTAGCGCTGACCAATCCACAGCCGCAGTCCAATGCTGCCGATACGCAGGCCAGCGCCGCCGAAAATGCGATGAGCGAGGAGGAACTGGCGGCGGAAAAGGCGAAGTACGATTTGCCGGACAGCGCTCGCCGGTCGCTCGACAGGATCGGGCCGTTGACACCGCAATCGCGTGGACTGGCTGCCAATGCCTTTGGATCGCAGTCCGGTCAGTTCCTTGCCACGCTGATGAAGCAGACCCGCGCACCGGTCACGTCGCGCTGGGCCTCCATTCTGTTGCGTCGTGCATTGCTGTCGGCGACCGACACGCCCGGCGATATCAATGGCGCGGACTGGGCGGCGGAACGCGCCTGGCTGCTGTTGCGGATGGGGGAAGCGGACAGCGCCCGGATGATGGTGCAGAGCGTCGATCCCGACAAGTTCACACCGCGCCTGTACGCCATCGCCATGCAAACCTATCTGGCGGCGGCCGATCCGGCGGGCCTGTGTCCATTGGCGGCGGGCGCGCGCAGGGTCAGCAAGGAACCGGCCTGGACGATGAGCGAGCCGATCTGTGCCGCGCTGTCGGGCGATCAGGGGTCGGCGAGCGGGGCGCTCAATCAGGCGCAGCGCCGTGGCGTAGTGCGCGGCATCGACTATCGGCTGGCCGAGAAGGTTGTCGGCACCGGCTTCAACGCGCGTCGCTCGGTCAAGATCGAGTGGGAAGGCGTTGATCGGCTGACGGCCTGGCGCTTCGGCCTCGCCACCGCGCTCAATGTCGAAATTCCTGATCCGTTGTTCGGTACGGTCGGCGCGCATGTCCGCGCTTGGCAGGGTCGCGCGCCTGCGTTGACGGCGATTCGCCGCCTGCATGGTGCGGAAACGGCGGCACGGCTGGGTGTCTTTTCCAGCGCAGGGCTTGTGGGTTTCTATAGTCAGTTGAACGCCGAAGGTGATCTGTCGGGTGATACCGCTGATCGTGTCGAAGCTCTGCGGACGGCCTATTCCGCTGGCACCGTGAGCGGTCGGATCGAGGCGATGCGGACGCTTTGGGCGCCCAGCGAGCAGTCCGGGGATCAAGGCGGTCAAGGGACCAGCTATATTGGCCTGATCGCCACGGCGCGGGCTGCGGCGGCGCTGCCGGTCGCACAGGCCGATGGTGCTGATGGCGCTCGCCTGATCGCGGCGATGTTAAGCGCGGGTTATGACCGCAATGCTGCCCAGTGGGCGCGGGCGCTGGGCCAGATGAACGGACCAGGCGCGCAGGATGCCTGGGCGCTGCTGGCGTTGGGGGCGCCCAGCCCGGTGGTGGAGATCAGCACCGGCAGGGTGTCGACCTATGTCGGTGAAGCGGGGCCAGCCAAGGGGCGGATGCTGATCGCGGGCCTTGCGGGACTCGCGCGTCTGCCCGCCGATGAAGCGGTCCAGGCCGCGCAGGAGAATGGCTTTGCGCTAGCGGTCAACAGCCGCTGGTCGCGCGCCATCGGCGCGGCGGCGCAGCGGGGCGAGCAGGGTACGGTCGCGCTGTTGGCTGCCGTCGGTATGCAGACGGCGGACTGGCAAAGGCTGCCGCCGGGGCATCTCTATCATATCGTCGCCGCGCTGCATCGCGTCGGTCTCGACCCCGAGGCGCGGATGATCGCGGCAGAGGCGATTGCCCGGCTTTAGGGAGTTGCTGCATGGCGGATGACGACCGGCTGCTGATCGACCGCTTTCTGGAGATGATGGCGGCGGAGCGTGGAGCGTCGCGCAATACGTTGCTGGCCTATCGCAGCGATCTGGACGGTGCGCGGCTGATCGCGGGTGGCTTGGCCGATGCGTCGACGGCGATGCTGGAGCGGCTCAGTCCGGCCTGGGTTACGCTGTCCGCCTCAACCGTGGCCCGAAAAGTGTCTGCCCTGCGCGCGTTCTACGCCTTTCTGGAAGAGGAAGGGCTGCGCGCGGACAATCCATCCGCCATGTTGCCGCGTCCCATAACGCGGCGGCCGTTGCCCAAGATCCTGTCCGCCGCTGATGTCGATCGGCTGTTCGGGGTGATCGAGGCGCGGCTGGCGGTCGATTCGCCTGTGCCGCATGACCTGCGTCTCTCCGCGTTCATCGAACTCCTCTACGGGTCCGGGTTGCGCGCGACGGAACTGGTGTCGCTGCCGCGCCGTGCACTTTCGGGCGATCGTCCTTTCCTGATCTTGCGGGGCAAAGGCGGGCAGGAGCGGCTGGTGCCGATTTCCGATCGGGCGCGTGCGGCCGTTGCCGCATGGGTATCCCATATCCCACCCGACAGCGTCTGGCTGTTCCCATCGGGCAAAAGCCATATGAGCCGCATTCGCCTCTATCAGTTGGTGAAGGCGCTTGCCGGGGCAGCGGGCATCGACCCGGATAGGGTCAGCCCGCATGTGTTGCGTCATGCCTTTGCCACGCATTTGCTGGAGGGCGGGGCGGACTTGCGCGCGCTTCAGTCGATGCTGGGTCATGCCGATATCGGCACGACCCAAATCTATACCCATGTCGACAGTCGCAGGCTGGTCGAACTGGTCAACAGTCGCCATCCGCTCGCGACCATGAAGGCTGCGCGTTGACGAGCCGCTCCACGCGCCCTAACGCGAATCCCATGGTTAGCTTTCTGGAATTTGAAAAGCCGGTTGCCGAGTTGGAGGCGCGCATCAATGAACTGCGCGCGACTGCGAGCGGCGGCGACATCGACATCGACGGCGAGATCGACAAGCTGGAGCAGCGCTCCCGCAAGCTGCTGCTCGACACTTATGCCAAACTGTCCCCGTGGCAGAAGACACAGGTGGCCCGCCATCCCGAACGTCCGCATTTCAAGGACTATGTGGCGGGCATGTTCGACAATTTCATGCCGCTGGCGGGCGACCGCGCCTTCGCCGACGATCAGGCGATCATCGGCGGGTTTGCGACGCTGGACGAGCAGAAGGTCATGGTCATTGGCCATGAAAAGGGCGACGATACCGCCAGCCGCGTGCGTCACAATTTCGGCATGGCCAAGCCGGAAGGCTATCGCAAGGCGATCCGCCTGATGCAGATGGCTGACCGGTTCGGCCTGCCGGTGGTGACGCTGGTCGATACGTCGGGGGCTTTCCCCGGCATTCAGGCTGAAGAGCGCGGTCAGGCCGAAGCCATCGCCCGGTCAACCGAAGCCTGTCTGGCGCTGGGCGTGCCAATGATCGCCGCTGTTGTGGGTGAGGGCGGATCGGGTGGCGCGGTTGCGCTCGCGGCTGCCAATCGCGTGCTGATGTTCGAACATGCCGTCTATTCGGTGATCTCACCCGAAGGCTGCGCCTCCATCCTGTGGCGTACCGCCGATAAGGCGAGCGATGCGGCGACGGCGATGCAGGTGACAGCGCAGCACCTCAAAGGCTTGGGCGTGATCGACCGGATCGTGCCAGAGCCGGCCGGCGGCGCCCATCGTGAACCGGTGCAGGCAATCGCTAGCCTGGGGGCTGCCATCGGCGAGGAACTCGCGGCGCTGGTTGGGCTAAGCCCTGACGCCCTGCGGACGGATCGCGCCGACAAGTTCCTGGCGATTGGCGCCTAGAGCATCGTGCGAAAAGTGCGCACCGGTTTTTCGCAAAAAACGATGCGACAACAAAAAACTGGAGCAAGCGATCTGCGTCAGATTTAATGTAGCTTGCTCTAGGCCGTAGTGACATTTTAGGGATTCACGTTGGATTAGATTTTTGCTTCAAGACTGGCTTTTGGAGGCTGGTGTGAAAGGGGATGTTCTCAGAGACGATAAATGGGAGCGACTACGCGAGTTTGTGCCGGGTGGTCGCAAGGGACGACGTGGCCCGCGTAGCGACACGGGCGGCGCTTTCTTGATGCGTTGCTATGGTTGGCACGTTCGGGCGGACGGTGGCGTGATTTGCCGGAGAAGTTCGGCCCCTATCAGACGGCCAAACGACGCTATTACCGTTGGGTCGAGCAAGGCGTGATCGACCGGATATTCGAGGCCGTGTCGGATGATCCCGACATCGAATGGCTGGCGATCGATGCGACCGTGATCCGCGCTCAGGCCCAGGCGGCCGGGGCACGGGTAAAAAGGGGAGCGCTCAAGCCCAAGCTCTCGGGCGATCCAGAGGTGGATTCGGCACTAAAATCCATGCCGTAGTCGATGCCCTCGGCTTGCCGATCCGTTTCATTCTGGGTCCCGGCCAGCAAAACGACATGGCACACGCTTGCGATCTGATCCGGGGCATCCCCGCTGAAAAGATTCTGGCTGATCGCGCCTATCACGCCGCCAGATTGCACGACCTCATCTACAGCCAAGGCGGCGAGCCGGTCATCCCGCCCCGCCGCCATCGCAAATGCCGGGGCGGTGAGCGCGTCTGCTACTCGCTTCGAAATCCGTTTCCCCGCCTTGCCGGGAACGTCTGACCTGCCCTATCGGTTGGACAGTGACGGGAACGGATCGGGAGGACGCATGACAGGCAGGTTTTTGACCGGCAGCGCAGGGGTTGCGCTGGCCGCGCTTCTGGCGGTGCCATCGGCGACCGGACAGCAACGCCGGATCGAGACGGTCAGCGCCATCAGTGCGCAGGACAAAGCGACGGGCGCCAAGCAACATCCGCAGCTTTTGCAGGAATTTGGCGGCGCCTATCCGGGGACGCAGGCCAGATATGTCGAAACTGTCGGTCGTCGCATTGCGGTACAGTCGGGCCTGTCCAACGCGCAGGGTGATTTTACCGTCACGCTGCTCAACTCCCCGGTCAACAACGCCTTCGCCATCCCCGGCGGCTATGTCTATGTCACCCGCGCCCTGATGGCGCTGATGAATGACGAGGCGGAACTGGCGGGCGTATTGGGTCATGAAGTCGGTCATGTCGCTGCCCAGCACGGCCAACGACGCCAGCAGGCGGCGCAACGCAATGCGATCGGCGGAGCATTGTTGCAGGTGTTGACTGGCGCGCTGTTGGGCGATTCGGCGGTTGGTGGATTGTTGCAGAAGGGCATTGGGACCGGCAGCCAATTGCTGACGCTCAAATTTTCACGCAGCCAGGAATATGAAGCCGATGATCTGGGTATCCGCTATCTGGCGTCCGCTGGTTATGATGCAGGCGCCTTATCCTCCATGCTCGCGTCGCTGGCAGCGCAAAGCGCGTTGGATGCCCGAGTCGCGGGCAGTGCGCGGTCGATGCCGGAATGGGCCAGCACCCATCCTGATCCTGCTTCGCGCGTGAACCGTGCGGCCCGTAATGCGCAGGAAAGTGGGGCGATATCGAAGACTCGTAATCGCGATGCCTTTCTGAACGCGCTTAATGGCACGCTGTACGGAGATGATCCCAAACAAGGCGTCATCGACGGCAATCGCTTTCGTCATCCCGACCTTCGCCTGTCCTTTTCGGTGCCGTCAGGCTTCGGCATGGAAAATGGCGCGAATGCGGTGTCGGTTACCGGGTCGGGCGGGCAGGCGCAGTTCAGTTCGGTCGCCTATTCGGGCAATCTTGCCGACTATGTAAATGCCGTCTTCGCAAAGCTGGGCGGGCAGCAGGCGGGCGCTCCCCCCGCAGGTGAGGTGACGCGAACCACGATCAACGGTCTGCCGGCGGCCTATCGCACGCTGCGCGCCAACAGTCAGTCGGGGCAGGTGGATGCGACGGTATTCGCTTATGATTTTGGCGGCGGCAAAGCCTATCATTTTCTGCTGCTGACGGCTGCGGGCCAGGGTGTCGGGCCTTTTGCGCCGATGCTTCAGTCCATGCAGCGCTTGTCCGCTCAGGAGGCGGCGGTGATCAAGCCCCGGCGCGTACAGGTGGTGACGGTCAAGGCGGGGGATACTATCCAGTCGCTGGCAAAGCGGATGGCCTATACAGACGCCTCGCTGGAGCGTTTCCTGACGATTAATGCGTTGACCGACAATAGCAGTGTTCGCGCAGGGCAAAGGGTGAAGATCGTTACCTGGTAGCGATGGAATGCGGACGAGAAAAAAGGGCGACGGAATTTCTTCCGCCGCCCTTTTTATTATTATGGAGTAGGCGTTTTGAGGTTGCCTGACACATTGCTGAAGGTGCCCTTCAGATTGCTGCCCAGGCTCGTCATCGCGCCGATGGCGGCGACGGCGATCAGAGCGGCGATCAGGCCGTATTCAATAGCGGTGGCGCCCTTTTCGTTCTTCAGCATCTTACGGATGAACTGCATGTTGTATCTCCTACAATGAAACCGTTTAACTACCCGGCCGCCCTGTTCGATAGATGAGGTCAGCAACGTAAGATTTAGGGAGTGAGGGTTGATAATTGTTTAAAGGGATTATCGAATCTGTCAGATATTGATGGTTAATGTGCCAGAATTTCTGTTGATACGTGATTCCACATGTCCGTCGTCTTGGTGGCGACACTTTGAAGCGCGGCGAGCATGGCGAGGACGATCATCGCAAGGATGAGGCCATATTCGACCGCCGTTGCGCCGCGTTCACAGCCTGGAAGCATCGATCGGCGGATCATTTTCAGCATCGCGCGCATGGATATCCCGTTGGTTGCAGTTCGCTGCTGCAACTGTACAAGCGCTGTCGTTAATAAAGCCCTTCGCCGGATCATCATGCCCCAGATACAGCCGCTCCTTGTGGTCGCCGCCGCGCTTGTCGATGCCGATGGCCGCATTCTTCTGCAACAACGCCCACCCGGCACGTCGATGGCCGGGTTGTGGGAATTTCCCGGCGGCAAGGTTGAAGTCGGTGAGGCGCCAGAGGCGGCGTTGATACGTGAATTGAACGAGGAATTGGGCATAGCAACCCACGCCAGTTGTCTGGCGCCCGCCGCTTTCGCCAGCGAGCCGCTTGGCGAGCGTCATCTGTTGCTGCTGCTCTATGTGTGTCGCAAATGGCAGGGTGTGCCGGAGGCACTACACGCCACTGCGCTCAAATGGGTGCGGCCTTCGCAAATGTATGCGCTGGATATGCCGCCCGCCGATCTGCCGCTGATCGGCCTGCTCGACGCCTTGTTATAAGGGGAACGGGGGCTGTACGGCGGGGCGGGCGCCAAACGCCCGCCCGCCCATCGTCATTCCTCGCCAGCAGGCTTGCTCTGAAGCTGAACATAATTCTGGATGCCCATGCGCTCGATCATTTCGAACTGGGTTTCCAGGGTGTCGATATGATCTTCCTCGCTCTCCAATATATATTTGAAGAGGTCGCGGGTCACATAATCGCGGATCGACTCGCAGTAGGCGATGCCATCCTTGAGCGCGGGAAGGGCCTCATATTCCAGTTCGAGATCGGACTTGAGTACCTCTTCCACATTCTCGCCGATCTTCAGGCGGCCGAGAAGCTGGAAATTGGGGAGTCCGTCGAGGAACAGGATGCGCTCCGCCACCTTATCGGCGTGTTTCATCTCGTCGATCGATTCGTCATATTCGAACTTGGCGAGCCGCTTTACGCCCCAATGGTCGAGCATCCGGTAATGGAGGAAATACTGGTTGATCGCGGTCAGCTCGTTCTTGAGCACCTCGTTCAAATAATCGATGACCTTCTGGTCGCCCTTCATGGCGTGTCGCTCCAACTTGTTTCGCGAGCGATAATAGACGCATGGGGCGGATTTGTTAATCCGAAAAACCGCAGAAATCTGCGCTTTTTTGTACCGCTACTGCGTGGTGATCGCAGGGCAGAAATGCAAATGCGGATCAGGCTGAGGCGAGTTCGGCAGCGATGATGGTGCGTGCGAAGGGGACGCACTGGCCGCATTTGGGACGACGGCCGAAATGGGCATAGGCGCTGCAAGGTGTGCTCGCACCCTCGCGGACAGCGTTCTTCAGATCCTTTTCGCGGATAGCATTACAGACGCAGACGACCATTGGCACTCCTCTCATCCCCGAGATAGCGTGAATGATAATGGGTCGCAATAGTAAAAATATCAGATGTTTCTGCGTATCTGTTGCAGCGAGCCACGCGCCAGCGATCGCCAGAGCCATTCCAGCGGTCCCATCGCGAATCGCTTAAGCCACCAGGGGGACCACAGCAGCATCGCAACCCACCCTCCAATAACGAACGCGGGCAGCGCGGCATGGCTGACCTGCCCGAACAGCCCGAGTCCCCAGCCATAGAAAAGCGCGGTCATCAGCAGGCTGGTGCCCAGATAGTTGGAGAGCGCCATTCGTCCGGCCGTTCCGATTCGCGCGAGAAGGGCACTGCTGCGATGACGCGCCGCGATCCAGAGGATCAGCGCCGCCCAGCCCACGGTCAGCGGAATGCGGAAAGGGAAAGACCAGGCGAAGACCGTGCCGAACGTGGCCAGCGGTGCAAAGCCTGAAAGAATGATCCACGCGCCCAATGCCAGCATCGGCGGTATCCCGATCAGGAAACAGTGACGCGCGGTGCGGCGATATTGGTCCGCGTCCCATCGCCCGGTCAGGAAGCCCCCCTTCAACATGGCCATGCCCATCAACATGAAGCCCAGAGTGTCGAAGCTGACAAAGGCGAAGGTGCGCAGCCATTCTGCAGGAAAGTCGGCGAGTTTATGTGTGAATATGGCGCCAAACCCTGACCGATGCAGCGCCACGTCCTGGACGATGGCAGGATCGGCGGGATTACTGAGCGCGGCGACGAAGGCATGATAGCTCGTCATGACCGATGTGGCGGCGCCCGGCTGGGCAGCGGCATGACTCCAGGCGGACAGGCTGGCAATCACACCAACGACGATCAGGAAATGGATGAGAAAGGCCAGAAACGCCCATTTGACCAGCGCCAGTGGCGATTGCCCGGTAAAGAGAAGTGCCGCCAGCCCGACGACCGCATAAATCATCAATATGTCGCCCCACCAGAGCAACAGATAATGAGCGAGGCCGAAAAGGAAAAGCCAGGCCGCGCGGATCAGTTGTGTTCGCCGCCCATCACGCCCCGCCATTTCCGCCTTGTCGATCAGCAGCAACATCGACGCGCCGAACAGCATCGAGAACAGGCCGCGCATCTTGCCATCGACAAGGACAAGGCCGGTGAGCCAGGCAATGCTGTCCGCCGCGCTCATCGGGCCAGCGGCGGTCGGGTTGAGATAGGCCTGGGTCGGCAGGGCGAAGGCCGTGATGTTCATCCACAAAATACCCATGACAGCGAAACCGCGTAAGATATCCAGGGTGGGAATGCGATTGGAGTCGGTGGTCACATATGTCCTTGCTTGGCATTGGCCTTGTTGGCGCTGGCAATCGCGCCAATGCTCTGTCATGCGACTAGCCATGAACGGAGGCCGCAAGCAACGAATAAGCGATGCGTTTGGCGCAGCTGCGGCGCGCTATGACGATCATGCGGCTCCGCAACGCAAGGCGGCGGCACTGGTCGCGGATCTGGCGGCGCGCCAGCATCCTGGTGGCGTTACGCGCATATTGGAAATTGGCTGCGGCACCGGGTTCCTAACGCGAGACATTCAGGTGCGCTGGCCGCAAGCGGACTTGATCGTCACCGACATCGCGCCGGAGATGGTCGGGCGTGTGGCGCAAGGGGGGATGATCGCAGGCACGTTCCTGACGATGGATGGCGAGCAGCCCCTATTTGATGGGCCGTGGTTCGACCTCATCGTTTCAAGTCTGGCGTTTCAATGGTTCGATGATCTGGGTAGCGCGGTGCAAAGGCTAGTGACGCTGTTGCGACCGGGAGGAAGCCTGTTCTTCTCGACCATGGGAGAAGAAAGCTTTAGTCGCTGGCGCGCGGCCCACGATCTATGCGTGCTGGTTGCGGGGGTGCCGAACTATCCGGGATTGGGCGAACTTCAGAGGATACTGAAGGCTTATCCCGATGCCTTCGCCTTTGATGAACATTATGGTGTGGCCTGTCCTACGGCACGGGATCTGATGGCGCACCTCAAGGGGATTGGCGCAGCCGTTCCGAATGAGGGGCGATCACCGCTGACGCCGGTCCAGATGCGGCGGGTGATGGCGGCCTATGATGCGGCGGGGGGTGAGGGTGACGTGTATCATATACTGTTCGGACGAGTGACGCGCGGTGTTTAGCGGCCTGCGCGCAGAGCATCCGGTGCGGCAAATGATGCACAATAGCGGGCGGCGATGATCGCGATGGGCTGGCCGACGAGGATACAGTGCGAGAAAAGCTGGTTCCCGATGCTCCAGACGATTTCGCCCATGGATTTGGTCGAATACATATCCGGCAGCCACAATTCGGGCCAGCGGACCGGGCGGACGATCCAGTACATCACGACCCATAGCAACAGGCCGTAAATCAGCCCGGTAAGAAGGGGCGAGCGGACGAGCATGGGAATGCGCTGCGCGGCCAGCATATAGGCTGCGGCCATGCAGGCCATAATGGCAAAATGAACGGCAAGACCGACGATGGCCCACAGCCAGGAGGGCAGTCCTTTTGCCGCATCGCCAAAGGGGCCGCTCGCCACGAATTGCAATACCGATGACACGCTCATCCCGGCAATGCCTGCGAACAGGAAAGCCGAAAATATGTCGAGCGTTCCGGCGACCAGTGTCGCCTTGAATATCGCGTGCCGCATGATCTCTCCTGAAGAGGAGAATATCATGCGGATCATTCTACGTCATGTGCCGCAGATGGGACGCTGCACGCGAAAAGGGGTTAGAGTTCCGCGTCCATCAGGGCCGGGAAAAAACCCTCATGGGCTGCACGCAGATCGGTCAGCGCTACAGAGGCGTCGCCGATCCTGAGCGCGTCGCCACCAGTCTTGCCGATATAGCGTATCGGAATCTTGCCCTCGTAGAAATTTTGGAAGCGCGAAAGATCGCTGATCGTGACCACATACCGGCCCTGATCCTCGCCGAACCAATGGCCGGTTGCGTTGGCTTGTGGAGCATCGAGCGTTGCCCCCATCTTGCCTGCGAGCGCCATTTCGGCGACCGTGACGAGCAGGCCGCCATCGCTGATGTCATGGACGGCGGACACAGCGCCCCAGTCAATCATCTCGCGGATCGCTTCGCCAAGGGTGCGCTCGGTCGCAAGGTCGACGGGCGGCGGTGCGCCTTCTTCGCGACCCAATATTTCGCGCAGCCAGATCGACTGGCCCAGATGCCCCGCGCCTTCGCCGATCACGGCGATCACGTCGCCTTCATTCTCGAAGGCGATACGCGCGCTCTTTTCGCATTCGGCAATGAGGCCGATGCCGCCGATCGCGGGGGTAGGCAGGATCGCACTGCCGCCGCCGGTCGCCTTGCTCTCATTGTAAAGCGAGACATTGCCCGACACGATCGGAAAGTCGAGTGCCCGGCAGGCGTCGCCCATGCCGTCGAGGCAGCCAGTGAACTGGGCCATGATCTCAGGGCGCTGGGGGTTGGCGAAATTCAGGCAGTTGGTGACGGCCAGCGGCGTCGCGCCGACGGCCGAGATGTTGCGATAGCATTCAGCGATGGCCTGCTTGCCGCCCTCATAGGGGTCCGCATAGCAATAGCGCGGCGTGCAATCGGTGCTAATGGCAATGCCCTTCTGCGATCCGTGGACGCGGACTACGGCCGCATCACCACCGGGGCGCTGAACGGTGTCGGCGCCGACCATATGATCATATTGCTCCCATATCCAGCGGCGGCTGGCGATGTCGGGACTGCCCATCAGCGTTACCAGATCAGCGGTGATGTCACTGCTTTCGGGCACATCGACGAGGGGCTTCACGCCCGACCACGCCTTATACTCTTCCTTGCTGGCGGCAGGCCGGTCGTAGAGGGGCGCATCGTCGGCCAGCGGCGCTAGCGGGATGTCGCACACGGTTTCGCCATGATGGACCAGAACCATGCGGCCAGTGTCGGTGACGGTACCGATGATGGCGAAATCCAGTTCCCATTTGTGGAAGATGGCCTCGGCAAAGGCTTCGCGACCGGGCTTCAATACCATGAGCATCCGCTCCTGGCTTTCCGACAACATCATCTCATAAGCGGTCATGCCCGTTTCGCGCTGGGGCACCATGTCCATGTCGAGCTGAATGCCGACGCCACCCTTGGACGCCATCTCGACGCTGGAGGAGGTGAGGCCCGCCGCGCCCATGTCCTGGATCGCGACGATGGCGTCCGACGCCATCAGTTCCAGACATGCCTCGATCAGCAGCTTTTCGGTGAAGGGGTCGCCGACCTGCACGGTCGGGCGCTTGGCGTCGGAATCTTCGCCGAAATCGGCCGAGGCCATGGTCGCGCCATGAATGCCGTCGCGCCCGGTCTTCGACCCGACATAGACGATCGGATTGCCGATGCCGCTGGCGGCGGAATAGAAGATCTTGTCGGTGTCGGCGACGCCTACGGTCATCGCGTTGACCAGAATGTTGCCGTCATAAGCGGGATGGAAATTGACCTCGCCGCCGACGGTGGGCACGCCGACGCAATTGCCATAACCGCCGATGCCGCGCACGACACCGGAAATCAGGTGGCGCATCTTGGGATGATCGGGGCGGCCAAAGCGCAGCGCGTTCATATTGGCGATCGGTCGCGCGCCCATAGTAAATACGTCGCGCAATATGCCGCCCACGCCCGTCGCCGCGCCCTGATAGGGTTCGATATAGCTGGGGTGGTTGTGGCTCTCCATCTTGAAGATTGCCGCCTGACCATCGCCGATATCAACGACGCCGGCATTTTCGCCGGGGCCGCAAATGACCTGCGGGCCTTCGGTCGGCAGCTTCTTGAGGTGGATGCGGCTCGACTTATAGCTGCAATGTTCCGACCACATGACTGAAAAAATGCCAAGTTCCGTCAGGTTCGGCTCGCGGCCGAGCGCCTTCAGGACGCGGTCATATTCTTCCGGGGACAGGCCGTGCTCGGCGACGATTTTCGGGGTGATCTGGGGGGCGCTGCTGGACATGCCCGCGCCTTTAGCCAGATGGGCGGTTCAGCACAACCGCGATGCGCGATGTCTCGATGGTGACAGCCAAAGAAAAAGGCTGGGCATCAATGATGCCCAGCCCGATGGAAAGAAAAGATCGAAGGATCAGACGTGACAGCTAAGGCTCTTGTTCGCGACCTTGGCATTCACCGTGTCGCCTGCGCCGGACAGTTCGTAACCGCCCTCTGCAGTGAACGGCTGACCTGCTTCGGGCGCCTTCAGCGTGGTGGCCGAGCCACCCTTTTCAGTGCGCAGGTGGACAGTCTTGTCGTCCGACATGAAGTCGGCGAACAGCAAGCTGTTGTCCTTGCAGCGATATTGCACGCTCTTCTTGACCGAAGGCGGCAGCTCGACCGGCGCAGCATTGGCCAGTTCACTAGCCATCGGGTCAGCAGGGCCGCCCACGACTTCGGGTTCATCATTGGAGCCACAGGCCGACAGGAGCGACAGCGATGCGGCGGCGATCAGGGGGAGATAATATTTCATAGCGGACCTTCTATGTGCATTCGCAACATCATGCGTCAACGGAAAACTGCCAGAATCCCGCCACTCTTGTTGCGCCGGCAAAATTAAAAAGGGTGAAAGGGCGCGGTGAACGGCGAGTCGTCTGTTTGTCGGAGGGTGTTCGTCGGGGCAGGCTTGACCGCGCCGCCCGGCAAGGCCAATGCAGGGACATGGCCGACCAACCCGCATCCGCGCAGCCCGATCCGTCGACACTGTCCTTTGAGGAGGCGCTGCGCGCGCTCGAGTCGATCGTTCGGCGGCTGGAGAGCGGGGACGTGCCGCTGGACGAATCGATCTCCCTTTACACACGCGGGGAAGCGCTGCGTAAGCAGTGTACCGAGCGGCTTCAGGATGCAGAGGCGCGAATCCAGAAATTGACGCTGGACGGCAGTGGCGCCGTGACCGGCGCCCAGTCTTTCGGCGCGGACTGAGTGGACGGCATGGATGAGGCAGGGGCAGCGGCGTCGCTGGTCGCCTCGCGTGCAGCCGTCGTGGCGGATGCCATCGACCATATATTCGATGATCTGTTGATCGTTCCTGATGATCCGCGTCGACGGCTTTACGAGGCGATGCGCCATGCAGCGATCGGCGGTGGCAAGCGGTTGCGGCCATTGTTGGTCGCCGCGACATGCGAACTTTTCAATGTTTCGGCCGAGTCGGCTGTGCGGGTTGGCCTCGCGGTCGAATGCATCCATGTTTATTCGCTGGTGCATGACGACCTGCCAGCGATGGACAATGACGATGTTCGCCGGGGCAAGTCCACGGTCCATAAGGCGTTTGACGAGGCGACGGCGATTCTGGCGGGTGATTGCCTGCACGACCTGGCCTTTGAGATATTGGTCGATGAAGCGACCCATGGCGACCCGTTCGTCCGCTGCGAGCTTGTGCGTGCGCTTGCGATAGCGAGCGGCCCGGCTGGCATGGCAGGCGGGCAGATGATGGACCTGGAGGCAGAGCGGGCGAGTTTCGACTTGCCCACCGTTACCCGGCTCCAGCAGCTCAAGACCGGCGCGCTCATCAGTTTTTGTGTCGAGGCGGGCGCGATTCTGGGGCGTGTAGCGCCAGAGGGGCGCCGGGGCCTGCATGGCTATGCGCGTGATATTGGCCTCGCCTTCCAGATTGCCGACGATTTGCTGGATGTGGAAGGTGACGCCGAACTGGCGGGCAAGACGCTGGGCAAGGATGCGGCGGCTGGCAAGGAAACCTTCGTGTCGCTGCTGGGTGTCGAGCGGGCGCGGGAGCAGGGCCGGTTGCTCGTTGAACAAGCAAAGGCGCATCTACATGGTTTCGGCGTGGAAGCCGACCTGTTGCGCGCTATCGCGGATTATATCGTCAAAAGGGATCGTTGAAACATGGCCAGAGAGAGGGTCGGCGTTTATCCGGGGACTTTCGACCCGATCACGCTGGGACATATGGATATCATCCGACGCGGCGCCAAGCTGGTCGACAAGCTGGTCATCGGTGTCACCACCAACATTTCCAAGTCGCCTATGTTCAGCGACGAAGAGCGGCTGGAGATGGTGCGGCGGGAATGCGCTGAGATCGACGCAGACATCGTCGTCACGGGCTTCAATTCGTTACTGATGGACTTTGCCGAACGACAGGGGGCGGGTGTCATCATTCGCGGGCTGCGCGCGGTCGCCGATTTCGAATATGAATATCAGATGGCGGGCATGAACCAGCAGATCAACGCCAAGGTGGAAACCGTGTTCCTGATGGCGGATGTGTCGCTGCAACCGATCGCCAGCCGACTGGTGAAGGAAATCGCGCTGTTTGGAGGGCCGATTCACAAGTTTGTCAGCCCGACCGTATGTGAAGAGGTGAAGCTGCGCGTCGAGCAGACGGGGCGCAAGGGCGACTGAACTCGACACAATGTGCCCGTGAAGGTGGTCCGCTCAGCCGTGGTTCAGTTGCCAATCGCGAAGAGCGCGCTATCAGGGCTTCGGATTATGTCCGCCGCGCGTGATTATATCTGCGTGGACGGGACTCGAAAGGTGATTGGATAATGAGTTTCTCTTCGGCGCTGAAAAGTCTGGCGATCGGTTGTGCGCTGCTGGCGATGACAGGCCCGGCCCATGCGCAGGGCGGTGGCAAGGCCGAGGAAGCCAAGAAGGCCGAGGCCGCGGTACGCGCCGAAGATGCTGCCAAGAAGCTGGGTGAAAATCCGGCGGCCAAGTTGCCGCCCGCCACTGTGCCGGTCGATCCAGCCAATGTCTGGGATCTGGACCTGTCGAGCGGTGGTCGCGTCCGTATCCAACTGCGTCCGGACATTGCGCCGAACCATGTCGAGCGGGTCAAGACGCTGACCCGCCAGGGCTTCTACAATGGACTGAAGTTCCACCGCGTCATTCCCGGCTTCATGGCGCAGGGCGGCGATCCCAAGGGGGACGGCACCGGCGGATCGACGATGCCGGACCTGAAGGCCGAGTTCAACCAGATGCCGCATCTGCGCGGTACGCTGTCGATGGCGCGCGCGCAGAGCGAGGACAGCGCCAACAGCCAGTTCTTCATCGTCCTGCTGCCCCGGATGCAGCTCGACAAGAAATATACGGTGTTGGGCCGCGTGATCGAAGGCATTCAATATGTCGACGCGATCGCGCAGGGCGAGCCGCCAGCCAATCCGACCGTGATCCTGCAGGCATCGATCGAAAGCGATGGCAAGCCGCCTGTGCTTGCGGCTCCTGCACCCGCAGCGCCGGTGCCGTCGATTGTGGAGCCGAAAAAGGTCGTGCCTGCCAAAAAACTGACGCCCGCGACGAAGAAATAAGCCGCTCCGGTAGGTGGCGAACAAGCGATGCGCGTAGATCTGTTCGATTTTGACCTGCCGCCCGAGCGGATCGCTCTGCGGCCAGCGTCGCCGCGTGATTCCGCGCGCATGATGCTGGTGGCGGGCGATCGTCCGTTTGAGGATTTGCGCGTCCACGACCTGCCGGGCCTGTTGCGCGCGGGCGATTGCCTGGTCTTCAATGACACGCGAGTCATTCCCGCTCAACTGGAAGGCATGCGCGGGGAGGCGCGGATTGGCGCGACGCTGCACAAGCGGCAGGGGTTACGCGAGTGGCAGGCCTTTCTTCGCAACGCCAAGCGGGTTCGCGCGGGTGATCGCATCGACTTTGGTGCGGGCGTGACGGCCATTGCGGGTGGGCGTGACGAGGATGGCGGCGTGACGCTGGATTTTGAAGGCGATGAACCGGTCGAGGTCCTGCTGGAACGGGCAGGGCGAATGCCTCTGCCACCCTATATCGCCAGCAAGCGGCCTACCGATGCGCGCGACCGGGCGGATTATCAAACCATGTTCGCGCGGGAGGATGGGGCGGTCGCTGCCCCAACCGCAGCGTTGCACTTCACGCCGGAATTGATGGCGTCCCTTAAAGGCGCGGGCATCGAGAATGAGACGCTGACCCTGCATGTGGGGGCTGGCACTTTTCTGCCGGTGAAGGCCGACGATACGACCGAACATCGGATGCATGCCGAATGGGGGCGGATCGACGCCGACACCGCGGACCGGCTGAACGCGGTCAGGGCGCGGGGCGGCCGGTTGATCGCGGTGGGGACGACCAGCCTTCGCCTGCTGGAAAGCGCAACGGGCGAGGATGGCCGGATCGCACCCTTTGCCGATGAGACGCGGATATTCATCACGCCGGGCTATCGTTTTCGCGCGGTCGATGGCCTGATGACCAATTTCCACCTGCCACGATCGACCCTGTTCATGCTGGTATCGGCGCTGATGGGGCGGGAGCGGATGCAGGAAGTCTATGCGCACGCGATTGCCGACGAATATCGCTTCTACAGCTATGGTGATTCGTCGCTGTTGCTGCCGGACGTTGGCTAGATCCGACGCGCAATCGCGCCTGCGGCCCAGCCCATGCCCACGGCCATCAGCATCACGAACAGGCCGTAGAGGAAGGACCAGTCCTGCGCGGCGACGGCCATGAACCGCTCAAACCCGGATTTGCGGATGGTGATGTCGCGCACAGCCGCCGCGACCACGCGGCCATTTTGCACCAGAAAGGTTTCGGCCGTATAATCGCCCACGATCACGCGGGCCGAAAGGGGCAGGCGCGCGCGGTAGAGGACGCCGTCGGTGATCTCCACCGTGCCGGGTCGCTCCACGAACAGGCCAGAGCGGCGGCGCAGGTCGACCAGTCCCTTTTGAAACCGATCCAGTTCTGCGCTTTCGTTGAGCGAGGACGGCGAAAGCTGCAACTTGTCGACCCCCATCTCGTAGATGGCGGCGGTGCGTTCATCGACGATTCTGCCAATCGGGCGGGAGGAGGCCATGGCGTAAAAGCTGGGCGCAGAGCGGAAACGGGCGCTGTCGGCATTGACCCAGATGCCCGCGACTTTCTGTTTTTCGCGCATGGTAATCGACTGGTCCGGCCCTTTCAGGACCACGACGATGTCGGCGGGCTTTTCCGGCTGGCGACCGCCGGGATAGACGATGGCGCCGAACAGCAGCAGGTCCGCGCCGGTAAAGCTGTACTGAATCTCGACCTCGCGCTGGGACACGTCGGGCACCAGGATCGGCTCGCTTGCCGCTGTGGTCAGAATCAGGGCGGAGGTGGCGATCAGGGCGCGTGGTCTGCGCATCACAGCACCTGCACGGTGTAGATTTCGTCCGGCCGCCAGCCCAGTCCAATCGCCATCCGAATCGCCACGACCAGCACGATGAAAGCCAGGAGTATCCGCAGATATTCAGGCCGGACCGACATGGAGATGCGCGTGCCGACCTGCGCTCCGATGACGCTGCCGATCAGCAGCAGCAGCGCGAGGACAAGATCGACCGCCTTGGTCGTCAGGGCATGCATCATCGTCGTCGCCATTGTGACGAACAGGATCTGGAACAGCGATGTGCCAACCACGGCCTGCGTCGCCATGCCCAGCAGATAGAGCATGGCGGGCACCATGATGAAGCCGCCGCCCACGCCCAGCAACATGGTGAGAATGCCAGTCGCCACGCCTAGCAGCAGCGGTGCGAGCGGGGAGATGTAAAGGCCGGAACGATAGAAGCGCCAGCGCATGGGCAATGCCGCGACCAGCGGATGGTGGCGCCGCTTGCGCGCCTGAATCTGGCGCCCTGTCTTGAGCGCGATCAGGGATTGAATCGATTCCTTGGCCATCAGCATCCCGATGGAGCCGAGCATCAGGACATAGAGGATGCCGATAACCGTATCGATCTGACCCAGCGCCTGAAGCATCCGGAAAATGCCAACGCCCATGCCGGCGCCCATGATGCCACCGGCAATCAACACGCCGCCCATGCGAAAATCGACCGTGCCGCGCGCCATGTGGGTGACGACGCCTGACACGCTGGCTCCTGTGACCTGGGACGCCGCCGACGCGGCAGCGACGGTTGGTGGAATGCCGTAGAAAATGAGGAGTGGTGTCGTCAGGAAACCGCCGCCCACGCCGAACATGCCCGAAAGCAGGCCCACAACGCCGCCCAGCGCAATGATGACCAGCGCGTTGACCGACAGATTGGCGATGGGAAGGTAGAGATCCATGACCAATCCGGGTTAGCCCTGATCCGGTGCGATAGGAAGGTGCTGGGCTGCTTCGCGCCTAAAAATCCGCAGCGAGGGTGATCGCCAGGCCCGACGCGGGGCTTGCGTGGCCCACAATGCGCTCCCGCCACTCCATCGACAGGCGCGCGGGAGTTGAGGGGAGGGGCAGTTGGAACTGGATTTCCGGGCCGATGTCCACGCGATGGACCGCAGGCTGGGCACCGCCCGAAAGGCTGGCGCCCAACAGGAGTGGCAGGCGTTCAACCGGTGCCATCAGCGAAATCTTGCCGTCCACAAATCGATCACCAGCGCGGAAACCGACGATGCCTGCCTGACCATAGGCTTGCGCCAGCAGGCCGGGCGCGACCGGGGTAGGACCAAAGCCGCCGACGGCCATCAACGCCATGGCGTCACGGGCGCCCTCGCCCAGCGCGATTCGGCGTTCCAGCGCCAGACTGACCGGCAGACGGCGCGTGGGTTGATAGGCGACGCCCAATGCGGCTTCGGGGGCAGTGGGATCGGCCAGCGCGGCTGTCACCCGCGCATAGGCAGCAAGGCGAGAGGGCGCATTGGGGTTTAGGTCCAGATCCAGCCTTGCACCGGCCTGCGACCCGCCGAGCTGACCTACGGATGCGGCGCTGCCGCCGTCAATCCGGTTGGGGCGCCACAGCGCCCAGAGACTCAGTTGCCAGCGATCGCGAACTGGGCTGGTCGATGGCGTCAGGGTGAAAGGGGCGGCGGTTGGTGCGGGGGGTGCGCTTGGACCATCCTGCGCCCTGTCATCGTCGGTTCGATGCAGATCGGCATGGGCGACAGGGGCGCGGGTGAGTAGCGGAAGATTGATGGATGAGGATGTCGTGCGCGCTGGGCGCACCATCGGAGGTAAGGAGGCATGCGGGGCAATAGAGCGCGGCGTCATCGCCCCTGCCAGCAATATCACCTGCGGTTGCCGGGGTGTTGCCATCACAGACTCTGCAACCGCAGGCGGAATGGGGACAAGGTGGAAGCCCACGCGCGCCATGATCCAGCAGAAAAGGAGTGCGCCAAAAAAGCGGAGGGGACGGCCTGATGCGGTGCGAGCGGTCATGCCTTCCTATCCATTTCCGGCAGTTCCATTTCCGGCCGTTCCATTTCCGGGAAGCGATGCTGGGTCTTGTCCCAGATCAGTGGGCTGCCCATCAGCGAACGAATATAGAGGAAGACGGCGCGCCTTGCCGCAAGGATGGCCACCAGATTGCCGATCATCGTGCGCGGTATCGCTGCCAATCCCTGCTGCCAGCCATAGGCGCGGCCAACGAACAGCGCTCGCATGGCGAAACGCCAGAGCATTAGCGCGACGTTGATTCGCAAGAGCCATATCAACATTGGCGACAATGGCACCCAGTCCATGGGATGGATCAGGCTGAAGAGGCCGAGCAGGCCCCAGAGTAGCAGCGTCAGGTAGGCCGCGAACAGGATCAGGGCCGCCAGCGCCGATCGGCGGTCGCGAAAGCGCATCCATAATTCCATGGGACCACCGCGCCAGCCCATCCGATCCCACCCCGACAGTGCGATGCCCACGATCCATCGCGCCTTTTGCCGCACGGCGGCGTCCAGACTGTCGGGAAAATGCTCGCGCGTGCAGACAAGTTGGCCGTGAGCATCGCGAATCCGCACGAAGATGCCGCGTCCGCCCTGGTCGGCGATTCGCAGGCCTGTCTCATAATCCTCCGTCAGCGAACTGTCATCGAAGGGGCCGGGGGCACCTTTGGTGACCAGCGCGGCAAGTGCATCGCGGGCAAAGGCGCAGCCCACGCCAGCGGACGGGATGGATGCCCCTACGGCCTCTCGCACGGCCAGATATTTGGTGTGAGCCTCTGCGAATTCATCCGCATAGTGGCCCGCGATCATGCGCGACCACAGGCTGCCCTTTGCCAGTAACGGAAGGACCGGCAACTGCACCAGCGCGAAGCGGTCGATGAGAAAGTCGAACAGGCGAATTTCGTCGGCATGGACGACGTCTTCGGCATCATGGAGGACCACGGCCTTGAACCGGGCGCCGGTCCGCTCTTCCTCGCGCTGCATGACCCGCCAGAGTCGATTGAGGCAGTCGGCCTTGGTCGTGGGGCCGGGGCGCTCGGTGATGCCGACGATGATGCGCGGTTCGCCTGCCGCAACCGATGTGACTTCGCGTAATGTGTCGGGGTCGTTGGGATAGACCCCCACAAACAGTCGATAGTCGGCCTGCCCCCAACGACGCAGAGCGTGACGCAGCATGGGGCCGATCACTTCGGCCTCTTTCCAGGCCGGGATGAAGATGGCGAGTGTTCCGGGGTGTAATGAGGGAGGCAGGTCCGCCGTCGTCATGCGGGGATAGCGGGTGTGGATCATCGTGCTGCGCCAGGCACGGCGACAGCCATAGGCGATATCGATCAGGAAATCGTCGACGCTGCCCAGCGCCAGGCCAACCGCCGCAAAGAGCATAAGCTCATGATGCGCCAGCGCCAGAAAGACGAGCAATATGTCCCTCAATCTACGTGATTCCCCCTATTTGCCATCAGCCCTATTGTTCGGGCGGATGCAAGTGGGGGAGGGGGTCTTCAATTGACCCTTAAGCCGCGCTTGCCTAGACTTGGGCCGCCACGCCGTGCCCGGTGACGGCTCATCCCGACCGGAGCAACGCCCCTTGAGCATCCTGCGACCACCGCCATCCGCGCTTCGCGATTTTCTGACCAGTGAAGCGGGCGGGGGCGTCCTGTTGATGGTAGCGGCGGCGCTGGCGATCCTGCTGGCGAATCTGCCGGGCGATCCGGCGCATCTCTATCATGCCTTTGTCCATGCAGAGATAGGACCGGTGCTGACGCCCAAGCTGGGGCCGATGACCGTCCACCTGTGGATCAATGACGGGCTGATGGCGGTGTTCTTCCTGCTCGTAGGTCTGGAGATCAAGCGGGAGTTTGTGGACGGGCAATTGTCGACCTGGGAGAAACGCCGTTTGCCGGTGATCGCGGCGGTGGCCGGAATGCTGGTGCCTGCGCTGGTTTTTCTGTTCGTGACGCGCGGAGATGCGGGATTGCGCGACGGTTGGGCCATTCCGGCCGCGACCGACATCGCTTTCGCCATCGGCGTGCTGGCGCTGCTCGGCACGCGAGCGCCGACGTCGCTCAAACTGTTCCTGACGACAGTGGCGATCGTCGATGACATGGGCGCGGTGGCGATCATCGCCTTCTTCTATACGAGCGGTATCGACAGCATGGCGTTGCTGTCGGCAGCGGTGATCCTGGGCGCTATGTTCGCGCTCAACCGGATGGGAGTGAAGTCGCTGCCCATCTATCTGATCGGTTTTGCGTTGCTATGGTATGCGATGCTGCTCTCTGGTGTTCACGCCACGATCGCGGGCGTGCTGGCGGCGATGACCGTGCCGATCCGCAAGACGCCGGGCGCGCCGGATGCAGTGGACAGCCCGCTCCATGTGCTGGAGCATGCCATCCATCCGTGGAGCGCCTATCTGATCGTGCCTCTGTTCGGGTTTGCCAATGCGGGCGTGAGCCTGAGCGGACTGAGCCTTGAGCAGATATTGGCGCCATTGCCGGTCGGCATCGCGCTAGGTCTGTTCCTTGGCAAACAGGCTGGGATTTTTGCCGCGATCTGGCTGTCGGTGAAGCTGGGCCTTGCTTCGCGACCGCAGGGGGCGAACTGGACGCAGGTTTATGGTGTGGCGCTGTTGTGCGGGGTTGGCTTTACGATGAGCCTGTTCATCGGTGCGCTTGCTTTTCCGGCATCGCCGATTCTGATCGAGGAGGCGAAGATCGGGACGCTGGCCGGATCGCTATTGTCCGCGCTGGTGGGCTTTGCGATTTTGCGGTTCGCACCGGGCAAGCGGCGGCCCAGGCTGTAGCTGCAATCAAACCAACAGAGGCGCGCATTAATCATGCGCGCCTCTGTTGGTTGTGTCAGCGTCCGATGGTGGCCAGCAGATGGGCGGGATAGCGTTCCCCCTCAATCGGGATGGCCGAAGCGGCGCTTTCGATCTGGGAGAGGTCATCGGCCGAGAGGATCACATCGACCGCACCCAGATTTTCCTCCAGCCGATGCAGCTTGGTAGTGCCGGGAATGGGGACGATCCAGGGTTTCTGGGCGAGCAGCCAGGCCAGCGCGATTTGCGCGGGGGTGGCGTCCTTGTCCAGAGCAATCCGCTTGAGCAGATCGACGAGGGCCTGGTTCGCCGCCATGGCCTCCGGCGTGAAGCGGGGCAGGATCTTGCGGAAGTCATCGTCGCCCAGTTCGGTATTTGCGCTCATCGCGCCGGTCAGGAAGCCCTTGCCCAGCGGGCTGTAGGGGACAAGGCCGATGCCCAGCTCCTCGCATGTTTCGATGATGCCGTTGGTTTCCGGGCCACGCGTCCAGAGCGAATATTCATTCTGCAAGGCGGAGACGGGTTGAACGGCATGGGCGCGACGCACGGTCTGCGCGCCGGGTTCGGACAGGCCAAAATGCTTGACCTTGCCCTCGGCGATCAGTTCCTTGACGGTGCCTGCCACATCTTCGATGGGTGTTTCAGGATCGACGCGATGCTGATAGAGCAGGTCGATCACCTCGACGCCCAGCCGCTTGAGCGAGGCTTCTGCGGCCGCGCGGATGGTTTCGGGGCGGCTGTTGAGGCCGCTCTGCTGGCCATCGACGAAATTGAAGCCGAACTTGGTGGCGATGACGACCTGATCACGCACCGGCTTCAATGCGGCTCCTACAATTTCTTCGTTGGTAAAGGGGCCATAGACCTCCGCAGTGTCGAAAAAAGTGACGCCCCGATCGACCGCCTGACGGATCAGAGTGATACTCTTTTCCGTGCCCAATTCCTGACCATAACCGAAGTTGAGGCCCATGCAGCCAAGGCCGAGTGCCGAAACCTCAAGCCCGCTATTACCCAGAACACGTTTTTTCATCTGTACCTCCGCGCCCGTGCCAGCGGGCTTTTGCTTGTGTGTCGAAGATAGGCGTCGGCGGTTTGCGTGATTAGTCCCGGTAATCGGTATGTAGATATGTATGGCATTCATGAATAAGGAAGGTCGATCAGGATCGTAGATAGATCCGCGTCACCCGTGCCATGGAGCCACCCATATGCGCCGCGAAGAACTGGTCGACCTGAACGCCTTTCTCGCTGTGGCGGATGAGCAGAGCTTTACCCGCGCGGCAGCCAAGTTGGGTGTATCCCAGTCGGCACTCAGCCATACGATCCGACGGCTTGAAACCCATCTTGGCGTTCGATTGCTCACCCGGACGACGCGCCGGGTGTCGGCGACGGAGGCGGGGCAAAGCCTGATCGATACGCTGCGCCCGGCGCTGGACGAGATCGGGCAGAAACTGGCAGCCATTGGCGAGTTTCGGGAAAAGCCAGCAGGGACCATTCGCCTCACGACTTCGCGCCATGCCGGGCAAGCCATTTTATGGCCGGTGCTTGAACGGCTGATGCGCGACTATCCCGATATCAAGGTGGAGGTCAGCATTGACAGCGGTCTGACGGATATCGTCGTTGAACGCTTCGACGCAGGAATACGGCTGGGCGAACAATTGGCGAAGGACATGATCGCCGTCCGCATCAGCCCGGAACAACGTATGGCGGTGGTCGGATCACCGGCTTATTTCGCGAACCATCCCCGCCCGATGACACCGCAGGATCTGGCCCAGCATCAATGCATCAATCTGCGGCTGCGTTCGGCAGGGGGCCTTTATGCCTGGGAACTGGAGAAAGACGGGCGAGAGATAAGGGTGCGGGTGGACGGGCAGTTCATCGTCAATGACTCGCACATGGCTGTCGATGCGGCGCTGGGCGGGGTTGGCCTCGCCTGCACGCTGGAAGATAATGTGCAGGCCCACCTTGGGACCGGGGCGCTGGTGCGCGTGCTGGAGGATTGGTGTCCGCCCTTTCCGGGCTATCACCTTTATTATCCCAGCCGCCGTCAACAGTCCGCAGCCTTCGCGCTTCTTGTCGAGGCGCTACGCTACCGGGGCCAGTGACTTTCAGGCGGCGGCGGAATCGTCGCTGGTCTTTCGGGCTGGCGCGACGCCGGGGAGACCCCAAAGGAACCCCTGGGCATGAAGGCAGCCTTCCTCCACGATCATCTGTCGTTGCGCCTCGGTTTCGACGCCTTCGGCCACCACCGGCAGGTTGAGGCTGCGGCCGATGCCGACAATGGCGCGAATGATGGAACGGGCCGCGACATCATCCTCTATGGCGGACACGAAGCTGCGATCGATCTTGATCTTGTCGAAGGGGAAGCTCTGCAAATTGCTGAGGGAGGAATAGCCCGTGCCGAAATCATCCATGACGATCCGCACGCCCAGCTCTTTCAAGGCATTGAGGGTCGAAAGCGCCAGTGCCCGGTCCTTCATCAGCACCGATTCCGTTATCTCCAGTTCCAGACGGCTCGCGATAAGCCCGGTTTCCGCCAATATGGCCGCAACCGTCGATGCCAGCCCTGCCAACTGAAACTGGACCGGTGACACATTCACCGCCACGCTAAGCTGATTGTCCCACTGCACAGCGGTTCGGCACGCCTCCCTTAGCACCCATTCCCCCAGCGGGATGATGACGCCTGTTTCCTCGGCAAGCGGTATGAACTGGTCGGGGAGGATAAGGCCACGATCGGGATGGGCCCAGCGGACCAGCGCTTCATAGCCCGATATGGTGCCGCCATCGCTGGATATCAGCGCCTGATAGACTAGGCGCAACTGGCTGCGTGTGATGGCGTGGCGAAGGTCATGCTCCAATGCGCGCCGTTCCCGAACGGCGGCATCCATTTCGCGATCAAAGAAACAGGCGGTGCCGCGTCCTGATTCCTTTGCGCGATACAGGGCCACGTCCGCCCCATGGCGCAGCAATTCGGCATCCGTCGCATCACGGGGGTAGACGGCCACGCCGATGCTGACATTGACGGCAGTCGGATCGCGCGCCGTATCCATTTCCCGCGCCACTTCGGCGATAATATGGGCGACGAGCGTCTGCGTGTCGTTCGTGTGGGTGGCGCCGGTTTGAAGAACCATGAATTCATCGCCGCCTATCCGCGCGACGGTATCGGCGGGGCCTGCCACGCCCTGGAGAATCGATGCCATCTTGCAAAGAATACGGTCCCCCTCCGCATGGCCGAAAATGTCGTTTACGGCCTTGAACCGGTCCAGGTCGATCGCCAGCAAAGCCACTGCCTCGCCGGTGTGGGCGGCGCGCATCAGGGCGTGAGTCAGGCGCTCGTCGAACAGGGCGCGGTTGGGAAGGCCCGTCAAGCCATCATGCGTCGCCATATGTTCGACCTGGCGCTGGGCTTGCTTCTTGTCCGTCAGATCCCGTATGGCGATGACCTGACACTGCCTGCCGCGATATTCAACGTCATGGACCGCGATCTCCAATATCTTCTCGGCATCTCCCACGTTGAGCAGCATCGCTTCGACAGGCGCTGTGCGCGCGGAAATGACCGGTAGGCCATCAGCCGCCCGCAGCCAGTCATCGGGTGACTGGTCGCGCAGGATAGAAAGGTCGGCGCCCGCCATTTCCGCGAAACTCGCATTCGCCTCTATAATGCGTCCGCGATGCACGATGATCAGCGCCTCCAGCGTGGCATCGGCAAGGCCGTGAAGATCGGTCAGATAGCGATCGATCACCGCAGCCGCTCCGGTCAGCAGGATGAGCGCTATCGAAATGGCCGTGATCGCGCCGATCAACCAGTTCCGGCTGTCGCCGATGGCTGCGGATGGAAGCGTGGGATCAGGCATCAGGCTGGTCGCAGCCATCGCGGTGAAATGGAGCGAGCAGACCGCAACGATCGCGAAGCTGGCCGCGACGGCAATTTGCGCAAGACCCTTATATTGCCGAAAGGCCCGGAAGGCGACTGTAAAACTGATGAAGGTAACGGCCAGTCCCTTGGTCAACAGGACGGGTTCATAGCGGATCTGCGCCGCCGCAATGATCGCTGACATGCCCGTAAAATGCATCACGGCGACGCCCGTCGTGGCGACCAGGGCGACACCGACATCGGCGCTCACCGTGCCGCGATCCCATATCCTCAGCGCCAGCCAGAACATCCCGATCGCAGCGACCGCCGACAAGGCGGTCAGTCCGACGCCAAAACTGATGGGCATGGCGCCTTGATAGGCGAGCATGGATATGAAATGCGTTGACCAGACCCCGATGCCGCCCACCAATGCCGCCGTCGCGACCCAGCCTCGTCGCCGGACGGGCGTGCATTCGCAGGCGCGCTTCAGCAGCAGGAAAAAGCCCGTGCTGCCGACGATCCAGGTCAGCGCCGCCAGAACCAGCAGACGGTAATCATGCTGCTGCCATATGCATTCCACGACTGTAAACATGCAAACCCCCAATGTCCGCCACCTGGGATTATGCATATAAAGCATTGAGCGGACGTAAATATTGGGCGCTGTTGGCCGGTGAAGCATCCGTTATGGAGGCATTTCGGGGGTAGAATGATCCTCCCCGGCGTCATTTTCGGCCTCCAGCGTTTACCAAGCAGATGGAATCACCTGCTTGGTAAACGCGGTAAATCAAAAGACTAGAGCAGCCGAGCCGATGCAATCGGATCGGATTATGCTTTGGAAGATCGTCAGGCGGTCGCGGTGGCCATTGATCGGGCATAGGCGGTCACGGTCTCCACCTCCGCCTTGTCTCCCAGTACGACACCGACACGCTGGTGCAGGCCATTGGGCGCAAGGTCCATGAGCGGGGTCAGGCCATCGGTCGCAGCGCCGCCGGCCTGCTCGATCAGAAAACTCATCGGATTGGCTTCGTACATCAGCCGCAGCTTGGCCTTGTTGGCGACGCGGCTGTCGGCGGGGTACATGAAGATGCCGCCACGCTTGAGGATGCGATGGACATCCGCCACCATGGAGGCGGTCCAGCGCATATTGTAATCCTTGCCGCATGGTCCGGCCGTACCCTCGATCCGCTCGTCGATATAGCGGGTGATGGCGGGCGACCATTGCCGGCGATTGGACATGTTGATTGCAAATTCGCACTTGCCCTGCGGCATGGTCATGGCGCTGTCGGTCATGATCCAGGAACCGACTTCACGGTCGAGGGTGAACTCATAGACGCCGGTGCCGACGGTCAGAACCAAAAGCGTCTGCGGACCGTAAATGGCGTAGCCCGCAGCGACCTGGGCACGGCCTGATTGCAGGAAGTCCTCCTCCGTCACGTCGCGCCCCGATACTGCTTCGGGCGCCTTGAGGACAGAGAAGATGGTGCCCACCGACAGCCCGACGTCGATGTTGCTGGACCCGTCGATCGGATCGAACAGCAGCAGATATTCGCCCTTGGGATAGCGATTGGGGATGCGATGGATCGTTTCCATCTCTTCCGACGCCATGGCCGCTAGGTGGCCGCCCCATTCATTGGCCTCCAGCAGCAACTCGTTGGCGATGACATCGAGCTTCTTCTGAACCTCTCCCTGCACATTTTCGCTGTCGAGGCTGCCCAGCACTTCGCCCAGTGCACCCTTGGCGACGGAATGGCTGATGGTCTTGCACGCGCGGGCTACGATCTCGATCAGCAAGCGCAGTTCGGCGGGCAATGCATCGGCATTGCGCTGTTGCTCGATCAGGAAACGGGTCAGGGTGGAACGCTGCATCGGCGGGCTACTCACGAAAAAGGAGCCGCAGCGAAGTACTGCGGGCAGTTGAGAGAAGGCCCAGCTAAGTCAGTATGTGCGTCAAGTCCAGCCAAGGCGCGCCCTATCGCGCGTGTTTTTCCCTGATGGCAAGGCGCTTCCCGGTCACCAGAGTCTGCGCGATGAACAGCAGGATGAGGATGAACGCCACGGTTCCGACAAAGACGTCGAAGCCAGAGATTGCGCCGAACAGCCCCGGTTTTGAGCCGAGCGCCATCATCATCAGCGTCAGGACGATCAGCATCAGTCGAAGTTCGGTCGGTCCGGCGGCCATATAGGATAGTTTGAGTTCGCCAAGGACGCGGGCCGACAGGAAGGCATGGATCGAAAGGAGGAGGTAGGCCACGAGCGCGACCAGCGCGACATCCAACCTGACAAAAGGGCTGATCCCCATGCCCGCAAGGATCAGGAAATTTGCCAGGCCATCGCAGCTGTGGTCGATGAAATAACCATAGGATGGCCGTTCGATATGGCGATAGCGCGCCAGGCTGCCATCCATTGAATCGCCGAACCACTGGAGAACATAGCCAGCCAGCGCGATCCAGAGCCATTCTACCGAGAAAAGGCTGGCGGCATAACCGACGAAGATCGCCAGCGCGCCGACCATGCCCAACGCGGTCAGAATGTCGGGCGTGACCCATGAAGGCATCCGGCTGCACAGCCATGTCAGCAGCCTGCGCTCCGACGATGCAAGGACGTTCTGCTGGATTCTTGAAAGCGATGCTGGATTTTGATGAGGTTGGTGAGTCATGGGGCCTTATCGGAGGATAATGTCGCGCAGGCAATTGCCCGGCAGGATATTATGACATTTCGGTGAAAGTTGCACGACCCCGACATGACGCTGACGGGAAGGCAGCGGCGCTTTCATGAACTTTATGTCATCTGCCGGTCAGCGGTACGAAGATGGCGGCATTCTATAGCGTCTTCATGCTCTCGTCGTCGCGTCGGCTCCTTTATCCGCTCGTCATGCTGCTGGTGGCAACGCCCCCCCTGCTGTCGTCGCGGCTCGCGCGGCCTGCGCCGAATCCCGGCGACAGGGATGATCCCGTCGGGTTGACGCTGGGCGAAAAGCGAGGTCGCAGCATCGTGATTACCAGCCTGATGAACGGGGGGGCGGCGGCTCGGGCGGGCGTAGCCGTGGGGGATGAAGTGGACGCGGTTGATCACAGGCCTGTGACGGCCGTCGGCATGGCCAGACGGCTGATCGATGATCCTGCGCGGTGCGACCTGGCCCTAGATTTGCGTCGCGGGCACGCCCCCCTTGTGGCAACATTGCACTATTGCGGGTGAAGGAACGGAAAAGGCATGGGCGGCAGGATATTGCTGGTGGAGGATGACCGCACCACTGCGGAATTCATACTCAAGGGGCTGGCCGAACATGGTCATGTTGCCGACCATAGCGACAATGGCCGCGACGGATTGTTCATGGCGACAGACGGTGGATATGATGCGATCATCCTCGACAGGATGCTGCCGGGGCTTGACGGTCTGGGTGTGCTGGGGGCGTTAAGGGCCGCAGGGATTGAGACGCCGATATTGCTGCTCTCCGCGCTGGGATCGGTCGATGATCGCGTGACGGGGCTGACCGCCGGGTCGGATGACTATCTGGTCAAGCCCTTTGCCTTCGCCGAATTGCTTGCGCGGCTGGAATTGCTGATGCGACGTCGGGGGGCGGGGACAGCGGTGGAAACGGTCCTTCATTGTGGATCGTTGCGTATGGACCTGCTCAAGCGGGAGGTGCGGCGTGGCGATCGATCGATCGAGCTTCAGCCACGCGAGTTCCGCCTGCTCGAATATCTGCTGCGTCATGTCGGACAGGTCGTTACCCGCACGATGCTGTTGGAAGGCGTATGGGATTATCATTTCGATCCCGGCACCAACGTCATCGATGTGCATATCAGCCGCCTGCGCCGCAAGGTTGACGGGGAAAGTGATGAGGCGCTGATCCATACGGTGCGCGGCGCGGGCTATCGGCTGGGCGAATGAGGCAGGTGTTCCGATGGCGCTGGCTGCGCTCCTCGCATATTCGATTTCTGGGCCTCATCCTGCTGCTTGAGCTGCTATTCGGGGCGGCGCTATTGTTATCGGTTACGCAGCTTGTCCGGGCAAATCTGGACGCGGCGGATGCCGCGATCGCAACGGAAGCGCGCGACACGCTACTGGCAATCGGGCGGGATCAAGGCGACCGATCCCTGATCAGCGCCATTAATGATCGCGCGAACGAGGAGGAAGACGGCCTCATCCTGTTCGTAGACAAGACGGGCAGGAGGATCGCGGGTAATCTTGCGGCCTGGCCGCCCACCATAGCTGCTTCCACCAACTGGGCCAAGGCGTCGCTCTACCGCATCGGCGATACGCAGCCGGGTCCGTTTGGCATCTCTGCGGCGCACTTGCCCGATGGACGACGGCTCCTGGTCGGGGAACGCACCGACAATAGCGATCAGATGCGGCGGACGGTGGAAAGCGCGCTGCTGACCGGGTTGTTGATGGCGCTGCCATTGGCTGTGGTCGGTGCCTGGCTGGTTGTGCATATCATCGACCGCCGGATCGCGCATATCGCTGCGACTGCCGCCGGGGTCAGTGCGGGCGACATTGACCGCCGCGTTCCACTGGACGGATCGGGCGACAGTTTCGACACGCTGGGGCGAGCGATAAACGCGATGCTCGACCGTATCGGCGGCCTGTTGGCGGAACTGCGCGTCGTGACGGACAGCATTGCCCATGATCTGCGATCACCGCTCACCCGTTTGAGGGCGCGGATAGACCGGGCGATGGAAACAGACGAACCAATGGCGTTACGCGGCGCGATCGACGGCATCAGCCGGGAGGCGGACCAGTTGTTGGCGATGCTGACGACGGCGTTGGAAATCAGCCGGATGGAGGCCGGGATCGGTCGCGACCACATCGCCCCGACCGATGTTCATGCGATGCTGGTCGATATCTGCGAACTATACGAACCGCTGGTGGAAGAACAGGGGCGCATGTTAAGCGTGTCGGGCGAAACCGCGCCGCCAATACCCGCATCTGTGCCGGTGCATCGCGAGTTGCTGGGGCAGGCGCTATCCAACCTGATCGATAATGCGCTCAAATATGGGGCCGGGGCCATGCAGTTATATCTGTTGGAGGAGGAAGGCTTTCTGGTCATCGGTCTTGCCGACGAAGGGCCGGGTATCGCCAGGGAGAGAGAGGCCGAGGCCTTGCGCCGGTTCGGGAGGCTGGACGCCGCAAGGGGGATTGCGGGGGCCGGTCTCGGCCTCTCTCTTGTCGCGGCGGTGGCACATATGCACGGGGGGAGCGTGCGCTTTTCCCGTCGCGACAAACTTTTTGCCGTAGAGATGGTGATCGCTCAGGCTGGCTGACGGCAGGAGTGCGTCATGCCGGGTGTTGCGGGGCGGCAGGCGTTCCGGTCGCTGTTTGAACGACCATTCTATGGTGAGGAAAGGTGGAAAGGGTCCATGCCCTGACCCCGCAAAGCAGGGAAGCGCAGCCGAGCAGGGTGGCTACCATGGTTCGTGTGGGCATGACCTGTCCCTTCATGGCGAGCGGGAAAGAATGGCTGGTCGGAGCCGGGTAAGGCGAGAGGAGGCGCCACCCCGGCTCCGTCAGCGTTGCGACCTTACCTGGCCTTGGCAGGCGTTGCGGCGGTGCTGGTCTTCTTGACCACCTTGTGCGTGACGCTGTGGTGGGGGGCGGCCTTGGTGACGCTGGTGGACGTGGTCGTCGTCGAGGTTGCGGCGGAAGCGGCGAACGGCGCGGCGATTGCGGCCAGCGAAACGAGGCCGGTCAGGATCAGGCGACGGTTCATCAGATAACTCCTTAAAGCATGCGACCCACCCTGGATCGCACAGCCTTTATGCGCTGGCTGCCCCGTCGCCATGCTGACGGAAAGATGAACTTTTGGACATCATGGTGCGGATGTGGGGGCCGTCATGACCGCGTTCGCCAGCGCCAGCGCTTCCTCAATCGATCCATTTTTCCCTTTCCATCCGCACCAGGCTGTCGAGAAAGGCGAGGGAAGCGGTCCCCAGACGACGTTCGAACAGTCTGTCGGGCAAGGACGTCAGCGTCCCCGCGTTCAGTGAAGCGTCCTTCATCGGCCGCTCTTTCACGCTCGATGCCGATGTCCGGCTGGACAAGACGGGGGCTTCGGGTGTGATCATGGTGATGGGTAGCCATTTCGCTGGCTGGAGCCTTCACGTGATACTGGCGTCACCGTCACATCCTATCACACGCCGCATGGCGATATTGAGGGCGACGTCCCGCATGTCGTGGTTCGTTTCCAAAAGGATTGACGGTTATTCGTCGGGATCGAGAATGTGCGGTCCCGGCCCCTTTTCGGCCAGTTCATCACCGGGATTGCGCAGCGGACAATCGTCGATCGAGAGGCAGCCGCAACCAATGCAGGAGGTCATCTGATCGCGCAATCGCGTCAGGCGCGCGATACGGTCATCCAGATCGTCACGCCATGCGGTGGAGAGTATTTCCCAATCGGCCATCGTGATCTTTCGATCCGATGGCAGGCTGGCCAACTTCTCACGAATGGTTGCGAGCGGGATGCCGGCACGCTGGGCAACCTTGATGATGGCGATTGCGCGCAGCACGCCCCGGCCATAGCGGCGCTGATTGCCGCTGTTCCGCATGCTCCAGAGCAATCCGTTCTTCTCGTAAAAATGGAGCGTTGAGACGGGAACGCCTGCCCGGGCGGCGACCTCGCCCACGGATAGCGTCCGCTGAACATCTGCTTCTGTCAGTCGCGCCATGGCATTTATCGCTTTACCTCAACATTGGTTGAGGTTCTATGGAGAGGCTCCCCGATTCGCACAAGGGAGCGTCGTGTGCACGGACATATGGAAAAGGCCGGAGCTTTATCCCACCAACATACGGCGGGAGAGTCGTGCGATCAGCCGCGTCAGTTCATCTACGGGCTGGCCCGTTACCAGCGCGTCGTCCGCCATGCCGTGCAGACCATGGAAAATAAGGGCAGCGACCTGAAGCGGCGCTTCGTCGGCCAGATGCCACGCACCCGCCGCCTGGCCGTCAGTCAGAAGCGCTGCGAGGTGATGAAGAAGATCGATATCGCCTATAGCCTGGCGCTGCGGCATGGTGGGACCGTGAAATACCAGGTCATGCAAGGCGTGCATGTCGAAATAGGTTCTGGTCGCGGTCGTGACCCAAATCTCAAATCGGCCATTCCAATCATCGGCCGGGCGCGTGTCGACTGCTTCGATGACCCGCGTTTCAAACCTGTCGATGAAATGCGTGCGAAGCGCGTCGATCAACGTCACCTTGCTGGCGAAATAATGGTAGAATGTCCCTTTGGCGACGCCCGCCTGAGCGGCGATTTCATCAATCGTGCTGTCGCTCAGCCCCTTGTCAACCAGCAGGGTGATGGCTGCCTGCAACAAAGCGGCGCGGCGCAGATCGGCCTTGCGTGGCGGCGACACCTTGTCGCGGGGGCGCAGACGCCTGCGAACAGGGCGCGTCGACAGCCTTTTGGCTGGAGTGGTATCTATGTCTGACACAGTCATGGCTTAGCAACATCATGATCCTGGAAGCGACCCCCCTTGACCCGCTTTCTCATAAATAATAATCAATCGCAATAATATTGACTCGTAGTCGGTTTTTAGAGGTTTTCCATGCCATCTTCCGAATTTTCTGCCGAGCCTTCGACGTCGCGCCCGATTAAGGGGCGTTCCATCCTGTTGGCCGGTGCCGCCCTCATCCTGCTGATGGGTGGTCTTTATGCATGGCGGTCGGCGCGGACCGCTGAGCCGCCGGGTGGTCAGATGCCGCCGGTGCCGGTGGCGACGGCGATGGTCAACCCGACCGAGGTGCCGTCAGCGCTTGAAGCGGTCGGTTCACTGCGCGCGGTGCGCGAAGTTGTGCTGGCGCCTGAAGTGGCAGGACGCGTGACGGGAATCGGATTTACCGCTGGCGCGCAGGTCGGCGCTGGCCAATTGCTCGTCCAATTGTTCGACGCGCCCGAGCGGGCAGACCGCGCGGTTGCCAAGGCGAAGGCTGATTTTAGCGCACTGCAATATGCGCGATCCCGCGAATTGGCGCCCAGCGGTGCAGAGCCGCGCGAAATGCTGGAGCAGCGGCGCGCTGAACAGGCACAGGCTCAGGCGACGGTCCAGCAACTCGATGCCCGGATCGCGCAAAAGCGGGTGCGCGCGCCTTTCGCGGGGACGCTGGGCGTGCGGCAGGTCAACCTCGGTCAATATCTCAACCCTGGGGATCCCGTTGCGACCCTGACGGCGCTGGACAGCCTTTATGTCGACTTCGCGGTGCCGCAACAGGCTTTTGCCCAGTTGAAGTCCGGCGCCATCGTCGATGTCCTGTCGGACGCCTGGCCGGACCGGCGCTTCACGGCGCGCGTTACCGCCATCGAGCCTCAGGTGGGCTAGGATACGCGCAACGTCACGGTGCAGGCGACGATGCCCAATCCCGGCCACGCGCTGCGCCCCGGCATGTATGTCACCGCGCGCCTCGCGCTGCCGCCGATCACGGGCGCGCTGGTCGTCCCGGCAACGGCCATCCAGACCTCTGCATCGGGTGACAGCATCACCCGCATCAAGATCCGCGATGCCGATCGCAGCGGCACGGCGGAGATTGTCGCCGTGACGACCGGCCGTCGCTTCGGTGACAAGGTGGTCGTCACCAGCGGCCTGAAGGCCGGGGATGTCGTGGTCACGCATGGACAGTTGCGCGTGCAACCCGGCGCGCGGGTCACGATGGCCCCGCAGCAAGGCGGAACGACGCGGGGAGGCCGCTGACATGGCCTTCACCGACATTTTCATCCGCCGCCCGATATTGGCGGTGGTCGTCAGCCTGTTGATCCTGCTGGTCGGCGGCGCGTCGCTCTTTTCCCTGCCGGTGCGGGAATATCCCAACATGGAAAGCGCGACCATCGTCGTCGATACCGGCTATCCCGGCGCGACGCAGGACGTGATGCAGGGCTTCGTCACGACGCCGATTGCACAGGCGATCGCGACCGCCAACGGCATCGACTATCTAACCTCCACATCCACGCTGGGCAAAAGTCAGGTGAAGGCAAAGCTGGTGCTGAATGCCGACGCAGACAGGGCGATGACCGAGGTGCTGGCAAAGGTGCAGCAGGTCAAATATCGCCTGCCAGCAGGTGCCAATGATCCCGTCATTACCAAGATGACCGATGGCGCATCTGCGGTGCAATATCTTGCGTTTGTGAGCGACACGCTACCTGTGCCGCAGATCACCGACTTTGCCGCGCGCATTGCCCAGCCGCTCATTACCGCCGTGCCCGGCGTTGCGTCGGCGGAAATCAGCGGCGGGCAGACGCTGGCGATGCGTGTGTGGGTCGATCCGGTGCGGCTCGCCGCGCGCGGACTGTCGGCCAGCGACATCGCGACCGCGCTGCGCGCGAATAATGTGCAGGCTGCGCCCGGACGGCTTAAGGGCACCGACACGGCGATCAACATCACCGCTGCAACGGACCTGCGCGATCCCGACGCTTTCCGCCAGATGGTGGTGAAGCGCGCAGCCGACGGCATCGTGCGGCTGGGCGATGTCGCGACCATCGAAATTGGCGGGCAGAATTACGATGCCAATGCGTTGAGTTCTGGCCAGCGCGCCGTCACCATCGCCATCACCCCGACACCTGACGGCAATCCGCTGGAGATCGTGAAGGCGGTGAAGGCGTTGTTGCCCGATATGCAGCGGGTCGCGCCGCCCGGCGTGAAGGTCATCAGCCAGTTCGACGTCGCCCATTTCGTCAACGCCTCCATTGATGAAGTCACGCATACACTGGTCGAGGCAATCGTGATCGTCGTGATCGTGATTTTCCTGTTCCTGGGATCGTTGCGCGCGGTCTTGATCCCGGTCATCACGATTCCGTTGTCGCTGGTCGGTACGGCGGCGCTCATGCTGGCCTTTGGTTTCTCGCTCAATCTGCTGACCCTGCTGGCGATGGTGCTGGCCATCGGGCTGGTGGTCGATGATGCGATCGTCGTGGTGGAGAATATCCATCGCCATATCGAGGAAGGCCTGTCCCCCGTGCGCGCCGCCCTGCTGGGCGCGCGGGAGATTGTGGGGCCGGTCATCGGCATGACGCTCACCCTGGCCGCCGTTTATGCCCCCATCGGTCTGATGGGCGGCCTGACCGGCGCGCTGTTCCGCGAATTTGCCTTCACCCTTGCCGGATCGGTCCTGGTGTCGGGCGTGGTCGCGCTTACACTGTCGCCGATGATGAGCAGCCTGTTGCTCAACAGTCAGATGAATGAAGGGCGGCTCGCGCGAGCGATCGAGCATAACATGCAGCGTATGACGAACGGCTACAGCCGTTTGCTCGGCGCTACGCTGGCTGCTCGCCCGGCGGTGCTGCTGGTGGGCGTGGTGGTGCTGGGCGCGATCGTCATCCTGTTCACCGGCGCCAAGCGCGAACTCGCACCGCAGGAGGATCAGGGCTATGTTTTCGTCCAGACCAAGGCGCCCCAATATGCCAATGTCGATTACACCGCCCGCTATGCGCTGGAGGTCGAGCAGTTGTTCCGCGCGCTGCCCGAATATGTAAGCAGTTGGTTCGACAATGGCACCGATGGCCTTAACAACGGGTTTGGCGGCGTCATCCTGAAGGAATGGGGTGACCGGGGACGAAGCGCCGATGCGATCCAGGCGGAACTGAACGCCAAGGGATCGGGTATCACCGGCGTCTATGCTGCTGCGTTCCAGGCTCCGGCCTTACCTGCGTCAAGCGGTGGCCTGCCTGTGCAGATGGTCATCCGTTCCTCCGACGATTTCACGGCGCTCTATGCGGCGCTGGAAAAGGTGAAGGGCGCGGCATGGCAAAGCGGGTTGTTCGCCTTTGTCGACAGCGATCTGGCATTCGACAGCCCGGAGGCACGGATCAGTGTGGATCGCGCAAAGGCTGGCGAGATGGGCGTCACGATGGAGGCGATCGCGGATACGCTGGCGACCATGGTGGGCGAGAATTACGTCAACCGCTTCAACTGGCATGACCGTTCCTATGACGTCATCGCGCAGGTGCCAGCGGCGCAGCGGCTGACGCCCGATAATCTGGGTCAATTTTATGTGAAGACGGCTTCAGGCGCGCTGGTCCCGCTGTCGACGGTAACGAAGGTGGAGATGCGGCCAGAAGCAAACCGTCTGCCGCAGTTCAACCAGATGAACTCTGCCACCCTGTCGGCCATTCTCGCTCCCGGCGTTACCATGGGACAGGCGGTCGATTTCCTGAAGACCCAGCCCTTGCCCGCCGGGACCAGCATCGACTGGCTGTCGGACAGCCGCCAATATGTGACCGAAGGGGATCGGCTGACCCTATCCTTTGCCTTTGCGCTGATCGTCATCTTCCTGGTGCTGGCGGCGCAGTTCGAAAGCTTCCGTGATCCGCTGGTGATCCTTGTCACCGTGCCGCTGGCGGTGTGTGGGGCTTTGGTGCCGCTGTGGCTCGGCTATGCGACGCTCAACATCTACACCCAGATTGGGCTGGTGACGCTGATCGGCCTCATTTCCAAGCACGGCATCCTGATGGTGTCCTTCGCCAACCAGATGCAGAAGCAGGAGGGGCTGGACCGGATTGCGGCGATCCGCAAATCGGCGGCGGTCCGTATGCGGCCTGTCCTGATGACCACGGCGGCCATGGTCGCGGGTCTTGTACCCCTGCTGTTCGCCAGTGGGGCAGGTGCCTCCAGCCGCTTCGCCATCGGCATCGTTGTCGTGATGGGGATGCTGATCGGTACGCTGTTCACCCTGTTCGTCCTTCCCACCATCTACAGTCTGATCGCCAAGGATCATCGCGCAGCGTCGCACAGCGCCCGCGAAGAAGAACTGGCGCAGGCGGAGATCGCCCATGCATAAGCTGCTTTTCCTTCTCCCCCTGATGACCGCCGCCTGCGCCGCAGGTCCGGACTATCGTCCGCCTGCACCCATAGCGAAGACGGGCGGCGCCTTCACCACAACCGCGCAGGGCGTGGATAGTGCGGCCATGCTGCCCGATCACTGGTGGCGGCTTTATGATGACCCGATCCTCGACGATCTGATCGAGCGGGCCTTGGCAAGCAACACAGACCTGCGCGTCGCCAGCGCTAACCTTGCCAAGGCGCAGGCGGTGCTGGGCGAGGCCCGCGCTGGGCGACTGCCAACAACCGACCTCAGCGCCGGGACCAACTATGGCAGCGCCGTTGGTAACTTCGCGCAGGCCGCTGGCGACAAGCAATGGACTCATAGCGGCGGCCTCGCCCTTTCATGGGAGGTCGACCTGTTTGGCCGCGTTGGCCGGGCGATCAGCGCTGCACGCGCCGACGCGCAGGCGGTCGAGGCTGCACGCGATGCCGTTCGCGTGACGGTCGCGGCGGAAACGGCGCGGGCCTATACCGATGCCTGCACCTATGGCGACGCGGCCAATATCGCGCGTCTGTCGGTCGAAACAGCGCAGAATAGTTTGGGTGTCGTCAGGGCGCAGCAAAAGGCGGGATCGGTTGGTCGGCTGGACGTGGAGCGCGCGGCTGGTGCGGTCGCAAGTGCGCGTGCCGCCGTTCCGACGCTGGATGGCCAGCGGCGTGTCGCCTTGCTGGAACTGGCGGCCCTGCTGGGTGGCCAGCCGGGGGATGTGCCGTCACAGGTTCAGGCTTGTGTTCGCGCACCTGCGCCCGTGGCGGCCCTGCCCATTGGTGACGGGACAGCGCTGTTGCGGCGGCGGCCCGATCTGCGAGAGGCGGAACGGCGCCTTGCTGCCGACACCGCCCGGATTGGGGTGGCGACGGCCGACCTCTATCCGCGCATCAGTCTGGGCGGGAGCGGCAATTTCCTGCGCAATGACAATGTGAAGGGCAGCGACAGTTTCAGCTTCGCCCTTGGGCCGCTCTTGTCGTGGAGCTTTCCCAATATCGCCGTCGCCCGTTCACGGGTGAAACAGGCGGAGGCACAGGGCGACGCGACGCTCGCGACGTTCGATGGCAAGGTCATCGGGGCGCTCAAGGAGGTGGAGCAGGCGCTGGCCCGCTATAATGCGGAGCAGCAGCGCAATGCCGCGCTGGCCGAAGCTCGCGACCGGGCGCAAACAACCTATGATCTGGCGCAGGCTCGCTATCGCGCGGGGTCGATCGCGCTGCTCGACACATTCGTCGCGCAACAAACATTGATCGAGGCCCGCGCTACATTGGCCAACGCGCAACAGCAACTGGGATCGGCCCGGATCGATCTGTTCAAGGCGCTGGGCGGCGGCTGGAGCTGATCGGGAAGCTGGGATGTGAGGGAAGCTCTCCTCACATCCTGCGCGGGTCCATCATGCTGCGAATCGGCGCCAGCGGCCCTGACATCTGGACAACGGCCTGCGCGACGCCATTCAGGCCGATCCGTTCGCTCAACCATGGCCTTATGTCGATCTTGCCGTCGGCGATGGATCGCAGGGCCAGGTCCATATCCTGCTGCTCCTCACCGGTAGCGAAATGGATGGTCAGGCGTTTGTTCTGGGCGGCGAAAACGTAGAATTGCTCGGCCTCCATGCAATAGCCGCCCATCACGATTCGCGCCTCGAATGCAACCGCGCCGATGATCTGCGGCAACAGGCCGGGAACTGGTCGCGGGTGGCGTTGGATATGCGATATTGCCCGAACTTTTCGTCGAGAAGGATTGCCGCGCCGGGGGGCTGGCCTATAGCATCGTCCTGTCCTCCCGACAGCGCAGCCGATCCGTCAGCAACAAGGTCGAAGAGGCGGTGTCAGGCGCGATCAAAAACCTGCTGGATGGTTGGGCAACGGGCGGAGGCCGGTAGCCCCCGCCCACTTCCTCACTGATCGCGTTTCGCCAGCGCCGCCGCCCGGCGCGCAGCCGTTGCTTTGGTATCGGCAGCCGTGACAACGCCGTCCTTGTCATCATCCTGCTCGGCAAAGGCGCGCGCGCCGGAGGCGTCATATTCCGCCTGCTGCATCTTGCCATCCTTGTTCGTGTCGAGCACGCCGAACCGCACATGCGTCTGGCGGATCTGGCGCTGCCGTTCCTCGACCTTTTTGTCCTCGCTCTGGTCCGACGCGGCAAGCTGGGCTTCAAGCCGCGCCTGATATTCGCGGACATATTCGTCTTCGGACACCCAGCCGTCGCCATTGGCGTCGGTCGCCTTGAAGCGGGCGACCCGCGCCGTGTCAAACTCGGACCGGCTGACGCTGCCGTCATGGTCACCGTCATAATCGTGGATGAAGGCACTGCCCTCATGCGGGGCCGCAAACGCAGAGCAGGTCGCCAGCACGGCGGCGGCGGTCAGGATCAGCGGATATTTCATGTCAATCTCCAGGGGAAGGATCAGGCCGCGTCGAATGCAAGCGTATAGGTGTAACTGCGGAAAGGCGTTTCCGCCCCCGCTGGGGCGATACCACGATGGCGCACCAGAATGAGATAAGTGCCCGCATCCTCCGGCTTCAGGGTGAAACGCCCCGCCGCGTCGCTCTTTACCTGTGCCGTGACTTTACGCCCGTCATAATAGCCTGCGTTGCGGAACAGCGTCACTTCCGCCCCGGCGAGCGGTTTGCCGTCGAACAGCAGGACGAAGGCTGCGTCGGTCCCGGCGGCGATCGCGTTGGGATGGGTCACAGGCTGGATCTCCAGAGCCTTGCCTGTGGGTTTCAGCGCGCCCTGCGTAGCCTGACCGCGCGTCACATAGGCTTCGGCCAAGGTGGCGCTTTGCACCTCGACTTCCTGCGCGCCGGGTTTGGGATCGGCGCCTTCGCCGCGCATGACCCACTTGTCGCCATCCTTGAACATCTTGCCCTTGCGGCCGAACCGCTGGCCGGTGGTGACGCGATAGGTGCCGTCCGCCTTCACATCCGCTTCAAAGATCGAGAGGTCGCGCAGATAGGTGACGGCGCCCACCGGGCTATCCTTCCCATCCGGGCCGACAAGGTGAAAGGGCGCGTCGCGCATCGCCACTTCGGGCTGGAACGCATCCTCGCCAAAGGCTGATTCGACCGTGATGTGATCGCCTTTCCCCACATCGAAAAGGGTGGGGAGCACATAGGGCATATGCGCGTGGGTGGTGGTCGACCCTGCAAAGGCGATGGCAAGAAAAGCGGCGGCCGAACGGCCCCGGAGTAGGCGCATGATGTGATCCTCTGTTTTCGTTGCGCTGCCGAATATAGCTATTGAGAATCACTTGCAATGATATTTTTATGCGCTAGGTGCTGCGGCATCGGGGGCGATGGGTCGCCCGTTCATTGGGGCAAAGAGATATGAAGACGACCAAGAGCCTGCTGTTCCTGGGCACCGCTCTGCTGGCGATTCCCGCCGCGGCGGTCGCGCAGGAGCAGGTTGGCGCACAGGAGCAGGCGGGCGATACTGGCGCCGGGGGCACCACGCAGCTTTCGCTCGACCGGCTGGTCATTTCGACCGGGGTGGAGAAGGTCGCGATCGACACGCCGCAGGCCGTCACGGTTCTTGATCAGGAAGACATTGACCAGACACAGGCGACGACGATCGGCGATCTGCTGGAGGCTATGCCGGGCGTTAACGTACAGGGTGGCGTCGGCCAGTTGGGGCAGGGGTTCAACATTCGCGGCATGGGCACCGCGATCGGCGATTCCGACAACCGCATCCTGATGACCGTCGATGGCGTCACCAAATTCTACGAACAATATCGGATGGGCGCCCTGTTCAGTGAACCTGAACTCTACAAGCGGGTGGAAGTGCTGCGCGGCCCCGCGTCTTCGACCCTGTACGGCGCGGGCGCGCTGGCGGGGGTCATCAATTTCACGACCAAGGATGCGTCCGACTTCCTGAAGGATGGCGATCCGCTGGCCGTTCGCCTGAAGGCCGCGACCGAAACCAATGCGGAGGCGCATACGCTTTCGGGCATCGTCGCCGCGCAGCCGACCGAAGGCGTGGAACTGCTGGGCAGTTATAACTACCGCCGCAGTGACGATTATCGCAGCGGCAATGGCGATATAGTGCCCGCCTCGGCGACTCTTTCGGATAGCTGGCTGGTCAAGGGCCGGGTATCGATCGGCGGGAACAAGAAGCACGCGATCTGGGCGTCCTATCAGGACTGGATCAGCGACGCGCCGCAGGTTTATGACCAGATTTCGGCTGCTACCGGCAGTTCGCTGATGCGCCGCCGCGTCCACGACAAGACTGCCGTGCTGGGCTATGTCAACGACTTCAATGGCAGCAAGCTGCTGAATGTCGAGGCGCAGGTCGCCTATTCGCTGTCGAAGGTCCATCAGACCGAAACGACCTTTCTGGGCGCGAACCTGGAATATTCCGATTTCTCCTATGAAAGCTGGCAGGGGAAGATCCAGAACACCAGCGAGTTCGACCTGGGCGGCGACTGGAACAGCTTCCTGATCGTCGGCGCGCAATGGAGCGAGCAGAAGCGCCGCAATCCACGCGTCGCTTTTGACGGGACGGTGACGCCGGGCGCGGGCACGCATCCCGAAGGCGACATGTCCCGCTATGGCCTGTTCGGGCAGTTGGAAATCAGTTGGTCCGACAAGCTGATGATCATTCCCGGCGTGCGGGTGGACTGGACGGACCTGAAGCCCGGCGCGACCGTCGTTGGTGGCACGGTGCTGACCAATAATGTGAAGGATAGCGGCGTATCGCCCAAGCTCGCCGCCATCTATTCGCTGACCGACTGGTTCGGCGTCTTTGGATCGGTGGCGCGCACTGTGCGGATGCCCAATATCGACGAAACCTTCACGCGCAGCGCCACGCGTCCGGCCAATCCCAATCTGCGCCCCGAAAAATCGCAGAATATCGAAGGGGGCTTCACTTTGTCCTTCGACGGCCTGGCGGCTAGGACCGACAAGCTGCGGTTGAAGACCACTCTCTTCCGCAATGACGTCAAGGATCTGATCATCAACGCGGCGGGGGCCGTCGGCACACCCTATTTCACCAATGTCGGCCGTTCGCGTTTCAAGGGCGTGGAGGTCGAGGCGGAATATGGCGTCGGCGGGTTCTTCGCGCGCGGCAATGCCTCCTTCATCGACGGCAAGGACCGGGCGACGGGCAATTATCTCAATACCATCCCGGCGAACGATTATCGCCTGACGCTGGGCTATGCCGACGCGGACACCGGCCTGTCGGGTGGCTGGACCGGCGAATTTGCCGAGCGGCAGGACAAGGTCACGACCGGTCCCTTCTCCTCCGCCGGATCTGGTATCGCTACGACGGGCTATAGTGTCCAAAACATATTCCTCTCGTTCAAACCGCGTAGCGGCCCGGCGGAGGGGTTCGAGTTCCGGATCGCAGCAGACAATATCTTCGACAGGCAATATCGCCGCCATCTGTCCTCGCTCGCGGCGGAAGGGCAGACGTTCAAGTTCACCGTGGCGAACACTTTCTGACGCCATGGCTGGGGGACGGCATTCTTTCCGCATCGGCCTTCCGGCGGTGGCTTCGCTGCTGGTGAATGCGCTGTTGATCGCAGCGCTGCTGAACCTTGGCATGGGGCGCAAGGTGGAAAGGGCGGACGAGCCATCGCTGACGGTGATGTCGCTGGCGGTGCTCAAGGGCGCGGAGGAGGGCGCCGAGGAAGCGAAGGCGGCGGTGCAACAGCCGCCTGCGCCACCCGCGCAAGCAGCGCAGGATGCGCCCCCGGCTCCGACTGTTCCCGTGCGTGTACCTGTGCCGGTCGCGCTGCCCTTTACTGCGCCCCGGTTGCAGGCGACGGCGCCCGTCCAGCAGGCGGCAACGGCAAATATTCCCTCTGCCGCCGTGGCGGTATCCGCACCGCCCGCGCCACCCGTGCGGCGGGGAACGGCAGATGGGCTGGACGTGAACGCTCCTGCTGGCACCAGCCATAGCTATGCCGCACGAGTACGGTCGTGGTTGTACGCTCATAAACTCTATCCCCGCCGCGCGCGTATGCGGCGCGAGGAAGGTGTGGTGCGGGTGCGTTTCGTGATCGACCGTGCCGGACTTTTGCTGGAAGGCAATGTCATCGCAAGTTCCGGGCGGACGTCGCTGGATGAAGAGGCCGCCGCGATGATGCAGCGCGCCTCGCCTTTCCCCAAGGCGCCCCGCGACATCGGCGGTGAGCGCATTGAATTCACCGCACCGATTGAGTTCATCCTGCCGGTCTGACGTCTCCTCGAACAGTTGGGCAATTGGCATACTGAATTTTTTGCTCTAGGCGACGTTGCAGGCTGGCTTCGTACCAGTCCGTATTGATCGCGCTGGTGCCCCGATGGGGCTTGAATGGGAATGCGGTGCGGGGGCGACCCCAAATCCGCAGCTGTCCCTGCAACTGTAAGCGGTGAGTGCGATGCACAAGGCTCCTTTCGAGGGGGCCAGCCACTGGACTTCATGTTCGGGAAGGCCGTGCATCCTGCTTTGACCCGCGAGCCAGGAGACCTGCCAGCGCACCGGTCGCTCTTGCCTTGGTCCAGGGGATGGTCACGGCTCGGTACTCCGCGTGAGCGACGATCCTTTGCGGCTGGGGCTGCATCGGTGCGTAATGACGGGCGCTTTTGTCTTGCGCCCGCCCGTCTCGCGCATCGACCGACATGGTGTCGGCAAGCCCCGGTTTTCGTTGCTCGGCGTGGGGTGGAGTGGACAATGCGCGTCGCGTCGAAGCGCTTCATGACCCGTGAGCCAGGCGCGGCGCTCGTCCGTCAGGATCGCCGCGCGTGAGCGGTTATGCCGTCAGCGGATGGTGCCCGACCGCCTGGCGTCCTATGATGGCGGGCGACGGCCTGCTGGTGCGCGTCAGGCCGCGATTGGCGCGGATGACGGGCGAACAGGTGGTGGGCCTGTGCGAAGTGGCTGCGCGTTTTGGCAATGGCCTGATCGATGTCACCAACCGTGCCAACCTGCAAATCCGGGGCTTGCGCGACAGCGCCATGTCCGCCTTGCTGGACAGGCTCGTCGACCTTGATCTGGTGGGTGCCGATCCCATGATGGAGGCGCGGCGCACTATCCTGATCGCACCGGACTGGCGGCGGGGTGATGACAGCGCGCAGGTCGCCAACGGATTGATGGCACGGCTGGCTGCCCTGCCCGAATTGCCTGCGAAGGTCGGGTTTGCCGTCGATGCTGGCACGGCCCCGATATTGGGTGCTGATCCGGCGGATTTTCGGATCGAACGGGGCGAGAGCAGAGGCCTGATCCTGCGCGCAGATGGGCGGGAGTTAGGCGTGCCGGTCGCGGTGAACGAGGCTGCGGACGCAATGGTTGCGCTGGCGCACTGGTTCGTGGAAACCGGCGGCGCGGAGGCGGGCAGGATGTCCCGTCACGCCATACCCTTGCCCGCATGGGCGCAGGGGCATGTTCGTCCGGCGCCCACCCGCCCGGCGATACTGCCGGGGTGTCATGCACTGGGCTGCGTCTATGGCGTTCCCTTTGGCAGCATGGAGGCATCCGCCCTTGCGGCGCTAATGACGGATAGCGGGGCAGAGGCTGCGCGTGTCACGCCATGGCGCACCCTGTTGCTGGAAGGCGCATCGTCGGTCGATGCCCAGGGCTTCGTGACGGACGCCGCCGATCCAGCCCTGCGTGTCGACGCTTGTCCCGGCGCGCCAGCCTGTCCGCAGGCGACGGTGGAAACCCGCGCCCTGGCCATGCGCCTTGCCCCGCATATCGCGGGCCGTCTGCATATGTCGGGCTGCGCGAAGGGCTGCGCCCGTGTCGGTCCTGCCAATGTCACCCTCACCGGATGCGATGGCCTGTTCGATCTGGCGTTCGACGCCCGTGCCGGTGATCCGCCTATCCGGGCAAGCCTGCGAACGGACCAACTGCTTGCCCATTTCGGAGCCGATTGATGCCGCATATCTACGAAACCGATGGCGCGGCAATCTACCGCCAATCCTTTGCGACGATCCGGGCGGAGGCCGATCTGGCGCGCTTCACCGCGGATGAAGAGCGGATAGCGGTCCGCATGATCCACGCCGCCGGGCTGGTGGGCCTCGCCGCCCATATCCGCTTCTCGCCGGACTTCGCGACGGCGGCGGGGGCGGCCATGGCGAATGGCGCGCCGATCCTGTGCGATGCGCGGATGGTGAGCGAGGGGATCACGCGCGCCCGGCTGTCTGCCGACAATGCCATCATCTGCACGCTGCACGATCCCGACGTGCCCGAACGGGCGCGGGCGATGGCTAACACACGGTCGGCGGCGGCGCTGGAACATTGGCGTCCGCATCTCGCTGGAGCGGTGGTGGCAATCGGCAATGCGCCCACGGCCCTGTTCCATCTGCTCAATATGCTGGAAGACCCGGCCTGTCCCCGCCCGGTGGCGATCATTGGCTGCCCCGTCGGCTTTGTCGGCGCGATGGAGTCCAAGGCTGCCTTGTGGGAGGTGCAGCCCGTACCCTGCTGCATCGTGGAGGGCCGCATGGGCGGCAGCGCGATCACCGTGGCCGCAATCAACGCTCTGGCGAGTCCCGTCGAATGAAGATCGGCACTATCCATGGAGTCGGGCTGGGACCGGGCGCGCAGGACCTGATGAGTGTCCGGGCCGACCGGCTGGTACGCGGCGCCCGCCATGTCGCCTATTTCCGCAAGGCGGGCAGGCCGGGGCAGGCGCGCCGTATCGTCGAGGGCATGTTGCGTGGCGACGTCATCGAAATTCCGATGGAATATCCGGTGACCACGGAAATCCCGCGGTCCGACCCGCGCTATAATGAAAGCCTGTCGTCCTTCTACACTGGCTGTACCCGGCATCTGGCGACGCTGACGCAGGCGGGGGAGGATGTCGTGGTCCTGTGTGAAGGCGACCCGTTTTTCTACGGATCGTTCATGCATCTTTACACCCGGCTGTCCGGTCTGACGCCGGTGACGGTCGTGCCGGGTATCACCGGCATGTCGGGGGCATGGACGGCCTGCGGTTCGCCGATGACCTGGGGCGATGATGTGCTCACCGTCCTGATGGCGACCCTGCCCGAAGAGGACCTCACCCGCCGCATCCGCGATACCGATGCGCTGGTGGTTATGAAAATCGGCCGAAACCTCGCCAAATTGCGCCGGGCGGTGGAGGCTGCGGGGCGTGAAGCGGAGGCCTATCTGGTGGAATATGCGGCGATGGTGGATCAGCGCGTGACCCGGCTGTGCGAGGCGGATGTCGTCACGCCTTATTTCTCGATCCTGCTGATTCATGGCAAGGGCCGCCGCCCATGACTGGCTGGATAGCCATTGCCGGGCTGGGTCCGGGGGACGAGGCGCTGATCACGCCCGAGGTCACGGCAGCGCTGGCACAGGCGACCGATATCGTCGGCTATACGCCCTATGTCGCGCGGGTGGCGCCGCGCGAGGGCCTGACGCTTCATGCGTCGGACAATCGGGTCGAGCTGGAACGCGCGGCGCACGCTCTTGCCATGGCGGCGGCGGGGCAGCGGGTGATCGTTGTGTCGTCGGGCGATCCGGGCGTGTTCGCCATGGCGGCGGCAGTGTTCGAGGCGCTGGAACAAGGCCCCACAGAATGGCGCGATCTGGATATTCGTGTCCTGCCGGGGATCACGGCGATGCTGGCGGCCAGCGCGCGGGCGGGCGCGCCGCTGGGCCATGATTTCTGCGCCATCAATCTGTCCGATAATCTGAAGCCCTGGGGGCTGATCGAACGCCGCCTGCGCCTGGCGGCGGAGGCCGATTTCGCGATGGCCTTCTACAACCCCCGATCGAAGGCACGGCCAAAGGGATTTGGCCGGGTGCTGGACATATTGCGTGAAGCCTGCGGCGGCGAGCGGCTGATTCTCTTCGCCCGTGCGGTCTGCACGCCGCAGGAGGCGTTGCATATCGTGCCCCTGCGCGATGCCACGCCGGATATGGCCGACATGCGGACGATGGTCATCGTCGGCTCCAGCCAGACCCGGCTGATCGACCGGTCGGGCACGCCGATCCTTTACACGCCACGGCGCCATGATCCAGCCAGCCCATAACCGCATCCACGCTATACGCCTCACGACGGGGGGCAAGCGCCGGACGGTCGATCATAATGACCGGCAGGTCCAGCCGACGCGCCGCAATCAGCTTCGCCTCCGCGCCTGTCCCGCCCGCATTTTTGCAGACGATCAGGTCGATCCGATGGTCCTGCATCAGCCGCATGTCATCCTCGATGGAGAAGGGACCGCGGTTCACGATGATGTGGTGATCAGGCAAGGTGGGCGGGCTTTCGGGCGCATCCACGAAGCGCAGAAGATAATGATGCTGGGGCTGCGGCGCAAAGGCGTTCACATGCATCCGGCCAAGGGCGAGCATCACCCGCTGCGCCGGACCCGCCAGCGCCGCGATGGCGGCATCGACATTGGCGACATGCCGCCAGCGGTCGCCCGCGACCGGCACCCATGCGGGACGGGTGAGCGCGATATGCGCGATCCCGGTACGCGCCGCCGCGGCCACGGCATGGGCGCTCATCGCCGCGGCGAAGGGGTGGGTCGCATCAACCAGGTGGGTGATATGATGATCGCGCAGATAGCATATCAGCCCCTCGACCCCGCCAAAGCCGCCGACGCGGATCGACACAGGCTGCGCCTTGGGGCGTCCCACCCGCCCCGCATAGCTCAACGTCGCGGCGATCCCTCGATCGGCCAGCGCCCTCGCCAGTGCGCTTGCCTCCATCGTCCCGCCCAGAATCAGGATAGTGGTAATGTCGCAAACTCCTGAAGGGGCATGGCTGACGATCGTCGGCATGGGTGAGGATGGTCCCGCTGGACTGTCCGCTGCAAGCCGTGAAGCGCTGGCACAGGCCGATATCGTCACCGGCCCGACGCGTCACCTTGCATTGGTTCCTGACCTTAAATGCCCACGCCTGACATGGCCAGTCCCGTTTGAAGACGGGATTGCCGCGCTGCTCGCCCACAGGGGCAGGCGGGTCGTCATGCTGGTGTCGGGCGACCCTTTCTGGTTCGGGGCGGGGAGCGTCGTGACACGGCATCTCGACCGAGCGGAATGGATCGCGCATCCCGTGCCATCGACCTTCACCCTTGCCGCCGCTCGCTTAGGTTGGCAGATAGACGATACAGCTTGCCTCGGCCTGCACGCCGCGCCCTTCACCCGGTTGCGGTCGCATCTGGTGTCGGGCCGACACGCGCTCATATTGGTGCGCGACGGCGATGCTGTAGGCAGCCTTGCCCGCTATCTGTGCGATCAGGGATTTGGCGCGTCCTCTGTCGCGGTGCTGGAGGCTTTGGGCGGCCCGCGTGAACATATTCGCCATGCTACCGCCGCGACGCTGGCGTTCGATGACATCGCGCACCCGGTCGCGGTCGGCATCGGCTTTGCCGGAGATGGGGCCGTTCTGCCCGCCTCGTCCGGCCTGCCCGACGACTGGTTCGCGCATGACGGCCAGATCAGCAAGCGCCCCATCCGCGCGCTCACCCTGTCGGCCCTCGCCCCGCGCCCCGGTGAGACGCTGTGGGACATCGGCACGGGGTCGGGTTCGATCGCCATCGAATGGCTGCTGACGCATCCCGCCATGAAAGCGATCGGATTCGAGGCGAATCCCGACCGCGCAACCCGCGCCCACAGCAATGCGCAGGCGCTGGGCGTCGACCGGCTCCGCGTGATCGAGGGACGAGCGCCCGACATATTGATCGACGAGCCTCTCCCGAACGCCGTGTTCATTGGCGGGGGCCTCAGTGCCTCGCTGCTGGGAGCGCTTTGGAATCTTTTGCCGCGCGGCACGCGGCTGGTGGCCAATGCGGTGACGCTGGAGTCCGAGGCGCTGCTGGCGCAATGGCATGGGGAGAAGGGCGGCACGCTCCTGCGGATCGAGCTGGCGCAGGCAGCTCCGCTGGGCAGCCGGCGCGGCTGGCAGGCCAGTTATCCCGTCGTGCAATGGAGCGTGACGCTATGATCGTGGCGGGCTTTGGCTTTCGCAAGGGCGCCGATATGCTGGCGTTGCGTGACGTATTGGCGCTGGCGCAGCGGGATTATCCAACCGTCACGGCCCTTGCCGTGCCTCATGACAAGGCGCACCAGCTTGCGGGTCTGGCGGAGGCCATGGGCCTGCCCCTGATCGCCATCGACCCGCAATTGCTGGAAGCCGCGCGCACCATTACCCAATCGCCCGCCAGCCTGGCCGCCCGAGGCACCGGCAGCGTCGCGGAAGCCGTCGCCCTTGCTGCGGCCGGACCCGGCGCTAGCCTGCTTGCCCCCCGCCATATCTCACCCGATCGCATGGCCACTTGCGCCATCGCCCAAGGAGCCTAGCCATGACCGTGCATTTCATAGGGGCCGGTCCCGGCGCGCCCGACCTGCTGACGCTGCGGGGGCGTGACCTGATTGCGGCCAGTCCCGTCTGCCTCTATGCCGGGTCGCTGGTGCCGACGGCTATACTCGACCATTGCCCGCCGGGCGCGCAGATCGTGAACACCGCGTCGATGGCGCTGGACGACATCATCGCCGCCATTAAGGCCGCTCATGCCGCCGGGCAGGACGTCGCCCGCCTCCACTCGGGCGATCTGTCGGTCTGGTCCGCCATGGGCGAGCAACTGCGGCGATTGCGCGCGTTCGACATCCCGTTCACCGTGACGCCCGGCGTGCCTGCTTTCGCTGCGGCTGCGGCGGCGCTGGAGACGGAACTGACCCTGCCCACCATCGCGCAGTCGGTCATCCTGACCCGCACCCCCGGCCGCGCCAGCGCGATGCCCACGGACGAAAGCCTCACGCGGTTCGCCGCGACGGGCGCGACGCTGGCCATTCACCTGTCCATCCACAACCTGCCCAAAGTGGTGCGCGATCTGGTGCCGGACTATGGCGACGATTGCCCGGTCGCGGTCGTCTGGCGGGCAAGCTGGCCCGACCAGCGGATCGTCCGCGCAACGCTTGGCACGATCGAAGCGGCGGTGGCGGGCAGCATGGAACGCACTGCGCTCATCCTCATCGGCCGCGTGCTGGATAGCGATAGTGCCGCCGAAAGCAGCCTCTATGCCGCCGGTTATGATCGCCGCTTCCGGCCGCAGTCCGCCGATTCCCGATTCTCCGGGCATAAGGAATGAAGCCCACGCCCGGCCTCCTGATATCCGCGCCCACATCGGGCGCGGGCAAGACGACGGTGACGCTGGGCCTGCTTCGCGCATTGGTGGAGGAGGGGCTGGCGGTCCAGCCCTATAAGAGCGGCCCGGACTATATCGATCCCGCCTTTCATCGTGTCGCCTGTGGCCGGGCGTCGTTCAACCTGGATAGCTGGGCGATGGATGGCACGTTGCTGGATGCGATCGCCGCAGAAGGACAGGGCGCCGACATCATCGTGGCCGAGGGGGTGATGGGCCTGTTCGACGGTGCGATGGGAAGGGGCGTCAGCGGCAACGGAGCAAGCATCGACATCGCCCGGCGCATGGGCTGGCCGGTGGTGCTGGTGGTCGATGTTTCAGGTCAGGCCCAGTCGGCGGCGGCCATCGCGCTTGGCTTTCGGTACCTTGGCGCGGATGTGCCCTTTGCGGGTGTGATCCTCAACCGGGTCGCCAGCCCCCGGCACGAACGGCTGGTGCGCAGCGGCATGGAGGCGGCGGGGATAAGGGTGCTGGGCGCGCTGCCCCGGCGTTCTGACCTCACGCTGCCAGAGCGGCATCTGGGGCTGGTGCAGGCGGGCGAGCATGATCGGCTGGATGCCCTGATGGCGGATTATGCGGCCTTGATACGCGCGCATGTCGACCTGTCCGCGATCCGGCAAGCGGCGGCCGCGAAGCCCCGATCCATGAGCCAGCCTCTCGCCCTGCCCCCACCGGCGCAGCATATCGCGCTGGCGCAGGATACCGCTTTCTCCTTCACCTATCCTCACCTGCTGACGGCATGGCGGCGAATGGGGGCGCAGATCATGCCCTTTTCCCCCCTTGCCGACGAAGCGCCCGCGCATGACGCTGATCTCGTCTGGTTGCCGGGCGGCTATCCTGAGCTTCATGCCGGACGCCTTGCCGCTGCCTATCGCTTCCGCGCGGGCTTGTGCCATCATGCGAAGACGCGGCCCGTTTATGGCGAATGCGGGGGCTATATGGTGCTGGGCGAGGGGTTGATCGACAAGGATGGCACGCAGCATCGCATGGCCGGGCTGCTGGGCCTGGTCACCAGCCATGCCGACCGGCGATTGCACCTTGGCTATCGCCAGGCTCGATTGCTCGCACCTGTCGCTGGCTTTACGGCGGGCGCAAGTCTGCACGGACATGAATTTCATTATTCGACGATCGTGGAGCAACCCGATCCACCGCTGGCCGATGTCACCAACGCCGATGGCGAGTTGCTGGCGGAAACAGGATCGTATCGCGGCCATGTCGCCGGAACCTATTTTCACCTGATCGCGCCGGACGCCGTATGATAGACATTCATTTGATTGGCATCGGCACGGGTAATCCCGACCATCTGATCCTGGCCGCGATCAAGGCGATGAACGCTGCCGACCTGATCCTGTTGCCGCGCAAGGGGGAGGGGAAATCCGATCTGATCGACCTGCGGCGCTCCATCTGCAACGCGGTGCTGACCGGATCGACCCGCGTCGTGGAGTTCGACCTGCCGGTGCGTTCCGCAACGCCTCCCTATATCGAGGCGGTCAATAGCTGGCACGACGCGATCGCCGCGACATGGGCGGAGCAGATCGCCACGCATCTGCCATCTGGAGGGACATTGGCGCTGCTGGTGTGGGGCGACCCCTCACTCTACGACAGCACGCTGCGGATAGCCGAGCGGTTGAGCGTGAACGGCATGGCGCTGCGGATGCATGTGGTGCCCGGTATTACCAGCATACAGGCGCTGACGGCTGCCCATGCGATCCCGCTGAACATGCTGGGCGCGCCGGTGCTGATCACCACGGGGCGGCGATTGCGGGAACAGGGGTGGCCCGATGCCGCCGAAACCATCGTCATCATGCTTGATGGCACATGCGCGTTTCAGACATTGCCGCCGGACGGGGTTTCGATCTGGTGGGGGGCGTATCTGGGGATGCCGCACGAAACGCTCATCAGCGGGGTGTTGGCCGATGTCGGTGCGCGCATTATCGAAGCCCGCGCCACGCTCAGGGCGCAGCATGGCTGGATCATGGATGTCTATCTGATGCGAAAATCCGATACTCGCCAAGCGATAGGCTCGACCCAAACGGGCCGAGCCTTATGCCTTAACGAATGGGCGAATCCGGGCTGAGGCGCATGTCGAGATAATTGTCGACAGACTTCATCAACTGCTCCAGCTCATGTTCGAAAAAGTGGTTGGCGCCACGGATTTCGTCATGATGGATGGTAATGCCCTTCTGCGTGCGCAGCTTGTCCACCAGCTTCTGGACGGCGCTGGCAGTCACGACTTCATCCGCCGTCCCCTGGACGATGATGCCCGAGGAAGGGCAGGGCGCCAGGAACGAGAAATCATACATGTTGGCGGGCGGCGCGACCGAGATGAAACCCCGCACTTCGGGGCGACGCATCAACAACTGCATGCCGATCCACGCACCGAAGGAGAAGCCCGCGATCCAGGTGGTCTGCGCTTCGGGATGGAAGCTCTGCACCCAGTCGAGCGCGGCGGCGGCGTCGCTGAGTTCACCGATGCCGTTGTCGAACGTGCCCTGGCTGCGGCCCACGCCCCGGAAGTTAAAGCGCAACACGGCGAAACCGCGCTTTACGAAGGTCTTGTAAAGCGCCTGGGTGATGCGGTCGTTCATCGTGCCGCCGCCCTGTGGGTGCGGATGCAGGATCATGGCGACTGGCGCGCGCGGGCGGGGCGGGGGGCTGAAGCGACCTTCAAGGCGGCCTTCGGGTCCGGTGAAAATGACGTCGGGCATGGCACCTGCGTTGTTCTGGCCGCGCGGGGCGGCGCAATATGCTGGGACGCGCGCAATCCTGACTGGCTGCGCGCGAATGGAGGCCTATATAGGAGCCAGCACGATTTTCGCAATCATTTGAGTGATCCCCCATACGTGGCAAGCCCAGACCGACTTTATCTCGACCATGCCGCGACAACGCCGCTGCTCGCGCAAGCAAAAGCGGCGATGATCGCTGGGATGGAAAGCTGGGCAAACCCCTCTTCCCCCCATAGCGATGGGCGGGGTGCCCGCGCGGCGGTGGAACAGGCGCGCGCACGAATTTGCGCGGCGTTAGGATGGGACAGTCATCTGATCTTCAGCTCCGGCGCAAGCGAAGCGATCGCGCTGGCGCTGGGGCGGGCGAAGGTCGGTCCGGTGGTGACTTCGGCCGTCGAACATGACGCCGTGTTGCGCGTGACGCCGGGCATGGCGCGTTTGCCCGTCGATGCTGAGGGGCGCGTGCTGGCGGACAATGCCATCGGTCTGGTCGCGATCCAGCATGTGAACAATGAGACTGGCGTGATCCAGCCACTGGATCGCGTTGGGGGCGAGGGCACCGTGATCTTCGCCGATTGCGCGCAGAGCGCGGGCAAGCTGCCGCTGCCGGACGCCGCCATGATCGCCATCAGCGCGCATAAATTCGGCGGACCGCCGGGCATCGGCGCGCTGCTGATCCGCGACCTCGCCCTGATCGAGCCGACGGGCGGGCAGGAGCAGGGCTATCGCGCGGGGACGGAGAATTTGCCCGCCATCCTTGGCATGGCGGCGGCGCTGGAGGCGCGCACGGATTGGCTACCGACCGCGCAAGGACTGCGCGATCGACTCGACGCGACGGTGGAAGCGGGCGGCGGTCAGATAGTGGCGCGCGATGCGCCGCGTTTGCCTACTATCGCCAGCTATCGGATGCCGGGCGTGTCGGCGCGGGCGCAGCTTATCCAGTTCGATCTGGCGGGCATATCGGTGTCGGCGGGGAGCGCCTGTTCGTCCGGGTCGCTCAAGACCAGCCATGTGCTGGGGGCGATGGGTTGGGACGATGCGGCGGCGGGAGAGGTTGTGCGGGTGAGTTTCGGTCCCTCCACCAGCGAGGCCGATGTCGATCGCTTCATTACGGCCTGGAGCGTCATGGCGACGCGGGCAGCCCGATGATCTATCTCGATTATCAGGCGACCACGCCGCTTGCCCCCGAAGCCTATGAGGCGATGGTGCCGTTGCTCCGCGACCAGTTCGCCAATCCGCACAGCGCCCATCGGCCCGGCCGCGCGGCGGCGGCGGCGGTGGAGGTTGCGCGAGACCGGGTGATGGCGGCGACGGGCATGGAGGGCGGACGGCTGGTCTTCACCTCCGGCGCGACGGAGGCGCTCAACATCGCTATCGTCGGGGCGGCACGGGCAGGTAAAGCGCAGGGACGCACCAAGATCGTCACCATCGCCACCGAACATGCCGCCGTGCGCGACACGATGTTGGCACTGGCGGAGGAAGGTTTTGAGGCGGTGCTGCTGCCGGTCGATGGCGAGGGACTCGTGGACCTCGACGCGGCGCGGGCGACGATCGACGGACGGACCGCACTGGTCGCGGCGATGCTGGTCAACAATGAGACTGGCGTGATCCAGCCTGTCGCGGCTCTCGCTGACATGGCGCGGGCGCAGGGCGCGCTGTTCCTGTGTGACGGGGTGCAGGGCTTTGGCCGCATCGGCCTGCCGCGCGCGGCGGACATGATCGCGCTAAGCGCCCACAAGGTCCATGGTCCCAAGGGGATTGGTGCATTATGGCTGCGTGATGGCCTGACGCTGCCGCCGCTGATTCATGGCGGCGGGCAGGAAGGCGGCTTGCGATCCGGCACGCTCTCGCCCGCTTTATGCGCCGGTTTCGGCGTGGCCGCCCGGTTGCTTGTGTCGCGCCATGCGGAGGACGCGGCGCATATCGAGCGGCTCTGGACGCTTGCGCGTGCGCTGTTTGCGGACTGGATCATCAACGGTAGCGTCGCAGTGCGTTATCATGGTAATCTCAACCTGCGGCGCGACGGGCTGGATGGCGCGCGACTGTTGTCAGAATGTCGCGGAATCGCCTTTTCCTTGGGGTCTGCTTGCGCCAGCGGCTCCGGTCGGCCAAGCCATGTCTTGCAAGCGATGGCATTGTCGGACAGACAGGCGCGAGGATCGGTGCGGATCGGCTTTGGCCGGTACACGACGCCGACCGAGTTGGAGGATGCTGCAAGAACGATCAACGAAGCGGCGGCAGGGCAAAGTCCGTCGTCATAGGGAACGTCGCACCAGTCATGATCCGGGTCACTTTCATCAGCGCAGATGGCCAGACGCGTCAGCAGGTCGATGCACCGGCCGGGGCCGTCCTGCTGGACGTGGCGCAGGCCGCCGGCCAGCCGCTGGAGGGCACATGCGAGGGGCAGATGGCCTGCTCTACCTGCCACGTGATCGTGGACGCCGATGATTTCGCCAAACTCACCCGCGCCAGCGAGGATGAGGAGGATATGCTTGACCTCGCCGCTGCCGCGACGCGCACCAGCCGTCTGGCCTGTCAGATCACGCTGGATGAGGCGCTTGAGGACATCACCGTGCGGATGCCGGGCGAATTCTATAATATGCAGGGCATGTAGGACGAACTGCCTGCGCCACCAGTGGACAGCGTATCGCGGCTGCGCCAGAGAGTTTATCCATGAAAATAGCTGTCCTTCTCCCTCTCACTCTGCTTGCCAGCAGCGCCGCGCTCGCACAGGACGCGCCTGCCGTTCGCCAATCGCTGATGCCGCCCGCGCCACGCTATGTCGTGTCCGAATCGGCGATGAAGGCGATTCGCAATCCCAAGGAGATTGAGGATTCGACCGGCGGCAGGCTGGGCGTGGCGCTGGTGGACAAGGAAGGGAAGCTGCTGCTCGGCTTCAACCGGGATGAGCGGTTCGCCCTATGCTCGACCTTCAAGGCGCCGCTGGGCGCGGCGATCCTTGCAGGCGCGGAGGGCGGTAAATTCGGGCTGGAAGGACAGATTTCCTTCAGCAAGGACGATCTGCTCGACCATGCGCCGGTGGTGAAGAAGAATTTGAAGCGTGGCCGGATGACGATGAGCGAATTGGCCGCCGCCGCTATCGAGGTTAGTGACAACAGTGCGGCCAACCTGCTGCTGCCGATGATCGGCGGGCCGGAGGGGCTGACGCGCTTCCTGCGGGCGCATGGAGACGAAGTGACCCGGCTCGACCGCAACGAGCCAACGCTGAACGAGAATGTAGAGGGCGACCCGCGCGATACGACCAGCCCGGCGGCGATGGCGAGCGTCATGGCGACGCTTATCTTTCGCGACCTGAAGCCCGAAAGCGCGCAGATGCTCCGGGGCTGGCTCAACGCCAGCAGCACGGGCGACAAGCGGATCAAGGCGGGCCTGCCCGAAGGCTGGACCTCCGGCAGCAAGACCGGAAGCTGCGGCACCGCCTATAATGACGTTGCGCTGGTAAAATCGCCCAAGGGGGAGGAATATCTGCTGGCCATCTATCTCGACCGGCCAACGGTCGATCAGGCGGCGGCTGAGGCAGCGATTGCAGAGGCGGCCAGCGCCGCGCTCTCCTTCCTCAACAAGGCGGAACGTAGTGGTCTTTAATCGCGGCTCTTGCGTAGGCGCGATCCTTTCGCCATATGCCCGGCCGGGAGTCGGGCGGACGTAGTCGTCGCCAACTTGGTCAGGTCCTGACGGAAGCAGCCACAACGATTTTGCTGCGGGTCGTTCCGGCTCCCACCTCTTTTCAATATTCGGGCTTCGACTCGCCAGGCGATTTCCAACTGGGAACCGCCAGCGTCGGGGAAATCGCGAAAACAAATAATCAGAGCGATACCACCTTCGTGGAATTCGCTCTAGAACTGGACCCATGTCCGATTCCCCACAGCCCTATCGCGTTCTTGCGCGCAAATATCGGCCGCAAAACTTTAACGAGTTGATCGGGCAGGATGCGATGGTCCAGACTCTGGGCAACGCGATCCGGCGCGGGCGGTTGGCCCATGCCTTTCTGATGACCGGGGTGCGCGGGGTCGGCAAGACATCGACCGCCCGACTGATCGCCAAGGCGTTGAACTGCATCGGCCCGGACGGTCAGGGTGGGCCGACCATCGACCCCTGTGGCGTGTGCGAGCCCTGCAAGGCGATTGCCGAAGGGCGGCATATCGACGTGATCGAGATGGACGCCGCGTCCAACACCGGCGTCGACGATGTGCGCGAGATTATCGAGGCGGTACGCTACGCCGCCGTCTCCGCGCGCTACAAGGTCTATATCATCGACGAAGTCCACATGCTCACCCGCAATGCCTTCAACGCGTTGCTGAAAACGCTGGAGGAACCACCGGCGCATGTGAAGTTCCTGTTCGCCACGACCGAAGTGACCAAGGTGCCGGTGACGGTCCTCTCGCGCTGCCAGCGTTTCGACCTGCGGCGCATTTCGGCGGACCAGCTTGGCGCGCATTTCGCCAAGATCGTGCAGGCCGAAAAGGTGGCCGCAGAACCCGAAGCACTGGCGCTGATCGCGCAGGCGGCGGAGGGGTCGGCGCGCGATGGCCTGTCGATACTGGATCAGGCGATCGCCCATGCCGAGATGACCGGCGACGCGCCGATGGTGACGGCGGCGCAGGTGCGCGACATGCTGGGTCTGTCCGATCGCGGATCGGTGCGGCGCTTGCTGGGCCTGTTGCTGGGTGGAACAAGCGCGCCGATGCTGGACGCGGTGCGCGATCAATATGCGCTGGGCGTCGAGCCGCTGGCGTTGATGCGCGGCCTGCTGGAACTGGTTCATGCGGTGACCGTGGCGAAGGCCGGACGGGGCGGTGGCGACCCGGCCCAGTCGGCAGAGGAGCGGGAGGCGCTGGCCGAATGGGCATCGCAACTGGGCTATGGGCCGCTGCATCGGCTGTGGCAGTTGCTGCTCAAGGGCCATGATGAAGTATCGAGCGCGATCCTGCCGATCGAGGCGTGCGAGATGGCGCTGCTGCGCATCGTCCATGCCGCCGCCATGCCGGACCCCGGTGAACTGGCAAGGTTGCTGCGTGACGGCGGCGGTGCGCCTGTTGCGGTCGCGGGTGCGGCAGTGGTTGCGCCGTCAGCGCCACCCGCGCCAGCATCCACGCTGCCGGAGCGGTTCGAGGATGTGATCGAGGCACTGTGGCAGAAGGGCCGCGGGCAACTGGCGCAGGATCTTCACGATTGCGTCGGCCTGGTGCGCTTTGCACCGCCAGAGATCGACATCCGCCCGGTCCAGCCGCTATCGGCGGATTTCAATCGCGATCTTGCCCAGGCATTGCGCGAGATGACAGGTGTCGCCTGGCAGGTGCGGACCAGCGATGGTCCCGCCGCACCGACGCTGATGCAGCAGGAACAAGGCCGCGCCGCGACCGCGCGCGCGGCCATTTTGGATACCCCGGTGGTACAGGCGGCGCTGGCTGCCTTCCCCGGCGCGGAACTGGTCGAGGATGGCCAGTCCGAACAATGGAGCGTTGGAACATGAAAGATCTGAACGAAATATTGGGCATGGCGACCCGCGTGCAGGAAGAATTGAGCCGCGCGCAGGACAATCTCGACAAGATCGAGGTTGAGGGCGCATCGGGCGGTGGTCTGGTGAAGGTCAAGGCGTCGGCCAAGGGTCGGATCATCGGTATCGACATCGACGAAAGCCTGCTCGCGCCGTCCGAAAAGCAGATGCTGGAGGATCTTGTCACCGCCGCGCTCAATGACGCGCGCAAGAAGGCGGATGAGGCCAGCAATGCCGAAATGGGCAAGATGACCAGCGGCCTGCAATTGCCCCCCGGCTTCAAACTGCCTTTCTGAACGAAAAGTCGGAGGTCGTTATCACCCCGTTCATGCGCCCACTATTAGGGACAGGGTGATTGATCCGCGCAACTGCCATGCCCATAAAGGGGTGGAACAAGAAGTGGACACGCATGAAGGCGAGTCCCTGGAGACTGCATGATTACTAGCTATCCGTTGCTGCCATTGCGTGACATCGTTGTGTTTCCGCAGATGATCGTTCCGCTTTTTGTGGGCCGCGACAAAAGCGTCGCCGCGCTGGAAACGGCGATGGAAGGCAGCAAGGACATCTTCCTGGTGTCGCAGCTTGATCCTGCCGAAGATGATCCGGGCCGCGAGTCGCTCTATGACACCGGCGTCATCGCGACGGTGCTGCAACTGTTGAAGCTGCCCGACGGCACCGTCCGCGTGCTGGTGGAAGGCAAGCAGCGCGCGCAACTGCACAGCGTTGCCGAAGACGGCCCGCATTTGATCGCCGAGATCGAACTGGTCGACGATATCGTGGCGGAGGGGCCGGAAGCCTCCGCCCTGATGCGCTCCGTTGCGGAGCAGTTCGAAAATTACGCCAAGCTCAACAAGAAGTTGCCCGCCGAAACGCCGGTACAACTGCGCGAGATCGAGGATGCCGGGCGTCTGGCCGACGCCGTTGCCGCGAATATCAATGTCAAGGTTGCGGACAAGCAGTCGCTGCTGGTCGAGGCCGATCCGGTCAAGCGGCTTGAGATGGTGTTCGCCTTCATGGAAGGCGAACTGGGCGTGCTCCAGGTCGAAAAGAAGATCCGTGGCCGCGTGAAGCGACAGATGGAAAAGACCCAGCGCGAATATTATCTGAACGAGCAGTTGAAGGCGATCCAGCGCGAGCTGGGTAATGGCGAGGGCGAGGAAGGCGACGAACTGGCCGAACTTGCCGAGAAGATCGCCAAGGCCAAGCTCAGCAAGGAAGCCCGTGCGAAGGCTACGGCGGAGTTGAAAAAGCTCAAGGGCATGCAGCCCATGTCGGCCGAAGCGACGGTCGTGCGCAATTATCTCGACGTGCTGCTGGGGCTTCCCTGGGGCAAGAAGGGCAAGGTCAAGACCGATCTCAAGAAGGCGCAGGATATTCTCGACGAAGATCATTTCGCGCTGGAGAAGGTCAAGGACCGGATCATCGAATATCTGGCCGTGCAGGCGCGCACCAACAAGTTGAAGGGGCCTATCCTGTGCCTCGTCGGTCCTCCGGGTGTCGGCAAGACTTCGCTTGGTCGTTCGATCGCGAAGGCTACGGGCCGCGAGTTTGTACGCCAGTCGCTGGGCGGCGTGCGCGACGAAGCCGAAATTCGCGGCCATCGCCGGACCTATATCGGCTCTTTGCCGGGCAAGATCGTGACCAACCTGAAGAAGGCGGGCACCATGAACCCGCTGTTCCTGCTCGATGAGATCGACAAGCTGGGCCAGGATTTCCGTGGCGATCCGGCTTCCGCGCTGCTGGAGGTGCTGGACCCGGAACAGAACAGCAAGTTCCAGGACCATTATCTGGAGATCGACGTCGATCTTTCGGACATCATGTTCGTGACCACCGCGAACAGCCTGAACCTGCCTCAGCCGCTGCTCGACCGGATGGAGATCATCCGACTGGAAGGCTATACCGAGGACGAGAAGGTCGAGATTGCGCAGCGGCATCTGCTGTCCAAGCAGATCGAAGCTCACGGTCTGAAAGCGGGTGAGTTCGAGGTGACGGAGGAGGCCGTGCGCGACCTCATCCGTTATTACACCCGCGAAGCCGGTGTCCGCACGCTGGAGCGCGAAATCGCGCGTCTGGCCCGCAAGGCGCTCCGCAAAATTCTCGAGGGCGTCTATGAAAAGGTCGTCATCACGCCCGACACACTTGCCGACTATGCCGGCGTTCGCAAATTCCGCCACGGTGTGGGCGAGGAAGAGAATCAGATCGGCGCTGTGACGGGCCTCGCCTGGACCGAGGTTGGTGGCGAACTGCTGACGATCGAGGCTGTGACGGTGCCTGGCAAGGGCATGGTAAAGACGACCGGCAAGTTGGGCGACGTCATGAACGAGTCGATTCAGGCCGCCTATTCCTATGTGCGGGCACGCTCGCCCGGCTATGGCATCAAGCCGAGCATTTTCCACCGCAAGGACATCCATATCCATCTGCCCGAAGGGGCGGTGCCCAAGGATGGGCCATCGGCGGGCATCGGCATGGTGACATCGATCGTCAGCACGCTGACTGGCATTCCGATCCACAAGGATGTCGCGATGACGGGTGAGGTGACGCTGCGTGGCCGGGTGCTGCCAATCGGTGGCTTGAAGGAAAAGCTGCTGGCGGCGCTGCGCGGGGGCATCAAGACGGTGCTGATCCCGGCGGAAAATGAAAAAGATCTGGCAGAGATTCCAGCCAACATTCGCGAGGGGCTGGAAATCGTGCCGGTAGCGCATGTGGATGAGGTGCTGGCGCGCGCGCTGATTTCCCCGCTGGAAGCCATTGCCTGGACAGAAGAAGATGACCTCGCGGCGCAGCCGACGGCAGCATCTGGCCGCGAAGGCGACGCTGCACTGCGGCATTAACAACTGATTTCGGGGGATTTTGGGCGCCTTTGCTCAAATCTCCCGAGTCGCGTGTGGGCTTTGTCGCTTTCCCTTTGACAGCTTGGGAAAGCTACGCCTTATTGGCGCGCCTTAAACCGCGATTCCTAAACTAATCAAACAACCTAAGAAGGGGGTTCCCTAGGCATGAACAAGCAGGATCTCATCAGCGCAGTTGCAGACAGCAGCGGCCTTTCCAAGAGCGATGCCACCAAGGCGGTCGAGGGCGTATTCGACGCCATCACCGGCGCGCTGAAGAAGGGCGATGAAGTTCGCCTGGTCGGTTTCGGCACTTTTTCCGTTTCGCAGCGCAAGGCCTCGACCGGCCGCAATCCGCGCACCGGCGAGACGATGACCATCAAGGCATCCACCCAACCCAAGTTCAAGGCCGGCAAGGGCCTGAAGGACTCGGTCAACTGATGGAGTGGGGCGTATCCTTCACGGATGCGCCCCTGCTCTGACAAGGCGCGGCGTCGCGGTCGCAAAAAAAGTTTCAGGAGAGTAGGGCAGGCGACAAGCGGTAGGGACCGCCCGCCGCCCGGACGCCAAGGCAGGAAAGGGGCAGGGACCAAAAGGTCGCTGTCCTTTTTTTTGGTCATGGCCATAAGCGGGGCCTGTACAGGGAAAAGGCCGCTTGACGGGCCGGGGCGCGCCGCATATGTGCCCTTTCTCTCTCGGGCCATATGGCCCTGTGGCGACCGTAGCTCAGTTGGTTAGAGCGCTGGTTTGTGGTACCAGAGGTCGGGGGTTCAAGACCCCTCGGTCGCCCCATCATTCCCTTCTATCGTTCAAAATTCCGTCCTGCCGACATGGTGGGTGGTAATTGGTCGTTGCTTATATTATTGCTGCCATCGGTATTTTTATTACGAGGTGCATATGGCTGCCTGGGATCTGGCCGATTTCGATGATCATGAGGGTGTTCACCTCTTCCGCGACCGTGCGAGCGGTTTGACGGCGGTGATCGCGATCCACTCCACCGCGCTGGGACCGGCGGCGGGCGGGGTGCGCTTCTGGCACTATGCCGACCGCACCGATGCCGTCACCGACGCGCTGCGCCTGTCGCGGGGCATGAGCTACAAGAATGCGATGGCGGGCCTGCCGATGGGCGGGGGCAAGGGCGTTATCCTTGCCGATGCCGCGCGCACCAAGACGCCTGAGATGCTCAAGGCTTTTGGCCGGGCGATTGACTCGCTGGGCGGGCGCTATGTAACGGCGGAGGATGTGGGCATCAGCGAAGCGGATGTGGGCATCATCGGCAGTGAGACGGGCTTCGTTTCCGGTTTGCCGGTGGGTGAGGGCGCGGCGGGCGGCGATCCCGGTCCCGTCACCGCGCGCGGCGTCTATCTGGGCGTTCGGGCGGCGGCGCTCGAAGCACTGGGCACGGACGATATGGCGGGCGTCCATGTCGCCATTCAGGGTGTGGGCAGCGTTGGCGGCGGGCTGGCCCGTCATCTGGCGCGTGACGGCGCGAAGCTGACGTTGGCCGACGTCAACGCCGATCGCGCCAAGGCGCTGGCGGCGGAACTGGGCGCGCAGGTCGTCGCGACCGAAGCGATCATTGGTGTCGAAGCGGACATCTTCAGCCCCAATGCACTGGGCGCGATCCTCAACGAACATTCGATTCCCTTGCTGCGGACCGGTGTCGTAGCAGGCGGCGCGAACAACCAGTTGGCAACCCCGGCGGATGCGGCGCGCCTGCATGGTCGCGGCATCCTTTATGCGCCGGACTATGTGATCAATGCGGGCGGCATCATCAATGTCGCGCTGGAATATCTGGGGCAAGGCGACCGCGCCGAAGTGGACGCCCGCGTCGCGCAGATCCCCGAGCGGCTGCGCGCCATCTGGGCGGAGAGTGCGGCCAATGGACGTCCGGCGGCCGATGTCGCCGACGCCATGGCGCAGCGCCTTATCGGTCGCGCCTGACGGAGAGCGGCGGCACTCCCTGCGTCACTCTCAAACACTATGGCCGCCCGTTCGCGTATGAACGGGCGGCCTTTTTTGCTTGGGAGCGGAAACATGGCTTTAACTCCGATGCGCAAACTCACATATACTCCGGTGACGTCCGGGCTTCGCAGCGGGTCTTTTCCGCCCTATAGCGGCCGTCATGAGCGACGCACGCGATACAGGCTTCACCCTTGACCCCCGCTATGATGCACAGGGGTTGATCACGGCTGTCGTCACTGACGATGGGAACGGCGAGGTGCTGATGCTCGCGCATATGAATGCGCAGGCATTGGAACTGACGGTCCAGACTGGCCTTGCCCATTTCTGGTCACGCAGCCGGCAGGCGCTGTGGAAAAAGGGCGAAACCTCGGGCAACATGCTGGAAGTCCGCGATATTCGTATCGATTGTGATCAGGACGCGGTGTGGATCAAGGCTGTGGCGAAGGGGCCTGCCTGTCACACGGGCGCCCGATCCTGCTTCTTTCGCCGGATTGGGGTGGATGGACTGACGCCAGTCGATGCTGCGGATTAGCCTTGTTCTGCTAGCCCTGACTCTTGCCGCCTGCCAGCAGCAGGCGGCCACCCCCAACGCGTCGATTAATGCCGATGCATCTGCCGCTCCAGCCTCTGCATTGGAGCAGGCCGCGCGTGATAGTGGGTTGGTTGCGGACGTCGCTCGCGTGTCTCCGGTGGGCCTGTATCAACAGCGCCACGAAGCGGGGCGCAACAGCCTGTGCGTCCTGCCGGGAACGGATGGCCGCTATCGATTTGGCGTAGAGGCGGTGTTCGGAGCAGAAGAGTCCTGCCGGGGAACGGGCATTGCCCGACGCGCGGGTGACAAGCTGATCCTGCGCTTTTCCGGCCGCAGCCAGTGCACGATCGTCGTGCAATATGAAGGAGATCGCGTGGCCATGCCGGGCGTCGTCGATGTCGCTTGCGCGAAACTATGTGATGCCAATGGGTCGTTTGAAGGGGTCAGCTTCCCTCGTATCGCAGCGGATGAGCAGGCCGCGAAGACTGTGCGCGATCGCAATGAGAACGCCCTCTGTGAAGGTTAGGTTCGCGACAATAGCCGAAAGAGATTAGCAGGGCAGCGGGCGGGCGCGCGTGACCCGGGCCTCCAACGCCAGCGAGAGCAGGAAGACGGACAGGCCCGCAAGAGCCAGCGCGCTGCCGATCCAGCCGGTCGAAACCAGGCCATTCCCCGCCGCGATCGACAGTCCGCCCAACCAAGGCCCCAGCGCATTGGCAACGTTGAAAGCGCTATGATGCAATGCCGCCGCCAGCGTCTGGGCATCGCCCGCGACATCCATCAGCCGTGTCTGGAGCACGGAGCCAAGGCCGCCGCCAAGGCCGATCATGAAAATGTCGAGGCCCAGCGTCCAGATATTCTGCGCGGCCAGCGGAAAGAGCGCCAGCGCGACCGCGCTCCAGAGCATGAGGCCGATAACCGTCGGGAACAGCGCCCGGTCCGCGAAACGCGCCGTGACCAGAGTGCCGATCGTCAGGCCCACGCCAAAAATCATCAGCACGGCAGGCACCAGCGCCTTCGATACATGCGTCACCTCGATCATGGTCGATGCAACATAGGTATAGACCGCGAACATGCCACCAAAGCCGATCGCGCCGGTCAGCAATGTCAGCCACACTTGGCTTTTGCGTAGCGCGCCCAGTTCGCGCAGTGGGCTGGCGTTCGCGTCAGGCCGGTCCCTGGGCGCAAGCAGCGCGACCATGGTGACGGTCGCCAGCGCCAGCACGGCGACGATGCCGAACCCCCACCGCCAGCCGATCGCCTGCCCCATCCAGTTGGCGACGGGCACGCCGACGATCGTTGCGACGGTAAGGCCCGAAAACATCCGGGCGATGGCCTGTGTCCGCTGCTCGGTTGGCACCATCGACGCGGCAACGAGCGCCGCGACGCCGAAATAGGCGCCATGCGGCAAGCCACTGAGGAAACGAAAGACCAGCATCCAGCCATAAGTGGGGGCAAGCGCGCTGAGGCCATTGGCCAGCGCGAACAGGGTCATCAGGCCGATCAGCAGCGTCCGCCGCGGCAGCCGCGCGCCCAGCACCGCGATGAACGGCGCCCCTACGACCACGCCCAACGCATAGGCGCTGATGACATGGCCCGCCGTGGGCGTATCGATTCCCAGACCCACCGAAAAGAAGGGCAGCAGGCTCATCGCCGCGAATTCGGTCGTACCGATGGCGAAAGCGCCCATGGCGAGGGCAAGGGTGACGAGTGCCGGGGCGGCGGGTTTGGACGTACCGGTCATGACCGCTCCATGCTGCAATGCAATATCGGGAATGTCCTCAAATGGACTTTCGCACGGCTATTTCAACCGGAAATCGCGCTATATCGCTTGCAAAGTCTGCACGGGGTGCAGCGTGAAATGCATCTGCCTTCCAGGCTTCCAGCCTATTCAACCCCGCGCGGCGCGGCTCGTGTCAAGCATCTTGCCATTGGTGATGACGACGATGTCGCCCAGTTTCGCTACCTTGAACAGCTTTTCGGCGAAGGCTGTCGGTACGCCGATGCAGCCATGGGTCGCGTTGCCCCATTTCACGTCGCTGCCATGGATGGCGACGCCGTCATTGGTTAGCCGCAGCATATAGGGCATGGGCGCATTATAAAGGTTGGACACATGGTCTGCGTCCTTCTGGGAAATGGGGAAGGCCCCCTGCGGGCTGGGTTTGTCGTCCGCGCCATAGATGATGACCGCAGCGCCGATCTCATAGCCGTCGCGGAAGACCGACAGCGTCTGGGCCTTCAGGTCTATGGTAACGATTATGCGGCCATCAGGCACATCGGTGTCGTCCCACATATAATCGCCATGGCGGAAGGGGGCGGTAATGGGCAGGACGCGCTTTACCACCAGAGCGCTGGGGGCGATCTGCACAGGCTGATCGCGCGATCGTTCGACCGGGGCAGTCGACGTCGCGGCGACAGTTTGTGGCTTCGGCAGAGGTTTGGCCGGAGGTGCGGGTTCGTATGGGGCGCGTTCGGACAGGCCGGTGAAGGCGACCAACAGTGCCATCGCGCCGCCGCCGATTGCCAGCTTTGGCCCGATGCTGCGGACCAGGGAAGAAAAAATACCGGCCATTGGTGCGTCGCTCCCGTCGCGTTGACGGGCCATTATCGCGCAAAATGGTTAAGGTTCGGTAGGGATCAGCTCTCCCGCATGCACTCCGCCGCCGCGATGGTGGTGAGGTTGAGGATGCCGCGCGACGTGACCCCCGGTGTCAGCACATGGATAGGCTGGGCAAGTCCCATCAGCATCGGCCCAACCGTGGGCGAACTGGACGAGGCGGCCAGTGCCGTCAGCGTGATGTTGGCCGCGTCCAGATTTGGCATGACCAGCAGATTGGCCGGTCCCTCAAACTGTGAATCGGGCACCAGCCGCTCCCGCAGCGACTGGCTGAGCGCGGCATCGGCGTGCATTTCACCGTCGACCGACAGGGTCGGCGCGGCAGCGCGGACGATCCGCAATGCTTCGCGCATCTTGCGCGCGCTCGGACTGTGCGATGCGCCGAAATTGGAGTGGGAGAGCAGGGCCGCGCGCGGCTCCAGGCCAAAGCGCCGTATCTCGTCGGCGGCAAGCAGCGTCATTTCCGCCACCTGCTGCGGCGTGGGATCGGGCACCATATGGCTGTCGGTTATGAACAGCGCGCCCGCGTCCAGAATCAGGCCAGACAGGGCATAGACGCGCTCATGCCCCGGCACCCGGTCGATGATCCGCAGGACATGCTCGACCTGACCCCAATATTCGGAATTGCCGCCGACCAGCGCGGCATCGACCCGCCCGGTGCGCAGCAGCATGGCGGCGGTGACGGTGGGGCGGCGATAGACATGGCGCAGGATTTCGCCCTCCGGCACGCCCTTGCGCGCCGCGATCTGGCGATAGGCGTCGACCAGTGGCCCCATGATATGATGGTCGGTTTCGGGATCGACCACCTCGACATCGCGGTCGAGTTCGAAGCTGAGGCCCAGCTCGGGCAGCTTTTCCTTCAGGATGCGGCGGCGCGCGATGATGGTCGGCCGGGCAAGCCCGTCGTTCAGCGCATCCTGCACGGCGCGCAGCACGCGCTCATCCTCACCCTCGCCATAGGCGATGCGGCGGTTGGTGCCGCGCGCGGCCTCGAACACCGGCATCATCAACTGGCCGGAGCGCGTATTCTGCTGTTCCAGGCTGCGGGCATATTCGTCGAGGTCGAGCGTCTTGGTCGCGACGCCGCTGTCCATCGCGGCCTTCGCCACGGCGGGCGCGATCTTGACGATCAGGCGGGGGTCGAAGGGGGTCGGGATGATATAGTCCGGGCCGAACACCAGCTTGCGCCCGCCATAAGCCTGCGCCACGCTGTCATGCGCGGGCAGGCGGGCGAGGGCGGCGATGGCTTCGGCGGCGGCGACCTTCATCGCTTCGTTAATCTCGGTCGCGCCCGCGTCCAGCGCCCCCCGGAAGATATAGGGAAAGCACAGGACGTTATTGACCTGATTGGCATAGTCCGACCGGCCCGTCGCGATGATCGCATCGGGGCGCGAAGCGCGGGCGACATCGGGCAGGATTTCCGGCTCGGGATTGGCCAGCGCGAAGATCAGCGGCTTGTCCGCCAGCAGCGGCAGCCATTCGGCCTTCAGCACGCCCGGCGCGGACAGGCCCAGAAAGACGTTCGCGCCCGGCAGCACATCGGGCAGCGTCCGGGCGTTGGTGGTGCGGGCATAGCGGGCCATGTTGGGCAACATGCCTTCGCGGCCCGAATGAATGACGCCGTCCTTGTCGGTCAGCGTGACATGCTCGACCGGCAGGCCCATCGACACCAGCAGGTCGACGCAGGCCAGCGCCGCCGCGCCTGCGCCCGACGTGACCAGCCGTGCGTCGGCAAGGCTGCGTCCTTGCAGCACCAGCGCGTTACGGACGGCGGCGGCAACGACGATCGCCGTGCCATGCTGATCGTCATGGAAGACCGGGATATTCATGCGCTTCTTGAGCGCGGCCTCGATCTCGAAACATTCAGGCGCCTTGATATCCTCAAGGTTGATGCCGCCGAAGGTCGGTTCCAGCAACGCCACCGCGTCGATGAACTGCTGGGGGTCGGTCGTGTCGACCTCTATATCGAAGACGTCGATACCGGCGAATTTCTTGAAGAGGACGGCCTTGCCCTCCATCACCGGCTTGGAGGCCAGCGCGCCGATCGCGCCAAGGCCCAGCACCGCCGTGCCGTTGGAGATGACCGCGACCAGATTGCCGCGTGCGGTATAGTCCAGCGCCTTGGCCGGGTCGGCGGCGATCTCCATGCAGGGCGCCGCGACGCCCGGCGAATAAGCCAGCGCAAGGTCGCGCTGGTTGACCATGCGCTTGGTCGGCTCGATCCTGAGCTTACCCGGCTGCGGATGGCGGTGATAGTCGAGGGCGGCGCGGCGTGTATTATCGTCCATGTGATGAGCCTTTAGGGGCGACGCTGGCCGGGGGCAATGGCTTCGCGCTGCCAGGGGGGGATTGGCGCATAAAGGGCGGCCAGAAATTCGATGAAGGCGGTCAGCGCCAGCGGCGGCGTGGGCTGGGGCGGGTGGACCGCGAACAGGCCGACATCGGCGGACCCCTCATGGTCGGGCAGGATCTGCCGTACCTCGCCCCGCGCCAGCGCGCCGCTGACGTCCCAGAGCGAGCGCAACGCGATGCCGACGCCCGACAGTGTCAGTTCGCGCACCACTTCGCTGCTGTTGGTGCGAACATGGCTGATCCCCTCTACGCTGACCGGGCCATCGGGACCCACCAGCCGCCATGGCAGTTGGCCGTTCGCTGCCAACAGGCGGTGCGCTTTAAGATCGGCGAGTGTGGCAGGCGCGCCGAAGCGGTCGAGATAGGCGGGCGCGGCGCACAGGATGCGGCGGTTGGTGGCCAGACGATGCGCCGTCATCCCCTGTCCGGGATCGGCCGCGATGCGGATGGCCAGGTCGGCGCGGCTTTGCAGCAGGTCGACGAAATCGTCCGATAGGTCGAGGTTCAGCGTCACGCGCGGATGGGCATCCAGAAAATGCCCGACATAAGGCGCGATATGCATCCGCCCGAAGGAGGTGGGGGCGGTGACGGTCAGTGGCCCCGATGCGATGGCAAGCGCGCCGGTCACTCGCCGTTCCGCCTCGTCCAGTGCCGCCATGATGCCGCGCAGGTCGCCATGCAATTGCTCGCCCGCCGGGGTCAGCGCCAGACGGCGGGTGGTGCGATGGATCAGGCGCGCGCCCAGCCGCTCCTCCAGTCGCACGAGGCGCTTCGACACCATTGCGGCGGAAATATGCAGCCTTCGTCCCGCTGCGGACAGTCCGCCTTCCTCGACGATGGCGGTGAACAGATCATAATCCGGGTCCATCATAATTTCACCTGAAGAAATTCTGATTTTATATCTTATCATCTATCGATGGTAATGCAGGCCGTCTATAGGATGGCTCACAAATATGGGCAGGAGTGGTCTGATGGTGGAACGTATCGACAAGGCAGGGCTGAAGGTCGCGGCGGAACTGGCGACCTTTGTCGATCAGCGCGCCCTGCCCGGAACCGGCCTCAGCGCCGATGCTTTTTGGCAAGGGACAGCCGCCATCTTTGCCCGCTTCGCGCCGGAAAATGCGGCATTGCTGACCGTTCGCGATACGATGCAGGCGCAGATTGACGACTGGCATGAAGCGCGCGCCGGTCAACCGATCAACATGGCCGACTATCAGGCTTTCCTGCGCGACATTGGCTATCTGGTCGCGGAGCCTGCGCCCTTCACCATCGGTAGCGAAAATGTCGATGACGAGGTTGCCCGCCTCGCGGGGCCGCAACTGGTTGTGCCGATCCTCAACGCCCGCTTCCTGCTGAACGCCGCCAATGCGCGTTGGGGCGGCCTGTACGACGCCCTTTATGGCACGGACGCCATCCCCGGTACGGCGGCGGGCAAGGGCTATGACGCGGCGCGCGGCGCGCAGGTCATCGCCTGGGCCAAGGCGTTTCTGGATGAGGCTATTCCGCTGGCGTCGGGTGGCTGGGCGGACTTGACCAGCGACGACATCATCTTGGCCGACCCCGCTCAATATCTAGGACAGTCCGAAAAGGGCCGCCTGTTTCGGCACAATGGCTTGCATATCGAGGTCGTCTTCGACAGCGGCCATCCCATCGGCAAGGATGATCCAGCAGGCATCGCCGACGTTATCCTGGAATCCGCGCTGACCGCCATTTGCGATCTGGAGGATTCCATCGCTGCGGTCGACGCGCAGGACAAGGTTGCGGCCTATGCCAACTGGCTTGGTCTGATGCGGGGCGACCTCATCGACACGTTCGAGAAGAACGGCGCGATGATGACCCGGTCGCTCAACCCCGACCGAAGCTACACCGCGCCAGACGGCACGGCCTTCACCTTGCCGGGGCGCAGCCTGCTCTTCGTCCGCAATGTCGGCCATCTGATGACCACGCCCGCCATCCTGCTGCCCGATGGCAGCGAGGTGCCCGAGGGCATATTGGACGGCATCCTCACCAGCCTGATCGCGATGCATGACCTGCAACGCGAAGGCGGCAATAGCCGCGCGGGCAGCGTCTATATCGTCAAGCCCAAGATGCATGGCCCCGACGAAGCGGCCCTGACCAATCGCCTGTTCGACGCAATCGAGGATTTGCTGGGCCTGTCCCGCCACACGATCAAGGTCGGCGTGATGGATGAGGAACGGCGCACCTCCGCCAACCTTGCCGCCTGCATCCATGCCGTTCGCGATCGCATCGTCTTCATCAACACCGGCTTCCTCGACCGCACGGGGGACGAGATGCACACGTCGATGCAGGCCGGCGCGATGCTGCGCAAGGGCGATATCAAGGGTGCGGACTGGATCGCCGCCTATGAGGATCGCAATGTCCAGATCGGCCTTGCCTGCGGCCTGTCGGGCCGTGCGCAGATCGGCAAGGGCATGTGGGCCGCGCCCGATCGCATGGCCGACATGCTGGACCAGAAGATCGGCCATCCCCGGACCGGCGCCAATACCGCCTGGGTGCCATCGCCCACGGCGGCGACGCTGCACGCCACCCATTATCACCGGGTCGATGTGTTCGCCCGGCAGGCCGAACGCGGCGCGGAGCCGGTCGCGTCGCTCGACAGGCTGCTCACCATCCCGCTGGCGCATGGCCGGAACTGGTCTGCGGAGGAAATTACCGCCGAACTGGACAATAATGCGCAGGGCATATTGGGCTATGTCGTCCGCTGGATTGATCAGGGCGTCGGCTGCTCCAAGGTGCCGGACATCCATGACATCGGGCTGATGGAGGATCGCGCGACGCTGCGTATCTCCTCGCAGCATATGGCGAACTGGCTGCTCCACGGCGTCTGCTCGGCGGAGCAGGCGGATGCAGCCCTCACGCGCATGGCGGCGAAGGTCGATGCCCAGAATGCGGGTGATCCGCTCTATCGCCCGATGGCGGGGCATGAGGCGGAAAGCCTGGCCTTTCAGGCAGCACGCGCGCTGGTGTTCGAGGGCATCGCCCAGCCAAATGGCTATACCGAACCGCTGCTCCATGCCTTCCGTGCGAAGGTGAAGGCCGCCGCCTGACGGTTCCCTCTATCCGCTGATCCAATTTCCCGTTCGCTTCGAGCGAAGTCGAGAAGCCTGTGCGCGAGGGTGTCTCGACTGCGCTCGACACGAACGGGCGAGGGGCGCGAACCTCCTGCCTTGGCAATGCTCCATGGCTCCGCTAGCCCTCTTTGGCGGACCACATAGGAGTCACCATGACGATCATCGTCCACCATCTGGAAAACAGCCGATCACAGCGCATCCTGTGGCTGCTGGAAGAACTGGGCGAACCCTATGAAGTGCGGCGTTACGAGCGTAATCCCCGGACGATGCGCGCGCCGAAGGCGTTGCGCGCCATTCATCCGCTAGGCAAGTCGCCTGTCGTCGAAGTCGATGGCCGCCGCCTGATCGAGACGGGCGCGATCGTCGAATATCTGGTCACGCGCGCAGGAGGGCGGTTCGGTCCCCCCGCTGACGCGGATGGTGCAATCCGCTGGCGCGAATTTCTCCATTATGCAGAAGGGTCGATGATGCCGCCGCTGCTGGCGTTGCTGGTGGTTGGCAAGCTGGGCTTGCTCGGGCGGCCTGCGCGCGGGCCGGTGCTGGCGATGCTGGGCGAACATCTCGACTGGCTGGAAAGCGAACTGGCCGCGCGCCCCTATTTCGCGGGCGCCGATTTCAGCGCCGCCGACGTCATGATGAGCTTTCCGCTGGAGGCCTCTCGCTCACGCGGCGGACTGGACGGTTCGCGCCCGAACCTGATCCGCTGGCGCGAAGAGATGCACGCCCGACCCGGTTATCAGGCCGCGCTGAAAGCCGGTGGCCCCTATGCTTACGCCTGATCGCCGCGCGCTCTTGAAATACGGCCTCGTTGCTGGCGGCCTCGCCCTGACGCCACGCCTCTTCGCGCAGGAACGGGCGGGCGAAGCGCTGAAACCCATTACCGGCGACGCGGTACCGACCGGCCGGGCCGAGCGCGCCAACCGGCTGGCCCGCGCGCAGAAGATGATGCAGGCGCAGGACATCGACGCCCTGCTGGTCGAACCGGGCGCCTCGCTTATCTATTATACCGGCGTGCGCTGGTGGCGTAGTGAGCGGCTGACGGCGGCGGTCATCCCGGCGCAGGGCGCGCCGATCATCGTCTGCCCTTTTTTCGAAAAACCCTCGATCGACGAATCGCTGCAAATCCCGGCGGAAATTCGCGTCTGGCAGGAGGACGAAAATCCACTGGCGCTGGTCGCCGGCTTCCTTACGGAGAAGGGGCTGGCAAAGGGCCGGATCGGCATCGAGGAAACGGTGCGCTATTTCGCTGTCGATGGCCTGAAGGCCGCGCTGCCAAATGCAACGATCGTCAAAGACCCGGTCACGCGCGCCATCCGCATGCGGAAAACCGCCGCCGAAATTGCGCTGATGGAAAAGGCGGCCGATGTGACCATGGCCGCCTATCGCTGGACCATTCCCCAAGTGAAGGCGGGCATGACCCCGGCGGATATCGGCGCGCTGATGGCTGCCGCGACCAAGGCGTTGGGCGGCGAAGTAGAGTTCAACCTGATCTTGCTTGGCGAAGCCGCTGCCTATCCGCACGGCTCGGGCAAGCCACAGGCGGTTCGGCCGGGCGAAGTCGTGCTGATGGATTGCGGCTGCACGGTCGAGGATTATCAATCCGATATCAGCCGCACCTTCGTGCATGGCGCAGCCCCCTCGGCGGAGCAGCGCAAGGTCTGGGACGCTGTGGCGACCGGTCAGAAGATCGCGTTCGCCACGGCCAAGCTGGGCGTGCCCGCCGGATCGGTCGATGATGCCGTCCGCCGCCATTATGAACAGCTAGGCTATGGGCCGCGCTACCAGTTGCCCGGTCTGTCCCACCGCACCGGCCACGGGATCGGCATGGAGGGGCATGAGCCGGTCAATCTGGTGCATGGAGAAGCAACGCCGCTGGACGTCGGCATGTGCTTTTCCAACGAGCCGGGTCTCTATCTGCCGGGTCGTTTTGGGGTCCGGCTGGAGGATTGTTTCCACATGACTCCGCAGGGACCGAAGTGGTTTTCGGTGCCGCCAGCCTCTCTGGATGACCCGATCGGCTGATTTTGGTGCGGTTTCGGTGAAAAGCCCCGCTTGTGCGCCGGGACGCTCTCGCCTAAATCGCGCGCATGACTTCGACCAACGACATCCGCCGCTCCTTCCTCGATTATTTCGCGGGCGCAGGCCACACCATCGTCCCGTCGGCCCCTCTGGTGCCGCACAACGACCCTACGTTGATGTTCGTCAACGCGGGGATGGTGCCGTTCAAGAATGTCTTCACGGGCCTGGAAACGCGCCCATACAAGACCGCTACGTCCAGCCAGAAATCGGTGCGCGCGGGCGGCAAGCATAATGATCTCGACAATGTCGGCTACACCGCGCGGCATCATACCTTCTTTGAAATGCTGGGCAATTTCAGCTTCGGCGATTATTTCAAGGAACAGGCGATCACCCATGCCTGGACGCTGCTGACCAAGGAATGGGGCATTCCCGCCGACAAGCTGACCGCGACCGTCTATCACACCGACGACGAAGCGTTCGACCTGTGGAAGAAGATTGCGGGCCTGCCCGAACATCGCATCATCCGCATCCCGACGAAGGATAATTTCTGGGCGATGGGCGACAGCGGCCCCTGTGGTCCCTGCTCGGAAATCTTCTACGACCATGGCGATCATATCTGGGGTGGCCCCCCCGGATCGCCGGAGGAGGATGGCGACCGTTTCGTCGAGATCTGGAACCTCGTCTTCATGCAATATGAGCAGGAAGCGAATGAGATCGTCGGCGAACTGCCGCGGCCCAGCATCGATACCGGCATGGGTCTGGAGCGCGTCGCCGCCGTCATGCAGGGCGTTCACGACAATTATGACACCGACACGTTCAAGGCGCTGATCGCCGAGAGCGGCGCGCTGTCGAAGACCCCGACCGACGGCGAGCACAAGGCTAGTCATCGCGTCATCGCCGATCACCTCCGCTCGACCAGCTTCCTGATCGCGGACGGCGTGCTGCCTGCAAATGAAGGCCGCGGCTATGTGCTGCGCCGGATCATGCGTCGCGCCATGCGCCACGCGCACATCATCGGTGCGAAAGACCCGCTGATGTACCGCTTGGTCGGCAGTCTGGTGTCGGAAATGGGCGCGGCCTATCCCGAACTCGTCCGCGCCCAGCCGCTGATCGAGGAAACGCTGCTGCGCGAGGAAACGCGCTTCCGCAAGACGCTGGAAAATGGCCTGCGCCTGCTCGATGAAGCCACCGGCGACATGGGCGAGGGCGATACCCTGCCCGGCGAAACCGCGTTCAAGCTCTATGACACATTCGGTTTCCCTTATGATTTGACCGAGGACGCCCTGCGTGGACGCGGCCTGTCGGTCGATCGCAGCGGCTTCGACACGGCGATGGCCGAGCAGAAGGCGGCGGCGCGCGCCGCGTGGAAGGGATCGGGCGAAAAGGCGTCGGACGATGTCTGGTTCGACATTGCCGAAACGCTCGGCAGCACCGAATTTATCGGCTATTCCTCGACCGAGGGTGAGGGCGAGGTTCTGGCCATCGTCAAGGATGGCGCGCGGGTCGATGCCGCAGGCGCAGGCGACAGCGTGCTTGTCATCACCAACCAGACGCCTTTCTATGGTGAAAGCGGCGGCCAGATGGGCGACGCGGGCACCATTACGACGCAAGGCGGCATGACCGCCGATGTCGAGGATACGGGCAAGCCGCTGGGCCGCCTGCACGCGCACAAGGCAAAGATCGGCGTTGGTGCGCTCAAGATAGGCGACACCGTGCATCTGTCGGTCGACGTCGATCGCCGCGACCGCCTGCGCGCCAATCACAGCGCCACCCATCTGCTGCACGCGGCCCTCCGCAACCGGCTGGGCGCGCATGTCACGCAGAAGGGCAGCCTCGTCGCGCCTGACCGCTTGCGCTTCGACTTCTCCCATCCCGAAGCGTTGACTCATGCGCAGATCGCGCTGGTCGAGGCGGACGTGAACGCGCAGGTCCGGCATAATCAGGAGGTCACGACCCGCCTGATGACGCCCGATGATGCGGTCGGTGCGGGCGCGCTGGCGCTGTTCGGCGAGAAATATGGCGACGAAGTCCGCGTCCTTTCCATGGGGAAGGGGGACGCTCTTGAGGAGGATCGGCACAGCTATTCGGTCGAACTGTGCGGCGGCACCCATGTCCGCGCCACCGGCGATATCGCGCTGTTCAAGATCATCGGCGAAAGCGCGGTATCGAGCGGCGTGCGCCGGATCGAGGCGCTGACCGGGGAAGCCGCGCGCCTCTGGCTGTCCGACCGCGAGGATCGCCTGCGTCAGTCCGCCGCGACGCTCAAGACCACGCCCGACGAAGTGCCCGCGCGCATCGCCGCGCTGGTCGAACAGAGCCGCAAGCTGGAACGCGAACTGGCCGAGGCAAAGAAGGCGCTGGCGCTTGGCGGCGGTGGATCGGCGGCGGCTGCGGCCGGACCGGAAAAGGTCGGCACCATCAGCTTCCTCGCGCAAGTGATCGAAGGCCTGGATCCCAAGGAACTGCGCGGCATTGTCGATGGCAACAAGAAGACGCTGGGCAGCGGCGTTTCCGCCGTCCTTGCCGTCGTCGAAGGCCGGGCGACCATCGCCGTAGGTGTCACCGACGACCTGACCGCCACGATCAGCGCCGTCGATTTGGTCCGCGCAGGCGTGGAAGCGCTGGGCGGGAAGGGTGGTGGCGGCCGTCCCGACATGGCGCAGGGCGGTGGCCCCGATGGCGACAAGGCCGCAGCGGCGATCGACGCGGTGAGGGCCGTACTGGCCACCATATCCGCCTGATCAGGCGGATATGGTAGCTATGCTCAGTTGCGGAACTTCGTTGCCATTCCCAATATGTCGTCCAGTGGATTGCCATTGCCGTTAAGGTCGATCAGCGAACCCAGTCCGCCCTGGCCCAGTCCACCTTGTGCAGGCGCAGCGGCATTACCGCCGCCCAAAATCTTACCCAATAAGCCGCCTAATAAGCCGCCTCCAGCGGGCTCACCGGCTGCCGCACCCCGATTGCTGAACATATAGCCCGCGACGGCCATCGCCAGCATCGGCAACATCTTGCGCAGGATGGAGGGTTCGACGCCGCTGGTCTGCGCGGCGTGATCGGCCACTTGCCGACTTACATCCTTCGACCCGAAGATCTGGCCAAGTACGTCGTTGCCGGGCTGCGTCGGCGTTGGGTTGCTGCTGGTCAGCGACTCCAGCAGGCCGCCGCCGCCCAGTTGCCCGAGTACGTCCATCAGGCCGCCCATGCCGCCCGTATCGGGCTGCGCCTGTTTCTTGAAACCGCCAAGGATAGCGGGAAGCAGCGCTGCGGCGCCCGCCTGCGCCGAGGTCGCATCGATCCCTAATTCGCGCGACATGGAGTCGAGCGCGCCGGTCTGCTTGAGCATCTCACCGATATCCATAAGACATTTCCTTAGAAAAAGACTCATTTGCGAGATCGCCAGCTTAAGTAATGCGGACGATTTGTGCATTGATTATTTAATGGGCCTGCAACACAAGTATGAAAGGGGTGGGTGGTAAATGAAGGAGAATCTCCCATGAGTTTTTTCGGCAAGATCAAGGACGCGATTTTCGGTAAGAAGGCCCAGGCCGCGCCGCCGCCCCAGCCAGCACCGACGACTGCGGGCGCTGCGCCCGCTCCGACTGCGCCTGTCGCGCCGCCGCCGGTCGAGGAAGTGGATGTTGAGCAGATTCTCAACGGTCTGGCCGCAAAATCCTCCCAAAATCTCAATTGGCGCACGTCGATCGTAGACCTCATGAAATTGCTGGATCTCGACTCCAGCCTTGCCGAGCGCAAGGAACTGGCCAAGGAACTGGGCTATACCGGCGCACTGGACGGTAGCGCGGAAATGAACATCTGGCTGCACAAGCGGGTGATGAAGGAACTGGCGGCCAATGGCGGCAAGGTGCCCGCCGCGCTGCTCGACTGACAGACTTCTCTGGTCCTGTCGCGTTCACAGATCGATGATGCGACGGGACCAAAGGGGGGGCGCAAGGGGTGCCGGGCGCTGACATATCGGCTATGAAGCGCGCATGACGTTGCATGAAACCGTCGCGGCCATTGTCGCGCACATCGCCACAATCGAAGATCGCGGGACGGTTGCATCCTATATTCCCGAACTGGCCAAGGTTGAGGCTGATCGCTTCGGCATGGCGATCGTCACGGCGGATGGAGAGACATTCATCGGCGGGGACGCGGACGCCAGCTTTTCGATTCAGTCGGTTTCCAAGGTGTTCGCGCTCACGCTGGCGCTGGGCAAGATTGGCGACCAGCTTTGGGAGCGGGTGGGGCGTGAGCCGTCGGGCAATGCCTTCAACTCCATCGTCCAACTGGAGCAGGAGCGGGGTATCCCGCGCAATCCCTTCATCAACGCGGGTGCGATCGTTGTCGCCGACGTCAATCTGGGCGGGCATCAGCCGCGCGTCGCAATTGGTGAGATGCTGCGTTTCCTGCATTATCTTGCCGGTGATGACGCCATCGCGATCAACGAAGCGGTGGCCGCATCGGAGACGTCCACGGGCTTTCGGAACCTTGCGCTCGCCAACTATATGCGCGCCTTTGACAATGTGCGGCATCCGGTCGATCTGGTGCTGGGCACCTATTTCCACCAGTGCGCGATCGAAATGAGCTGTCGGCAACTGGCGCTCGCGGGACGCTATCTGATGCTGGACGGGCGGCATCCCGATGGCGGGCGCGTGGTGTCGGCGGCGCGGGCGCGTCGTATCAATGCGCTGATGCTGACCTGCGGTCATTATGACGCATCGGGCGACTTCGCCTTTCGTGTAGGCATTCCAGGGAAATCAGGGGTGGGCGGCGGCATATTGGCGATCGTGCCGGGCCGTGCCTCCATTGCCGTCTGGTCCCCGGGCCTGAACGAAAACGGCAATTCGAAACTGGGCACAGTGGCGCTGGAGGAACTGGCGCGGCACACTGGCTGGTCGGTATTCAGTCCGCCGGATTAAAAGCAGCAGTTTGAAGGCATCAGGGCGTTTCGTCGGCTCGCAGGCGGCGTAGCTTGGGCGTCGCTTCCATCTCGGCCGCGTCCTTGATCTCCATGCGCAGATCCTCGCGCATCTGGTGGATGGACGCGATGACCGGACCCATCGCCACGCCCAGGTCGACAAGCGCGGTTTCCGCCAGTTGCAGCGAGCTTTCCAGCGTTTCGGGCACCGCGTCGCTCGCCCCCGCCTTGTAAAGCTGGGCCGCGTGATCGGTGTCGCGCGCGCGGGCGATGATCGGCAGGTCGGGCACCCAGCCACGCACCCGCTTGGTCACGCGGACCGACAGCACCGGATCGTCCATCGTCAGGATCAGCGCGCGGGCATGACCCAGCCGCAACTTGTCCAGCATTTCCGGTCGGGATACATCGCCGAACAGGATCGGATAGCCGTTGCGTCGGGCCTCCGCGACGGCGTCGGGGTCGGACTCCACGGCGATGAAGCGCTGATTATGCTGTTTCAGCAGGTCGCAAACCATGCGGCCCACCCGACCGAAACCGATGACGACGGCGGCTGGCTCTACGTTGTCCTCGGTGATCGGCGCTGGCTCGTCGCCGCTCCCCATCTCTATCCGACGGGCGATGTCATGCCCGACCCGTGCCAGCAGCGGCGTAATGGTCAGGCCGATGGCGGTCACGATCTGCCAGAAGGCGGCGGTGGACGGCAGGATGAGCTGCGCGGCGGCGGCGGCGGACAGCACGATCAGGGTGGTTTCGGAAGGGCTGGACATCAGCACGCCGACCTCCAGCGCCACGCCCTTGCGGACCCCCGAAATGGAGAGGAGGACAGCCGTCACCAGCGTCTTGATCAGCACGACGCCAACGACCGCCATCATCAGGCTGGACCAGTTGGCCAGGATGACGCGCAGGTCCAGGCTCATGCCCACGGTAATCAGGAAGACGCCCAGCGCCAGCCCCTTGAACGGCGCGGTCATCACCTCGACCTCGCCGTGATAATCGGTTTCCGCGATCAGCAGCCCCGCAAGCAGCGCGCCCACGATCGGCGACAGTCCGGCGATCGAAGTGGCAAGGCTGGAGACGATGACGACCAGCAAACTGGCGGCCAGAAACACTTCGGGGCTTTTCGTGCGAGCCGCCTGGGCAAAGATATGCGGTAGCACCAGCCGCCCCAGCACGAGCATGACGGCGATGGTGATGCCGCCCCGGAGGAGCGTTTCGACCATCCCGTTCCACGCCCCCTCCGGGCTGGCGGCGACGGTGGGAGCAAGCGCGCCCAGCATGAAGATGATGGGGACCAGCGCCAGATCTTCGAACAACAGCATCGAAAAGGCGGAGCGGCCGACCGCGCCCTGCGTGCCGACCATCGGCAGCACCAGCGCGGTGGAGGAGAGGGCGAGGGCAAGGCCAAGGCCGATGGCCCCCGCCGTCGGCTGCCCCAGCATGTAGAGGCCGATAGCGATGATCGCGCCGCTGCCCAGCAGTTCGGCGGCGCCAACCCCGAATACCTGGGTTCGCATGGACCATAGGCGCCGGAAGCTGAGTTCGAGGCCGATCGAGAAAAGCAGCAGGATGATGCCCAGTTCCGCAAATGGCTCGATCGCTTCACGATTGGAGATCGTCACATGGAAGAGCCAGGGATATTGCCCGACAAGCGATCCGAGGCCCGCCGGTCCAACGGCCAGCCCGACCAGGATGAAACCGATCACCGGGCTGATGCGGAACCGGGCGAAGCCGGGGATGACCAGCCCGGCCGCGCCAAGCACGACCAGGGAATCGCTGAAACTATTTGGATCGAATGCGCCGGCCATGCGCCGACCATTGCGGCACACGATTAAAATTACCAGTAATTCCATGAAAAAAACGTCATTTCTCCGGGAGGGTAAGGGAGGATGACAATGATGCGGCTGGCTCGCTTGACCCCGATCGCACCCCTCATTACTCCTACAAATAAAGGGAGAATATTTGTGACACAGGGCCGTACTTCGACGAAGCGGGGAATCGGCCTGCGATGGGTACTGCTGTTGTCGGCAGCCCTGAGCCTGATGGGGCGCGACGCTGTATTCGCGCGGGCCGAGCCGACTGTGGCCGCAAGCCTGACGATTCATGGCGACAAACCCGGCGCGACCATCGATCGCAACATTTATGGCCAGTTCGTCGAACATCTGGGCCGCGGCGTTTATGAGGGGATTTGGGTTGGCAAGGATTCGCCAATTCCCAATGTTCGCGGCATCCGCAGCGATGTCGTGGCGGCGTTGCGTCAGGTCAAAGTGCCGCTGATCCGCTGGCCGGGCGGTTGTTTCGCCGACATCTATCATTGGCGCGACGGCGTCGGCGATCCTGCAAAGCGACCACGCGGAATCAATGCCGCCTGGAGCAACGCGCCGGAAAGCAATGCGTTCGGCACCCATGAATATATGGATCTGCTCGAACAGGTCGGCGCCGCGCCCTTTGTGTCCGTCAATGTCGGCAGTGGCAACGTTCGGGAAGCGGATGACTGGATGCGCTACATGACCGCCCCGGTGGACAGCGATCCGGGCCGGGAGCGGGCCACCAATGGCCGCACTCAGCCATGGGAAATGCCCTTTATCGGCATCGGCAACGAAAGCTGGGGCTGCGGCGGCAACATGACCGCGCAAACCTATGCCACCGCCCTCCGCCACTATGCCGCCTATGTCCGCACCTATTCAGGGCCGCGCGTTAAGCTGATCGCGGTGGGTGCGGATACGGACGATTATGCATGGACCGACACGGTCATGGCGCAGGCCATGCAATGGCGGCCCAATCCGACCCCACTGGCCTACACCACCGACCGGCCGTTGATGTGGGGCCTGTCACTTCACTTCTACGCCTTTGCGGGCAATGACTGGCGCAACAAGGGGCGCAATATCGGCTTTTCGGAGGCCGACTGGGCCGCTGCATTGGTGCGCACCAATCTGACCGACGACCTCATCACCCGCCATAGCGCGATCATGGATCGCCATGACCCGGAGAAAAAGGTCGGGCTGGCGGTCGATGAATGGGGCGGCTGGTTCGACAGTGAAAAGGATGCGCCCTCCGCGCTCTACCTGGAAAGCACGTTGCGCGATGCGGTGATCGCGGGCCTCAGCCTCAACATCTTCAACCGTCATGCCGACAGGGTAAGGATGGCGAACCTGGCGCAGATGGTGAATGTCATCCAGTCGTTGGTCCTGACGCGCGGCGACAAGATGGTCGTCACGCCGACCTGGCATATATTCGACATGTACAAGGTGCATCAGGACGCGACCCTCATTCCCGTCGATGTGGTCGCGCCGGACTATATCGCGGGCAATGCGCGCCTGCCGACGCTCAGCGTGTCCGCGTCACGTGATGCTGTGGGCAAGCTGCACGTTTCCATCGTCAACCTCGATCCCAACAAGCGCGCGGACATCCGTGCCGCACTGGTCGGGGTGAAGGGCAGGGTGGCCCGCGCCAGGGTGCTGACGGCCGACGCCATCGACACGCGCATCCGGTTCGAGGGACCAGACCCTTTTGTGCCGAAGCCAGTCAGGAATGTCCGCTTGCAGGGGGACCGGCTGACCCTGTCCGTTCCGGCCAAGTCCGTGACCATGGTTGAGATTGGGGCTGAGATTGAGGACTAAGGGCGATCGACCATTGGGAGACACTGCATGCCCGTTTCGCTCGCCATCAGTCTTGATGACATACTCGACGCGGCACGGGTGATTGCGCCCGCCGCTTTCTGCACGCCCTTGATCGAGAATGACGTGCTGAACGCCCGATGCGGGCGGCGCGTCCTGATCAAATTCGAAGGGGCGCAGCGGACCGGCTCGTTCAAGTTCCGGGGTGCTTATAACCGGCTCGCCCGGCTGGATGGTGCCGCGCGGGTGGCGGGGGTCGTTGCCTGGTCGTCGGGCAATCATGCACAGGGTGTCGCGGCGGCGGCGCGCCTGTTGGGCATGCCCGCGACGATCGTGATGCCCGCGGACGCGCCCGCGATCAAGCTTGCCAACACTCGTGCGCTGGGCGCGGAAATCCTGACTTATGACCGGCATAGCGAAAGCCGCGAAGAAATTGCGACGGCGCTTGCCCAGAGCCGGGGCGCGACGCTGGTCCCGTCCTTCGACGATCCCTTCATCATCGCGGGGCAGGGGACGGCGGGCCTCGAAATACTGGAGCAGGCCAAGGCAATCGGCGCGGAAGTCGGTCAAGTGCTTGTGTGCTGTGGGGGCGGGGGGCTGACCGCCGGAATCGCTACCGCTATTAAAGGCCAGTCCATCACCACCGCGATCCACACCGTCGAACCGGCTGGCTTTGACGATACCGCCCGTTCGCTGATCAGCGGGCGCCGCGAGCAGGTGTCGCCGGATGCTCGCTCCATCTGTGACGCGTTGCTGGCGCCTAGTCCCGGCGCGCTGACCTTTCCGATCAATCAGGCGCTGGTATCTGGCGGCCTTGTTGTCACGGACGATCAAGTGCGCGACGCCATCCGTTTTGCCTTCACTACGTTGAAACTGGTGGTTGAGCCGGGCGGTGCGGTGGCGCTGGCGGCGATGCTGCCCGGCCTTGCGCCGCAGGGCGAGGGGGCGAGCGTGGTCGTTATCTCCGGCAGCAACGTCGATCCCGACCTTTATGCCGCCATAATCGGCGGCATCGGATGATGCATGAAGGCGACGGGGTGCAGGGCATGGCGCTTTTCAGTCCAAAGTAATATGTCTGGATAGTTGCCAGATTGCCACTATCCATTGCTTATCGATCATGCTCGCAAGCCCTTGTCACATGAGCGCCATATTGCGGTCCTAGCGGCAGCGTCATCGAACCGGGGTCGGGACGCATCGCAGGGAAATACCGCACTTCCGGGATCTGGAAGATAGGCTGGGCCAATCGCGATACGCTGCCTCTGTTCGACAACACACCATCAATGGGGAAACATCTTGTCCAAAACAACCTTCGGACGGTCGGCTTTGCTCGTGAGCGCGGCATTTGGCGCGCTGTCCATCGCGACGACCGCGCAGGCTCAGGCTTCCGGGTCCGACGCCCAGCTTGACGAAATCGTCGTGACGGCGGAGCGGCGTTCCGAAAATCTTCAGAAGGTGCCGATATCGGTCGGCGTCGTGGCGGGCGATCAGCTTCGCGCTTTCCAGACCGGCGGCGACGACATCATGGCGCTGTCTGGCCGCGTACCCGGCCTTTATGCCGAAACCACGACTGGCCGCATCTTCCCCCGCTTCTACATTCGCGGCCTGGGCAATATCGACTTCTATCTCGGCGCGTCGCAGCCCGTGTCGATCATTCAGGACGATGTCGTGCTGGAGCATGTCGTGCTGAAGTCCAACCCGGTGTTCGACATGAACCAGGTGGAAGTGCTGCGCGGTCCGCAGGGTTCGCTGTTCGGTCGCAACACCACGGCAGGCATCATCAAGTTCGACACCATCAAGCCCAGCCAGCAGTGGGAAGGCCGTGCGCAGGCCAGCTATGGCAGCTATAACACCGTCACCTTCGACGGTGGCATCGGCGGCCCGATCGTCGCGGACAAATTGGCCTTCCGCGTGTCGGCGCTCTACCAGCGCCGCGACGACTGGGTCGACAATGTCTACACCGGTCCCAGCGCCGACGGCACAGTCAGTCCAAAGAAGGACGCGATGGGCGGCTTTGAAGAGCGCGATGTGCGCGTTCAACTGCTGATGACGCCGACGGAATCCCTGTCAATGCTGACCTCGTTCCACGTTCGCGACTATGATGGTACATCGACCATCTTCCACCGCGCCGGGCTAAAGATAGGTTCGAACAGCGTCGCCGCGGAGCCGCGCAGCAAGATCGCGCTGGACGAGGCGCAGAACAACCCGCAGGCGTACAAGACCTATGGCGCGTCGGAAAAGATCGCCTATGATTTCGGGCCGGTCACGCTGACCTCCATCACTGCCTATGAGACGACCAAGGGCTATAGCCGTGGTGATACGGATGGCGGCGCTGGCGCCAATTTCCCGGTCAATGGCCTCGCCAACGGCTTTGGTGAATCGCAGGGCAATGTTCGCGATCTCGATCAGTTGACGCAGGAAGTGCGCCTCGCCAGCAATGGCGATACGGCCTTCAAATGGCAGGTCGGCGGCATGTATTTCGACAGCCGCGACACGACAGATTTTTACCAGCGCGCCTATTTCCTGACGGGCGCCGCCAACAATCCCAATAACTGGGTGCGTCTGCGCAACAAGAATGAAAGCTGGGGTCTGTTCGGTCAGGCCAGCTATGAAATCCTGCCCGGCTTCACCATCACCGCCGGCGGCCGTTACACCAAGGACACGAAGGAAACCCGCCTGGTCCGCGCCGCCGCCAATGCCGCGGGCGTATCCACCTATGCCGGGCGTCGCTATGTCAAGATGACCGGCAAGGAACCAAGCTGGGACGTCAGCGCGCTCTATGAAGTCAGCCCCGAAGTCAGCCTCTACGCCCGCGTCGCGCGTGGCTTCCGTGGCCCGACCATTCAGGGCCGCTCGGCCGTGTTCAACAGCGACTTCACCACAGCGGATTCGGAAACGATCATGTCCTATGAGGGTGGCATCAAGACGAACCTGTTCAACAACCGCCTGCGCTTCAACCTGTCGGGCTTTGCCTATCGGGTGAAGGACATCCAGTTGAACGGCAATGACGTCAACGGCAACGGTGTGCTCTTCAACGCGGACAAGGCCGATGCCTATGGTCTGGAAGCGGAACTGGATTTCCGCCCGATCGAGAATCTGACCCTTTCGGCGGGTCTCAGCCTGTTGCACAGCGAGATCAAGGACAAGACCGTCTTCGCGCAGGTCTGCACGCTGAACAACGTAGTGGTCTGCACGGTGCAGGACCCCACCATCACCAACGCACGCGGCGTCTTTGCCCAGATCGACGGCAACCCGCTGCCCAACGCACCCAAATATACCGCCAATGTCTCGGCCCGTTACGATGTGCCGCTGGGCAATGGCGGGGCGCTGTTCGCCGCGACCGACTGGAATGTGCAGGGCTACACCAACTTCGTGCTCTACCGGACGAAAGAGTTCTACTCGAAGGGCGATTTCGAAGGTGGCCTGAAGATCGGCTATACCACACCGGGCGGTCGTTATGAGGTTGCAGCCTTCGCCCGCAACATCACGAACGAGAAAAACCTCAAGGGCGTGATCGAAAACTACATGGCCGCCGTGTTCAACGAACCGCGCGTCATCGGCGTGTCGTTCAGCGGCAAGATGTAATCGGCACGGGCGCGGTTCTCACCGAACCGCGCCCGTTTGCTTCAGAGCGTTTTCGAAGCAGATGGAATCATCTGTTGGCTCGGAAAACGCGGCAAAACAAAAACCTAGCGTTCGATCAGCGCCTTGAGCGCCTTGAGATCGCGATTGACCCATTTGATGTCGCCCGCGAACCGGTCATCATCCATATCCGGCTGCCGAAAGAGGGTCAGCATGACCTCCGCGCCTGCACCATTCTGCACGACGCGCAGCGGGATATAGATTTCCGCTCCATCCCCCTGATCGACGAAATGATCCATTACGCCATGGTCGTTATGCGGCGTGAAGCGGATGCGGATCGGCCCGTCCTGTCCATCCGCCAACCACTGCCCTCCTTCTTCACGCAGCCCGGATTCGGCAAGGCCCGACGCCCATTTCTGGAAAAACTCCGGTCGCCAGATCCGTTCATAGAGGGCCTGCCACTCATGGTTGATCGTCACGCTATAGGTGCGGGCGGGCAGCATTTCCGTCTCCAATCTGATCGTTGGGTCCCCGCTACATCGCGCAAGGCTCGCTGTCATGTGCGGAGGTGAAATGGGTGCACGGGAGATTTACCTCTCCACCACGCCATCCTCATGCGCCATCCAATGCACGAAGCGGTGGAGCGGGTACATGGCGTCGTGCGGGTTGCCGATGGTGGCGGGGCCGGCCTCGCCCAGATGGACGATGCGCTGGGCGCCACCGCTCGCCAGCCGATCACGATAGTCGGCGATGCGGTCGAACGGGTAAACGCCCACGGTCTGCGTCGCGACGTTGACGAATTTCATCGCGTCGTCGAGGCTGTCCACCCGCACCACATTGGCGGTCTTGTTGATGGGATGGAAATCGACCGGCTCCTCGGAGCGGATGACGACGCCCTTGCCGTCCGCTTTGCCCCAGACGCCATATTCATCGTCCATCATGATCATCATATCGATGGCTTCGCGCAATTCCATGTCATGCGGGCGGACGTCGCCCGACTCTGCGGCACGCTCGGCGATGCGCTGGTGAAGCTTTGCGCAGAAGCGATCGACGTCCGCCTGGCTGCCCTCCACATATTGGAAGCGGCTGGCGACGCACGCTTCCTGGTTGAGGGTCATCACGTCCGCCGAGGCAAGGTCAGCCGCGATGGTCAGGACTTCCTCGGAGGCGAACGCTTCCTTGCCCACCATCGAGATCGAGGTCTTGGGATCAAAGGAAATGAGCTGAAAGCCGGGGCCGAGATATTTGACCACATTGTTGATCGCGTCGCCGCCGCCCCAGGCGACGATCTTGTCGAAATATTGCGGGCGATAGAGGATGCTCTCGGTCGCCTCGTCACCGCCGCGCCAGTAGGCGGCGGACATGGACTTCACGATGGGGTGGTCAGGGTCGATCGCCGCCATGGTGCGCAGGATCGCGACCGTGGTGAAAGGGTCGCTCGACGACATTTTGAAAAGGTTTATCCCCTTCACCAGCGCGCCGTGGGCGATGGACTTGACCGCGACGCCGGGCGAATTTCCCGGCAGGACGTGGATGAGACGCGGCGCAAAGGCGCGCACGAAGCTTTTGCGGCCGGTAAAATCCTCCTTTGGCACCCACCCGTCCAATGCGCGCGGATCGGGGAAATTTTGCTCCAACTCCGCCATCAGCCGCTTTCTGTCGAGCGTGAGGGTGGCATACATGGCCTGGTTCGCCACGACCTCACGCGGCAGGATATGCGTCGCGCACATGCGATCGATGCATTCCTGAAAGATGTCGTTCTTCGGATCGCGGATCCGCTCCCCCGTCTCCACCAGAAAGTCTATGATCTCGGATGTGGGCACGTTCAGCAGCGGCGGCACTTGCGTCCGTGGATGCACCGCGCGATTGAGGTCGAGCCTGGGCGTTGCGAAGGTCACGCCCAGATCGCGCGAGTTGTGCAGGGCATCGCTACCCTCCACCAGTTCGCCGCGCAGGAAGAAGGGAGCGGAGACGAAAGGGGCAGCCGCTTCGACAGCCGGTGCGCTCAGTTCCTTTATCGTATTCATGCTACACCTCTCACATAAGCATCTACCGTGCCTGCGCAGCCGATCTTGTCGTCGCCCTCCAGGTCCGCATAGCGCACCACAGTATCGCGGATCGACGCGCCCTTGTGTCCGCAGGGGCAGGGGCTGAAGTCGATCGACACCCTGTCGCCGGAAATTATACCGCCCCAGCGGCCGTCGATCGACAGGTCGAAGAAGGCGGCGCGACCCTCATATTCCTGCGTGGAGCGCGGCAGCAGCGCGTCGCCATCCTTGTTGAGGATCAGGGGCACCATCCACGGGGGCAGGTGATAGCGGCCACCTTTCTGGCATTTGGGCATGCCGCTGTGCATCTCCTGCATGGAATAGTTCTGATAATTGCGTTCGGGGTGAATGTTGAACGTCTCATAGACGAACTGCTGATAATCGTCGGGCAACCGGGCGCGTTTCAGACCCCCGCCAACATAGATGCTGTTCTCAGGATTGAAGTCCTTGGCGCTATAGCCCATCTCGCGCACCTCTTTGGCGACTGCATAGAGGCCTGACCACAGGCCGGTGACATGCAATTTGTCGGCGCGTCCCTCAACCACTGCCCTGGCGGTAGCGCCTACCGCGTCCTCGACGGCCTTCGCACGGACGGCTGAGATTTCTTCATATTTCTGAAGGTCGCCCGGCTGGGCTGTGCCGTCCGCGATCTTCTTGCGCAGCACGACCATTTGCGTCAGCCCGCCCACGGTGATCGGCGGCACCGGATAGGCGAAGCGTTCGGAGTTGGGGTCCTGAAGCGCTGCGACATAGGCGTCTCCCGTGGCGATGTTGCGCGCGACATGGGCGACCGGCGCCATGCCGAAGATGCGCCGATCCTGATTGGCCTTGATGCCCGAGCCCCAGCTATAGGCGGCGACCGCCTCCTTCTGGCACCATTGCATGTCCTTCTTCGAAGCGACCAGCATGGCCGATTTGCCGGTCGTGCCGCTGGAGCAGGAGACATAGAACCCCTGGTCTTCGAGCTGTTCTACCCAGTCGTCGATGCCGTCAATCTGGCTGCGGTCCTGCGGCGGCACGGGGTGACTGGACACGGTGTCGAGCCATTTTCCCAGTCGATCCCATCGTTCTTCCAGCAGCCAGCCCTCAGGATAGCTCTTATAGGCGGTGTGGGGGAAGAGAACCTGCGCAGCCTCTTCATGGCTGCTGATTTCGGTGAGATTGGCCTCATCGGCGCGGTGGCGTAGCAGCTTGATCGCATCCTTGCGCTGCTGAAATCGCTCATTCATCGCTTCGATCTGCACGTCATGAAGCTCGGTCGCCGGAATATTGTAGCGATCCTCCGATTCCACGAGCCGCGTCAGCCGTTCAACAGCCTCACCCATGCAGTTTCTCCATCTGCTTTATTGCTATAAGATGGCCTATAGGTACCCGAGTGTTTTATTAAATGCAAAGCTTTTCGGAGGGCAAGTTGAAGTCTGAGAATGAACCTGTAGGCGTAAGCCGCCCGCGCGCCGGGCGGCCCGCCCGCGGACAGCAGGAAAAGCGGCATGAAGAACTGTTGAACGTAGCGCTCGACATCTTTCTGGAGCGCGGTTTCGAGCAGGCGACGATGGTGGAAATAGCGACCGCCGTCGGCATGTCGAAGCGCACCGTCTATGCGCTGTATGAGGACAAGGCTGCGCTGTTCAAGGCAACGGTCAGGCGCGCCGTTGAGCGGTATACAATTCCTCGAGAGGCCATAGATCCACTGGTCACGGACAATCTGGAGCAGACACTGACGGCCATTGCCCATCAGCGGGTCATGAACATGTCTACGCCGGTCGCCGTCAAACTACAGCGCATATTGAGTGCGCAATCCTATCGTTTCCCGGAATTGTTCCATATCGCCTTTGAGGAGGGCGCAGGTCCCGCCGTGGACGTGCTTTCGAGCGTTTTTGTCGCCCACACTGCAAAGGGCGAGATAGCAGTTGCCGCGCCCCGGCGCGCGGCCGTCGCGTTTTTGAGCCTCGTGGTCAGCGGACCGGCACGTTTATTCGTATTGGGCGAGGCGATGCCCAGGGAGGAGATCGATTCCCGGATCAGCTTTGCCATAAGCTTGTTTTTAAATGGCGTTCGCGTGCGATGAGCTTCGGTCTGCGGATCCAAAGCGCGGGATAATGCCGACATGGCGAAGAAGAAATATATCCTGACCGCCACATTGCCGGATGGCTACGTCAAGACGATAGGGCCGACCGCGGCCGAGTTCACCCATTACTGGCGGATTGTGGCTTATCTTGGGAACGGAAAGACCGAGGTTTTCTGGGGCCATGTCAAATCACTGGCAGAGGCCCGGAAGAAACGGAGTGCGGCTGCGGACGCAGGCAAAAACCGGGGATGGGAGCGTCATGACTTCGAAATCGTGGAACTGGTCAGGACCACGGCGTGAAGGTCACCGGTGGCAGTCAATTTCAATTTTTTGGATTGAAGAGGGAACCGACAAGGGGTGGATCCGTTTATCCTGTAAGTGTGGTGTTCATTCCCCTTTACACCGCCCTCCCATATCTGCCCCGTCTGGATTACGATCCGGCGGGGCGTTTTTTTGGGTCAACGCTAGGTCGTTAGAGCCGCGCGCAGGCGCTCCAGTTCGATCTTTCGATCAGGCGCTTTTCGTTCCAGCGCGCGAACGGTCCCCAGCGCCATGGCGCGATAGTCCGGCAACAGGTCGGGTTGGTGCTGCGCCAGAGCAGTGAGATGGCGTTCGATCGTGCCGATATCGCCCCGAAGCAGCGGGCCAGACAAGGCATCGAAACCGCTGGAAAGGCTGTTGCCCAATGCTGCCCGAACCAGCGATTTCACCGATGGATACTGCACCAGATTTGCCGTGGAGAAACAGCCTTTTAGCATCTGGCCGGAAGCGACAGTCGACCACAAATTAAATTGGTTGAGGGAACGGAACGAAGCTCCGGGTTTTCTTGATGGGTTAAATGCTGCCTTTCAGGAGTCTGCCATGTCCAATGCCCCAACGGCCCACACCGCCATCGGACATCCTGGCCCATTACCGGCGATAACGGGTGTCGTGCTGGTGCTGATCGGACTGGTCCTGGGGGCAGGTGGCGCTTGGCTGGCGGTGCTGGGCGGATCGCCTTATTATCTGGTGACGGGCGTGGCGATGGTCGTGGCGGGGGTGCTGTTGTTCCGCCGGCGCATGAGCGGTGGCTGGCTCTATATCGCGATCTTTTCGGGCACGCTCTTCTGGGCCTTGTGGGAAGTAGGACCGCATGGCTGGCCGCTGGTGCCGCGCATCATTGCGCCGCTGGTGCTGCTGATCCCGGTATTGCTGTCGATGGCGGCGCTGTCGGTTGCGCCGCACCGCTGGCGCAGCGCCTGGGCGACCAGCGCGGGGGCGGTGCTGCTGCTGGCGTTCGGCTTTGTCGCGATGGGGCAGATCAACGCCAAGGGACCGAGCCAGGCGCTGCCGCAGGTTGCGGGCATGATGGGCGATCCGGCGCTGATGCAGCCGGGGGACGACTGGCCGGCTTATGGCGGCAGCTATGCGGCGCGGCGTTTTTCTCCATTGGCGCAGATCACGCCCGAAAATGTAGGGCAACTCAAACAAGTGTGGCTGGCCCATACCGGCGATATGCCCGCGACCGCGCAGGCGGCCAAAATGTACGGCGCGGAAACGACGCCGCTGAAGGTCGGCGACAGCCTCTATCTCTGTACGGCCAAGAATATCCTGATCGCGATGGACCCGGCGACGGGCAAGGCGCGCTGGCGCTTTGATCCCAAAGTGCCCGACAAGAATATTCCCTATACCGCCGCCTGCCGGGGCGTAAGCTATTATGCGGTGCCGAACATGGCCGCCGACCAGCTCTGCGCGACGCGGATCATCGAAGGCACGCTGGATGGCCGGATCATCGCCGTCGATGCGCGCAATGGCAAGCTGTGCACCGGCTTCGGCAATAATGGACAGGCGGACATCAAGCTGGGCATGGGCCATGTCTTTCCCGGCATGGTGTCGATCACATCGCCGCCCACGATCGTGCGTGGCGTGATCGTGACCGGGCATCAGGTGCTGGACGGGCAGGAACGTTGGGCGCCGTCGGGCGTGATCCAGGCCTATGATGCTGTGACTGGGCAGCTAAAATGGGCATGGGACATGAAGCATCCCGAACGCACGGGCGCGCCGCCCGCGGGACAGGAATATGCGCGCGGCACGCCGAATATGTGGACGACCGCATCGGGCGACGAGCAGCTGGGTCTGGTCTATCTGCCGATGGGCAATTCCGCCGCGGATTATTGGAGCAGCCTGCGGTCGCCGGAGGAAGATCGCTATGCGACATCGCTGGTGGCGATCGACGTCACCACCGGCAAGCCGCGCTGGCATTTCCAGGCGGTAAACAAGGATGTCTGGGACTATGATTTTGGCGCGCAGGCAACGCTGGTCGACTATAGGGGCGTTCCGGCGCTGCTTCTCCCCAGCAAGCAGGGCGATATCTATGTGCTGGACCGCCGCACCGGCCAGCCCCTGACTCCGGTCGGCCGGATCAAGGCGCCGGGCGGTGGCGTGGAACCGGCCCAGCGTGCCGCGACCCAGCGCGTGTCGCTATGGCATACGCTGCGCAAGCCCGACCTTACCGAAGCCAGCATGTGGGGCATGTCGCCCATCGACCAGATGGTGTGTCGGATCCAGTTCCGCCGCGCGAGTTACAAGGGCTTCTTCACCCCGCCAGAGGCCGACCGGCACAGCATCGAATATCCCGGCTATAATGGCGGGACCGATTGGGGTGGCATTGCCGTCGATCCCCGGCGCGGCGTGATCGTCGCCAATTATAACGACATGCCCAATTATAACCGGCTGGTGCCGCGCGCAGAGGCGAACAAGCTCGGCTGGGCGCCGCGCGAGGAAAAGCGCGGCGCGATCGGCGGCGCGGAAGGCGCGGGCGATCCGCAGAAGGGCACGCCCTATGCGATCAACGTCAATGCCGGCTGGCGGCTGCCCTTTACTGGCCTGTTGTGCAAGGAGCCTCCCTATGGCGGCATCCGCGCGATCGACATGGCCAGTGGCAAGACGATCTGGGACCGCCCATTCGGCACGGCGCGCACAAATGGCCCGTTCGGCATCCCCTCCATGTTGCCGATGGATATCGGCACGCCCAATAATGGCGGCGCGGTCGTGACGGCGGGCGGGCTGATCTTCATCGCCGCCGCGACGGACAATCTGATCCGCGCGATCGACCTGAAGACCGGCAAGACGCTGTGGAGCCAAGTCCTGCCGGCGGGTGGTCAGGCGACACCCATGACCTATTCGGTCAATGGCAAGCAATATGTCGTCATCATGACTGGCGGGCATCACTTCATGGAAACGCCGATCGGAGATCAGGTGATCGCTTATGCACTTCCCGGCTGACCTCTCCCTAATGGGTCAGCCCTTCCAGATGCCGTAGCTTGTCGGGATTGCGCATCACATAGATGGCCCGGATCAGCCCGTCTTCGATCAGCAGCGCGGTCGTCTGCAAAACCCCGTCCGGCTCCCGCGTCACGAACCCCGGCAAGCCGTTGACGAAGGCGTAGCGCATAAGTTCCGACGGCCCGGAACCCAGCCGGGCGATGGCGACATGCGCGCGCACGACTTCGCTCGCGCCTGTCAATATTCGGGCCACGGCGGGACGCTTGCCGCCGCCGTCGGCATGGAAGCGCACATCCTGCGCCAGCAGCGCACCCAGATGAGCGATGCCATCGCCGCGCGATGCCTGAAAGAAGGCCGCCGCGATTTCCATCCCATGCGCCTGGTCGATCGCGTAGCGTGGCCGCTCCGCCCGCACATTGGCGCGCGCCCGGCTGGCGAGTTGACGGCAGGCGGCGGCGTCGCGACCGATGGAGGCGGCGATCTCCTCGAAACTCTCGCCGAACACGTCATGGAGGAGGAAGGCTGCCCGTTCCAGCGGCGACAGCCGTTCAAGCGCCAGCATCAGGGGCAGGGTGACGTCCTCCACCGGTTCTGTTTCCACGACGGGTTCGGGTAGCCAGGGGCCGCTATACGCCTCTCGCCGCACATGCGCGGATTTAAGATGGTCGAGGCACAGCCGCGTGACCACCCGGCGCAGAAAGGCGGCGGGAACCTGCACCGCCTCCCTGTCCGTACCTGCCCAGCGAATAAAGGCCTCCTGCACCACATCCTCCGCATCGGCCATGGAACCGAGCATCCGATAGGCAACGCGCAACAGATCGGACCGATGCGCGTCAAAGGTGGCGGCAGCGTCTTCCATTACTTCCAGCCCAACTCCGGCGCGTAGAGGTTGAAACCCACGGCAAGGCGGTTCCAGCCGTTGATCACATTGATCGCCATCGACAGCTTCAACTGCTCCTCCTTGCTGAACTGGGCGTCCAGCGCTTCGTAAACGGCGTCGGGCGCGCGCTTGGTGGCGATCTCGGTCATATGATCGGTCCAGGCCAGTGCCGCGCGTTCGCGGTCGGTATAGCATGGCGCTTCATGCCATGCGGCCAGCAAATGAATGCGCTGCTCGGTCTCGCCCGCCTTGCGCGCGTCGGCTGTGTGCATGTTCAGGCAGTTGGCGCAGCCGTTGATCTGCGAAGAACGGATCTTGACCAGTTCGAGCAGCGGCTTTTCCAGGCCGCTTCCCTCGACCAGCATTGAGAAATTGTACCAGGCTTTGAAGATGTCCGGCGAAACGGTGTAGATATCAGCGCGGGGTGTCATGGCGATCATCCTTTCATGGTGGTGATGCCAGCATGACGAGGCAGGGCGCGCTGCTGTGACATGACATGCGAATCTTTATGTGTCCGACTCGTTCAAGCGAGCGCTTTGGCTGCCCCCGGCCCATGCGCAAAATCCGCCGCGCTGCGTATTTCGGCGGGCGAAGGGCGTATCCCGGTATAGAGGACAAATTGTTCGACGGCCTGAAGGACGATGACCTCCGCGCCGGATATAGTCTGCTTTCCGGCCTTTTGCGCCGCACGGATGAAGGGGGTGTCAGCCGGCAGGGCAACAACGTCGAAGGTGATGTCGCTGGTGGCGATGAAGCTTTCCGGGAAGGCGAGGGCGTTTTCGTCCGCTCCCTCCATGCCCAATGGCGTGACATTGATGAGCAAGGGCGCGCCGGTTGCGGGCAAGTCCGCCTGCCAGGCAAAGCCGTAGTCATCGGCCATCGCCTGACCGGCCAGCGCATTGCGGGCGACGATCAGCCCCTTTTGGAAGCCCAGATCGCGCAGGGCGGCGACGACGGCCTTGGCCATGCCACCGCTGCCACGCAGGATGAAGGGGGTGGCCGGGTCGACCATGCGCCGGGCCAGCAGGTCGCGGACCGCCACATAGTCGGTATTATAGCCGGTGAGCGCGCCATCGTCGTTGACGATCGTGTTGACGCTGTCGATCGCCTGGGCCGATGCCTCCAGCCGGTCGATCAGCGGGATCACCGCTTCCTTGAACGGCATGGATATGGCGCAGCCGCGAATGCCCAGTGCCCTGATCCCGCCGACCGCGGCGGGCAGGTCCGTGGTGCTGAAGGATTTGTACACATAGTCGAGGCCCAGCGCCTCATAGAGATGATTATGCAGGCGCGATCCCGCATTGCCGGGGCGGGCGGAGAGCGACATGCACAATTTCGTGTCGCGGCCGATGGGCGGTTTCATGCTGATGTCTCCGATGATTGTTCGAGCGGGGCGGGGGCGATGGCGACGCTCGATCCGCGCGGAATGAAGCGACCGGACAGGACGATCTTGCGGGTGGCGGCTTCGGGATGGTCGATCCGGTCGAAGAGCATCGCCATCGCCGCACGGCCAATTTCCTCGACCGGCTGGGCGATGACGCTGATGCCGCCGCTGGCAAATTCCATCCAGTCCTCCTGATCGAAACCAGCCAGCGCGACATTATGAGGAATGGACAACCCCATGGCGTGGACCGCGCGCACGACTGCCATCAGCATGACGCCGTTGCTGGCGACCAGCGCGGATGGCGGCGTTGGTCGGTGCATGATGGCGGTGACGGCCTTTTCCGCTTCGCCCGCGCCGTGGGGCACGAGGATCGCCTCTGCCTGCAATCCCAATGCGGCTGCGGCATGTTCATATCCCGCGCGCCTTTCGCTGCCAGTGCTGCTCGCCGCGCCGAACAGACCGACAATGTGCCGGTGGCCCTGGTCGTGCAGGTGCTGGACCAGCGTTGCGGCCATCGCTTCATTGTCGAGCGTGACGCAATCCTGTGTCGTGCCGGGCGGCGCGCGGTCGATCAGCACCATGGGGAAGTCGCTTTTGACCCGCCCTGCCTTTTCCGCGCCCTGCCGGGTCGGCGCCAGGATGACGCCGGTGACCCGCTCCTCCTGCATCAATTGCAGGTACATCGCCTCCTTGGCGGGGTCTTCGTCGGTGTTGCACAGGATGACCCGCAGCCCGCGCGCATAGGCGATATCCTCCACCGTGCGCGATACCGCCGTGAAGAAGGGGTTGCGGATATCGGCAACGATCAGGCCGATGGTGTTGCTGTGGCGGGATCGCAGGCGGCGGGCCGCAAGATTGGGGCGATAGCCCGTGGTCTGGACCGCCGCGAGTACGCGATCGCGCATCGCCGGGTCCACCGCGCGACCCGACAGGACACGCGACACGGTGGCGGGCGATACCTCGGCGACTCGCGCAACATCCTTGATTCCGACGGTCATTGGGAAATCGTTCTCCTGATCAAGTGCCCCTCCATCCGCTATTTCCAACGAATATGCGTCAGTTATCAATCCCATTGCAAGCCTACTTGACAATATGATGAGAAAACGTTTTCTATAAGTTCAGAAAAGTCTGGAGAGGCCAAACGCTATGCTTGCTGACCCCCTCAACGTCCTGGGGATCGAGGATCTCGTCCGTATCGATGCCCGCGCCTCCAGCAAGGAGGATGCGATCCGTCAGGCGGGACAGTTGCTGGCGGCGGCTGGCTGCGTGGCCCCCGGCTATGACGAAAGCATGGTCCGGCGCGAGGCGGTGGCGAACACCTATCTCGGCTCGGGCGTCGCGATCCCGCACGGCATGGGCGAGGACAAGGGGCTGGTCCGCCGCGACGCCATCGTCGTCCTGCAATTGCGCGACGGGATCGAATGGAATCCGGGCCAGCGCGCCCATCTGGTCGTCGGCATCGCCGCCAGTTCAGACAGTCATATCGCGATCCTGCGGCGCCTGACCCGGTTGATCCAGGACGAGGCGCGACTTGAGGGGCTTGCCCACACCGACGATCCGGCGGTTATCGCCGCCGCCTTGCAGCAAGATAGCGCCCCACCGACCAGCCAGACTCCGGCCGAGGATCTGGCCCAGCGGCGCGAGTGGACCATCGATTACCCCGCGGGCCTGCACGCCCGCCCGGCATCGGCCTGGGCGGAGGCGGCGAAGGCCAGCGGCGTGATGCTGCGCGTGCGCCACCAGAACGAAGTCGCTGATCCGCGCAGCCTGATCTCGCTGCTGCAATTGGGCCTGAAGGCCGGTGACGCGATTACCCTCTCAGCGTCTGGCGAGGGCGCGGGAAAGGCGCTCGACGCTTTCATGCAAGTCGTGACCCGGCTGACTGCGCGCGAAAAGGCCGATGCCGCCCGCGCGGCGGAAAAGGCCAAGGCGCCGGTGCGCGGCTGGAAGCCGATGGACAATCCCACGATGATCGCAGGCGTGTCCGCCAGCCCCGGCCTTGCCATCGGCAAGGTGCATGTGCTGGCATCGGCCGAGCTTGTCGTGACCGACCAGCCAGTCGACCTTGCCACCGGCGGCGCGCTGCTGAACGATGCACTGGTGCGGACCCGCGCGCAGATGAAGGCGCTGGTCGATGATACCACCCGGCGTCTGGGCGCTTCGGACGCCGCGATCTTTCAGGCGCAGGCCGGACTGCTGGACGACACGGACCTTATCACGCTCACCTGCCAGATCATGGTGGAGGGCCATGGCGTCGCCTGGTCCTGGCACCAGGCGATCGAACGCATGGCTGGGCAACTTTCCGCACTGGGCAATCCGGTGCTGGCTGCACGCGCCGCCGACCTGCACGATATCGGTCGGCGCGTGCTAGCCCATATTGATCCGGGGCTGGGCCTCGGCACGCTGACGGACCTGCCGGACGAACCGAGCATCCTTGTTGCGGCCGATCTGTCGCCATCGGACACGGCCACGCTGGACATCGAAAAGGTGGCCGGGATCGCAACCGCACTGGGCGGGCCGACATCGCACAGCGCGATTCTGGCGCGCACGCTGGGCCTGCCGTCGATGGTGGCGGGCGGCGCCGACCTGCTGTCACTGGCGGCGGGCGCAACGGCGATCGTCGATGGCGATAGCGGCCGACTGTGGCTCAATCCCTCTGCCGACGACATCGCCTCCGCCCACGCATGGATTGCGGAGATCGCGGCCAAGCGCCGCGAGCAGGAGGCCGAACGCTCCAACCCCGCTCGCACCGCCGACGGGCATCAGGTCGCCATTGGCGCGAATGTGAACCGGCCCGATCAGGTGGCGTTCGCGCTGTCGCAGGGCGGCGAGGGCGTGGGCCTGATGCGCACCGAATTTCTGTTTCTGGAACGCGGCGACAGCCCGACCGAGGAGGAGCAGCGCGCCATCTATCGTGATATGGTCGATGCGCTGGAGGACCGGCCGCTGATCGTGCGCGCGCTCGACATTGGCGGCGACAAGCAGGTGCCGCATCTGGACCTGCCGCGCGAGGAAAACCCCTTTCTGGGTGTGCGCGGTGCGCGGCTGCTGCTGCGGCGGCCCGACCTGCTGGAGCCGCAATTGCGCGCGCTCTATGGCGCGGCAAAGGGCGGGGGCGACCTGTCGATCATGTTCCCGATGATTACCTCCGCGTCCGAACTGCTGGCGCTGCGCGAACGGTGTGAGGCGATTCGGGTCGAGCTGGACGCGCCGGCCGTGCCGATCGGTATCATGATCGAGGTGCCCGCCGCTGCGGTGCAGGCGGACAAGCTGGCCGCGCATGCCGATTTCTTCTCGATCGGCACCAATGACTTGACCCAATATGTGCTGGCGATCGACCGGCAAAATCCCGAACTGGCGAGCGAGGCCGACAGCCTGCATCCCGCCGTCTTGCGCCTGATCGCCATGACGGTGGCGGGCGCGAAGCGGCATGATCGCTGGGTGGGCGTGTGCGGCGGCATCGCGGGCGATCCTTTCGGCGCGGCGCTGCTGGTCGGGCTGGGCGTGAGCGAATTGTCGATGACCCCGCGCGACATTCCGTCGGTGAAGGCGCGCATCCGCAGCGCCGCCCTGCCCGCCCTTCAGGCGCTCGCCGCCCGGGCGCTGGAAGCGGAAAGTGCCGCAGATGTGCGTGCGCTGGATGGGGAGGCGGGCTGATGCGCGCGCTGACGGTGACGTTCAATCCAGCGATCGACCAGACGATCACGATCGATCGGCTGGAACCCGGCGCTGTCCATCGCGCCCGTTCGGTCCGGCAGGATGCCGGAGGCAAGGGCGTCAATGTCGCCAGTTGTCTGGCCGACTGGGGCGTGCCCGTCAGCGCCTTTGGCCTGCTGGGCGCGGACAATGGTGCGCCGTTCGAGGCTCTGTTCGCGGCCAAGGGGATCAAGGATCATTTCTTGCGCCGGGCAGGCGCGACGCGGGTTAACCTCAAGCTGCTGGACGCAATCGATACGACCGACATCAACATGGACGGCGCAGTGGCGGACCCAGCCCAGATCGAGGCGCTGGTAACGGCGATCGAGGCGCAGGCGGACAAGGAAAGCCTGATCCTGCTGTGCGGCAGCCTGCCGCCCGGCTGCCCGACCGATATCTATGCACGGATGGTCGCGCGCTTGCGCGCCAAGGGCGCGATGCTGCTGCTCGACGCCAGCGGTCCACCCCTTGCGCATGCGCTGAAAGGCAACGTGCTGCCCCATATCCTCAAGCCCAATCGGCATGAATTGGAGGAATGGCATGGAGCGCCCTTGCACGATGTCGCCGATGTGGCGCGGGTGGCCGGTTCATTGCTGGCGCGCGGCGTTAAACTGGTCGTTGTGTCGATGGGTGAGGATGGCGCGTTATTTCTCGCACAGGAGGGCACGCAGATCGCACGGCTGACCGCCGATGCCGTCGCCAGCACCGTTGGCGCGGGCGACGCGATGGTCGCCGGGATCGCTGCCGCCATTATCGAGGGCAGCGACCTGGAACGGATTGCGCGCTTGTCCACCGCCTTTGCTGTGGCGAAACTGGGCCTCCCCGGTCCCCATCTGCCCGACGCGGCGCAAGTGAGAGGGCTGGCGGACCGCGTGAATATCACGGCAGTCGAACAATCGAACGCGGTTTTGGTAGGAGAGGGCGAATGAGCCGTATATTCGCGATCGTGCAGGCTGGCGAAGCTGGCGTTACCGGCGTTCTGGCCGGGGAAGCACTGCGCAAGGCGGCGCGTGCCGAGGGACGCAGCATCGAGATCGAGGTGCGGACCGAGCAGGGGGTCGTCAATCCGCTGCCCGAAGGTGCTGTCGGAGAGGACGATCTGTTGCTGTTCGTCGCGCGTCAGGATGCCGATGACAGCAGCCTCGCGCTCCGTCCGCATCGTCGATTGACGCTGGAGGCTGTGCTGGCCGATCCGATCGCTGCTCTGGCGGGCGGAGAGGCTGCGCTGGCGCAGCCGGACCTGCATGCGCCGACGATCGTTGCGGTCACATCCTGTCCCACCGGCATCGCCCATACCTTCATGGCCGCCGAGGGGCTTCAGGAGGGCGCGCGCCAGTTGGGTTACGCCATGCGGGTGGAAACACAGGGGTCTGTCGGCGCGGGTAATGCGTTGACGCCGCAGGAGATCGCCGCCGCCGACATCGTGCTGATCGCCGCCGACCGTGAAGTCGACCGCAGCCGGTTCGCAGGCAAGCGCGTCTTTTCGTCCAACACCAAGCCTGCGATTACCGGCGGCGCCAAGCTGATCGAAAAGGCGCTGGCGGAGGCGCAGGTGCAGGGTGGGCAAGTGGATGGCGCCGCATCGTCCGCCGAACCCCAGCAGGGCAAGGCCGGTCCCTACAAGCATCTGATGACCGGCGTATCGTTCATGCTGCCCTTCGTGGTGGCGGGCGGGTTGTTGATCGCACTGGCTTTCGCGCTGGGCGGCATTCACGCCAATGAAGATGCCGCAGCGGGCACGCTGGCCCATGCGCTGTTCGAGATCGGTGCAAAGGGCGGCTTTGCCCTGATCGTACCGGCGCTGGCAGGCTATATCGCCTTCTCGATCGCCGACCGGCCGGGCATCGCGCCGGGCATGATTGGCGGCATGCTGGCGGCCAATCTGGGCGCGGGCTTTCTGGGCGGCATCGTGGCCGGCTTTATCGCGGGCTATGGCGTCCACTTCCTCAACCGACTGATCCAGTTACCCAAAAATTTACAGGGGTTGAAGCCTGTGCTGATCCTGCCCTTGCTGGGCACGCTGCTGACGGGCTTGCTGATGATCTATGCGGTGGGCACGCCGGTGGCGAGCGCGCTGGCCTTCCTGACCGAATGGTTGCGTAGTATGCAGGGATCGAGCGCTCTGCTGCTTGGGCTGCTGCTTGGTGCCATGTCTGCTTTCGATATGGGCGGGCCGGTGAACAAGGCGGGCTATGCCTTCTCCGTGGGGCTGATCGCCAGCCAGGTTTACACGCCCATGGCGGCCACCATGGCGGCCGGCATGACACCGCCGCTCGCGGTCGCGTTGGCGACATGGCTGTTTCGCAATCGCTTCACCGTCGAGGAGCGCGAAGCGGGCGCCGCCGCGGCGGTGCTGGGCCTTGCCTTCATTACCGAGGGCGCGATTCCCTTTGCGGCGCGCGATCCGCTGCGCGTGATCCCGGCGCTGATGGTCGGGTCGGCCGTGGCCGGCGCGATCTCCATGGCGGCGAGCGTGCAACTGCGTGTGCCACATGGCGGCCTGTTCGTCCTGCCCATTCCCGGTGCGGTGACGCATATCCTGGCCTATGCCGGGGCGATCGTCGCCGGGACGCTGATCAGCGCCCTATTGGTCGGGCTGCTGAAACGCCCCGTGCCTCAGCCGACCGTTTGAAAATATAGATAGCATCAAGAGGATTGCCATGCGTACCACCCTGTTGAGCGCCGCCTGCTGGGCGGGCGCTGCCGCTCTTTCGATGTCCTGCGCGCGGGCGCAGGAGGCTCCTCCCGCTTTGCCGATGAAGCCGAAAGCGGAAGCCACATCCTGGCAACCGCTGGCGGATTCGGGGATCAACCTGTCGCTGGGCTATACCGGCGAAGCGGCGAGCAACCTGTCCGGGGGCGTGCGGCGTGACGCGGCCTTTGCTGGCCAGGTCTATGTCGGCGCGGATCTGGACATGGACAAGATCGCCGGGATTGATGGCGGGGCGCTGCATTTCGCCGTCACCAATCGCCACGGTCAAAGCCTGTCGGCAATCGCGCTCGGCAATAATACCTCGGTCCAGGAAATCTGGGGTACCCAGAACACCCATCTGGCAATCCTGACCTGGCAGCAAAAGCTGTTCAATGGCGCGCTGGATATTGAGGCGGGCCGCAGTCAGGCGAATATCCATTTTCTCAACTCGCCGCTTTACTGCAATTTTCAGAGCAATTCGGCCTGCGGCAATCCGACCTTCGTTTTCAAGAACAGCAATTTCACCTATTTCCCGGCCTCAAGCTGGATGGCTCATGCCAAGTTCCATTTCACCCCCAAGGTGATGCTCCACGCTGGCGTCTATGAGGTGAACCCGGATCGCAAGCGTCCCACCGATAATGGTTTCAACTTCAGCACGAAAAATGCGACCGGCGTCATCATCCCCTGGGAACTGAGTTATGGCACCGATTTTTCCAACGATCGCCTGCCGCGTCATTATATAGTGGGCGGCTGGGTCGACCGGGGCGACTATGCCGATCCGTTGCGCGACGATCAGGGCGGGATCGCGATTCTGACGAACCGTCCGGCCGCGACCCGCCATGGCCGATCGGGCCTATATGCCCGCTTCGACCAGATGCTGACCCGGCCCGATCCCGCATCGGAACGGGGACTGAGCCTGTTCGGCGTTGCCATGACCAACCTGTCGGGCCGCGCCGAGGAAAGCCATTTCCTGGAACTGGGGCTGGTGCAGACCGGCACCTTTGCCGGTCGCGACAAAGACACGATCGGCTTTGTCATCAACGATCAGCGCTTCAGCGACCTGGCGATGGAACGGATGCGCGCCGCCCGTGCGTCGGTTGGTGGGACAGCCAACATCAAGCGGCATCAATATATGATGGAACTGGCTTATGGCGCTCAGTTCGGCCCCGCCATCCGCGTGTCGCCGAACATCCAGTATATCCTCAACCCGGACCAGACAGGTGTGCCGTTCCGTACCAGGAACACCGGTAACGCCTTCATCGTGGGTTTCAAATTCACGGTGGATGCGATGTCCTTGAGGTTAAGATCATAGACAGAGACAGAGACAGTGGCTTGGCCCGGGGACGGGGCCACATCCTTTGCCCGTCGCTTAATGCCTGGACCTGGACAAATGAACTTCTTCCAATGTCGCTGCGCCCTGTGCTCGCCTAACCTTTAGCGAACGCTCCAGAATGATGTCCCATTGTCGGGCGATTTTATCCGCACCAAACCGGTCCACCACATCGCGTGCGCGTTGTCCGATCCGATCGCGCAGATGCGGGTCGCCCAATATCCTGTCGAGTGTAGCCGCGAGGCAGGCGGGATCTTCTGATGTCACCAACAGGCCGTCGACCTCGGAGGAGACAAGCTCGGCCGGACCGAAGGCGCAATCGGTGGCGACAACAGGAAGGCCCGCCGCCATCGCCTCTGCCAGCACATTGGGAAAGCCTTCATATCTGGATGACAGGACGAATATATTGGCTCGTTCGATCCATTGCCCAGGCAGCGCCGACAGGCCTGGAAGCTGGACCCGATCGACCAACCCCAGCCTATGGATGAGGGCCTGCAACTTGGCACGGTCCGGGCCTTCTCCCCAGATTTCGAGCGACCATTCGGGATGGTGCATCGCGATCCGCCCGAAGGCATCGATCAGGATGTCAAAGCCCTTCTGTTCGGTCAGGCGTCCGACAGCGATCAGTCGCAATGGTCCATTCTGGGGGGCGGGATGCCAGGGAAAGCGCGCGACGGGATTGCCGATGACGGCGATCCTTGCCCGCGCGTTAGGGGGAATCACCGAGATGCCAGCTTTTGTCTGACAGACGATTGCGGCGGCACGATGGTAGAGACAGCGCGCTGCGGCCGACCAAAGCGGATGCATGGGTTGGCGGAGAGGATTATTGCGTTCGGATATGATGACCGGACAATCCAGCCCTGTCGCGGCCACTAGCGTCAGGATGTTGATTTTCGTGAGAAAGCTGATCACGATATCCGGCCGATCGTGGCGGAGCATATGCCGAATCCTGCGGATGCGCCGTACCGGTCGGGATGCAGGGATGTTCAGGCGTCGCAGCCGCACGTCCGGGCTGAAATCATGGTATATGGCATCTGTTTCCCCGTCGAAAGACACGATGGTCACGCGCGACCCTGCCGCGATCCAGTGCGCAGCCAGCAAGGCTATTACGCGTTCAGCGCCCCCTGCACTAAGGCCGGATAACAGGATAAGGATGTTCCGGGCATCCGCAGTCCGGCCCGTGGAGGGGTTAAGGGAATGCATGTCAGCGGCCCGGCAGCGGATAGCCGTAACGGGCCAAAGAAATGCCAGTCAGTTGCTCGGTCTTCCGGTTGCTCTCGGCATAATAGTCACCGACATGCCGGTCGATCGCCTGCATAAGTCGAGCCTGCATGGATTTTTCGAGCCATGCAGGCGTGATCGCCTCGAAAACCCTCCGCGTGCGGGCATAGCGCTTGGCGAACCGTGGGATATGGAGAAGCGCGCCCGGACTGAGCTCATTGTGGAAGAACAGGGCATTGAGCGGGCGCTGGGCCAACTGCATGACCAAAGGGCGGCGCTCGTTGACGCGCTTGACGGCGCCGATGTCGGTTCCGGCCATGCCGCAAAAGGCCTGAATGTCTGTCACGAAAGGGCCGGGGCTGTCGAGCAGCCTCTCGAACGGGAGAGCCAGCACATGATCTGGACCGAAGAGCGACTTGTAGTAGGCGATGGTGCGGTCGAATTCATAGAAACTCAGTCGGAATCCCGGTCGCCTTCCCAATGCGGGTTCGGGGGTATCCAGAAACCGTGCGATTGATCCGGTGCCGCCGTCGGTGATGTGCTGACTGTACATGGATCGGATGAGCGCGCGTTGTTCGCGCAACACGATCAGAACGCGCGCTTCCGGGAAGGTTGCGAAAAGCCTGTCGGCGATCAAGCGCCGGTCGTGACCGCCCGACGAGGGGTAGCCGGACAAGCGCTCATGGGAGAGAACCAGGGTCAGGCCTTTCTCCGCAGCGGCGCGATGATGGTCGCAATAGGCATTGCGCATGGTCTGCGCGTCATAATGAAACGCATCCGGCGTCACAAAGTCGGCCACAAGACCGTGGCGAGGCCCGCCGGTCGCCGTGGTGAAGCCATGACCTGCACTCGCGAAAATGTCATTCTGCAACCAGGTTGAGCCAGTCTTGTGCAACCCGATGTGCAACAACATCGGATAGGCCGCCATGGTACCAGCTTCGTGCGATGCGTCGGGCGCGCGGCGCGAGATTGGTGGCGAATGGTCCGGTGTAATGACTGTGGTATCCATGGCCCGCAGGATCGCACACTGGTTTTTGGGAAAGGAGTGAGAAAAGGAACTAGCCCGAAATCGCACATCGGAGTTGGAGGGTTGGCCAACAGTGATGCTTAAGATTTGATTGGAAAATTATCGACCCGCGGCGCCGCTTGCAGGCGTTCAGGCGACATTTTTGATCTTGATGGCCGGGAAGCGGGGCACGCTGGCGAACTGCACGTCAGAAAGGACCACCACATCGGTCGACCCGGTGATCCTGTCAGAAGCGCTGCTTGCCTGCACCGCTCATGCGCGGGTGAAGCGCCAGCGATCGGTTTCGCTCTCGTCCGCGTCGAAGCGATATCCGTCGCTGTCGAAGCCACGCATCGCCTCCACATCCATGACATGATGCTCGCACAACCAGCGCGCCATCATGCCACGCGCGCGCTTGGCATTGAAGCTCACGAAGCGCGGGCCGTCCGGACCGGGCTCGCGGAACTCGACCTCGATCACCCGCACGCCCGCCAACTTGCCCGAGACGGCCGCGAAATATTCCTGGCTGGCAAGATTGAGCACTACGCCCGATCCCTCTTCCGCAAGCTGTGTACGCAGCAGTTCCGCGATACGGTCGCCCCACCAATCGGTCAGGCGCTTATGGCGCGGTGCCCAACGCGTGCCCATTTCCAGCCGGTATGGCCGGATTGCGTCGAGTGGTCGGAGCAGACCGTACAGGCCCGACAGCATCCGCACATGGTCTTGCGCGAAAGCGACGCCCGCATCGTCCAGCGTATATGCTTCGAAGCCCGTATAGACATCGCCGGCAAAGGCGAACAGTGCCGGTCGCTCGGGCAGATCGGCGAAGTCACGAAAGCGCTCCGCATTGAGCTTGGCGAGGCGCGGCGAGATATGCATCAACTCCGCCAGCCGCTTCTGCGTCAGGTTCGCAGCCGATTGGGCGAGACTGCGTGCTTCCTCGCCAAAGTGCGGCATCGAAATGTCTAGCGACGGCAAGGCGCGTTGGAAGTCGAGCGTCTTGGCGGGGGATAGCAGGGCGATCATCGCGGCGGCGGTAGCGGCGGCAGGCGCCTACGTCAAACCGCAGGCTCCGCGCTCTCAATACACGTCTCGGCTTAATTTGGGGTCTGCCCATTCTTTGCCGTTCTTTTCCGTGTTGGCCGCAAATATAATCGAGAGAATTCCTATGGAGCGGCGTTGCTCAGTCGAACGACCGGTATGTCTCCATCACCTGAACGAACGCGTACCAGCATTAGCGCAAAGAAGCGCTTGCCTGCGCGATAGCTTCGGATTTCGCCCCATTGCGCCGGGAAGTCGGGCTGTGGAACATTTTCCCATCCCGCCGGGATCGTCTGGGCAAAGGCCGACTGCATCGTAGCGGCATCAGCGGGCGCAAGCGTATAAACGCGGGACTGCAGGCGCCCCCATTGCGGTTCAAGCCTGTCGCGCGCCGCGTTGGACGCCCGCGTTACCTGACCGGCGACAGCATCGCCGAACGGCAATTCATCATGTGACACCAGTTGGGGCGGGAGCGGCGGGTCGATCACTGCCGGCGCGCCACTACAAGCGGACAGGAATGCCATCGTGCCAACAACCATCCGTCCGATCGCGCTGCGCATAGGGTCAGGGTTGCGCCGTGCGGCTCACCGACGCCAGCCGATCCTCAAATGCGCTTGCCACATTGTCGCCCACGCCCAGCTCTCCCGTCTGCCCATTGACCGGCAGCGCCGCTCGTTCCAGCCGTATTGCGGCCGCCGCGCCCTCGTCCGCAATAGCGCCCTTGACGGCGATTTGCATCCATTCCTTGGCGACCGCCGCACCGGCGGCAACGCCGCGCGCGGCCGGCCCACCGAGCGACGCGCCCTTGTCCACGACCGTCAGCGCGGATTTGAGGATCGCGGTCACGGTATCGCGCTGTTCCTGCACATCGGCGGATCTGGCGGCGGTGGCGGCATAGGTGCCGCCGACGAAATAGCCCAGCGCCCCGGCATTGGCGCGCCGTTCCTGATTGGTGCCGGGCACCGTCTCGACCGCGTTCAGCCGCTCAACCGGATTTTCGGTGCCGTCATTGCCGACCTGCAATCGGCCCATCTGCGTCCCCAATTCGCTTTCGCGACCCTGGTTCAGCATCTCCTTGGCATAGGCCGCAAAGTTGGAGCCATCCATCGTGCCCTGATTGAAGGTTAGTTCGCGCATCACCCCGCTGGTGTCGCTGTCGATGATCTTGGTCAGGCCATCGGTCATCTGGCGCATGGCGTCGTCCTTGCCGACCACGGTCAGGCCACCGATCACATTGCCGGTGTCGCGAACCTCGCGCATGGTATCGACGCCCGCGTCGAAGATTTGCGCCTTCTGGTCCGCATTGCCCGTGCTGGCGGCGGCGTCCATGATCGCCTCATAGCTGTCGGCGTTCCAGGTCATGGTGTTGGATGCGCCGCCATAGCTGGTGGTGGTCGTCATCTGCCCGTCGATGGAAGACGTCAGTACATCCGGCAGCTTGTCGCCGATCGCGTTGAAGCCCTCTTCGGCATAGCTGCCGCGCAGGCTACCCAGAACATCGCCGACCGCTGTTGCCTCCGCATCCTGAAAGCTGTTGGCGCTGTAGCCGAAGCCGATGTCGGTCTGCGAACTGTCATCCACCTGCGCTTTCATCGCGCCGATATACTCGACCTTGGTCTGGGGGGAGGCATGGGTGGAAACCGCCGAACCCAACTCGCTCACCGGTTCAAAGCCGCCATTGTCGACGCGGGAAAAGCTGTCGCTGAGCGCCGTCAGGCTCTGGCCGTCGAGTTTGCCCGCCATATCCGCCAGAAAACCGCGCCGCTCATCGCCCGAAAGGCCGCCGTTGCCGAACCAGTCACCATCCATGACCTCATGCGCGACGCCGTCCAGCTTGCCATCCTGTTGCAGCCGGTCGATCACCTGATCGGCCTGGTCCGCAGGCAGGTTCGTCAGCGTGTTGACGATGTCATGCGTCTCGTCATTGGTGACGGTATTGAACCAGCCCGACGTGTCGAGCTTTTCATTGATCGTATTGACGGCATCTCCGACGGGATCGGCCATGATGGGCTCTCCTTTGATTGCGGCGCTTCACCTTCTTTCGCGCATCCGTCCGTAAAAATCGCTCCGCGTTTCGACTAGAGGGCTAATCGATATGATTAGAGCGATTTCCAGTCAGATAGAAACGCAGTTCGGTGCAGCCAATCATCTGACGATTAAGAAATCGCGGTAAAACAAAAGCCTGAGCGGCCGATCTGATGCAATCAGATCGAAATCCGTTCTAGGAGCGGGGATGATGGCGTTACTCAGTCATCATAATCGACATGCAGGTTGAACTTGCCATCAGGTTGGAGCGTGAAGGTGAAATGCGACCATTTTTCCTTGCCTTCCTGCTGCATCCGGTCACGCAGTTTGACCAGTTCCGCATGGATAACTTCATTATCCTCATAGGAAGGCACGAAATAATTTCGGTCTTTTTCCGCCGATGCATAGGCGAACAGCAGATCGCTGTACCCTTCACCCACTTTCCCTTCGGTCCACAGTTTCTGCCATCCTGTCGGCGCTGCCTGAACCAGATGCTGGGCAATGGTCAGGTGTGGATCGGCATCGGTCACTTCGTCCCTCCGGGTACATTGTCGAACATCCGGGTTCTGGGTACTCCATCAATGGTGTAATTCACACGGAAACTGTCGGGCCGCTGCCCGTCGGCGCCGTATTTCACCTCAATTTTCACATCAACCGTCTTGCCATCCTGCAAAGCGTCCTGGAAGCTGCGCTCCAGGTCACGCCAGGCACCCATGTTAAAATTGCCGTTCATCGGCACCAGGTTCACGCGATCACCTGGCCCGTTGAAGATCGAGGCGATCAGGTGCCCGCCCTGATCGTCGGGCAGGCGATCCTCACGGCCCGACACACCCTGCTGATAGCTGTTGCGGTCGGCAGTATTCAGGTTCAACTGCCCCTCGACATCGGCGACGCGTCCTTGCGCGTCCGTGCGATAGGTATAGCCGTTGACGACATAATCCGCATCGGGTGTGAGATTGCGGGCGTTGAGTTCAGGCGACCAGTCGCCTTTGCTGCCACCATCCATCTCGATGCGCGGCCGCACGACATCGGCCACCTCATCGGCATGGCGAGTCGCCTGCTGCGCGACATCGGTTCCGGCATCCAGCGCTTTCTCGCCGCCGCGCAGCGCGCCTTTGGCAATGTCGCCTATGCCGGGTACCCAGGCAACGGCGGCGAGGCCCAGATTGCCCCAGGCGCCGTCCTTGCCCTGGATCACGCCGTCAATTGCGGCCACGGTGTCGCGGGCGTCTGCGGCCTGACCCACGAAGGGAATGAAGCCGCCAACCACCTGTCCGGCGGTCGCCGACCAGCTATCATTATTGCTGAAATCGCCCTTCACCAGCCCCTCGAAGAAGGAGCCGACGCCTTCCTCGGAAGGCTGGGGCTGTTCTGGCGGCGCAGTATCGGCCGTCACCGTGATCGGATCCAGCGTGATGGTGGCGTCGGCCGGATAGAGCTGGGCCTCGATCGCCTGCGTAATCGTGGCGGGATCGGTGGTGCCGAGCCGGGTTGCGGTGGCATCCCACGCTTCCTTGTAGCCAGGGCCTTCTGGCTGTGCGGCCCAGTCGGACACGGCCGGCGCGTCGGGATGGCCGACGGAGAAGGTCTGCCCCTCCACCGTAGCGCTGTAAGTGCCCGATGTTTGCGCATTGTCGTTGGCGGCATCCATCGCGGCGGCAAACTGGCCGCGCTCCACGGGCGTCATCTGCGCTTCGACCGATGTGCCAAGGGCCGCGCGCGCATCGGGATCATTGGCCGTGCGCGCCTGAACATCAGCCGCCAGAGCGGTTGTATCGAGGGTGCCAGCGGAACGATGTTGCGTAACCAAATCGGTTGCGACGTCGGTCGATGTGGACGTGGTCGAGCTGACGTTCGCCGAACTCTGGCCAATGCTGTCTGCAGCTTCCGTACCCATGTTTACACCCTCGATACCTGTTTGCGATGAAGGGCGGGACGGCGGACCGCCGCCCCGCCGGTCGATCAGATCAATTCGGGCTGCGCCGCAAAACGTGCGCTGGTGCTGCCGGTGCCGCCGAAGTCCAGCCCGCCCGCCAGCGCGTCGGCAAAACCGAAGAGTAGAAAGGCCGAGAGCGACTGGCTGATTTCGCCAAGGCTGGGCATGGTGCTGCCCGGACCATAGAGCGCGCCGACGCGGGTCGAGTCGAGATCGATCTGGGTGGCGACCTGACCGGTCAACTCCGAACGCCAACCCGATCCGGTCGCATTTTCATTGAGCACGAAGCCGTCGCGGGTCAGGGCGTCGATCGCCTGGCCGTTGTTTGACATCGATACCGACAGGTCGCCCAGTTCGTTCTGGCTGATGCCATCGACGATGATCGCCTGATCGCCCTTGGTGATCGTCAACTGGCTGGAGACATATTCGTTCGGATTACTGGCAAACTGCTCGGTGTCGACCGTGATTTTCGTGCCGTTTTCCAGTTCGAAGGTCGTGGTGCCCCAGAAATCGAACGCATGTTCGCCATCGATATTGACGTGGGGATCGCCCCAGATCTGCGTCGTTTCGCCTGTATTCTCATTGTAGATGGTGATTTCGGAATTGCGCTCGTCCAGTTGCAGCGAATAGCCGTCGCCCAGATCGATCGAACCCTGACTTTCATTCTGAAGCGACGCCGACCATTGGGCATCGGCTGCAGGCACGAAGCTGGGCTGGCTCGAAGTGCTGGATGGCAGTAACGAACCGCCCTGGAAATTGAACAGGCCGGGCAGCCGTGCCGAGGCGAAGGCGCTGGCCATCATAGGCTGGAAATAGCTGGCCATGATGCCCGCTGCGAGTTGGAGCGTCATGCCCGCCGCCGCCTGATTGGCAGGCGCGGCATTGAAATTGTTGACTGTGAAGTTGAGATTGAACGTGTTGTTGATCGTCGTCATGCTACGTTCCTTCCAAAGCGGCACGCGCGGCCCTATGCCGGCGGCGATGAAGTGCGGGCGGAATCAAAGGCGTCGATCGCCCGGTCGAGCCCTTGAATGACACCGGCGACATCGCCGGCCTGGGAAAGCGTTTCGGTGCGCAGGGCCGCGTCAGCCAGCTCCAGCGTCTTGCCGTCGGCATAGGCCGCCATGTCCGACGCCACCGCCCCGGCAAAATCCTCCAGCGCGCGGGTCAGCGCACCGATGCTGGCGGCAGAACTGTCGCCCAGGCTGACCGCGATACCATCGGCCAGCGGCGCGATGTGATAGATATCGCCCTGACCAAGCGGCGCGCGATCGATGAGACCGAGATTGCCTGCGACCTGTCCCACGACATCGCCCGCAAGGGCGCGGACGGCATCAGCGATGCTGCCCGTTGCGCCGCCGCTCTGGCCTGCGCCGGCAAGCGCGCCGACAGGACTGGCGCCAAAGGTGGGATCGATACTCATTGGTCTGCTTCTTCTCCGTGCGGGCATTTCCGCGTCTGCAAGGATAAGAGCATATCGGGCCGCGCGGGGCGCTCCGCGATCCGACTATCGCGCTAGTCGGATCGACTAGCGGGGCGCCTGCTATTTACGGCGGAAGCCTTCGTCAGTCAGGATGAGGGTCGTTGGATCGACGGTGAACAGCGCCTTGCCGCCCTCACGCGCCATATCGGCATAGCGCGCCAGCGTGGCCTCATCCCCGGCGCGCAGCGCTGCTTCATGCGTGCCCGCCATGATCGCCCCCTGGATCATCAGCATCTCGCCAAATTCCTGGCGCATGGCGTCGGTGCCGACCTGATCGGCGACGCTGGCGAAGGCATTGGCGGCCTGTCGACGGACGCCTGCCGCCTGCGCCCGGCTGATGTCGGGCCGATAATCGTTGGCAACGCCCCATTGGGCGAGCAGATAGAAGGCGAGGCCATCGATCGCATCATTGGCGCGATAGCCCAGCACCGGCGCGACCTTTTCATATTGCCGCACCGCTTCGCCCGACAGGACGATCTGGCGCATCTCCTGTGCCTCATTGGCACCGGTTTTGGCGGCCCCTTCCGACATGATGTCGGCCAGTTTGCGGCGCACGGCGGGGTCAGGGCGATAGGACGCATCCACTGCGGCCGCCTGCTCGCCGTCGCCCATGGTTTCACGGTCGATGGCTGCGGCGAGTCCGGGCGGCGTGCGTGGCGGAACGGTGAACGCGCTTGCCGGCGTGACCGTCAGGGCCGCTGCGACCAGCACCGTCATCATCCGGCTCATCCGACCGCCTTTAGCGAGAGGGTCCGGCCATCGCGGTTTATATCGATGCGGGCGGGGATGAAGCCATTGGCATGGTCAGGTGCGGGCGCCGTCTCGATCGCCAGCGCCGTACCATTGTCGAGGCCAAACCAGCTTTCCTGCCGTAGTTCCGGTCCTTTGCCGCCCGCATCCTGCCCCCAGATCGGAGTCAGCGTGCCGGTGGCCAGTTGTTCCACGGCGATGACGCCGGTTCCAGTGTCAAGGATCAGCCGATATTCCTCGCCCAGATCGACGGTGGATTGTTTCGATGTCTGCTCGCTGGTGCCGGCCTTCAGCGTCAGCACAGGCGCTGCTTCGAGATCGGCGAGCATACCGCCCACAGCCTGATAATGGCGGGCAATCCGGCTGAAAGCGCCGACGCCGCCGTCGATCGCATCGCCGAAGGAGCCGAAAATGCCTGGGCCCATTTGCAGGCTGGAGCTTGTCGCGCTGCGATTGGCCTGGCTATGGGGTGGCAGATACCAGGGCAGGCTATTCAGCGGCCCTCCCAGCAGCGGCACGGCGTCGGCAACATTATTGGTCAGGGCGCCAAAGAGCATCGCGCATTCTCCTGTCGCTGATTGGCTGGCAGGATGCGATGGCAGGGCAGGGATTGCACTCGCCTATCCGACTAGCGTCCTAGTCGATCCGATTAGCTGGCGTCAGTATCCCGCCTGTGCGCAGAGCGATTCCAGCTTCTGCACCTGGGGATGATCCACGCCATATTGCTTGCGATATTGCGGCCGGTTGGCGCAGGCCTGCTGCTGGAAGGCAGTGGTGCCGGGACGGGGCTTGCCCGCCGTGGCCGTGCCTCCCTGGCGTGCGCGCTTGGCATGCGCGCCCATGATACTGCGCTGATGAAGGCCGCGTGCATTTTCGATCGGATCGATGGCGGGGGCGATATCCTGTGCCATGACCGGCATGGAGGTGCTGACAAGGGCGAGAATCGTCAGGACTAGGGTTTTCATGCCACTCTCCTTTTCGTGCCTGTTCCATAACGGCAAAGGAGGCCCGTTCCAATGAACGGGCCTCCCAGCCGTCCCATCTATGGGACGAGTTGAGCTTATTGCTTGCGTGCGGTGTTGGCCATCGCTTCGCCGACCGACTTGATCGCGTTGTTGGTGGCGTTCATCAACATGCTGAACTGCTGCGACACGACACCGAATTCGGCGCTGCCGCTTGGATCGTCGCCCGTCAGCGATTCGGCGCGCTGCTGCATGTCGTCGCCCAGGCGATCCAGCTCGGCGCCCAGCGCCTGCGCCATCGCCATCAGCCAGCCCGGTGCGCCGGTGCTGTTTGCGCCGGCCGATCCGCCCTTGCCACCCGTGGCCTTGGCCTGCTTGAACTCTTCGCTCTGGCTCATCTGGTCAATGAAGCCCTGCATGATGTCCTGGAAGCCGCTCTGGGCCGAGCCGATTTCGGAGGGGCTGGCGCCAGTGGCCTCACCAAAGCCCGAGATCGATTCGTTGAGGTTCAGGGCCGCGCCCTGGAAGTCGCCGATCGAACCGGCGAAGCTGCCCTGCGCCATGTCGATGGTCGACTGGGGCAGGCCCAGATTCTGGCCCAGTTGCTGGATCAGATTCTGACCGAAGGAGGAGAAAACCTGCTGGGCGAGCTGGGCGACGACGCCGCCGATCGGGCCGAACATCGAGGTGGCGAGGAGGGAAACCGGGTTGAAGCTGTCAATGCCGAACATCTCAATTCTCCTGTTTGTGTATCAATTCTGGTCCGTGCCGCGGGGCTACGGGACGGCGGCGCGAACGGGTCGAACCGCCGTCGTCGTCCATCGTTATGACCCATTGGTTCCGCGCCTACTCTCACCGATCCGACTAAGGGCCTAAGCGATCCGACTAGCTCAAAGGGTGAAACAGCAGCCCTGCGAGCGCGTTCAGTTCGCGCACGCCGTCCAGTTCCAGCTTGCGACACATATTGTTGAGGTGGACGCGCACCGTATTCTCACTGATGACCAGCAGGGTCGCGATGTCGGCATTGGCGCGCCCCCAGCCAAGAAAGCGCATCACCGCGACCTCGGTGCGCGTCAGCGTGCCGACTCCCATCAGATGCCGTTCGGGAATGCGCGATCGGGGAATGTGGAATTCGCCCACCAGTACATCTTCCTGCCCCGCGCGTGCATCGGCCTTGCGCAGCAGCCGCATCAGTTCGCGCAGGCGCGCTTCCTCATCCTGGTCGATCGGCGGCTCGCTCATCGCGACAGCGCCCCGGATATGGCGCGCACCACGTCGGCGCGGGTGGCGAGGTCGGCGATCACCGCCTGGGCAAGCAACGGCACCAGCACCAGCAGCAGCGCGGTCGCCGCCCAGCTCTTGATGGAGAGCGACAGCGAAAAAACATTCAGTTGCTGGGCGAAGCGGTTGAGCAGGCCCAGCCCCATGTCGATGACATAGAGCATCGTCAGCACCGGCGCGGCAAAGACCAGCGCCAGCATCATCATCCGACCGAATTCGCCCTCGAACAGGGCCAGCGTTTTCAGGCTCAGGCCGGGCCATTGCTGCGCGATGGGCCAGATGGCGAAGCTTTCCATCACCGTGGCGACGAACAGCAGCAGGCCCCCCGAAGCGACGAACAGCACATGGGCCAGCCGTTCCAGCAATGCGCCGTTGAGCGAGGTCATGGTGCCACCATTGGGATCGAGGATCTGGCCGATGGTCGATCCGATCTTGGCGTCTATGATCTCGCCCGCCGCCTCCATCGCCCATAATATCGTGCCGAAGAACAGGCCAATGACGATGCCGATCCCTGCCTCGCGCGCCAGCATCGCCGCCCAGCCAAAGGTGCCGATGTCGCGCACCATGAAATTGGGCTGCATGGCGAAAGCGACCCCGCCGAAGGTCAGGATGATGCTGTTGCGCACGGTCGCCGGGATCGTCTCCTTGGCAAACAGCGGCATCATGATGAAGGCGAAGCCGAAGCGCGCAGAGGCAATGCCGACCAGCAGCAACTGCCCCATCCATAGTGGCACCGCATCCATCATCCGCGCGCCATCGCCGGAAATTCGACGAATATCTGGTCGCTGAAGCGATACAGCGTCCCCGCCAGCAGCGAGGCGGTTAGGAAGATGGTGGCGACGATTGCGAAGAATTTCAGCGTATATTGCAGCGTCTGTTCCTGAAGCTGCGTCGCCGCCTGCACCAGCGCGACCAGCAGGCCAACGGCGGACGCCGCAACGATCGGCGGCGCGGACAGCAGCAGCACCAGCCACAGCGCGTCGATGGTCATGCGGACCATGTCGTCGCTCATGCCGCGTTCTCAGACATAACCCAGCACCAAACCGTGGGAGAGCTTCACCCAGCCATCGACCATCACGAACAACAACAGCTTGAAGGGCAGGGAGATGGTCACGGGCGACAGCATCATCATCCCCATCGCCAGCAGGATGTTGGAGATGACGAGGTCGATGACCAGAAAGGGCAGGAAGATCAGGAAGCCGATCTGGAAAGCGCTGGTCAGTTCCTTGACGATGAAGGCGGGAATGACGACGATGAAGTCGGTGGCGCTGGCCGCCTGCGTGTTGGACTGCTGGGCGACGCGCTGTTGCGTGCGCAGAAAGAAGCCACGCTCATTGGGGTCGCTATGCTTGATGAGGAAAGCGCGCAACGGCTCCTTCGCCCGGTCGGCAGCGGAGAATATCTGGCTGCTCTGCGTGGGAATTGCCCGCTCACCCGAAGCGGCCGCCATCTGCTGCACCGTCGGATACATGACATAGAGCGAAAGGATCAGCGCGATCCCGTTCAGCACGACATTGGGCGGCACCTGTTGCAGGCCGAGCGCATTGCGCAGCAGGCTGAGCACCACGACGATCTTGGTGAAGGATGTCACCATCACCGCGATGAAGGGCGCAAGCGCGATCAGGACGACGGTGACTAGCGCCGTCCCCGGTGTGAAGGCGGACAGGTCCATTCAGCCCTCCTTGTGGATGGTGTCGATCAGCACGCCATAGCCTTCGCCGATCGCGACCAGCGATCCGGTGGCGATCAGGCGCTCCCCCGCCAGCACGCGCACCGCCAGCCGTCCGCTTTCGTCGGCCAGCGGCAGCACCGCACCTTCGCGCACCGCCTGCAACCGGGCGAAGGGGATGTGGGTACGCTCCAGTTCCAGGGTCAGCGGCACGGCGAAACTACCATCGGCAAAGGGCGGCGGTTCGGCCGGGCCGGGCTGTGCCATGGCTTCGGAAGGTGGGGTATCGTCCATTTCGGGCACTCCGGAAGGGGATCAGGATCGCGGATCGGGCTGGAAACACACGGCCTGCGGATCGAAGCGCCCGCGCAGCATGTCACCACCGTCCAGCCCCAATGTGGCGGTCAGCGACCCTCGACCCAGCAACAGCAAGTCGCCCGGCGACAGGGTCGCGGCGTCGATCGGCGATAGTCTGGGGCCAGTGATGCACAGCCGCACGGGCACGGGCAGGCTGCCCAGCAATTCGGACGCGGCGGGCGCAGGCGACGACAGGATCGCGATGTCGGGCGGCAGGGCGATCAGCAGCCGGTCGTGTGCCGCTGCATCCGGGGCCGCGAAGGCATCGACCTGCACGATCAGCCCGCCCGGCACGCCACCATCCATAATGTCGCGCGGGTCGAACGATAGTGACAACGCCGCTTCGACTTCCGCCAGCAGCGGATCGGCGCGGTCGAGCAGTGCCGCCGCGGCATGTCCGTCCCCGGCGGCGAAAACCTGCGGCACATCGTCCAACATCGCGATGGCAAGGCTCACGCCGCCCTCGCACGCGAACCATATATCCTGTATCGGTGGTACAAGAGGAAGGGATGCTGCCAGCACCCGGTCGCCGCAACGCCGCCCGGTGAGCGCCGACACCACAGCCTGACGGATAAAAGCTTCGTCCGGGTTCATCACCGGCAAATGGGGCAGGGGCGTTGCATTCATGAATGCAGGCTCCCCGGCGGAGGTGTGTCGCCCTGCGGCCAGCGGGCGAGCAGGCTGATGCCGCCGCTGGTCACGCCCACCAGCATGACCTCGCCCCGCACTTCGATCAGGGTGACGCGCTCGCGCTGGCCGACCGCCAGCGCGCGCAGGAAGCGGATAGGGCGCTCGCCCTCTTCGCCGCCCTGCGTGCGGTCCTGCCATTGCCGGAAGAGGCGCAGCGACAGCCAGGCAAGGCCCAGCACCACGCCCAGCGCCACGATGATCGCGAACAGGCTGGCCAGGAACGCGCCGATATTCATGGCATATCCTCCCGCTGCGCAGGTTCCAGACCATCGCGCGACCGGCGTGCCCACAGGATGATTTCAGCGATGGCGTCGAACATGTCGCGCGGGATTGGCCCGTTAACCTCGCCATTGACCCACAAATTGCGCGCCAGACCGATATTGCGGACGATGGGTACGCCCTCGCGTTCCGCCTCCGCGCGCATCGCGGCGGCGAGCGGCCCTTCGCCCTTGGCCGCGACCATCGGCACCGGGCAATCGTCGGGATCGAAATCGAGCGCGATCGCCAGATGGGTGGGATTGACCAGCAGCACATTGGCTTTGCCTGCCGCGCCGATCGCGTTCTGGTTCGCCCATTCCTCATGCATCTGCCGCCGCTGCGCCCGCATCATCGGGTCGCCCTCATTATCCTTATGCTCCTGTTTGATGTCGCGGCGGCTCATGCGCAGCTTCTTGATGAAGCCATGCTGCACCCACGCCCGGTCGGCGATCGCGACCAGCAGGAAGACGCCGCAGGTCCATCCGAACATCTGGAGCGTCAGCGATCGGGTCAGCCCCAGGACGGCGCCCGCCACCTGCGGGCCATTGCCGGTCATGGGCGACCAGGCGGCGGCCTGCACAATGCTGGCGAAATCATCGGCCGAGGCCCAGAGGATGAAGATGGCGATCGCGATCACCAACACCGCCTTGATGATGGTTTTCAGCAGCTCGACCAGATTGTCGAGGCTGAACATTCGTTTGAGGCCGTCCATCGGATTGAGCTTGTCGAGCGAGGGTTTCATCTTGTGCGTCGTCACGATGACGCCGATCTGGAGGAATTCCGTTGCCACGCCCGCCAGTGCAGCCGGACCCAGTACCAGCAGGCAGATGGCCAGCAATGCCGACAAGGCGGCCCAGCCCAGTTGTGGCGCGGCATGGGCGAAAGGCGTTGTGGTCGCCAGCGTCAGACTGTCGGTCATCAGCGTGAGGATGCTGCTGCCCGCAAAGCCGGTGGCGAAGGTCAGCAATATAACCCACAGGATCATGCCCAGCGCGGGCGCTACATCCTTCGATCTGGCGACATCGCCCTTTTGGCGCGCGTCGCGCAACCGCTTTCGGGTCGGCTTTTCCGTCTTGTCGCCGCCGCTGTTCTTTTCGGCCATGTCCTGCTCCACCACGCCGGGGCTGCCTGTTCAGGCAACCGCATCAGCCGCACCGCCCCGAACGGGGTTTTTGAGTAAAGATTATCTACGGCAAATACTGGGTGTGTGGACGCGAGTAAAAATTGACCTCGGGGGACGGTCCGTCAACCCCTGTGAACGGCTTTCGGGCCAGCCGAGTGGTTTGCAAGGATATTACGTTCCCGGCACAGTTTTTAATAAAAAAGTTAAAAAAATGTCATTAATACAGTATTTTATGTCATAAAATTGCAATTATTTCCGTCAGTGTCGGTTTTTGCACAGTTCGTCGTGGGCAATGTCGCTTTGCAGTTTTCTGTAACAATAACTCGCCTATTGCTCCCCGGCAACAAATGGCGGGACTCGTTATAACTTCCCGCACAATAATATTTGACTGATAGATTCTGTGATTTGGTGTGTGGACGTCACCAGATTAGGAGATCGTCAGGATGCCGAATATTAGGAAAATAATAGTTGCCAATAGTATGGCGCTATTATGCTCTGCTGTGGCAAATCCGGCGCTGGCCGAATCAGGGCTTGGTTGGTCGGCGATCGACTTCAGCGCCTGTCCGCTCACCCACCCGCTGCGCGTCGCGGATTCGGCGAGCGCCTCGCACTATAGCGCGTTGCAGGGCTGTGCGGCCCGCATCGTCGCGGCGCCTCGCGCTACCCTGACCACGCCCCCGGATGTCGCGCGGATCATTGGTGTGAAGGCGCCGGAGGATAAGAGTCGCAAGGGCGGCAAGCGGAAGGTGGCCGAACCCGCGGCCGCCGCTCCCGCCGGCACTCGTGCCATCGCCTATATGCCTGGGTCATCCGCCACTGTTTATGATCCCCATATCCTGGCGGCTGCCCAGGCCTATCGCATCGACCCTCTGTTCCTGCACGCAATCATCGGCACGGAGTCCACCTACAAACCGGTGGCGTTGTCGCACGCCGGAGCGCGGGGCCTGATGCAGATCATGCCTGACACCGGATCGCGCTTTGGCGTGGCGGCTGAGACGCTCTATGACCCGGCGACCAATATCGATACCGGCGCGCGCCTGCTCAAGACGTTGCAGGCACGTTATGGCAGGGATTTCAACCTGATCCTGGCCGCTTATAATGCCGGGGAAGGGGCGGTGGCACGCTATGGCAACCGCATTCCGCCTTATCGCGAAACCCAGGACTATGTCGTCAAGGTGATGGGCCGCTATGCGGCGCTGCGCGGCGCCGGCGGGATCTGAGCCATGGCCGCTGCAAATTTCTTTCCACGGATTCCAGGCGGCATGGCGCGCCCCGCCGACCTGATGCTGGTCGCCGGCGTCGTATCGGTTGTCGCTCTGCTGATCCTGCCGCTGCCCGCTCTGGTCATCGACATGCTGGTCGCGACCAACATCACCATCGGCCTGCTGCTGCTGCTCTCGACGCTGCATATCTCCAAGCCACTCGACCTGTCGACCTTTCCCACGGTGCTGCTGCTCAGCACGCTGTTCCGCCTGTCGCTGTCGATCGCCACCACGCGCATGATCCTGACCACGGCGCAGGGCGGGCATATCATCGAACAGTTCGGGCAGATGGTCGCGGGCGGCAATCTGATCGTCGGTCTGGTCGTCTTCCTCATTATCACCATCGTCCAGTTCGTCGTCATTTCGAAAGGCGCGGAACGCGTGGCCGAGGTCGCGGCGCGCTTCAGCCTCGACGCGATGCCCGGCAAGCAATTGTCGATCGACAGCGACCTGCGTTCGGGCCTGATCGGCAAGGATGAGGCACGCGAGCGGCGCAAGACGCTGGAGCTGGAAAGCAAGCTGCACGGCAGTCTCGATGGCGCGATGAAGTTCGTAAAGGGCGACGCCATCGCCTCTATCATCATCGTCCTCATCAACCTGATCGGCGGCCTTGCCGTCGGGGTTTTCTCGCACGGCATGGATGCGGGCGAGGCCATGACCACTTTTTCGATCCTGACGATCGGCGACGGTCTGGTGACGCAGATCCCGGCCTTGTTCAGCGCGATGGCCGCGGGCCTGCTGGTGACGCGTACCACGGACGAAAGCAAGGATTCGAGCCTGGGCCAGGCCATCGGCCAGCAGATCATGAGCAAGCCGCCGGTGTTGTTCGCCGCCGCCACGCTCTGCCTGATGATGGCGCTGATCCCCGGCTTTCCGGCCGCTGTCTTCGTCGGCATCGGCATGGCGCTGGGGCTGTCGGGCATCTGGCAGCATCCGGTGTCGCGCGCCTGGGTTCTGGGCAAGGCGGCCCGCTACGACCGGCGCGAAAAGCCGCTGCCCGAAGCGCTCAAGGCGACGCCTGCGGAATTGCAGCCAGTCCGTCCCCTTCTGTTGGAGATCGGCGCGCCGTCGCTGGATGCGGCGCGGGCGGCCCGTTTGCAGGCGCTGCTGGTCGCCACGCTGGAGCGCATGCAGGCGCGGCTCGGCCTGCCGATGCCCGCCGCCGATATGACGACGACGCTGCTGCCAGTAAATGAGACAGCGCGCTGGGCGCTCTACGCCTTCGAAGCGCCCATTGGATCGGGCGTGCTGGACGACGGGGCGCTGGAGGAGGAAATCGGTGCCGCCGTCGAAGCCGTGCTGCGCCGCCATATCGCACAGTTCCTGGGCTTGCAGGAAACCACGATCATCCTGAACCGCGTCGGCGCGGACTATCCTGATCTCGTCAAGGAAGTTGTGCGCGCCGTCTCCACCCCGAAAATCGCCGAAATCTTGCGGTTGCTCGCTGAAGAGGAAGTCCCTTTGCGGAATATGCGCGACGTGTTCGAAGCCATTGCCGAAGCCGGTCAGTCGGAGCGTAACGCGATGCCGATTGCCGACCTGACCCGCATTTCACTGCGGCGCTATATCGCCGCACCCCATGCTGTCGATGGCCGCTTTCGGGTGATGGTGGTCGGCGGGCGTCTGGAGCGTTTCTTCCGCGATAATGTCCAGCCGGTGGAGGGTGTTGCCCGTCTGGCGATGAAGCCCGAACATGCCCGCATCATGATTGCCATGATCCGCAGCGAAATGGCCAAGTGCGGCGCGGTCGCGATCCTGACCGCCTTCGACCTGCGCCGTCCGCTGCGGCGGCTGATCGGCGGCGACCTGTTCGAACTGCCGGTACTGGCGTTCAACGAACTTTCGCCCGCCCTGCCGCTTGATGTCGTCGGCACGCTCGATCGCACGCCCGAAGCGCTTGAAGACGAACGTCCGGCGGAGGCCGCCGCATGAGTCGGTTGCGCTGCGGCAGCCTGTGCCTGGCCTTGATCCTCTCCTTTGGCCAAGCCCCGGCCATGGCGGCCGATCCGCCCTTTGGCGACAGGAAGGTGACGATCGCCGCCCGCGACCAGCCGATCGCCGATTTCCTCAACCAGTTCTTCGGCGCGAGCGGCCTCAAAGTGGCGATCGGCGGCGCGGTTACGGGCAAGGTCAACGGCAAATTTTCGGGCGTCCCCGCCAGTATCTGGTCGCAGGTGTCGAGCGCCTTCAACCTGATCGCTTATTATGATGGCGCGGTCGTCACTGTCCAAAGCGCGAACGATGTCGAGAGTCGCACCGTGACCGTGCCCTCCGGCCGCGCGGGTGAGTTGGCGAGTGCCGTCGCGCGGGCGCACCTGTCTGACAGCAACAACCGGGTACGGCCAACCTCAGCGGAAAGCCTGATGGCGACCGGGGTGCCCCGTTTTCTCGATCAGGTGCAGCAACTTGCTTCCGCCCTGCCCACGACCCCATTGCGCGAGCACCCATCGGTCGCGGCCATTGCACCCGGTCGGGCGCAGGCGGTTCCGACCTATCCGGGCGCGATCGAACCGTATGAACTGCGTGTCTTCTACCTGCGTTATGCGCGTGCCGACGACACCACGCTCTCGACCGGCGACCGGCAGGTACGGGTACCGGGCGTCGGCACGACGATGGCGCGCGTGATGGGCGACGGTGCGGCGATCGGCACGGTCGGCGGCAATTATGGGGAACAGCGCGTTCGCCAGTCCCGACCGCGCCTTGGCGGTCGGGGTCTCGACAGTATAGGCCCCGATGCCGCGCGCACCGGACCCATGACGGCGCAGGAAGACGAATATCTGGGCTTGCCGCCGGAGGGCGCGGTCGCACAACCAGCGGCCTTGCCCCCGCAAAATGGTCCGCGCATCACGGTCGACCCTTCGCTCAACGCCGTCGTCGTGCGCGACCGGCCGGAAAATATGACGGCTTATGAAGGATTGGTGCGGGCGCTGGATATCGCGCCGCAGATCGTAGAGCTGGAAGCAACGATCATCGACATCAATATCGACCGGCTGCGCGAACTGGGCATCAACTGGCGCTTCCAGAGCGGCGATTTCAGCGCCTTGTTCGGTGGCGACGTCGTCCGGCGGACGGGTGACCCCACGACCGACATACTCAACACGGGGTCGGTCAACCGGGGCCTGTCCGTATCGGGGATCATCGGCGCCAACAATGAGTTCATCGCGCGCATCAACGCATTGGAAGAAAAGGGCGCGGCGCGCGTGATCTCTCGCCCGCAACTCGTAACCCTGTCCAATGTCGAGGCGGTGTTCGACCGCACCCGCACCTTCTACGTCCGCGTCGCGGGCGACCGGCAGGTGGACCTGTTCAACGTCACGGCGGGCACGGTGCTGCGGGTTAACCCGCATGTGCTGGTCGATAATGGCCAGCCGCGCATCCGGATGGTCGTGAATGTTGAGGATGGCGCGATCCTCCAAGGCAATGTCGACAATATCCCGATCGTCGAGCGTGCCAGCGTCAACACTCAGGCGCTGATCGCCGAAGGCGAAAGCCTGTTACTGGGTGGGCTGACGGTCAATTCGGACCTCGACGCCGAAAATTCGGTTCCCCTGCTGGGTAATATCCCGGTGCTGGGCGAACTTTTCAAGACCCGCTCTCGCCAGCGGACCAAGACGGAGCGCCTGTTCCTTATTTCCCCCCGCATCACTCGGCTGGAAACCACGGCAGCGGCCATGGCCCCGCAGGCGAGTGCACTGGCGACGGCCCCGCCCGTCATTCCGCGCCTGCCCACCCCGCATCAGGCCGTCCAGTCCCTTCCCATGGAGAGCAAGCCATGACCGATATGCCCGTCATCGATCTTGCCCGCAGCCGGGCGGTCAGCAGGCGCGTGCTGCGCATCCTGTCCGGTCGCCTGGAGGGCAAGGAGTTTCCGCTGGATGGCCGCGATCGGCTTTGCGTTGGCCACGGTCTCGCCAATGATGTCGTGTTGCGCGGCGCCGGTACGCGCGAAGGGACGATCGAACTGCGGCTGATGGGCGATCGCGCCACGATGCGCGTCATCGAAGGCCGCGCAGAACTGCTTGGCCGCGCGCTGGAGGCGGGTGAGGACGCGCAGTTGCCTGCCTATCTACCGTTCTGCTTCGGTGAATATCTGATCGCGCATGGCGAACGGGGATCGGCTCGCTGGCGGGACGCGAACGACATTGCGCGGACACCTCGCGGCGTGCCGGGCGAGGAACTGCCCGCCCCGCGCCTGTCTGACCGGCTGTTCGACATCGCGCGGACCGGCTATGGCCGGATCGATCGGCACACCCTGCGGCTGGCGCTGGGGCTGGGCTGTGGCGGGCTGCTTGTCGCGGCTGCGGCCCAGCCGGTGGGCCAGATGATGCTGTCCAGCCGCGCGAACGCTCGGGAGATGACCACCGAGTTGCGGCAGAGCGGCTTCCCAGCCGTCTCCGTCGCCGGGGATGATGAGGGCAGTCTGGCGGTCAAGGGGGCGGTTTCCGACGAAGAGGAACTCGCCCGCCTGCGCGCGCTCGTAGCGCAGCGCGACGCCGATGCGACCGTCGATGTGCAGACTGGCACGGCTCTGGCGGCTGAGGCCACCGACATCCTTCAGGCGCAAGGCATCGCCGCGCGGGTCGCGCCCTCCGCACCGGCCGCGCTTGTCGTCAATGCGGGCTATATGCCCGCCAACCGCCAGGATCAGGTGCGCGCCCTGCTGCACAAGGATCTGCCGGTCGTGCGCAAGGTCGCTTTCCGCATCGACGATGCACTAGGCGCAAACCCGCTCCAGGCCTTTTTCGCGCAAAGCGGCGCAGGCCTCGCCACGGTCGTCGCCAATCCCGCTCATATCGTCACTGCCGACGGATCGCACTGGTTCCCCGGCGCAACCCTGCCCACCGGGCACAGGCTGGTGTCGGTCAGCGCGGGCGCCGTGGTGTTCGAGAAGGACGGCCGTGCCGAACAGATCACCCTCTGAAGACCCCCAAATCCACAAGAGCAAAGGAGATGCATGATGAGTAATATTTCCAGCACAGAGATGGCGACCCTGGCCAGCACCCCACTGACCGGCGCACGAATGCGTCAGGACGATGCCCCCGCCAACTGGTTCGAGGCATTTGCCGACGCCTGGGGCAAGGCGCTCGACAGTCAGGCTTCGAGGATCGAGCAGAAGTCCGATCTCATCGCCAATGAAGGCGGGGACAACCCCTCGCAGATCACGATGCTGACGGCCGAGGCGATGAAAATGAGCTTCCTGTCGAACAGCTCGCACAGTTCGCTCGACAGCGTATCCAAGGCGCTCGAAACCATGGCGCGGAAACAGTGAGATGAGTGTCGAGGCCGTTGCTGCGCAAGTCGCGGCTCCACCCCGTGCGATCGAACTGGCGCCTGCCATGCCACAACAGGCAGGCGCCGATGTGATCGCCGATTTCAATGCATCACTCAAGGCTGCAGCGGCCGACCATGTCGGCGGCAAGGATATGTCGCCCGCCGTCCGCGACATGCTGGGCACGCTCGACAAGGTGAATGGCGAGGCGAAGTCGGTCACAGACTTCGCCCGGTCGGTCGAGGCTTCGGGTGGCGAACTGACGCCCGGCGAGATCGTGCAACTGACGATGCGATGTCAGGAATTCATGTTCCATTGCCAACTGACCTCGAACATCGCCAACCGCAGTTCGGACGGCGTGCAGCAACTGTTCCGGCAGCAGGGCTGACCGGGCCGGGTGACGAAGGAGAGGCATCATGGCCAGATTAAATGCGCGCCTCGGCGCGACGCCGCTCGTTCTAATCGCCGCGCTGATGCTCAGTGCGTGCGGCACTCAGGAGATATATGGCCAGCTCAAGGAGGCGCAGGCCAACGACATGATCGCCGTGCTGCGCGATGCGCATATCGACGCGGGCAAGTCCGCTGGCAAGGACGGGTTGTGGAGCGTCAACGTCGATACGGACCATTTTTCGCAGGCGATCCAGTTGTTGCGTGCCAAGGGCCTGCCGCGCGACGATTTCGCAACCTTGGGGCAGGTGTTCGAAAAGAAGGGCTTCGTTTCGTCTCCCATCGAGGAGCGGGCGCGGCTGATCTACGGCCTTAGTCAGGAACTGGGCCATACGGTGAGCGAGATTGACGGCGTGGTGCAGGCGCGCGTCCATCTTGCCATGCCGCAGGATGATCCGCTGTCGGAGAAGGTGAAGCCCGCCTCCGCTGCGGTCTTCATCAAATATCAGCCCGGCTACGACCTGCGCAGCCAGACTGGCGCGATCAAGGCGCTGGTCACCAACAGCATAGAGGGGCTTACCTACGACAAGGTGTCGGTGGTGATGTTCCCCAGCCAGGCGGTGGCGCCGCGACAGGACATGGCGCTGGCGCAATTTGATTCGCCTGTGACTCGAATTGCGTTGGCCGTGGTCGGGCTGGGCGGGCTAGTCGCGCTGTTCTGGCGGCGGCGGCGTCCAGCGCGCAAGGTCGTGCCGGTAACGCGCGATACAGTGCCGGGCGATACCGAGCCGGCGGTATGATGCAGTCGCTACCGATCGGCCGCGACCGGATCGCATGTCTGGCGGCGGCAACTGCGTCGTCCGCTGGGCGCGGCAGGCGCTTCCTGACCCGACAGGCGGGGGGCGGGTCGCCTACTTTCGCGGAATTGGCCGGGTTGCCAGCCTGGCCGCTTCTGGATCGTGAAGCCCAGCGCCGGGTCGCCATGATTGCTTTGCTGCTGGCCGGGCGTTCTACGTTGGCGGCTGAGATCGATGGCATCCGGCTGCGTGCTTATGCCGTGCTGGTTGGCGGCCCATTGTTCGAGGATGTTCTGACCGATCAAAGCCCCGGCGATGCCCCATTGCCTTCGCCTTCTGCCTTGCCGGATGCTGCCGACGATCTGTTGCGCGTCGCCGTGCCGCCGCTGCTCGCCCATCGCATCGGGGATGCTGGCCCGCACGACCCCCGCGCGGCGGCGTGCATGGCGCGGGCTGAACGCTTCATCAGGGAAAGCGCCGCATGGCCTATCAGCTAATCCATAGCGACAGCCACACGCTGCTCGCAAGCGATAGCCCTCTGATCCGCGCTGACGAGCGGTCGCGGGTCGAGGATGCGATCGCCCTCCTGAAGGACATCAGGGGGATGCGCGATGGGCAGTCCGCTGCCGTGGCACAGGCTCAGGCGGATGCGCGCATCCTTGGCTGGAAAGAAGGCGAAGCGGCCGGGCGAGCCGCCTTTGCAGACGCGGTGGCCGAACTCGTGCAGCGGGCCAGCGACTGGCGCAGCGAACAGCAGGCACAGATTGCTGACCTCGCCCTTGCCGCGCTGCGCCAGATCGTCGGCGCGATCGAGCCTGCCGATCTGATGGTGGGCATCGCGCGTCGCGCGGTGGAGGCAGCGGGCGGGCAGGGGCCGATGGTCGTCGAACTGGCCCCGACGATGGAAGACGCCGTGCGAACCCGGCTCGCTGCACAGCCCGTTCCGGCGGAAGTCGACATACGCGGCGACCCGGCGCTGGCCGAGGATCAGTGCCGCATCAGCGGCCCTGACGGCCGCATCATCGCCGATCTGGGCGTGCAACTCGCCGCGCTCGAACAACGATGGGAGGTGACCGATGCCGGTTGACGTCAAGCTGGAGGCGTTGTTCGACACGCTGGAGGCAGGCCCTGCGTTCGAGCAGCGCGGTCGTGTCAAGGCTGCGATCGGCACCTCGATCCGGGTCAGCGGCATCACTGCGCGGATCGGCGAGACCTGCGAATTGATGAGTCCGGCGGGTCGCTCCTCGCTGCTGGCCGAGGTCGTCGGCCTTGTGGGAAATGAAGCCATATTGGCGCCGCTCGGTGATCTGCGCGGCCTGTCGGGTGAGACCGATGTGCTGGTGCGTATCGGCCATGACCGCGTGCCGGTGGCGCAGGCGCTGCTCGGCCGGGTGCTCGACGCGCGCCTTCAACCGCTCGACGGCCTGCCGCCGGTTGCCGCCCGCGCGACCCAACCGCTCTATGCCGCAGCGCCCACCCCGATGGAGCGGCAGCGGATCAGTCGGCAAGTAGAAACCGGCGTTCGCGCGATCGACGGGCTGCTGCCGCTTGGCCGGGGCCAGCGGATCGGCGTCTTCGCGGCGGCGGGCGGGGGCAAGAGCACTTTGCTTGGCACGCTCGCGCGGCAGGCGCAGGCCGACGCGATCGTGATCGCCCTGATCGGTGAACGCGGGCGCGAAGTGCGCGAATTTGTCGAGGACAATCTCGGCGCCGAAGGGCTGGCTCGTTCGGTGGTCATCGTTTCGACCTCCGATCGGCCTGCGCTGGAACGTGCGCGCGCCGCCCATGCCGCTACGGCGGTCGCGGAAGGTTTCCGCGCGGAAGGGCAGCATGTTCTCCTTCTGATGGATTCGGTCACGCGCTTCGCCCGCGCCTTGCGCGAAATCGGCCTTGCGGCCGGGGAGCCGCCGGTCCGGCGCGGCTTCCCACCCTCCGTATTCGCCGAACTGCCGCGCCTGTTCGAGCGCGCGGGCACCGACGCACAGGGCGCGATCACCGGCATCTATACAGTGCTGCTGGAGGATGAAGAAGACGACCCGGTGGGTGAGGAGGTGCGCTCCCTGCTCGACGGCCATGTCATCCTGTCGCGCAAGCTCGCGGCCAAGGGCCATTATCCCGCGATCGACATATTATCGAGCCAGAGCCGCCTCATGGGCCAGTTGGCGGAAACGGGGCAACAGCGCGCCGCCATCGCCATGCGCGCGATGCTGGCCAAGCTCGACGACATCGAACTGCTTCTTCAGGTCGGCGACTATAAGCCGGGGCAGGACGCGCTGGCCGACCGCGCCATCGCCCGACGCGTCGAAATCGATGCCTTCCTGCGCCAATCGACCCGCGAGCATAGCGGACTTCTCACCACCCACAGCCTTCTCCGGGGATTTGAGTCATGACCGATCATATCACTGCCCTTCGACAGATTGTGCGCCTGCGCGAACGCGATGTGCGGTACTGCGAGCGGCAGGCGCGCAACGCGCTGCTTGCCGTGGCGCAGGCCGAGACGCGCGCTGGCGAGGCGAGGCAGATGTGCCAGCAGGCGATTTCCCTGTATGAGGCGGCGCAGACGGAACGGGTGCAGGCCCCATGCGATCCGCATGTCCAGCTTCACTGTAACGCCACGGCAACGCAGGTGGACCAGGCCTGCCAGATGCGCGCGCAGGCCTGTGACCTGCTGGTGAAGGCGCAGGGTTTTGCAGAACAGGTCCGCCGCGAATGGCTTCGGGCACAAGCGCGCTATGACGCCCTGCGTGCAGAACTGGAAAAGGCCATCCACAATCTGCAACGGCGCAGGGAGCGTCGCAGCGAGCGGGATATGCCGTTGAGCGGCGGCAGGGTGGGGGTCGCTCTGTCATGATGGATGTCAGGCCCGTAACGGCTTCGCCCAGCACGGCACATCAGCAGACGGATATTGAACCCAACGGAAGGGAACGCGCACAGGATTTCCGCGAAGCCCTCGACAGGTCTGGTAGGAAGACAGAAAAACCTGGCGATCGCGAGCCGACCGTCAGGAAGCGCAAGCTGTCCATGATGTCCGCCGAACCTACCGACCTTGGCGCCCATCACGCTTTGCTACCGGCCCTCATGGAGCAGTCCTCACGCCGCGAGACGCCATCAGTGACACAGCAAGGGGGTGTGGCGTCGATGCTCGGGCAGGCCGTGCAAGAGACAGTCACTCCTGCGATGATCCCTATGGATGCCAGCGATCAGATTGCCTTCCTGCAAGCCCTGGCGAATCTTGACCGCGCCATGACAGCATCGCCCCTATCGCTGATCCAGTTCACCGGCGAGGCATGGCAGGTGAGCGAGGTCGAACTGGTATCCGGCCAATCAGGCCTGTCAGTGCGCGTCGCGGCCGACATGGATGCCGATGGCGGCAGCGAGACATTGCAGGAGCTGCGTCGCCGCCTTGAGGCGCGCGGCCTCGGCGATGTTGCCGTTGTGAAGTCGTCCTAGGACTCATCGAAAGTCGAAGCGCCGGAAGCGACGGCGAAGCGCGCCAGCGAGCGTGACTTCCCCTCTCGATCATAAATAGTCGACATGGCGACATACTCGCCCACAGCCTGTTTTGGCGTCAGCGTGAGCAGGATGTAACCCTTGGCGCGCTGGTCACAGAACAGCACTTCCGGGCTGGCCTTCTGCAACAGCGAGCCGAGCGGTATCTGAGGCAGCGTATCGCCGATTGAGGGGCTGCTGATCGACGATGTGCCGAATTCCACGCCGACCCGATTGCCCTCATCATCTGTCAACTGGTTCGCCCAGAAGGCGTGGCTGTCGCCCGCCAGCACCAGCGGATGAGCGCCCGCACGACGAATGCTCTGGTAAAGGCGCTCGCGCGCGGCGGGATAGCCGTCCCAGGCGTCGAGGTTGAAGGGCAGTCCCGCGCGATAGCCAGCCTGCGCCAGTTCCACCTGTGCCCGCACCGAGGGCGCCAGCGTGGCGATAATCGCTGTGGCCTTCTCCGTGCCGAACAGCTTGATAAGGTCAGGGCCGTTCACCCGCGCCATCACCACCTGATTGCCCAGGATCTGCCAGGGCGTGCCGGCCTTGACCGATGCGGTCAGTTCCCGTTCCAGCCACGCGCGTTGCGGTTCGCCCAGCATCTCCCGATCGGAGCGGCCGCGCTCGGCCAGCACGCCCTCAATCTCGGATCGGCCGGGCGTCTCGCCCTTGAAGCCCGCCTGCTCGCTGCGCGCCAACAGGCGCGTCTCGACCATCAGAAGCGTCGCAAGATCGCCAAAATTGAAGCGGCGGTTGATCGCTTCCCACGGATCATCACCCTGCGGATCACGGATCGGCATCCATTCGAAATAAGCCTGCATCGCTGCGGCCTTGCGCTTGGGCCAGTCGCCCTCGGTCGCGGGCTGATGATTTTGCGCGCCACCGATCCAGCTATCATTGGCGGTTTCATGATCGTCCCAGACGCAGATAAAGGCCGTGCGCGCATGGGCCGCCTGTAGGCTAGGATCGCGTTTATATTGCGCATGGCGGGTGCGGTAATCGGCGAGCGTCACGATTTCGTGCGCCGGTTCGGCGATGCGACCGATCTTCTGGCCGATCTCCGCGCCATAGCCTTCGGCGCCATATTCGTAGATATAATCGCCCAGATGGACGACCGCATCCAGCCGGTCGAGCGACGCGATGGAATCATAGGCCGTGAAGAAGCCGCCCGAATAAAGTTGGCAGGATACGACGGCGAGCACGGCGTCGGCGACCGCACCCGTGGGCAGGGTACGGAAGCGGCCGACCGGCGACCGGGTGCCGTCCGCCAGTTCGAACCAGTAATGATAATCCTGTCCTGCCTGCAATCGGCGCGGTTCGACCTTCACGGTGAAATCGCGCGCGGCCCGCGCCTGCGCCGTGCCGCTTTCGACCGGCTTGCCGCCTGCGCTTTGCGCGACATGCCAGCGCAATGCGATGGCCTCGCCCTGTGCCGGGTCAGCAGGCGTCACGCGGGTCCACAGGATCGCGCCGTGTGGCGTTGGATCGCCGCTGGCGACGCCATGGGCAAAGCTGGCGGCGGCAGCGGCGGGCGTTGCGGCCATGCCGACACCGGGCAAAATGGCGCCCGAACCGATCAGGCCCAGCGCGGAACGGCGGTCGAGTTTCACCAAGTCTCCGCTCACCGGCCGCCGCCGAAGCGGAAGCTGGCGGCGATGCCGTAGAAGCGCGGCGCGCCGGCGATGAAGGTCGGCATGCCCAGGCTGTCACCGGTATTGCCGGCATCCATGATATATTTCTTGTCGAAGGCATTCTCGATGAAACCCTCGATCCGCCAGGCGCCATCCGGCGCTTCATAGCCCAGCCGTGCATTGACCAGCGCGTAGCCGCCCTGCCATTCATCCTGGATATTGTCCGCTACCAGCGCCGCAGGCGGCTGTTGCAGGTCCGGCCGATCATTATCGTCGTCGAAGAATGCCTTGGACTGCCAGGTCACGCTGGGCGTGAAGATGACACGGCCGGGGCCAACGGGCAGCGACGCCTCTGCGCCAAAGGAGGCGCTGTGGTCGGGCGACAGGCGGAAATGATTACCGTCGCGCACGCCCGTCTTAAAGCGGCTGTGATTATAGGCATAGGTCGCGAACAGGGTGATGGCATCGCTTGGCACCCAGCGCAGTTGGCCCTCAAAGCCGTAGCTTTCCGCCTTGCCGGCGTTGGTCAGGACGAACTGCGTCCCCTGCTGCACCGTCGTCTGGAAATTATCATATTGATAGTAAAAGAGCGCACCATCGACGAACAGCGTGCGGTTCATCAGCGCCGTCTTCGCGCCGACCTCGAAACTGTCGACCGTTTCGGAGTCCAGTACCGAAAAGCGCGTCGCGCCCAGCGGTGCGGAAGGCGCGCTGGCGGCGAGTATCTCGGGACGGCGGCCACGCGCATAGGTAGCGTAGAGGCTGGCATCCTCGCTCGGCTTGTAGCGCGCGGTCAGGCGCCAGGAGAAGCCCCCGCTGGAAAGCGTGTCGCTATCCTCGCCGCCATTGCCCGCAGTCGGTTGTGCGCCCAGACCAAAAAGCGGCACGGGGTAGGCGGCGGAGGGTGGAATGGTCGCTGCGCCGGGCACCGCCAGCGCCTGTAGCAGCGCGGTCCGCACCGCCGGTGGCTGGCTCAGCGCACCAATGAAGCCACCCAGGATCGAGCGGCCATTCTCGACCGACGAGGCGAAGGTACTGCGCTTGTCGTCATGGGTGTAGCGCAGACCGCCGCCAATCTCGAACTGGTCCGACAGGCGCACGGCCACGTCGCCGAACAGGTCGAAGGCACGGGTGCGCGATCCGTTGGTAGTGCTTTCCAGATGATTGGATTTGAGGTTGGCGCCGATTGCCTGCGCCTGCGCGCTCGATAGCGCCACGCCATAGGCACTGGCCACGCCCTGAAGCAGCGCGCCGGTAAAGGCCGGGCTGGCCAGCACCGATGCCGGGACCGGATCGGTGGCGGGTCGGCCGGGGATCGCACCACCGCCGTTCAACGCCCCGGCAAGGCGGGCCAGCGTCACGCGTTCGTCGAACTGGGTCGGGACGCGCTGCGTCCCCTCCTCATGGAAATAGCTGGCGCCGAGGAAAGCGGTGATCGGGCCATCCTCATAGGTCAGGCGGAATTCCTGGCTGGTCTGGCGGCCGCGCGCATCCTCGGCCGCGGTCAGCATGGGCAGCGAAATGCCGTCCGCGTCGAAGATTTCGAGCGCGTCGAACCGGCGAAAGGCGGTGGTTGAAGTCAGGCTGAAGCGGTCGTCCAGCTTCAACTTAGCGATGCCGGTGACGCCCCAGACCTGACGGTCGAGGCCCAGATCCTTGCCCCCTTCAAAGCCGGTGCCAGCCGCCAGCGCCGCGCCGCTGTTGCGTCCGCGATCGCCGATCACCGCCCCGGTGGCGGGACCGGTCGGATTATAGGCGATCGACTTGAAGGCGGTGCCGTTCGGGCTATCCTTCTGATAATTGCCGATCAGGTCGAAACTCAGATCACCCTTTTCGCCATGGAAGCTGCCCCGGACCGCCTTGGTATCGACCGAGTTGAAGTCTTCCCCGCCTAGCAGATTTTCGACATAGCCGTCGCGCTTGCGGATGCGGCCGGCCAGGCGGATCGCCATGCCCTCGCCGATCGGCGCATTGACCATCGCCTCCCCCATCCAGGCGTTGTAATTGCCATAGGACGCCTTGCCCGCAATCTCGTAGCTGTCCAGCTTCGCCTTGTTCTGGATGATGTTGACCGCACCGATCAGCGCGCCGCGACCATAGAGCGTCGATTGCGGTCCCTTGGCGATTTCCACCCGCTCGACATCGAACAGTTCGACATAGGAGCCGCGTGACTTGGAAATGGAGACGCCGTCCTGATAGACCGAAACGCGGGGTTCGTTGGAGGCCGTGCCACTGTCCGACGTGATGCCGCGCATGACAAAGCCCGGATTGTTGGGCGACTGGTTCTGCACCTCAAAGCCCGGCACAAAGCGCGAGAGGGCGTCGAATTCATAAAGGCCGAACCGGTCGAGCTGTTCGGCGCCGACGACGCTGAGCGTCATCGGCACGTCGATCGCATCCTGTTCGCGCAACTGCGCGGTGACGATGATCGAATCGCCGGTCCCGGCGGCCAGTTCTTCGGCATGGGCTGTGGCGGCAGCGAAAGCGGACAGGCTGACGGCAGCCAGTGTAAGCGAACGGATGTGCATGATGTACTCCCTTTGGCGCCGCGGTAGGAGGGGAGTATGAAGGCTGCATGACAGGAAATCGCGAAGGCTCAATCTTCATTCGAATTGAGGAAATTGGGTCGCGATAGAATGATGTCCAGCGGATCTGTTAGTGCGAAGATTGCGGAAATGGGCTGAAATCTAGCTTATTCCGGGAGCCGTCTGCGGAGGCGGATCAAAAATGGACAAGCGTCTGCTTCTGGTGTCGGGAAATTTACGCATCCTGGGCCGCGTGACGGCAGGAGAGTGCTTAGCGCAGGAATGAGAAGATGGCATAGCCCAGCGCGACGATGGCAGCCCAGGAGAGCACGACCGCCGCGAGAAAGATTTTAGGTTCATGGCTGTCTGATTTGACCTGATCTTCGCCAACCCTTTCATCGATCTCAGCAGGGATGACGGGATCAGCGCTGAATTGGGCCTCCACCACCGTGTTGGCCGAAATGGTCCGTTCGAATTCCAGCTGCGCAATTGGGTCGGAGAAGCGGCACCCGGCAACGCCATCGCCAAGCCAGATTATGATGGCATCGCGGACTCCGACACCGGCCAGGCCAATCTTGATCAGATCGCCTTCGTTCAATCCATGCACGCCGGACATGCGAAAGCCGGTAAGGGACAGGTCATCAATCGTCACATCATTTGGAACATCGCCGGTTCGCAGCGTCGACAAGCGCTCAACTACGTGTCGATCACTTGAACGCCTCGAGTCCCACATGAGTGCGCGGATCGAACTGGAGCGTTGCTGTGTCATATCGCACAGCTATGCCGATATGGTTATCGTAACGTAAACGCAGGCGTTGGATGTGTGTGCGTATAAGAAACCCCGCATCCAAAAAGGGCACGGCGTTAGCGGTACCGCATTGCATTACCAAAAACAAACGGTCAACAAAGGCCATTCCTGAGCGTCACGAATTGAAAAACTGGCGGTTCAAACCTAGGAAAGCAAAGCAAAATTCGCCGCTCAACGGTGATAAAGCCTCGTTTAGGCCAGCTAAAGCCCGTTTATCATTTCCGATCTAGTCTGATTGCGTCATGATGAGGAGCATATCTCCAGCCAATCTATGTAGGGCTTGCTGCGATGAGCGAATTGACCATCTGGACGTTGGACTGGGTACCGGAAGGCCCGCGCGGGTTTGTGCGTGATCTCAGGTTGCGGTGGGCATGCGAGGAAGCCGAACTCGCCTACGCCGTCCGAACCATCCGGTTCGATGACCGCGAGACCAATCATCTTGCGCGTCAACCGTTCGGCCAGGTTCCGTTTCTGGACGACGGCGAACTGGAGACATTTGAGAGCGGGGCGGGGCTGCTCCATCTCGCTCGGAAAAGCGACAAGCTGATGCCGCCCGATCCGGCTGGAGAAGCGGAAACGGTGCAATGGACGATCGCCGCACTCAACTCGATCGAGATGGTTACAGTTCCCTGGTGGTTTCTGGAAGTGACCGGAGCTGAAAACAATCATCTGACCGGCTGGCTGGAAAGTCGGCTCGATCACATGGAGCGCGTCCTCAAGGAGCGGGAATGGCTGGCGGCCGACCGCTTCACTGTCGCAGACTTGCTGATGGCCGATGTTCTCCGCGTGGCGAAAATACGCTCCTTCGGTAATCGGCCGGCGACTGAAGCCTATATCACGCGCATAACGGATCGCCCCGCGTTCAAGAAGGCTCACGCCGACCAGATCGACTTTTTCGAAGCAGCCGACGAGAAGAGGACAGAGAAGGGGTCGGCTTAGAACAGCCAATGCCTGTGGCTGCTCCCCCTAACTCTGGCGTATGGCCCGATAGAGATGCGTGTCGGCAAGCGAGTAATAAGCCATATCTGCTCGTTCACGAGTGCCACGGACGCTGCGAACGCGATGTCGGTCGCGCTGCGCTCGATCGCCGGCGGCGGGGTGATGAGTGGCTCGATGCATGTCGCGGGTAAGAAGCGGTTCGGTCGACAGGTGCCAACTGTCCCCACTGTCAGGGCATGGCGCAAAGGTTATTCGGTAAGTCTGCGCTTATAGCTCGCCACCCGTTCATCCAGTTGCGTCTTGCGCCCGAGCGGGGTGACTTGCGCCGCCCCTGCTGGCAACATTTGCTTGAGCTGCGCCAGCGGAACAACCTTGAATTCCTTGACCGCGTCGGTCGGCGCGGTGTTTGGTGGCAGGGACTGCCAGCGAACGGCGAACATCCCCGCCGCATGGCCTTCCGGGTCCAGCCAGTTATAGACGCCAGGATCTCGCGGGGAGATCACAAAGGTGTAGCTGCCGTCGGCATTGGGCTTGGCCTGGGCATCGTTGAGGCTGCTTGTGCGCTCGACATAATCATAGGCCACTCCCCACGGGTCGGTCAGTTGGAAGCCCAGGGAAGCTGCACCCAGAGAACGCAATGTTACCACCCACGCCTCATCCGAACGGAGGTTGAAATGACCGCTTGTCGAAAAGCCGCGACCACCGGGCCGCACGCGCGGCACACCGATATGATTGACCGGCTTGGTGAAAACGAACTTATTGTCATAAGCGACCCAATAGGGCGCCATCTGCGACAGCAACGCGGCGGCGCGGCGCGCTACGGCATCGTCCGAAGGCGGGGGAGTGAGGGGCGGGCCGGCGACGCGGCGGATGTCAAGCGCAACCGGATTCTGCGTCGCCCAATCGGTAAAGAGGTCGCGCACGACAAGCAGGGCCTTGTCCTGGGCCGGGGTCTGGATGTGATTGGGGCGCTCGCCAGCGGGAGCGCTGTCCAAGGTGATAGTGAAACGGCCATCCGGCGCGATCCGCATCTGATCACTGCGCAGCGTCCCCAATTGCTTGCCGCCCTCGGCCGCCATTGCTGCTGTGCCTGGGATCGAATCCCGCAGCTCGAAATGCAATTCGGCGGGGCCAGGGCGCTTGACCCGCCCGTGAATCTCGTAGCGGGCGGCGCCGTCGATCATGACGTTGCGATAGACATTATCGGGATTGTCGATGCCATAGCCCGATCGCGGCACCCGCACCCCGAACCAGTCATGCGGCGCATTCACCACCCACATCACGGCAGGGCGATCGGTATCTTCCCCGACGGCATATTGAATTGCCGCCATCGCAATCGATTCAGCCGCGCGCCGGATGGTGGCGCGGCCGGTCGGTGTCGAACCTTGCGGATCGGCAGCATAAAGGGCCTCGACGCGCTTGATTTCCGCCTGCATCGGTGCGCTTGCGAGAATGCGCAACGCTGTGGTTTCGAGCGCGATCTGTCGTGCATTGGCGAGTGCGCCGCTGGTGACCGGCGATGCGGTGGACGCCATGGCTGGCGACACGGCAAGAGCAAAGGGTGTGAGGGTGCGCAGGGCGACGCCAGCCACCCCGCGGATCAAGCGACAGGACATGGGCATTACTCCGTTGGTAAGGGATACGCGGCGAAGCGGTTTGGACAGGGCCGCCATGATCAGAACCGAAGCCCCAACGTCACGCCATAAGTCCGCGGATCGGGAAAATAGGCCGTGGTCAGCCGCTGGAAATTGGCGCCATAATCGATGAAGAAATTGGGGCTATCCTCATGCAACAGATTGCGACCCCAAAGCGACAGCGTGCCGGTTGCCGAACCGATCGGAATTTCGCTCAGCACGGCGCGCGCATCAAGCATGGTGCGGCCGGGGCTTTGCGTGAACGCAGCGGCGATCTGGGCCGGGGAGGTCGGCGCCAGCGAATTGGGCGAAACATAATAATCCGACACCATGTTGAAATCGACGATCAGGTTGAGCTTACCCAAATCGCTTTCCATCACCCGCCAGTCAACGCTGGTCGAGACGGCATATTTCGGTCAGGCGTCGTTCGGCAAAACCGACAATACCCTGGCGATGAAAATGTGGAATTCCTCCATATAGTGGCGCAGGAACTTTTCGGTCGAGGCGACCGTGACTTCACCGTCGTCGTTGATCAGGCCGGGAGTGAACTGGATATAGGCTTCCGGCGCATTCATCTGCGGCGAGTTGCAGAAGCCAAGCACGCTTCTGAGGCTCTGCTGGGCAACGGCGGTGCCAATCGCGCCGGGAGAGGTGCCGATGACGGCGGATGGTTTGTGGGTGAAGCTATTGGTGCCATAGGGGCGGCTCGCCCAATCAATAGCGTTCTTCAGTCCGCCGGGGATCGAACGATTATATTCGGGCGTTACGAACAGCAGGGCATCGACTGCCTTGAGCGCGTCCTTGAACGTCCGCGCAACCGGCGGAAAGTCAGCGTCATAATCATAGCTGTAGAGCGGCAGGTCCGCGAACGAAATCTCGGTGAAGGCAAGGTTCTCCGGGGCTAGCCGGATGAGCGCCCCGGCAAGCTTGCGGTTGATGGATTCGCGTGCAAGGCTGCCGATGAGGTAGCCAACTTTATAATGCTTCATGACACGGCCCTTCCGTGCGGGAGATCCAAGTAAGCCGTTACCATGTATCACCGATCTACAGTCGCTTCTTGTTAAAATGGAGAAGCCGACCGTCCGCAGCTTGCCACACAAAATTTGCACCTGGGCGACCGGGAAGGGGCGGTGTCAGGCCTAAGTTTGTATTGATGCGTCTGGGGAGTGAATATGTTCGCGCCGGATGCCGAGGCCGAGCAGCCTTGCTGGGAGAGCCTGAAGCGCGGGGACCGCCTGGAGCAGGTGGAGAACCGCCGGCGCGCGCGGAGTTTTGTTGCGCATGGCCGCGCCGATGACGTTCCGGTGGATGGCGCGCTGTAAGGCCTGAATCGAGCGGACCGAGAGCATGCGCCGCGCGCGCACCCGGTGAAGTAAAGGATCGGGATTACGGCCGCGGGCGAGCGGAGCAGCAAGTATGTTCGCGGCAGCGACTGCATCTTGGATCGCGAGGTTGATGCCGACGCCCCCGACTGGGGACATGGCGTGAGCGGCGTCGCCGATGGCGAGAAGGCCGGGGCGGTGCCAGCGGGTCAGTCGGTCGAGCGAGACAGTGAGGAGCTTTACATCCTCCCAGTCGGCGATGGCTTCGATATGTTCGGCAAGCGGTGGCACCGTTGCCGCCACATCATTCCGAAAGCGCGCGATCCCAGCGGCGCGTATCCTATCCGCCGCGCCCTTCTCGATGACGCGTGCGCACTGGAAATAGTCGCCCCTGTCGATGGTGACGATCATCTCGCCCCGGTCGACATAGCCTTGCGTAAGATTATTCGGCGTCCGCGCCTTAGGCACGCGGAACCAGAGCACGTCTATCGGCACGCCGAGGTCCTGCAGCGGCAACGCGGCTGCATCGCGCATTCGAGAGCTGCGTCCGTCGGCGGCTATGACCAGCCTTGCTTCCAGCGCTTCGCCGCTCGCAAGCCTTACGCCCTCAACGCGCTCAGCGCCCTCGACCAGGCCAACCACCTCCGTCTCCATGCGCAGCGTGAACGCTGGAAGCTGTCGTGCAACGTCCGCCACGAAGTCGAGGAAATGCCATTGCGGCATCATGGCGATGAAACCGGCAGGGCCTGGAAGACGGCTGAAATCAGCGATCCGATATTCGCGGCCTCCGATCACGGCGCCCACCGACGACACCTTGACATGCTCGCGGGCGAGGAGTGCCTCAAGACGGCCAAGCTCGTTGAACAGGTCCAACGTCGACGGGTGGACCGTGTCGCCGCGAAAGTCGCGCAGGAAATCGGCATGCTTCTCGAGCACAAGGGTCCGCACGCCCGCTCTGGCGAACAGCAGGCCAGCCATCATTCCGGCGGGGCCGCCACCGACGATCACGACAGGAGGCGCGGTACGGTTGATCATGCCCTTAGCCTACCCCTCGTCTTTGGTGACAGCAAAGCGCCAATTTTTAGAGGCGGTGATCGAAAAGCCGCCCGTCCGCACCTGGGGAGACAAAAATTATCGCTAAGCGGCTGGGATGGGTCGGTTCCGGCCGGCTGCTAAGGATGCCCAAGCCAGTTTGAGATCCAAAAGCGGATGCTCATCAGACGTATCAGTGAAATCGCGCTGTGACATCTGTCCCATAAAGCGCCGAATCATGACATTGAAGCCCACTCAAAATGCGGGGCCAGCCGTGAGATCGATTTCCAAGATTTCAGAAAATATCACGACAAATCAATGTGATATATCGCTTTTCTGGTGACCCCTACGGGCACTACTATTCTACTGTATGGCTTTGAAAAATATATATTAAATCTACACTATTTATTTTTATACCATAAAAAGACCCATCGATAAGGTGGGGCGGCACGCAGTAATTGCACTTTGATGGCGATACTCAGAACGGCACGAATCGATCAATGTATGATTCTGACTCCTAGCTGCTTACCAGCAATCCTCGATGGTACAGCGGACATACGGTCATACGTCAGATCGCGAGGTTATGTGTTTTGTGCTGTTAGCTGCAGCGGTGATCACGCCAAAATTTGGGCCAGACCAGTACGGTTCTTGTGCGGACCATTGCGCAGGACAGATCATTTCCCGATGCCAGCCTGCACCAGGCAGCGGTTCTGCTACCGCCCGCACCCCCGACCGAGAGGCAGGTCATAGGGGCAGTCTTGACTATGATGTGACCCGTTTGGATCTTCCCGCGTGGACCACCAAAAATCTCAACCAGCCTGTCTCGGGCCTGTTCAGCTGTAGCGCGTGGGCAAGGCTGATTGCTGCGGCACGTACCGTCCATTTCACGTGCCGCGATGCCGGAAATCCGAATTTTGGGGCCTTCAGCACACCAGACGGGCCCGTCGCCATCATAAACATGGGTAGGAGTGCACTTGAACTGGTAGTTTGCAGGAACGATGGATGCGGCGGCTGCTAGAGTAAGTAAAATCAACGAAAGGGGTTATCCTCGTCTGCGTATCGTTGGCCGATAAATTGAGTGTTGTTGGTGAACGCGTCTATGTCGTGTTGAGCGAGGTTGCGCAGAATATCGTCGATCTTACCCTGCATCTTGTCTAGGCTTTCATTGAGGATAAAGCTGGTGTCATCGGTCGTGCAATTCTCCGCAAAAGTGGGCTTTGAAAATTCCCTAGTTGGTGGCCCCTTCATCTCATTCTGCCGGGGCTAGCCCCGGCAGAATGAGATGAGCCGACATTGTCCTCATCTCCTTTGCAGACGCGGAGACGGGGCCGATGATCCGACTTGGAGAATTGATGATGATCCTCGAACTACATCGGCAGGGTGTATCGATATCCGGCATTGCCCGACGCACTGGTCGCGATCCCAAGACCATCCGAAAATATATCGAACGGGGCATCGAGGCCCCGGTTTACGGCCCTCGCATGCTGGGTCGACCGAACAAACTGGCACCCTATCTGGAATTTTTGCGTGAGCGAGTGACGGCCTTTCCCGATCTGACTGCGGCGCGCCTGACGCGGGAAATCCGTGAGCTGGGATATATGGGCGCCTATACCGCGGTAAAGCGGTTCCTGGCAGCGATCCGGCCGGAAAACGGGCCTAAGCCCTTTGAGGTTCGGTTCGAGACGCCGCCTGGCGTGCAGGCACAGGTCGACTTTGCCCGGTTCGTCGTCGAATTTACCGATGAGCCCGGCGTCAGCCGGATCGTCTGGCTGTTCAGCCTGGTGCTGGGACATTCGCGCTTCCTGTTTGCGCGCTACGTCATGCATCAGGATCTCCAAAGCCTGTTGCGCTGTCATATGCAGGCCTTTGAAGCGCTCGGCGGCGTCCCGATCGAGATCCTCTACGATCGCATGAAAACCGCTGTGACCGGGGAAGATGATCAGGGCCACATCATCTACAATCGATCATTGCTGGCTCTGGCCGGGCATTATCGCTTCGTGCCGCGCGCCTGCCGTCCCTATCGGGCCAAGACCAAGGGAAAGGTCGAGCGGCCATTCAGCTATATCCGCAAGGACTTCTTCCTGGGCCGGAGCTTCCGCAATCTGGACGATCTCAATGTCCAGCTGATCGACTGGCTCGATACCGTCGCCAACGTCCGTGTCCACGGCACGACGCAGCGGATTATTGCTGAAGCCTTCGCCGCCGAGCAGCCTGAGTTGCAGCTGCTCCCGGCGGGCCGCTTTGACGCTGTTCTGAAGCTGGAGCGCCGCGTCAGCCACGATGGGATGGTCTCGGTCGGCGGCAATTACTACAGCGTTCCCGATCGCACCCGGCGCGTCGTCGAAATCCAGCAGTTGCCCGACAAGATCCGGATCGTAGACCTGGGCCAGGTCATTGCCGAGCACCCGGTTCTTGAGGGGCGCCGGCAGTACAGGATCGATCCTGCGCACCGGACAGGCAGCAGCGGCGCCAAGCGCCGTATCCATGGCAAAGAGGTAATCGCCATCGGTCGTGTAGGCGAGCATGTCACCGTGCGCTCCCTGGCCATCTATCAAGCGATCGGCAGCCAACTGGCGCGGGGAGAACGGCCATGAACCATGGGGGTGCCGCATCCCGCGTCGATAATATCCGCCGCAGCCTGGTCCATCTCAAAATGCCACGCGCCCTGGAGATGCTCGACGCCACCCTGCGCGGCATAGAGCAGGGCAAAATCGATGGCATCGAGGCCATCGACATATTGCTGAACGAAGAACTGTCGCTCCGGGAGAACCGCAGGATCAAGGCAGCCCTGCGCATGGCAAGGCTGCCGATCATCAAGACGCTGGACGGATATGACTTCTCCTTCCAGCCATCGCTCGACCGGAACCGCATCCTGGCGCTCGCTGGCCTGGACTTCATCAACCGGGCCGAGGTGGTGCATCTGCTGGGCCCGCCCGGTACCGGGAAAAGCCATATCGCCACGGCCCTTGCCGTCGAGGCCGTGAAGGCGGGCAAGAGCGTCTACTTCATCCCGCTCGCCGATCTGATCGCTTCACTGACCAAGGCTGAACGCGAGGGCACGTTGCGCGAGAAGATCCGCTTCCTATGCCGATCCTCCCTGCTCGTCGTCGACGAGATCGGGTATCTTCCCGTCACGCCCGGCGGCGGCAATCTCTTCTTCCAGCTCGTCAACGCCCGATACGAAAAGGGTGCCATGATCCTGACATCCAACCGCGGCTTCGCCGAATGGGGTGATGTCTTTGGCGATCCGGTGGTGGCCACCGCGCTGCTCGACCGCCTTCTTCACCACGCTGTGGTCGTCCAGATCGAGGGCTCCAGCTATCGCATGCGACAGCACGCCGACCTGCTGCCCGAGCATGCGCGCATGGCACCGTCCATCAACCCACCGCCCTTGCCGAAACGGCGCGGCCGCCCGCCAGCAAAGGAAAAGCCCGATCTCCATCACGGCTGATCACCGACACAAACCCTCCCGCCAAACTAGGGAATTTTAGATGCCCACTTTTGCGGAATCTTCGGTGCCCGTTGACAGCTGGCTGACTTGCCCGTCTTTCGGAATATCTCCGAACGATGGGCAGGGGGGATGTCAATATAGCTCTTTACCAGTTTGGGTAGATGCAGTTCGCGCATCTGCTCGATATCGAACTGGTTGAAGCCGGGCAGTTCCTCACGCCCGATAGCCACCTGGACCTCCCGCAGGCAGGCGAGGATACGACGCACGCGATCTTGTGCACCTGGAGGCACACGTTCATCATTATAATCGACGACAACGGCCGGGATTGCCGGGGTGATCGGTTGGGGCTGGCTGGTCGGCGGTATCGACGAGGTTTTGGAGAATAGTCGGTTAAATTTATCGGCGATGCTCATATCCGTTCTACCTCCTTTCCTCGCAGATTTGCGGGATCGCACATGAACCCTCGTAAGCCGTCCATCTGGGGATACCAAGTCAGCTTTGGGAGGCTCGTCTCTGCTTGACTGATGCAAAATAATGGCACCGATCCTCCCTCGCTTTAGAACGAAGGTCGCCAGGATAATGACTGCGATGGCGCTATAGATCATGCCCGCAGCCTGTGTTGATTAGTTCAAGCTGAGCAGCGGACTGCTGCCGCTTGCGCTATGGGCGCCTTGAGAACGGGCGATGTAGCCCTTGGCCTTTTCCGATTCCGCCGCCAGGACATCGACGGTCGTCTTCATATTCGAAAGCGCTTTGAGCTTGAACTCGTCGACCGCATCCATTGTGGCATAGATGTTCGCAAAGGCGCGCTGCAGCACCTCAACCTGGATGGTGGCCGAAGATGCCTGTTCATGAATCTGCGCGGTATTGGTTTTGAGCAGTTCGCTCGTGCTGGCGATCATGTTAGATGTTGTCGTGTTGAGAGCAGAGATCTGGTCGAGCACAAGCTTCTGGCTGGCAAGAGCCTGTGCAACGGTTACAGCCGTGCGTAGCGCCGCGATCGTGGTGGTCGACGCCCGGTCGACACCCTTGATGAGCTCGATATTGTTCTTTTTAATGAGATCGAGCGCCAGGTAACCCTGGACGGTGACAGCCATCTGCGTGAGGAGATCGGTAGAGCGCTGACGCACGTAGAAGAGCGCTGATTCCTTGAGCGCACGCGACTTGGTCGGATCGCTGTTTTCGAGCAGATTGGCCCTATCCTCGAGCCTGATATCAAGCGTTTTGGAGATATGGATCATCTGCTCGAGCTTGCCCATCATCTCCCACATTTTGCGACGCTCGCCGTCTATGGCGATATTGTCCTGCAAGAGGCTGTCCTTGCCACGCGACAAGGTCACCAGGATGCCGTTTATATGGCTCTGGGCTGACTGATATTTGTCGAAATAGGCTTTGATTTTGTTGCCGAAGGGAATGAAGCCAAATAGCTTGCGCGGCTGGAGGAGGGGGCCGTCGCGCGATGGATCGAGGCGTTCGATCACCTGTCGCAATTCGAGCAGGGAGTTGCCGACGCTGCCTTCGCCATCCATCGACTTGGTTGGCCGGTCGAGAAAGCGGTTGGTCTGGGAGGCTAAGGCACTGACCTCGCTCTGGCCGAGATTGTTGAGCTGCGCAACCTTCGCGCCGAATTCCGGGCTATTTGCGTCCAGCGATACCAGATCGGTAACAAAGTGATCGGCCTTGACCTCGAGTTGGCTCATCACCTGATTGTCGACTGGGACGAGACCGGCGGCCTTGTCTGCAGGGATGGCCGCGACGGCAGCTGGAGCTTCAAGTATGAGGTCGTTCATATGCTGCTTTCTCTAAAAAACTGTGAGGCCTCAGACTTTGATGATTGAGCCAGGGTACTGAGCGATTGTTGCATCAGCGGTTACTAGGGCAATGCCTTCTGCCTGAGACTGGGCAATGAGCATTCGGTCGAAGGGGTCTTTGTGTAAGGAAGGCAAGGAGGAGACGATTACGGCGTGCTCACTGTTAATGGGTAGTTCGTGATAGCCATTGTCCAACAGTCCCCGTCGCAACAAGCGGGTGTCTACGTCGAAATCCTCGCGGCCGAGACCTGATTTAATGGCCACTTCCCACAGGCTGGCAGGACTGAAATAGAGCGTATTTTCTTTATCCTCCATCATGTCTTTTGCACGGGTCGGCAGTTTCATTGCACCTTCGGCCGCCCAAAGAAGCAAATGCGTATCCAGGAGCAGCTTCATTGGAGCCCCGAGAATAGAACGTTGATCTCGTTGGTGCCCATGCGATCGAAATCGTCTGGAACCTTGATTTTACCCTTCATGAAGCCAAATCTGGAGGCCTGCCCTTGCTCTGGGGCATCCAAGGGCACGACCTTTGCGATAGGAATGCCGGCCTTGGCGATTACAAAGCTCTCGCCTCTCTCAACGCCTTTGAGGAGCCGGGAGAGGTTGGTTTTAGCGTCGTGTATGTTGACAATTTCCATCACACTCACTCGAACTTAGTCCACCGGCCTTAGTCTATATCAAGGGCGCATCCATGGCAATTTTAGGCCACCATGCATTGGGCGCTGATCAACTGATCAGCGACCCCATAGATTTGGGCGCGCTGGATGACGCCGCCGGCCCACCGGATGTGGGTCGCCGGTTCGCACATACTGCCCTCGGATCCAAACACGGCAGGGGCATTACTATCGAGTATTGCCCGCGCCTCGGCCATCTCAGATACAGATGGTTGGTAAAGGCTTTGGATAAGGGCGATCTGACTGGGATGGACAGCGGTCTTGGTCATCAGACCGTGTTCAATGTCGATCTCCACCTCCTGTGCGAGCAGATCATGGTCGCTAAAATGCTCGAATACAGGGGCGGCAACTCCAAAGCCGTGAGGGGCAAAGATGGCGGTAATGTTGCGAATGACGATGCTCAAGGGGCCATCATAGGCTGTTCGAACGCGAGAACGCCGCACGGCGAACAGGTTGAGGATATCATTGCCGCCGATGCGGATGGCTGGGATCCGCTCTGAATAGGGCAGCAATTGATCGCGCAAGCGACTGAGGGCCGTCAGATCGAAAGCCTCGTCGCCCTCGATCGTGGGCATGAATGCATGCTGTTCATGTACCAACACGGAAAGCCAGCTGGCAAGGCTGAGGGTCGTCACTTTTGGTAGGACAAAGCCAGCGACGGTTTCGACGCCGCGCATCTTGAGAATTCGGACCAGCATTTCGATATTGCGGGGGCGAATGAACACATGAATGGAAGGCTTTTTAGCTCGGAATGCATTTAAGATTTCTGCGAGGTTCTCCTCTGCCAGATCGATCTGATCATCCCGAACGGCGTCTTCCAGGCAGATCACCATCGAGCGCTGATGTGCGATCGCACCATAGGCGTTGCTCAACGCTGTCGGATGGAGGCCGGGTGTGTAGAGCGTGGCACCCAGTTCAATAGCATTCATTCTTGTTCACCGTTGAGCTTCTTGATAATTGTGACAGCACGATAATTGTAGAGGTCTCGTTCAAGCACTTCGACACCCGATTTCGCCGCGATGTGAAGCATGTGTTGAATTTCAGGATCTTTGACATCCCTCACAAGGACAAGGTCTGGGACCCGCCGTAAAATGGCTCGCGTTGCTTCGGCAATTCCTGGCTTGATCCTGTTGATGTCGGTGACGTTCGCAAAGTCCATAAGGGCCTGAACGAGACGGATGCTGTCCATGCGAGCCTGGGTTGCGATAGCTGGGGTCCAGGAAATGCCACCAACCTCACTGTCAGCAATTCCGACGGCATCGAGGAAGCCGTTGGTGATATCATGCGGCCGGTGGTCTTCCTGGAAGAGGCAGGCATGAAAATCATCTGGTCCTACTAGGTGCTCAGTCAGGACCGAGCGGCTTATGAGCCCAGAGACGATTCCGTTCAGCAAGCCGCTTGGGATTACATAATCTTCGGTCGTGGCCGCGAGATCGGCTCGGCCGGCAGGGTCTGCTACAACGGCCAGATAAGATTTGAAGCCTATATCTGCTTGTGAAATGGACTGATCCAGTTCTCTCTTTATCGCGCCCTTGCCGGTCCAGCCGTCAACGAAAATGCTGGAATCAGAGCCATGCCGGGATTTGATGAGCTTCAGGGCATTGATGTCGATTCCTCGACCCCGGATAATGCTCACGGAATAATGATGAACGACGACGCCCTCGTTCTCCAGCGCACGCTTAAGAAGAACGCCAATTGGCGTTCCAGCCCGCGCAAGCGAGATGATCACACATTCTTGCGTGGTTTCAGGGCGCCTGGCGATTTGGGTCGCCAGTGTGTGGATGTCCCCCTTCAATCGGCCGGCGTTTCTTGCCATGGCTTCTCGGTAGAGCTGCATATAGCGCTCATCAGGAACTTTTTCAGGGGATAGCATTTCGGAATAATGCTTGCGGCCCGATTGGATCAGAAGTTCTTTTTCGGCGATATCCGTTTGGGCGATCTCGGCAGGTTTGAGTAGAATCTCAACATCGGAAGGGTGGAAAGTTCCCGAAAAGTGCAACGTTTTTCCTCCTGACTGGACAGTATGCTCAGTTAATCCAATCATTATCGACAATCACATTCTTCCAGAGTTGAGACTGCGTTGGGGTCATTGCGTAATCGCACAGGTCAATGAAACCGACATCGGACAGGCTGTCCCCGAATCCAATAATGGGGACGTCAGGGCGATCGGCGCGGATTTTCTCGATCAGATATTTTGCCGCGTGACGTTTGTTGAGCCAGGTTGGGAGGTAGGCGAGGTTATTGCCGTTGCGGTGCATGCGCCATTCAACAGGAAGGTGAACCTCGAGATTGGCGTGCAGGTCGCCCAGGACATCGTGGTTGTCGAGATTGGTCTTTATCACGATGAACAGGGGGAGCTGGTTTTCGCTGACGATCCAGTGGCGAAAGGCCTCGGTGTCCATATCGCTGGTCAAGGCCTGATAAACATCGGCGATGGAATCGGTTGTGCTTGCTTGCGCGGTAAGATGGCTGTGCCAGTCTTGATCGACCCCGCCGCCGGTCGCCACAATGCAGCCGCCATTGGAACAGATGGCTGGCGCCTGTTCGATATCAACCCGCGCAAGGACGTCCCGGCTACGAGCGGTCACGGGGATGACCTGGCCAATACGAAGCCAGTCCAGCATGTTCTGCTGAAGTTGGGTGGCGTAACCACTGGGACTTCCATCGACCAAACGGCTCATCAGCCGTAGGCCATCGGTGCCGCCATCGGGGCATTTTTTGGCGGTCTGGAACAGGGTATCGTCGAGGTCGGCAAGAGCGACAGGCATATGGTTCATGATACGGCCTTTTCGGGGGCGTAGGAGCAGACAATGATATCGACTGGCAGATCAGCACCGAGCTCTGCCAAGGCGGCCTTTGCTTCGGCTTGCTGGTTTTCTTCGATCTCAGTCACAATCATAATTCGATCCGGTTTGTGTCCCAGAATGTTATAGAGAAAGCAGGGGGCACCGCTGCCGTAGGCGTCGGTGAAGGTGGACCGGGTGTTCATTGCGTGGCCTTGCAGGGCAGGGCTACGGGTAATGCACTGGACGGCCGCGATCCCCCCCTGAGCCTGGACTTCCTCGGCGACGAGAAGGGCCTCATAGGAATGTTCACCATCCCCCAACACTAAGACGCGTTCGTTCGGAGCGGCAGAGATGGGAGACCGTAAGGCTGTTTCAGCTGTGCGAAGTCCAGACCGGCTCCGCATGCCTGTTTGTGGCGCTGTGCCAGGGGTGTTGGACCCTTGGGCGAGTGTGTTCGGGTTAGGAATGGTGCCGGCCTCCCACTCCATCGAGCCATGCAGTATGGCATGTCCCGTGGTGGGCTTGGGCATAAGGGGGATATAGCTACCCCCACTCCAATCGGTGATACAGCAGGTTTCGATTGCCCGGAGGTTGGGAATGAATTTGCTCATCGATTCAGCAGCGGCAACATAGGTTTTGCCCGTGCTGCATTCGTCATCGACGATAACGAGCGTTCTGGCATTTCGCGAAGCCATCTCGAGATGGGGATCGGCGATCTGGATAAGATGGGTGGTGGCATGGCTATGACCTTCTTCGAATGAGGTCATGACATTGGCATTAGCCACCCGCTGCCGCGAGGTTTGGAGATAAATGGCATCACAGCCGGGGTGCAGGTCAAGATAAGCTGCGAAGATGCCTTGACCCAATGCTGTCGCGGTTTCCGCCATGCCGAGGAACACCACTGGCTGTGGGAGGTCTGCGGGCAACTTGGCCGCCAAATCGCGCATGGTTTCGCGCATGGCGCCAGGAGCAGCGGGAAGGTGACGTCCCAGAACCTTCGAAACGATGAGAAATCCGCGCTTTGGGTTGGCTCGGGCCGCAAAATCACAAAGGGTTTCCAGCGGCGGGCCGTTATCCACGGTCAGTGTTAGCTGCCCCGTCGGCAGGGCAATTGTTTCCGACACGTTTAGGGTCAAGGTCATTGTTTTCAACTTTCATCCCATTTTTAGGCGATCCTGCAAATGCCTCTGGGGCCAATCATATAATCGCGCGTTGGACTAGCAGAATTCCGCGCGCGTTTGTTTCGATACATGCTCCATAGCGGCGAAGCAGGTTTTGTGGATCGATTGCCGGCATTTTTGTGCAATCGATCTGGTCCCAGTCGCCACGTGAAATCTCGACAGTGGCGACATATTCGTCGTCAGGTCGGCCCAAGGTCGCATTCCGCTGGGTATAAGCAGATATGGCGACATTTTTGATGCCCTCGCTGACAGCCATGGAATGACCGATCAGGCGAAGGATCAAGGAGCATATATGCTCGACATAGAGGCCAGCTACTTGTTGCTTGGTTAAAGCCTTTGAAATAAGGGAGCAGCGCCGGTGGTCGGTGGTCCAACGGCTCTCTGGCATGGCTTCTATTTCAGGGAGGTCCACGTCAAGCAGAAGGCGGCCGTCTGTAAAATCTATCCCAATATTGGTTTCATAGGGCCATTGAAGGGTGCCAAGCGCGCCTAGAAGCGCATTTTCCAAGGCAGTTTGATCAGGGCCGCTATTGGCTTGCTCGGCTCGCCAACACATGAGCGCGTCCATATAGGCTTCTTGTGATCCAAACGCCTCCTTCTGCGGCTTGTTGCCGCCGGTGGAAGGGATGGAGCCAAGAAAGGTCGGGATGTCGTGGTGCAGCTTGCCTAAAGCATCAAGACTGTCATTCCTGCTCTCGACATGGCTTTCGAGAAAATCCTTCAGCTGATCGCCCAAGGCCTTTTTGGCAGACGGAATGAGGGATGGATCGAGGGGGATCTCAGCGTCATCGAAAAATTCCGTCTGATCCTCGACAATTTTGACGACAACCCGGCCTGGCAATTCGGGCTTTGGGGAAGGCTGGGGGCGATCATCGGAGACCCTTGTGCGTGATGGCTTATCCAGCCGCTCACGATAGCTAAGGCCGGTGCCAGGTATGCCGACATTGCCATGCACACCCTGTTTTCCGATTGTGACTGATGCGCCTCGTGGTCCAACCGAAAGGGAAGCGCCTGATTTGCTTAGGTTGATGCGAACACCTGGCAGGATGGAAATCCGCTTGCTGAACCTGAAACCCATATTCCCCCCTTTAGGTATGTACGATGATGCTGACGACGCAATCGCGCATGCGTTGCACCACGTGGCGCCGGTCATTGTTGGTCGAGATCGGTGTTGGTTCGGGCGTGAAGCCGGCGGCCGCGATCATCTCATGGACAAGGGCGCTGCGAATGCCAAAGTTCACATTCTCCGAGATTGAGCCTCGCTCACGCATATTGCCGTGCGCCAGAGAGGCTGAGGTTACGCCGATAAGGTTGCCGCATTCGTCAATAATGGCGCCACCGGATGAGCCGGAGCCGATGGGTGCGGTAAATTGGAACCGCGAGACATCCCCGCCGCTGCCGGTCAGGCCAGAGATATTGCCCGTGGTGACCTTGAGGTCGGCCCCCAGCACATCCATGAGGGGGTATCCTGACGCGAGCACATTCTCACCCAGCCAGATGGGAGCGCCAAGGCGCAGCGCTATGGGAGACCCCTGAACATCCCCTTGCAGCAGCGCCAGATCATGAAGGTGGTCTACAGCGATCGGCTGGAGTTCCCGATTGGTCCGGCCGAGTTGGAATTTCACTCCGTCCTCGATCACATGGGCATTTGTGATGATAAGCCCCGGGGCTACGACGACGCCGCTCCCAGAGGCAGATCCTGTTCCGTTGCCACCGCCCCTGGGATTTCCGCGGGGCGGGCGACCGGGATCGTGCTCGCCAGGAGATGGCCGGTCATTTTTGGTAGGGCGTCCGGGGAAATCGGCATGGTTGAATTTTCGCGCTCGGGCATAGGCTTCAATGCCGAAGGTGTAGCCTTCGTTGGACACCTTTGCCCGGCGCATATCATTCTTGGTATAAACCTCTGCCAGGATGACAGCCGCAAGCTGCTGGTCGGGTTGCGGGAAGCTGTAGCTGTCGCCGCCTATCTCGATATGTATCGGATAGCTGCCATTGATGAAGCCGCCCATGCGGTCATCCTTGATATAGGCAAGGATCTCTATCGGTTCGCCAAAGCTGGGGAGCGAGGAGATATGCCAGCGCTCATGGGAGCCAGCCGTAAAGGGCAGGATCATGCCATTGCTGTTGACAGCACACACCGCGATCCGCTCGCAATCCGCGCCGTTGAGTGTGATCACCCATTCACCATCTGGAGTGATGGCAAGACGCTGACCGGGTACTGGGCTAATCACCTGTTTCTCCTTTATGCGGCGAGGATGATTAAGCCAATAATCTTCATGCCTTTGATTTTAGTAAATATAAAGTGGGCGGAATGCTTCGTCATTCGCCAAAGTACGTTTTCCTGGCAAATCGGTTTGATGAAGTTGAAAGGGATTGCTCCAAGCTATCTGAATAACCAGATTCCTAATAGGACCAGGCAGGCGATCTGGCCAATTAGGCCATATAGTCCGAACAGATTAAATATCGTTTTCAATATCAGGCTGAAGGCCGCCCATTCACCGACTTTGTTGGATGAGGTCCATGGCCGGTTCACCAACTCGATGATAGAAGCAATCAGGACGCTGATCGGCAACCAAAGATAGGGTTGCCCAAATATCAATCCAATTATCAGTATGAACGCTGAAATCAGAACTGTTGAATTTAATCGCACGGTGCCCCCGGGAAAATTTCTCAAGATTGGGTCTGCCCTAAAGCATCGGCGGAGGCAATATATTGGGGCTTTGACCCTCGCTCTATCAGCGGGTTGCTCCAGCGGCACCTGATCTAATAATGACGAGAGCAACACCATATTTGGGGTTCTCCAGGCTCCATGCTTGAATTCATATTGCGCATCGGACATTGAGCATCGTTGGAGTGGATCGGGTTCGAGCCTGTAGGGGGAATTGTGACGGCATTGAAATATCCACCGCTGTGGATGACGAAGCTAGTAGCCGCCGCAAACCTGTTGGCTATACTCGACTTACCTTACGGGTATTACCAACTGCTCAGGCTGGTCGTGACCGGGTACGGCGCTTATGTGTCATATTTGTACTTCAAGCAGGGGTTGTCCGCGTGGGCGTGGAGCTTCGCCTTTATCGCGCTACTCTATAATCCTGTGTTCCTTATCACTATGTCCAAAGAGTTCCATGGTGTGGTCAATGTCTTAGTGGCAGTTGCCATTCTTGTAGAATGGAAGATAGCACGTGCTATTGCTGGGCAAGCAGAATTTCCGGACTGGATGACGAAGAATCGTGGGGACTTCCAGGTTCCCTTCTCGTCATCTGAAAAATCGATAGGCTATTCGGACGACACGATGGCGGCCGGTCCCACCGTGGTGGAAGCAGCCAGTGGCGGCTGGTCCCGGTCATATATCGTGGCCGGACTGGCGGTCGCTGCAATCGTGGTGGTCGCCGTGCTCGGCTGGCTCATGCCACCACAGATCGAACCGCCAGTCCACCCCCCTCGGGTCGCGCAAGAACAAGTTCTGCTTAAGCCATCGCCTGAAGCCCCCACTGCGGGGCCCGAGCTAGCGGCAGGTGAGACATTCGAGTGGAGCGCTGAAACGGCTTCCTCCGAAACAGTGCGGCAGGTCGGCCCACTTGTGGTGCGCATTACGCGCAAGACCGACGGTGACCTAGCCGCCCCTGTGATCACGGTATCGAGGGGAGCCGATTCTGTAACAATGGTCGGCGAAATGGTGTCCAGCGGCTACACGCACCGCATCTCAGCCGTACGCAACATTGCGGGTGCGCCGTCGGTCGTCATGCTGCAGAGTTTCAGCGGCGGCGCGCACTGTTGCAACAACGTGCAGCTGTCAGGTCTCTCGGGTGGCCAGATGAAGGTCATTGATCTGGGGGCCTGGGACGGCGACGAGATTCCTGTGCCGACTGATCTAAATGGGGACGGCCTGGCCGATTTTGTCGAGCGGGACAACGCCTTCCTCTATGCCTTTGCGGCTTACGCGATGAGTTATGCGCCGCCAACGATCCTCAATGTGACCGGCGGCCGCATCGTCGACGTATCACGACGAGGGGCATATCGCAGGCTCTACCTAGACGAGATGGCGAAGGCGGGCGAGACATGTCGCACGGCTTCGGACGGCATGTCTCGCAACGGCGCCTGCCCGTCCTACGTGGCGTCGGCGGCGCGCGTCGGCTTGCTCGACGAGGCTTGGACTGACATGCTACGGTCCTATTCGGCGACCGAAGACTGGGCGTACCCGACGGGCTGCGCGCTCAAGACTGGGAATGAGTGCCCAGAGGTGTCGCGCGTCGTGTATAAGAGCTACCCCGAGGCGTTGTTGGCATTCCTCAAGGAGCATGGCTACGTTGATGCGGGCTGGATGCCGCGTGCGACTATAGGGGACGAAGTAAATATGGGCGGAGAAACGGGAGCGGTCGAAACCTACTGACGCAGGAACAACCGCGGTAGTCTGGATCGTTTCTCTGCTTTGGATTGATCTCCATGGGAATCGAGAAGACTGGCAACGCCCTAGCGAATTAGCGACGGAGCATCCTGGTTGTGTCAGCTGTATCTAAAATAAATCCGTCAGCCGGCTTCCCTACATCATCGCCTATGGGTTGGGTTACGACGAGACCGGATTGGCGACAACTCATGAAATCCACCGCTCCGCCACTGATGGATGCGGCACCCTTGTGTACTAAGATGCAATTGCGATACCAGCGGCAAGGAAGTGTCAAATAGTTGTGGACGTAGTGGGGGATGAAATTGATAAAAATGGGGCAACTTCTCGTGTTCTGTGCATTGGCAGCATGCGGCAACACAGGGCCTAGTGAAAAGCAAGTTTTCGATGTCGCTCGCCAACAGCTTCGCGTTGGACTGGCTTCACAGGGAGGAAGGCCCTCCCCTAAAAATGATCAAAGCCTAGAAGATGTAATAAAAAAATCTGAATATACTTTGTCGGAGCCGTGCAGATCCCACCCTCAGATGCCTCAAGTCATTATCTGTGGCGTAAAGGTGAATGTTGCTTTGCCAACATCTAATGAGAATCAAGATAATGAATTTCTTATGCCTGTGATGATGGTTAAAAATCGCGATGCCGAGTGGGTGGACGGAATGAAATGTGAGGGCGATTTTTCTCCAGAGTGTTAAAATTCAAAGCGAGATTTTATGAGATTTACATTTAGGCTCAAGCTTTTTATCGGCTTTATATTATCAATGTATATAGGAGCAAGCTCTGGAGATTTTCAGCAAGCCATGACGCTTCTTTCGGTTTCTAGGCACCTAGGGGTGGAAGGAGCCGGTCCAGCCGGATGGGCAATATTGTTCAGCTACTTCGTTGTAGGGCCAATATTTATTGCAATTTTATTTTCCATTCTTATGCGCATTATATCGGCACTAGGTCCAATTCTTGGCATTAGATCAGACCCACGAAGGCGATCTCCGAAGTTCGCCACGCGCGCCCAAAAGAAAATGCAAGACGAGATCGTTGATGCTGAGTGAACGCTGTTAGCCTTATCTGCCTTGTGTAGGCCAATTAGGCATTCTCCGTCAGTGTCTGTTTTGAAGGGTGGCGAGGCCGTTTAGTTGGCCATCGTCACCCCGAAGGAGGAGGATCCTCTGGCGGCGTTTCGGGGGACTAGCGGGAAACGCTCAGGTATCTCGGCCAGCAGGAGACTTCGGGTGCGCAGTTCCTGCAGGGATGTGATGGCACGAACCGGATTATCGCGAGCGATATAATCACCGATTGTCTTAAGATCATATTCGGCCTCGGCCGACAGAGAAACGATCATGCGTTACTATCACCCATTGCGTGATAGCTCGCTTCAAGCTGTCGAACACCTCTTCTGCTGGCCTGGTTCGTCCAGCCTCGGCATCGGCAAGACCGCTCATTTAATCTTCAGTTGTCGCATGCCTGCACATTACCCCACATTTAACACATCATATTAAGCAACAGAATGTGCTAACGCTGTTTGCTTGATCCGATCCAAAAGTTGCTCACAGAAGGGCAGCACAATGACACTCACATCAAGCCGACATGCCGTTCAGCGGATGCAGCAGCGCGGAATGCGACCTTGCGACGTCGCATTAGCCACGTTGCTTTTCGACACCGAGGTGGCGGTGGGGCGCGGGCTATCGGCATTCCGGTTGTCCCGCGCTGCACTACGTGAAGCCCGGGAGGACGGGTTTCCAGCCAAAGCGATCGCTCGCATCCTCCGAACGGTGCTGGTCGCATCAGATGACGGAACCCTGGTTACATGCGCGCGGCTCCACGGGGCCGGTGCGCGCACCTACACGCGCCGCGACCGCCGCAAATATTGGATGAACTGAGCCATGAGCAAAGACAATATCATCGCGTTCCCTGCGCAAGGCACAGAGGATACAAACCGGCGACATTCGCTTGCGCGTCTTCAGGAGCAACGCCTGCGCAAGCTGTTCACCGATCGAGGCAAAGGCCAGGTCGAGGTCTTCGCGCGTCTGTCGTGCAGGGTTGAACGTCTGACGCGGGACCTGAAAGACCGTTTCGGTGATCGCTCGGGGAAGCTGACGCGCGTTTTCGGGGAGCAATATGTGCGTGTCGCCGGGCGCTTCACTGCGACCGGCGGAAAGCCGCCTGCGCAACTCTACCGCACGCCACAGGCATGGCTTCGCATCATCGACGGATTTGCAGCTGAGCAATCAGGATCGCGCGATGCATTCGTGACGGAGGTGCTGGAGGACGCACTTTATGGCAGCCAAGAGACAAGTCGTGTATCGGACATGGTCTGGCTCAACGAACTTCACGCGCTAATCGACGCAATGACCGACCGACTGTCGCGCGAAGTCGATCTGCGATCGATAGCCGACTATGTCGCCGGTTCGGGATTATATCTCGAGAACGAGGCAATTGTGGTCGGCGAATGGCCGGCGGACTTGATGGGGCAGAGCGAAAACGAGGTGCTGCACGCAGATGTGCTAGGTCTTGTGCCTCACGTCCTCGGCCTGAATTACACTCCTGTGGTCGACGTGGATCTGCCGGTGTCGGATGAGACAAGAGAGCTCGTTTCCGACACCAGCGATATTCTCCCGGATGCCGTCGATCGCGCGGCAAGCATTGCCTTGAAGGCGGGGACGCGGATCGGTGCCGCGTTGGCGGTTCACGCGGAAACGAAGCAGCCGACATTTGCGCTGATCGAATGCCAGGTGGCGCATCTCAGTCTGAAAGACGAGACAGGTCGCATCTTCGTGACTCGGGAAACGAGCGTCGATCTCGAGCCATTTCTGACCACCAAGCACGAATGGTCATTCGGAACACCCGACAGTTCGGAGGTGGGATCATTGCCAAGCAATTGGCTGCCGAATAGCGTGCGGTTTCAGTTTCCCGGCAGCACCGGCTTCGAGCGGCTGGCGCGGTCTCTCGTCGTTAAGCCGTGGATATGGACCGATTTCGAGGAGATCTATGTCTGGCGCGGGGATTCGGACGAGGCGGATGACTATCCGGTAACCTCGCCGATCCACACCGTGGCTGCGGCGATCGAGAGCAATCTGCTTTATGCCGATATCCCCGAGTTGGGTGGCGGTGCGGAAGCGCGCCTCGACTGGCGCTTGCTTACGGAGATGCGGCGCGTTGAAGCGATTGTGACGCGATTCCGGCTGTCACATGAAACACGTCGGCGCAGCCGCCGCGATGCGTTGATGACCGAATGGGGAGCCGAAGGTGAGTCCGATACTTGAGACAGATTCCCGCCAGTAGCTTCGCCCTGGCAATATAAGACGCGATAATGTTCAAGAATTTCGAAAAGGAGACAAAATGACCAAGAGTCACTTAGCATCCGGGATCGCTTCTGCGTTGGATGGATTGCCTTCCGGGATGCGCACCCGTTCGGGATCGGTCTTCTACACCGGTTTCGCGGCCTTCGATGCACCGTCGGATTTGTATGTGCTCGGTCTTAATCCGGGTGGCAATCCGAACACCCAATGCGACGAGACAGTCGCCCAACATCTATCCGACTGGCAAACCCTGCCCGACCGATGGTCTGCTTATTCGGATGAATCCTGGGACGGCAAGGCTCCGGGTACGTGTGGTATGCAACCACAGATGCTCCACCTCTTTTCGCGACTGAAGCGCGATCCTCAGGCGGTGCCCGCCAGCAATGTCTGCTTCGTCCGCTCGAACAACGAAGCCTCACTCGCTGCGGAAAAAGACCGGCTGATCGAACAATGTTGGCCAGTCCATGCTGCGGTGATTTCAGCGTTGGACGTTTCGACAATCCTCTGCCTGGGCGGCACGGCCGGTCGCTGGGTTCGCGAACATACTGGGGCGACCCGACTCTTGGATAGATTCCGGGAAACAAACGCGAGGGGTTGGACCAGCGAGGCGCATGTCGCGAAAGACGGACGGGCGGTCGTCACGGTGACGCATCCTAGTCGGGCGAACTGGAAAAATCCTGATGCGGATCCGACGCCGTTGCTGGCGCGGATTTTAGCGCGAGACAATGACTGATTGTCGTGTTGCATTAAGCCTGAGCTCTGCGCAGGCTTCATGCATGGTCGCTGAACCCCCGCTGATAACGGCGATAGTGAAGGTGGTGTTGCGGGGTTTTGTTGAAGCCGACATCGCTTCGGCGGGAACGCATCCCAACCTGGCATTGTTAGCTATCAGCGCGCGGAAATTATCAAACCGTAGCGTTCGGGCACAGCAAGAGCGAAAACGCGCTTAAGCTGACGCTTTTGCCTGGTCCTTCCGGCCTAATAGCGCATACGACCACTTTTCTTTATAATGGGCATACTGCTGATGCTTGGGGGACTAGTCGAAGCAGCGGGAGTGTGCACCCTCACTGGCGAGATGCTGTCGCTGCAGATACCGAACAAGGCGAACGAAGGAGCGCTGGATGATCGTCTCGGTGTCGTTGACGATCTGGAAGGGCCTGGCCGAGCTCCGGCAGAGAATCGTCAAATCGGCCTTCATTACCGCGTCGAATGTCGGTCCGGCGTCCTTTGATTCCAGCCATTTCGCCAACTCGACTGCCGCCGTGGATAACGACAGCCCTTGTTGCTTATAGAAGTTCCCGAGCACCCGGTTTCGGATTGTTATTGAGCCCAGTAATTTTGTATGGTTGTGCAATCCGATGGCGTCCGTGTCCCCAGGTGAGTCCTCTTCCCACATTTCCCAGAAGAATCGGACGGTTTCAAAGACCTTCCGGACATATTTCGCCCGCCCTGCTGTTTCCGGCATTTCATAGGGGGAAGTCAGCCGACGGAGCCCGTCATGTTGGGGCGTGACCACCTCATCCGCCTCTATACCGGCCAACAAGCTTTCCGCTTGATCAGATCCAATGTGCAACCGGCTCTGAAAAATGGAAGCCGATGGCCTTTGTTCGTCGATAACGATGGCTTTGGCCTGAGCGATCAGGTCTTGCGAGATGTTGCTACTCTACCCCTTGAAGAGGCGGGTATGCAGCTAGGGAGCGCAAATACACGACCACACAAATCCAGACACGCGACATGATGTTAGGCAACGACTTCTTCGACGGTATTGTTAAACGTAATTTGCGTATCGATCGGGATGTGATGAATTTGATCAGCGGTGATGCGGCCAGCTATCAGGAGGGCCCAATCGGCAAGGATCCGGCTCCCGACCTTCTCGGAATAGACAGACCCGCCGGCCGGGCGAGCATTGATTTCGAGGAGCTTCCAGCTGCCATCATTGTGGCGGCGGAACTGGACGTTGATCACTCCGTTCAAAGCAAATTGGTCAACAAGCTCAGCGACATATTTGCCAAGGGAATGGTCGCTCTGGATGCGCTGAATGTTGCCGTTAATCTTCGTGCGTGCAGCATATTTGAGCATCACGCCCTTATGGCAAAGCACGTCGAAAGAGATTTCAGGACCGGGTAGATATTCCATCAAGACGAGTTCCTTGATGGGGGATTCCTTCTCCTGTTCGCGCAGAGCAGCGATATAGAGGTCGTTGCGGATCATCCGGGCATCTGGGTTGTCGAGATGACTGGTAGGCTTGCCCTGTGTGAGTTTCCAGAATCCAAGCCCGTTGACCCCATTGCGGGGCTTCACGCAGGGTGTAGCGCCAGGCTGGTTGGTCTCCGGAAATGTTGCGATCGCCCTTGAAAGAGCATCGCTGGAGGCGATTGCGCGTGTTGGGAGATGGTATGGGGAATGCTTCGTCGCTTGAGCGAAGCCATATTTGTCCTCGAGCAGCTCTAGGACCGGTATGATGCCGGGGAGCACGACCTGACAGGGAAGAGTGGCTTGCGCGATGAGGCTGCGGTGGCGGGTAGGCACGAATATGTCGATTTTATTGGCGACAATAGTTTCGTGAACCCAGGCGATATATTCCTCGCCTTCGACCTTTGGTTCGACCCACGTTTCAATCGGGCCAGGCCGCTGGGGCATGCCTTCGCCGACGCTGGCAAAGATTTCCAGGGAGGGTTCTGCCGTCATGATGGCGTTAGCGATAGCTGCGAGGGAATAACCGCGATTGAACCAGATACGCATTATGGACTTTCAGTTTTCGGGAGGTAGGTCGCCGTTATGGCAGGATGTTTGCCGTGCGAGCGGCTTTGAGCCAGAGTGGGAACTCCGACAGGATACGATCATAGAGGTCATCGTCCGAAATTTCTGATAGGTCGTCGACGCTGAAGAACCCGGCATTGTCGACGACACGACCGGTGATCGCGTCGAGCTCGCGCAGCACACCATAATTGGCTTTTCCGACGCCGATGAATTGCCAGAAAATTGGCTTCCCTGATGTATCCCGAAGAATTTTCTGGATGACCTTGGAGGTTGAGCCGTCAATCCCGCCGTCGGTGAGGAATATGATGAACAGCGGGGTGCTTCGTTTCTGAGGCTGCTGTTCCAGAATCGCATTCATGATGACCGGCTCATTGTTGCCGTAGCCGATCGATTCCCCACCCGTTTTGGCGTCCCCGCCGAAGAATCCTTTCTTGCCGGTTGGCACCGCGCCGATTTTTGCACCCGGCGAAGGGAGGGTCCGTGTTGTCCGTCGTCAGAACATTTGGCACACGTCGCGTCGTAAATTAGCGGAGTGCGGGCCTCGTCTTGGGGTTGATGTTAAGCGGCGAGCCTGCGGTGTTGCAAGCGCCGATATTCGATGGTCTTTCGCTTGATCCTTTCGCGCTGTTTGATGATGGCGGGAGCCCTGCCGAGGTAGGCGTCGGCGGGCGTCACGTTGTTCAGGCTCTCGTGGTAACGCTGGTTGTTGTAATGCTCGACGAAGGCCTCGATCTGGGCCTCAAGGTCGCCGGGCAGGAAGTAGTTTTCCAGCAGGATGCGGTTTTTCAGGGTTTGGTGCCAGCGCTCGATCTTGCCTTGGGTCTGGGGGTGCATCGGAGCGCCGCGTACATGGCTCATCTTCTGGGCATCGATGTATTCCGCCAGTTCGCCCGCGATGTAGCTGGGGCCGTTATCGCTGAGCAGCCTGGGCTTGTGCAGCACGGTGGCGCTGTCGCAGCCGGAAGCCTTAAGGGCCAGGTCCAGCGTGTCGGTGACATCCTCGGCGCGCATGTTGGTGCACAGTTTCCAGGCGATAATGTAGCGCGAGAAGTCGTCGAGCACGGTCGACAGGTACATCCAGCCCCACCCGATGATCTTGAAGTAGGTAAAATCGGTCTGCCACATCTCGTTCGGACGCGTGGTCTGGGTATGGAAGCGATCGGCGGCCTTGATCACCACATAGGCCGGACTGGTAATCAGATCGTGGGCCTTCAACAGGCGGTAAACGGTGGCCTCCGACACGAAGTAGCGCTTCTCGTCGGTGAAGCGCACCGCCAGTTCGCGCGGTGACAGCTCGCTGTAATCCAGCGCCATCTCGACGATCTGGCCCTGGATATCGTCGCCGATGCGGTTCCACACCCGACTCGGCGCCGATGGCCGATCTTCCAGCGCCTCCGGCCCGCCTTCGACGAAGCGATCGTACCAGCGGTAGAACGTCCGGCGGGGGATGCCGAGTTTGTCCAGCGTGTGCTTGGCGGGCAGGTGCGACTGCTCGACGATCCGGATGATCTCGAGCTTTTCGGATGCGGGATACCTCATTCGTCGTCGCCCCCATCCGCGATCATGCTTTTTTTAAGCAGGCGGTTTTCCAGCGTCAGGTCGGCCACGCATTCCTTCAGGGCACGGGCCTCGCGGCGCAGATCCTGCACCTCGCCAGTGGTCGCAGCACGGGCGGTGTCACCGGCCAGGCGCCGCTTGCCCGCTTCCATGAACTCCTTCGACCAGGTGTAATACAGGCTTTGGGCAATGCCTTCCTTGCGGCACAACTCGGCGATGCTGTCCTCGCCGCGCAGACCGTCCAGCACAATACGGATCTTGTCTTCGGCTGAGAAATGGCGCCGGGTCTGCCGCCGGATATCCTTCACAACACGCTCAGCAGGGGCCTTTGTCGGCGAATTTTTCAAGGAGGGTTTGGGCTTCATCTTCGTTCCTTCGTCACTACGACGAAGCCCAAACCCTCCTTAATTTACAACCTCAAATCTGTGCCATTGGTGCTGACGGCGGACAGGTTGCTGTGAGATCCTCGACCTGCTTGCATCGGGATGCATAGAACCAGGTCGCCATGCTGCCGTCATCGTCGAGGCGCAGAGCGACAGGAGCAATCCGTTCCACCGTTTCTTGGACGACGCCCTTTGAGTAGAGGCTCGCCATCGAGCCGCTGGCGTCGATGACGAAGGTGATCTCGGCCTTCTCATGCTCGATGCCCAGCTTCTTGAGCGAAATGCCGACCTTTTGTTTGCGCAGATCAACTTTGGAAAGCGAAACGGGGGAAGGGGAAGGGGCGGCCGCAGCTGGAGCCGCGGGAGTGGGTTCATCAGCAACATCGCCACCAAAGTGCTTCACCAAGGCAGCTAAGCCGCCGTTGAAGCCCTGCACGATCGAACCCAGGCGCCAGTCTCCACCATGGCGATAGAGCTCGAGCAGCATGATGGCCTTCTCGTCGCCAAGCGATGCCTTGGCATCGATCGTCACGCTACCGATCTCGGCTTTCAATACCCCTGCCTGGCGCAGCGGGATGGTATCATGGGTTGCTGTAATGGTTACCCGGTGGATATCGGCCGGGAGGCGATCGAGGTCGACACTGATTGTTGTCGTCTCACCGCTCTTGGCAAAGGCTAAAGCGCCCTCGGGGCTGCGCTCATTACTGAAGAGAACCACATAGCGATCGTCCTCGATCCTACGATCCGAGTTCAGCCCGAAAGCGGCAATGTCGATATCTGCTGGGGCATGAGAGGCCGTGATACGAATCTGACGGCTGGACGAAATGTCGGCGATTTGGCGCTTTTCGCCAGGCTGCATCAGGCTCATATTTGCCCCTTGTCATATTTGGGTGAAAACAAAGACACGCCGGGCGATTATGACGCCCGGCGTGTTCAACAAAAGGTGCGGCACTTGATGCTGGCCGCTAATCTGGTTTAGCCCAGATTGACGCCCATGCCGCCGGCGAGGCCTGCCAGGCCGCTTTCCCAGCCTTCGCCGATCGCCTTGACCTTGATCTCGCCCTGAGCGCTGCGATAGAGCTCGACGAAGATCATGGCGGCGTTGGTGCTGCTGTCTTCGGACAGGTCATAGCGGGCCAGTTCCTTGCCATCGGCGTCATTGACGACGCGTGCATAGGCGTTTGAGACCGAGCCGAAGTTCTGACGCTTCTCGGCGCCATCATGGATGGTGACGGCGATCACGACCTTCTTCACGTCGGCCGCCAGCTTGGCGAAATCGATCTGGATCGTTTCATCGTCGCCGACACCGTCACCCGTGCGATTGTCGCCGCCATAGGTCACTGAACCGTCGGGCGAGACCTTGTTGTTGTAGAAGACGAAGTGCGCGTCGCTCTTGACCTTATCATCCTCGCCGAGAACGAAGGCGGAGGCGTCGAGGTCGAAGGAGTCGCCGTCGGTCTTGCGCACATCCCAGCCCAGACCAACGGTCACGGACGTGAGGCCAGGGGCTTCCTTGGAGAGCGAGACGTTGCCGCCTTTGACGAGTGAAACAGCCATTTTGGATCCTTATAAGAAAGCGAAGAGGGGAAGGGCCGGATTGCTCCGGCCCTTCGAGGCATCAGCCTACGCTGACGCCATAATTGGTGGCGAGGGGCCCCAAGCCGCCCTTGAAGCCTTGGCCGACGGCACGGAACTTCCAATCGGTGCCATGGCGATAGACTTCGCCCAGGATCATCGCGGTTTCGACCGAAGCGTCTTCCGACAGGTCATAGCGAACGACTTCGGCGCCGGACTTCTGGTTCACCAGGCGAATGAAGGCATTCGAGACCTGGCCGAAGCTCTGGTTCTTCGTCTCGCCGTCATGGATGGTCACGACGATCGCGATCTTGTCGATGTCGGCCGGGATCTTGGACAGCGTGACCTTGATCTGCTCGTCGTCGCCTTCGCCTTCACCGGTGCGGTTGTCGCCCTGATGCTCAACGCCGGCCACGATCTTGTTGTTGTAGAACACGAAGTCGCTGTCGGTGCGAACCTTGCCGCTCGCGGCGAGCAGGAATGCCGATGCGTCGAGATCGAAGTCAGAGCCGTCGGTGGCACGTGCGTCCCAGCCCAGGCCGATCATGATCTCGTCCATGGTCGGATCTTCTTTGCTCAGGCTGACGTTACCGCCCTTCGAGAGAGAAATTGCCATATTCAAATAGTCCTTTCAGTGGTTGGCGGGAGTGTTAGCAGGGGCGCATTACCGCCGTATGTGCCCTGCGTTTCGTTCAGGCTTTACGCTTGAATTCGATTTTTCCTTTACTGACATCCCAGCTACCATCCGGATGGAGCCGGGGGCTCTTTTCAGCCGCGATAAAGGCGCGGCCGCTTTTGCCATATGTCTCGACATGCTCGATGCTGATCGTGTGATCGATATCGAGATGGGTGATGGCGACCCAGTATGACGTCTGCACAGGATTGAGCAGAGGAACCGTTACCTCGCTGCCGTCCTGGGCCTGGAAGATCATCTTGGGCTTATAGCTGGCGAAAGATCCGGCACCGTTACCAACAGCGCTGTAGGCAGCGAAGAGTGCATATCTGAGTTCGTTGGGGCGATGAAGAACGATCTCTTCCTCACCAGCCTTCTGAGAATCGCCTGACAAGGTGATGTATGGCAGACCGTGGTCGCGGCCGAGGTCCTTCCAATAGACCTTGCCGCATGTTCCGTCTTTGAGGACATAGAAGCAATAAAGGTCGAGGTCGCCCTCGCCTTTGCCGCGCCCATCCCAGACGAGCTTCGCGCTAATCCGGCCAGCATCCTTGCTCAGGCTGACCTTTTGCGACTTTTCAAGTGTCACCTTTTTTAGCGACACTGAGGGCGTAGGGCTGGGTGCCTTGGGGGGAGCAGGGGCTGCGACAGGCTCATTGGCGCCTTCAACGTCGACGCCAAAAGACGTTGCTAGCGGACCAAGCCCGCCGTTGAAGCCCTGACCGACGGCCCGAATTTTGAACTGGCCATTGCGGCGGTACACTTCAACCAGGATGAGCGCCTGTTCGGTCATGCCGAGAAGCGGGATCACATAGCTGGATGGGCCAGCGGTAATGGTGAGTGTCTGGAGATCGGCGAGACGTTTGTCCGGATCGCTCGAGGTGTCGAGCGCGACGCAGAACGCAATTGTCTCAATGGCCGAATTCAGGCGGGCAAGATCGAGCGCATAGGTTGCTCGGCGCGCGGCCTGATTGATCTCAAGGGATACGCCTTCGACGGCCGTCTGGCCGTAAAAAACCATGCCGTCATCGCCTTCGACCTTGCGGGAGGCGTTAAGCAGATAGGCGGAGACGTCGACCTCGGCTTTGCCGGGGGCCGCGGCCCATGCAATCTCAACAAAATTGCTTTCAAGCGGCGCGTTTGCGCCTTTCTGAAGCTGCATCGATCTGAAAATCCTGGAAAGTGGGGACGCAGCCGGAGCTGCGTCCCATTAGGTTTTACGTGGTTTGCGCGTTGGGGACGGCATTGCCGGTAGGCCGAGCGGCCGGTGCGCTATCACTTTCGGCACCATTTTCGGACGAGGTGTGGACGTTGGTCACGACATTGCCGGTAGGCAGGATCGCGTGTGCAGCACCATCTTCGGCATATTCATCGGGATAGAGCTTGCGATGACGGACCGACGCGTAGAGCGACACGACAATGATCAAGGCACCGATGAGGCCGGTGACAATTTCCGGGGTTTCGATGCGAACGCTCAGAAGCATGATCGCCGCCAGGGCGATGATGGCATAAAAAGCGCCGGGTTCGAGAAAGCGGAATTCGTTGAGATGTCCGCCACGAACCAGCGCGATGGTCAGCGAGCGGACGAAGAACGCACCGATGCCCAGACCAAGTGCCATCAGGACGATGTCATTGGTGATGGCAAAAGCGCCGATGACGCCGTCGAACGAGAAGGATGCGTCCAGGAATTCGAGATAGACGAACGCCCCGGCGCCGCTGCGAACGACCTGGCCGGTGACGGCATCTTCTTCACCACCGATGAGATCGCCGAACTTCTGAACGGCGAGGAAGGTGACGATGCCTGACAGACCTGCCCACAGGAATGTTTTCTGTTCTTCACCATGGATCAGGAAGGAAACCGCCACGATGATTGCGGTTGCCGCGATATAGGGCGAAAATGGGATCCTGGCGAAGGCGCTCAATGGCTTTTCGATGAAGCCAATCCAGTGATGTTCGCGATCTTGGTCGAAGAAGAAACTCAGACCCACCAGCAGCAGGAAGGCGCCGCCGAAGCCGGAAATGCCGATATGTGCGCCCGTGACGATCTCTTCGTAGCGGATGTGGTCAGTGATCGCGATGCGGGTCGCTTCGACGGGGGATACCCAGGCCGAGATCGAGACAATCAGGATCGGGAAAACGATACGCATGCCAAAGACCGCGATCAGAATGCCCCAGGTCAGGAAGCGGCGCTGCCAGACAGGGTCCATGTCCTTGAGTACCGAGGCGTTGACCACGGCGTTATCGAGGCTGAGCGAGGTTTCCATAACGCCGAGCACGGCGGCAAGAAACACCATCTGCAGCGCGGGGCCGAGCAGCCCGGTTTGATTATATCCAAGAAGGCCCGCCAGGGCCAATGCGACGATCGTAAATCCGATCGATCCGTAGAAATTCTTCATTATTTCCCCTATCAAGGCTGAATTACTCAAACCCTGTTAAATTGCAGGAAAGTAGGCGTGGATTTTCCGCGCCTGCCGGCTTTTAATCCTTACTGCCGGCCGTCCATCTCAATTTGATGCCGATGGCCTCAGCGAATGGTTTTTGGCTCGAATAATATTGCATATGGCGATCCATCTGCAGCGAACCATTGACGTTCTCGATGACCGCGATGCCGCAAAGGCGGCAATTATCCTTGCCTTCATCGAGCCGAACTTCAATCTCAGGTTGGCCTGGGACGGTCATTTTGACGATGCCATCGGTCTGTTTCCAGTTGACTGCCCCGTCGTAGATCAGAGCAAAAACGCCGATACGCTTGATGTTATCGAAGAATTTGCCGTTGACCCGGATCGTCTCACCGGCGGCAACAGCCCCGGTGCGATCGTCGCCCGAAAGTTCGATCCATGGTTCGGAATCGAAATCGCCGAAATTGCCGCCAAGGGCCTGGATGCAGCCCTTGAAGCCGTCCTTCATCTCGAACAGGACGCCCAGATCGAGATCGAGGCTCTTTCCCGACCCAAAAAGGCCGCGCTTTTGCTGCTGCTGGCTCCAGTTGAGGTTGAGAATGATCTCACCGAACGAGGAGCCAGATTTTTTCAGGCTCACGCGGGCGTTGGATTTTTCCAGGGTCACCTTTTTCAAGCTCACCGGTGCTGCCGTGGGCGGTGGCGGTGGCGGCGGCGGAGGTGGAGGTGGGGCAGGCGAAGCCGGACGCGACGGGCTGGGGCTTGGCGCAGGTGCCTCGACCTCACCACCGAAATGGGTGATCAGGCTAGCGAGGCCACCGGCAAAACCGGCGCCGATCGTACCTACGCGCCAGCCAGAGCTATGGCGATAGATCTCGATCATCATCACAGCCTTCTCGTTGGTGAGGTGCTCGGCGACGTTGAACGAGGCTTTGATGCCATCGATCGAGACGATCAGCGGTCGCGATTCCGCGATCGGACGGGCGTCATGGGTGGCCGTGAAGACAATACGATCAATCGACGCGGGCAACTTGTCCAGGTCGAGATTGAACAGCGCCGTGTCTGAGGAAGGCTGAAGGACGATGGCCCGTTCAGGGGTCGCGGTGTTGGAAAACAGCACGACATAGCGGTCATCGCCGATCGTGCGCTCTTTGTTGAGCCCAAAGGCGGCGATATCGACGCCGTCCATTCCAAAATCGACTTTTACGGCGCACGCATTGGCAATGCCCAGATCCGACAGGCCGCGTTTTTCACCACGCTGTAATAGCATTTGGTCCCCCTATAGAATTGGGGAGAGAGCATAGGCTCTCCCCCCTGAAAATTGATCAGACCAGTGCAGCTGCTGCTGGCGCGAGGTCTCGAACCGTGCGGCCGCCTGCGCGCTCACCCAGGGCCTTGAAGGTCCATTTCCCGCCATCGCGCTTGATCGAAGCAAGAATGAAGCCGGTATGCGGGCCGGTATCTGAGATATCGAAACGAGCCAGCTCACGGTTGGTGCGGCCATCAAGGACGCGACCATAGGCATTCTTGACCTTGTCGAAGGTCTGGCCACGGAAGCTGTTCACCGTCAGCACCAGCGATTCAACCTCGAGAGGGAGCTTGTCCAGGTCGATGGCGATGGATTCATCGTCGCCATCGCCGTCGCCGGTGAGGTTGTCACCGCTGTGACGGATGGATCCGTCCAGGCTTACGAGCTGCCCGAACCAGACATTGTCCAGCACTTCCTTGTCGGCGTCGAAAACGATGCAGGAGGCATCAAGATCGATGCTGCCACCGCCACCGCCGCCCAGAACCTTGCCGAAAAAGCCGCTCGAGGCCACGTCCCAACCAACGCCCAGAATGATCCGCGTCAAGGCATCGCCGCCTTCCTTCTTCAGGCTGACGGAGGCGTTCTTAGCAAGGGAAATGGTCATAAAATTCCTTTTTCTTTCATCTACACATAGATGCTTGAAACCATGAAATGGCTAATTATTGCTAAATACTTTGATCCAACATACCGTTATTGCAAGCAATATGTTGATGCCTGTATGGTATTTTGGCCAATAAATTTTACATATTTCTTTCACTTTAGAATTTTCGTATGCCTTCATCAGTTCAGTGCTCGCCCTGCTGTCAATCCAATTGCTTGAGCGCGATCAACTGGGACAGGCCGTTGCTGCCAGTCTTGGTCATGATCGCGGCCCGATGATCCTCGATTGTCTTCGAGCTTAGCCCCAAAGTGGCGGCTATCATTTTGTTGCTCTGCCCGATGACAAGCAGGTCCAGCACCTCACGCTCTCTTCGCGTCAGGCGGGCGACTCGCGCGTTGATCTCATGCTGGCGTCGGCTCCAGGCTACACCTTCGGCGACAGCATTGAGCAGGCGTTCCTCGTCGAGCGGTTTTTCAAGATAATCCAGCCCGCCATAGTGGCGCACCGCATCGACCGCATTAGCGGTCGTGGGCCAGGCAGTCATGAAGATGATCGATGCGCCAGGATCCTGTGCACGAAGCGCATCGGCGAAGCCGAAGCCGTCCATATCTCCCATCATTATGTCCGAGACTATGCAATGGGCAGGTTCGGCGGCATAAGCTTCCAACAAGCGCTGCGGCTCTAGGAACGGCTCAGCTGCATATCCATTGCGGCGCAGGAGCCGCGCCACGGCATTGCCAAGGTCGCGGTCGTCGTCGACCACATAAACCAGCGATATCTCATCCTGGGTTAGGGGCCCATCAGTCATTGATCGGCCCTGCGCGTGGGAGGGTAATGCTATAGGAGGCGATGTCATTGGTCGTATCTTTCCTCGTGAGCTTGCCGCCATGCGCCTCAAGGATTGCGCGCGCGACCAATGTGCCGACGCCCATCCCAGGATAGACTTTCAGGTCAGATCCGATGGTGTTGCTAACAGTGAGGATGATCTGTTCATCCAAGCCAGCCGCGTCCACGCGGATTATCTTGTCAGTGGTTGCGCTGATGGCATTACGTACGAGATTGACGATAGCCTGGACCAGCTCGATTTCCTGGCCCATCACAATCAGGCCCTTTTCGATCGGACTGACGATAAGCCGGAAGCCATTTCGCCGCGTTTCTGTTTCAATGATGGCGGCCATATCTGCGACCAGCGTTGCGACGGCGATCGGGGATGGTTCGTCAACGGCTCTCCCGCCAAAGCGACGTAGCCGGCGAATCATGTCGGATAAAGAGCCCACTTTGCGTTCAAGCAACGCGGCTATATCGCTGATCTCCTCTCTGCTCGCAGCAGCATTCAGGCTTAGAGCTGCGAGATGGCGGCTTTCGATGGAGAGAGTGGAAAGAGGCTGGCTGATTTCGTGAATGACCGCCACTGACATGGCGCGCAGGGTCTTGAGCCGCTCCGCCTGATAGAGCAGCCGGTCGCGTTGTGCGATGTTCTCGAGCGCCTGGCGCTGAGCGTCCGTGTAACTGCCGGCCAGGTATCCAGAGATAGCCACGGCTGCGAGACCCATATGCAGCGCGAAGCGCGTTGCGATGTCCACCGTGTCCTGTGAAATCGGCAAAGCGATTACGGCGGTAATGACAATCGCTACCCAGGCAGCCGGGCGTCCACAACGCAATCCGACCCAGGCTGTGGCAAGCATAACCGGGGTCAGGAGCAGGCCCAGATTGGCTTGTGAAGCGGCCAGGGCAAAAGCCCAGCCACAGCCAAATAGGATCGCACCTTCTGCGATGCGCGGCATTGGCACGAAGTTCGTTGGTTGCTTGTTTGTCAGTTCGCGGGCCAGCATCAGCAGAGGCGGTGCTAATAGCATGACGCCCAAGAGATCGCCTACCATGAAGGCGGTTGCCGTGGTTAGATGTGGCTCAGAGGGCAGGCCATGTGCCCGCCCCGGCCGCAACAACTCAGATGCCAAGCTGATGATGGCAGCGCTGATCGGCGCGAGGACACTCGCGAGGGCGAAGGGCATGGGCGGTGTGGCGATATCGGCCCCGCCCCGGCGAACTATCCAGCGAACCAAAATGATAACCAGCCCGTAGGTCAGCGGGGAACGTGCCACGCCTACCATCTGGTCGATCATGTCCGGGCTGCCAGGTTGAATGATCCCAGTCATAAACTGGACAAGCAGTTCAATGCCGATAACAGCTGGAAGCCAGCGTGGCCCACCCCACCATAGCAACGCGAAGCGTATCCCTGCAGCGGGATAGAAAAGGCTGTAATAATAGCCGCCTCCCCAGAGCGCTGCGAGATGATGGGCGAGGATGAACATCAGCCCATAGGCTATTGCCAAGGCGCCGTCTCGCCACCCCAGCGTCACCCTGTGGGGTAACAAAAAGGACAGGCGAGAAGGGGTGAGTGCAGGCATTCTCTGCACCATGTCTAAGCATTACGATCGTGCCAAGCCGGGAAATTCCCTGCCCTTGGCTTAAAGCTGCGATCAAGGAACGGTATCCGGGAATAATCCGGATAGCGCCGCTGACTGGCGTTCCTTAGAAATTTCGACGCGACCCAAGGGGTGGCTTTTTGCTTGCCCCACTGAACCCGGCTGTAATGGCCGGGTTCTTTGTTATCCGTTACGAGATGGGCACATCCTCGGTGTTGGAAGAACTGTTCGAGGCACGAACCTAGCATTTCGGCCTTTTGCTTGAGGGTAGCTATCTCGAGGAGATTGGCCACAGCCAAGAAGGGGCATCCAGCTTTTTCCTTGATCTATTTGGGATGAGGGATTGATCAATCGACCTTCGATAATCCGTAGATGGCTCGGAATTACATTGTTTCCCAGGCAGAATTAGGCGAACGACAAAATTTGCGTATCGGAGACTGCTCGCCTGACCCGTCAATAATCGAATAGACACTGCGACATTCACGGTCGTTTGTAATGGTGGGATTGCTCGCGACGGAATAACCTTCCTGATCGCCGACGCTCCACCGCTCCGGCATTCCCGAAGCAACTGAATTCTGCTCAGCCTCTGCGATTTCGGAGATGTCGAAATTAAAGCGCTGGTTTGGAGCGGCACTTGAGGGAGACTGCCTGATGTCGGGCACGGCGGTCTCGACAGCCTCCACCGTATCTGATGCTTCGAGAGGCGCTACTTCGGCGTCGCGGGTTGAAGATTCCAATTTTATGGTTTGGGTCATTTCTGGCAGGTTCTCTGCGGCCGTGGCTACGGCTTTGACACCGGAGGCTAGTCCCAGGGTCTTTGTTCCAAAAAGGACCGGGGCGGCGAGGAAACCCAACACGGTGACGGAGATGGCTGCTGGAAAGAAGAAGCCATAGCCTCCGTCGGATTTGGGGGCCTTGCATCCTTTGCAAACAAAAACGCGATCATGGCGAAAGCTGTCGCGGGTGCCCACGCTGCGTCCGCTGTTTTTGGTCAGCCCCCAGTGGGTCCGAACGGAGCTGGTGGATTTTCTTCGAACTTGAACCTGGCGCATATCCGTTTTCGGACGGATTATGTGGCAGGTCGCACATTCAGTCTCAGCAACGCGTGTCATTCATTCCCCTTCAACAGCATGGTCCGGACCGTGATTTCTATGCCGCCCTAATGATCTTATTATTGATAAATTGTTATTGGACCAGATCTACCATTTGCGGTTGACACATTCGACTATCTGCAGCGCATCTTTGCCCTCCATAACAGAGTCAGTTTTAACATGGCACTCCCCGATGAAACTTTCCATTTTGATCGGGTCTTCAATCTGGAGGTCCCTTAGAACACTCATGTTGTGATCAATTTCATCAACATTGGTGTAGAATCTGTGACCGCGTTCGCGGATTCCAATCGCGTCACCGTCTTATCGTCCAACTTTTATCGTACATCGCACCGGCTGATTGGCCTTGGCGGCTGTCTGTTCACACACGGAGATGACCTCCCGATTGTCATGTCGCATCTTTGCGGCATCGATAATGGCCTGCCACGCATCAGGATCGCCTGCGCGCATCAGGCGGACGCCTGCATCCCACAATGTCGGCTCACCAATGATATGCGCGGCCATGTTTTCGGGCATATGCCAGCTTGTCGGCAAGGCGCGTAGGATGACACCGGGAAGGATCGCCCATAGCAGGCACCCGGCCATCAGGCCGCCGCTTGCAGCCCATGTCAGATGCCTGCGCTGCTCGCCGGCCCCGCTGATGACGCGGACAAGCGAATGGATGATTCGCGCGGCCTCCTGATGCGCCTCGCGCGCCTCCCTGAGCGTCGCCCTGTCGGTCGCGCGGGATGTCTGTGACGCTGCGTCCATCCGCGCTGCCAGTACTTCCGGCGTCAACTGCATGGCGGGCTTCCCGGCGATACCGGCCAGCCCCTGGACCACGGCGGCAAGGCGGGTATTCATCTGCCCCAGCGTGGCGCTGTAATCGGGAATATCGATGCTCGCCCGCTCGGCCGCCAGATGTTCGACCGCCCGCGCCATCATCGCGATCCGGCCGTCCAGCCGCGCGAACGCCTGTGCGGCAGACTCTTCCTCGGGTTCGTTCAACAACGATTGTTCGTCATCCATGTCGTTATGCTCCTTTCTAGCGGCTCATGCCGCGACCGATGTCGCGGCCGTGTTCGAAGGGGATTGAGGCCGCGAGATCGCGCGACAGGCTGCGGGCCTGGCTCTCACCTCGCTCAAGCCCAAGTTCGCGGCTGCGCAGACCCAACACGGATTCAAGCTGGGCGTCGCGCTCCAGGCTTTTCGCCATGCCAGCCATCTGTTGCGCGGTGCTCTTTGCGCCCTGGAGATTGCCGTCGCGGACCAGTTCCTCATGGTGGCGTTGCAACTGCTGCCAGCCTTCCACGAAGCGGTCGGCGCGCTGGAATGGGTCTATGCGGATTTCCACTTCCAATTGCATGGCCCGCAACGCGGCCTGGCCGCGACCTTCCGCAGCCTCGCGCATAAGTTCCGGGCTGCGCTGGAAGACCGCGCCAAGATCATCGGCGGCATGGGGTCGGATCGCATCCAACGCCTGTGTGGCGCGGTCCAGCGCTGCCTTCTGGTGCGGCATGACGGCCAGGCCGGAACCACGCATCCGCTCGATTGCGTCGAACGCTTTGGCGTAGCGCTCGATCGCGCCGCGCGGGCCGGTCGCATGGACGGACTGCATCTGCGATTGCTCGCGATGCGACGGCTCTTTGGGACGAAAGCCCACGAACCTGTCCGCCTCACGCTGCGGCGCGCTCTTCGGCCGGAAATTGTCGAACATCCCGCGCGCCTTCTCGGGCACCGTGCGGATGATCTCGGCGACGCGCTCGCGGACCGTGATCCCGCGCTGCTCGGCAAACGTCTTTGCCGGATCGCCGCGCTCGTAATCGCTGGCCATATCCTTGGCCCGTTCGCGCGACAGGGTGCGAACCAGCCGCGACTGATCGGCAAAATCGTCACGACCATAATGAAGGGCCACGCCGTCCCGGTGGCGCGACAGGCCGACATAGGCACTGTGGCGATCCATGCCCGGCGTCGCCAGCACATGAGCGCGGTCCACGGTCATGCCCTGCGCCTTGTGGATCGTGGCGGCATAACCATGATCCACGTCGCGATAGTCTTTGGTGTTGAACGACACGGCACGTCCGTCATCGATGCGGACGGCCATGTGATTTTCCCTGACCTGCTCAAGGGTGCCCAGCGTGCCGTTCTTGACGCCAAGCCCGCGCTCGTTGCGCAGGAACATGACCCGGTCGCCGGATGCAAACTGGCGCTCGCCGCGTTCGACTTTTACCCGCACGTCCTCGCCCAATGCGCCCGCCTCGCGCATCCGCCCGCGCGCCGCTTCGTTGAGGGCGCGGACCTCGGCATTGGTATGGGTGAGAATGATACGGCTTTCGCCCGGATTGGCCTGCCGCTGGCGGTCCCAGCGCTCGACCAGATCGCTGCGTGCATCCTCGCGCGTGGCCGCCTGATGTACCACGCCCTGCGCGCCATATTCGCGGATCGCTTCTCCTGTCCGCCCGGTCGCCAGATGCCGGGTGGCGTCGCGCTGCCAGTCGATCCGCTGGCGGCGGACCTGTGTGATCTCGACGCCGCCATGGCGTTCGTGGAGCGAACGGAACGCCGCGCCGGCCTCGATCGACTGCAACTGCTGCGGATCGCCGACCAGTACGACCTTGGCCCCGGCGTCAGCGGCGTGGGACAGCACGCGCTCCATCTGGCGCGTGCCGACCATGCCCGCCTCGTCGATCACCAACACATCGCGGGGGGTGAGAGGATCACAGCCCTGTGCCCAGCCATGCTCCAGGCTGGCGATCGTGCGTGACGCGATGCCGGAGCCGTTCTCCAGACCCTCGGCGGCAATGCCCGACAGGGCCGCGCCGCGCACATTGAGGCCCGCTGACTCCCAGGCCTCGCGCGCGACCCCCAGCATGGCGCTTTTGCCGGTGCCGGCATAGCCAATAACGATGTTCAGCCCGGCCTTGTCGGTCACATGGTCGAAAGCCGTGCGCTGCTCGCCGGACAACAATAGGCCGCGCCGCTCTGCGCGATCCAAGGCGGTTTCCCGGTTGCTCTTGCTGACGCGGTGCCGTTCGCGCTCCGCCAGCAGTTCGGCGGCGCGGTGCAACCGCTGCTCGGCCTCGATCATATCGCGCGAGGTGAAGCGCTCTTCGCCGCGCCCGTCCTTGCCCAGCGCGATCATGTCGGACGACGCGCGCACCGCCGTCATCGCCGCGTCGAACTGGTCCTTGCCGTCACTATGGCTGTGCACGAACATCGCCAGGTCGCGGTGCGTGAAGGTGGCCTGTTGGTGGGTGATCGCATCGAGCGCGACACGCGGGTCCTGAATGATGTGCTCGCCATTGCGGCGGGCGATCGCGCGATGATCCTCGATCCGCTCGGACTCAAGACCACGTTCCCCCCTGCGCGATGCCGCCGGGCCGATCTTGTCCTGCGGTTCAAGGTCGATGCCCTGATCGTCAAGGCTGCGATGATCAATGCGCGCGTCGATATCGAGTTCGGCCAGGCGAGCGTTGGTATGATCCGCCCAGCGCTCGCGCCATTGTTCGACCAACTCCGCGCGGTTCCAGTCGCGGACCTTTGCGCCAAAGCCATCCTCGCCCACTTCCCGCATCGTCAGCATCACATGGGCATGGGGTTTGGCGAGGCCGTCCGCGCCAATATCCCAATGCACATTGAGGTCGGCGATCATGCCGCGTTCAACAAACTCGACCTGCGCAAAATCCCGTGCCAGTGCGACACCCTGTGCCTGGGTCATTTCGCGCGGAAGGGCGAACTCGACCTCACGGGCAAGCTGCGCGTCCTTGCGCTTCTCGGATGCCTCGACCTCGTTCCACAGCCGCTCGCGATCGGACAGATGTTCAGGCGCGCCGTCGGGCAGTAGTATTTCGCTATGCACGACGCCCGACTTGTTGGTGAAATCATGGGTGCGATCCAACCGCTCGTCGTGCAACTGCTCGGCCGATCGATAGGCGGCAGCCGCCACGGCGCTGCGCCCGCTGGCGCGGCTGATGACCTTCACGCTGAAATGGAAAATTGCCATGATGGCAATCCATCTACACTTCAGAAGTAACGTCGGCACGACGTATAAGCGCGCCCTCCACCGAAAAATTCCGGTGAGGGACTAGGCGGTGTCAGACTGTCCCGGCGACTCTACTGCATCGCCGCCGTGCTTCTTTTATCATGGGCGCATCGTCACTCAATGGAGACTTATGATGCGTAAACCTCGTGACTTTGATTCGGAACTCAAAGCGCTTGCCGACAAGGCCCGCCAACTCAAGGAACGCCGCGTGCGTCAACTGGGTGAACTGGTCGTCGCCACCGGTGCCGACACGCTCGATACGGACCTGCTGGCCGGAGCCTTGCTCCAGGCCGCGTCCATGAAGGACGCCGCGACAAAGGAGGGCTGGCGCAAGGCGGGCGCGGCCTTCTTTCAGGGCAAGCCAGTCCAGCCTGCGCCAGCAGCTCAACGCCAGCCGGGCGGCACTTTACCGCTCGACGGCGGCGCGGCATCGACTTGAGGCACGAAAGGCGCGAACCGACATGCGCGAATGGCAGGTCAAACGCCGCGAACGGACGCGGCACCTGATCGAATTGGGCGGGCTTGTCACCAAGGCGGGGCTGGTCGATCTGACCGATGATGATCGGGCGACGCTCTATGGCGCGTTCCTCACCGTTGCGGACAGGTTGCGTGGCGAGGAGCGGAGCAACGCGCTGGCGCTCTGGCAACGTAAAGGCAAGCGGGCGTTCGAGGCGGAGCAGAAAGTCCCAACGCCCGACAGCGTAGCGTGAAGACATCTCAGTCGCGGAAGGCGGCCCAGACATTGGCGCATTGCCGTTGCCGTCGCGCCCATCGGCACTTGATGTCGAAGGACAGCCGATGTGCCAGCGATGGGACGCGCCAGCCGCAGACGATGTAGGTTGCCCTGTTTATCCGCCGCCGCGCAGCGCCTCGGCTTATGCACAGCCGCTGGGCGATTTCTTCGTCCGTGCGCCCATGGTGGTTGAACAGCAGCCAGGCGTCCTGTGTGAGCGGCGGCAGACTATCGAACCGTTCCTGCATCTGCCTCTGTGTTTCGGACAATGGCGCGTCGTTTCCATCGGGTGCGGGGCGGAATCCCTCTTCATCGGGCAAGGGGCGGCGCCGAACCGGTATGATTGAATAGCCGTCTGGATAGTGCCGATCTGGTGCGACCCTGTCGGCAAGCCATTCTTCAAAGGGCCGCCATCCCGAATAGCGGATCTCGCGTTGCACGCGGTTAAGTCGGCGTCGCAATAGTCTGCGCCATGGCGGAATATGCCGCCAAAGCTCGGTCGTGGCGATCCCGCGCCTGCGTGATCGCTTCACCGCCTTGCGCAAAACGAGCGGCAGGGTTGCCACAATGTGCGTCGCGACCGTCTCATGATCGGCCTCGATCGGTTCCGATGGATCGGGCCACCGGATCGTGCCGGTGTAGCCGCTTTCGGCAAGGATCTGCTCGGTCCATGCGCGATAGTGCTGGCGCACGCGCTGTTCCAGCGTCGCGACGGCAAGGCCGCCTCCGTCAGGCGGGAAGCGTTCCGGCGCGCTGAAAGCGCTATGGGCATGGATCATGCGCCGCGCCTCGGCGAGGCACAGCGCGATGCTGGACGTCTCGGTTGCCAGCATTTGTGCCATCACCGCCGGATCGACATCGTAGAAATTACGAAGTCGAAACAGGATGCGCGGCAAGGCGGGTAATGCCTGCATCCCGGCCAGCCACCGCTCTTCATAGCTGTGCATGATGCTCTCGCTCGTCAGAACCGCATAGCGGGTGTGGCAGGTCCAGCGGGACTAAGTCTTCCAGTCGCTCGCGGCACATGTCCTGCACCAGCCGTTGCAACACAGCGACGCGCTCCATCGTCCACGCCAGTTCCTCGGCGCTGATGCGGTAGCTGTGACCATAGCGCACCTCGACATAGGCACGGCGAAGGCAGCTAAAGGCGCGCCGCTCGAATGATGTTTCGCGCGGCCATGCGGAGCAAAGCCGCGTGTCCAGCGTTTCGGCGACCTCGCGCAATTGGTCCAACGCGTGCGTCCGCACGCCGTGAAGCGTCAGGGACCACGCCACGCACTGGTAGAGATGCTCGCACGCCTGATGCAACAGCAGCGCCGCCATGGGCGCGTTGCCGCGATCCTGAAAGAAGGCCGCGCCCAAGAGGAAATTGCTGGCCCGGCCATGCCAGCGCCCATATTCGGCCAGCCCCCGTGCGCGGCGTTCCGAAGCTGGCAAGGGCCGGGCCGATTTCAGTCGCGTGCCGTCCAACGCGTAAAGCGCGATGCCCTCGGTCGCGACCGTGATGAAAAAAGGGATACCCTCGGTCAAGGCGCCGTTGACCTGCTCCAGACTGTGGACGGCCAACCGTACCGGATGCGCGATCTCGCCAACTTCCCACGCGCGGCGCAGCCTGTCGCGCACAAATCGCCAGTCCTGTTCCCTGCGCGCCAGCCGAGGATGGTTGACGATCGCCAACAGGTGGAAGGCCTCTCCGGGCACAATATTATGCCAGTCGGGCCGGGTCTGGGGACCGTGCAGGATCAGCTTGAGAATGCGGCCTTGCCTGTAACGGTCGGACAACCTGCCCTTGGTCGTTTCGGCGAACGTCTCGAACAGCATGGCCGTGATGCGGTGGAGGTCCTGCCGCATCGGCCACGGCAAATGCTCTATGTCGGTGCGCACCATCATGACCGCGCCTCCCGGCGTTCGCGACGCCAGCCGTTTGGTCGGGGATGGCCGGTCACGGCATGCACACGATCCAGCAGCGCGCGCAGCAGTAAGCGGACCTGCGTTACCGTGTAGCCACCATCATCGGGCTCCGGTTCGCCAAACAGGCGGACCTGGTTCCATTTCCAATAGGGCGTGAGGACGGTCGCCAGTCGCGCCATGTCGGGGCATTCATGGCCTAAGCCCGTGGCGTTGGCATAGGCTAACGATCTGGCCACGCGCAGGCCGATATGGCGCGCGTTCCAGTCGTCCGGGAATCCAACATCCAGCAGGTGAGAGGACAGCGCAAGTTGGGCGGTTATCCCTGCCCTGTAGAGATGGTTATGCCAACTGGCGCTTGTCGCTGGCTCTCGATCAGGCAGGAACTCCTCGGCGACATGATAGCGGCGGCGGCTCAATGCCCGTCCTTCCTTGGTCCGGATGATCGTCACGGGTTCATCGCCATAGTCCTGATGGAGCGACGTCAGAGCATGGCTCCAGGGCGAAGTCACAGGCATGGAAACCGCTACGACAGGCGCGGCGGTGAGCGCGCGCAATAGAGCGCGACGTGACGTGGTGGGGCGAGGCTCAGTCATATGTACCTCCATCCCGCATCCAGAGGTGGGCGGAAGCATGGGGCGGATGCGGCACGGTCCCGATACTCCCGTGCGATTCGTGTCCTACTCGCTGTCCGACGCGCTGCGACGGAGACCTTGCGTAAATATACGACATCGTTTATCGCATAAACGATGTCGTATATTCAGATAAACGATGGCGTCAATAGGAAATGCTTGGCTGGCGATACCATCGCCGATAGCCACGACGGCATGGGACGCCCGCCACTAGGATTGAAGCCGACGACGATCAGGCTGTCGCTGGATACGATCCAGCGGATCGAAAAGCTGGTGGGCAATCGGCGGCTCGCTGTCTTCATCCGCGAAGCTGTCGAGAATGAATTGGAGCGCCGCGAAAATCCGAAGCCGCCGGAAGCGTGATACGCTTGCGGCGGTTTTTTCGAAAAGCAGGTGAGCGGCGTTTCGGCTTTTATAGGACCGGAGGCTGCGGGAAGCCTCCGGTCATTGAGCGTCAGGCGGCTTGAGCGATTGAGCCAGCCTCGGACGCGCGCTCTAGCGATTCTGCATCAAATGCGCTGGCGATCCTGTCCCACCGCTCAACAGTCCCGACGCCGGCCCGTTCGGTATAGGCGCTCGGCGGGAACGCCATCCAGCGCGGCACCCACCCATCCACTTTCGTGCGTCCGCCCGTTCCGGCAAGGCAGTCGCGTATAATCTGGCGCTGCACCTTCCCACTTTCCTTCGCATTGGCAGCGGCAACCTCATCGCCCGCGACCTCCGCGACGATCCGGCCGATCACTTCGCGATCACGAACAAGTTCGAGCACGGCGTCGTCAGCCTGCCAGACCGGGGCGATGTCGATACCCAGATGCACGCCCAGAAGTTCGATCATCTCGCTGCCTGCCGCCAGCGTCTCGCCCATCACGATGGCGAGAACGTCCAGCACCGCTTCATCGGGCAGGGTCATCAGGTGGAGGAATAGAGCAGGCAGGCCATAATCGCCTGTATAGCCATCGGTAACAGTCGGCGTCTCTGGATCGAAGTCCAGCATGGCCAGCACTGCACGGCGTTTGGCGTCGATGATCGCTTCTGACGCGCTGCCTTCTACGCTCTCGGCAATCGCGTCATTATGAGCGCGCTGCCGTTCCACATCGATCCTCCAAAGGGGTGATCCGACAATGGCATGAGCGACCATTAACCGCAGGGCTGTCGACGGCTGCGATATTAGCGATGCCCGAACGGCGGCATGGCGGTGCAGATCGATATAATTCTGGATCGGCGCGCTGATTTCGGGTCGGCCCGGCTTGGTGGCTATTTCGCCCTTCTCCCGCTTCCGGGCCTCCTTGGTCGTGATGTAGCCTTCATGGAAAGTGACATCACCACGATGGGTGATGACCACGAAGACTTTGCCGCCCTTCTTCTTGGGGCAGCGCTCATGCTCCCATCCATGGAAATAAGCGCCTTGCTCGAGAATGACCACGTCCTCCCATCCCGCTTGGCGATAGGCTTCGGCCCGTTCCTCGACCGCTGCCATCTGTACCGTCCAGAAATCGGCGGCACAGGCGAAATAGCTGTCCTCGCCGAATAGGTCCGAGACGATCTCGCCGCTGTAGTTGGTCATGTCGAATAGCGCTGTCTTGGTCGAGATGCTCGTTCCGCCACATAGCCAGGCCTTTAGATTCTGGCCGGTGTGCGCGTGCTGGAAATCGTCGTCCAGCAGGGCCAGCCACTCGCGCTGTTGCGCTTTCGAGGCGAGAGTCAGATGTCGGACGGTGATGGCATCGATCTTTTCGGCCCGGTAGAGGCTGCGGATGCGGGGCATGAGATTGCCCAAGGCGAGGGTACGCTTCACCTGTAGGCTGGTGAGGCCAAAGGTCAGCGATATATCTTCCACGCTGCGCCCTTCGCGCACGAGTCGGGTGAAAGTTTCGTGGCGGGTCATTTCGTCAGGATCGAGCCGGGCGATATTTTCAATGAGTGACGTTTCCAGCGCCGCCGCATCATCCCCTGCTTCCATGACGGCGCAGGGCAAGGGATCGATGCCGTCATTCTCCTGCGCTACCGCCAGTGCCGCATGATAGCGTCGCTTGCCCGCCACGATCTCGTAGGTGTCGGGTGATCCATTCTGTCGGACGATCAGCGGCACGAGGATGCCCCGCGCGCGAACAGACGGCAGGATGTTGGTAAGATCAGGCTGCTTCCTGATGCCCCGCATGTTGACGGGCGAAACCGAGAGGCAGGCGATGTCGATATGCTTGAGTTCCATGTCCTTCACTCCTTGCCAAAACACCGGCCCCGGAAAGCGGGGAGGGCGGCAAGAGCGACCGGAAGGCCTGTCGGCAGAGGTGGGCTGCATCCGTAGGACCGCAATGGATATGGAGGACCTGGCGCGCAGTGCCGGGTTGCGGCCCGCCGCGACGGGCCTACAGGGCAGCGACCGCCCACACCGCTTGTCGGAGCCATGCCAACCTCATCGCGCCCGGCACGATGGCCGCCAGGAGCGGCAAAGCTGCTCCAACGTCAGTGATCGTCACGCCAAAGGCGACGAGACGGCGCATAGCACCGGCTCGGTGGAGCGAAGCGAAGTAGAGCGCGACCGCGCGGACCGCGCGGAGACACCAGGACATCCCTCATTGCCGAAAATTGGGAAAGGCTCTGCCTGATCATCATGTCAGGTCATGCGGCCACATACGCGCACCATGGATCACACGGAGAATCCGTACGGTATTACCGACAATCTGATAGGGCGCGACATAGGGCGTTCGGGCAATCACCAGTTCCCGCGTACCCTCCACTCGTCCGATCCGTCCGCTTTCCGGGAAATCGATCAGTCGTCCGGCGGCGGCCTCGATGCGGTCGTCCACCGTGGCCGCAGCTTGGGGATCGTCTTCGGCGATCCAGATGAATATGTCGAGACGATCGGCGGCCGCCCGTTGCGACCAGACGAGCTTCATACCGGTTTGATTCCCTTTCGAGCGTTGGCGCGCAGTTGGGCAAACCGGCCGGCAATTTCGTCATTGGGAATATCGGGCCGATCATCATCCAGCGCTTCCTGCACGCGCGCCCTGAACCATTCGTCATAGGCGCCTTGCTCGACCAGCAGTTCCATCGGCGCAGCGCCTTCGCGCGCGGTTCGGGTGAGCAGGATTCGGACGGCATCCGAAACGGTCAGGCCCATTTTCTCGAATATGGCTGCCGCACGCTCCTTAACGTCCGCATCGATTCGGGTCTGGATCAGCGCATTATTGGCCACAGGGATGTCTCCTTCCCCCTCAATGTAATGCAATTGCATGACCTTTGCCAGTGCGAGATGCTCTGGGATGGCATGAGAAAAGTACGATCGGCGCTACAGTGCCTACCCTCTAAAGTCGAGACAGCTGCAGATCACTGGCATGGCGGGCTGTCTGTGAAGGAACCGCTATGCCTTGCGAATCGGACACATTGCAAACCGTCTGCGACTGGGTAAAACCCTCGTCATGTGGCCGGAACAGGTCAGCCAAGGCACGCTACGCGTGTGATTTGCTCGCCAATTGCCGTCTTTGGTTGTCCACGACCCGTTAGCCGTTCGTAACCCGACAGTCGGCACAGGACAAATTCCCGGTTGTTCTTGCGCGAAATCCGCTCTCTCAAAGCCGCCATTCCTTTCAGCGCTGTCAATGGGCAAGCCTGGCCGATAGGCGAATGTCTGGTTCGGAGCGCAGATACAGAGATAGCTGCCGCTCACGCAGCGTCGCCTGCCGCACAATCGGACACGCCGCTTATCGGCAGGGAACGGCCGGTTCCGGGAGTCTCGCCATCCCGGCAATCACAATCTGTCGGTCAGCATAGCGCTTCATCCGCCAGCACCCGATCAACATAGTCGATCGGATATTTTCTCTGAACTCTTGATCCAGCGAGCGCGCGACGGACTCAGTTCGTTTGGTTCCTAAGTCAACGCCCCGCCGCCACCGCCGCATCGTGCGTCCAGTGGAGTAAGTTATGAGCGCCGTTGTCGGCGATCCAATCGTAGGCCCTAGCGCCATGACTTAATTGCATGACCTGACCCTGCGGCGCGATCGGAACCCATTTTGGCCACGACGCAAGCGGCGCACCAAGGCGCAGGAAGATGCGCCATGTTCCATTGAACCATTCGTAGATACGAGGACGCATCTGCGCGTCATATCCAATCGCCATCTGATCGAGCGGGTTTGGTCCCTTGAGGGAATACCCGCTGCGCGGACAATTGCAGTTGTTAATGTAGACTGCCAGCAACCCGTTACCGCGTGCAACGCTTTTCGCTATCTCGTAACGCACCCAGGGCCGGTTCCAGGTTTCGTAACCTGCCAGAACGCAAGTTGCCGAAGTGCCTTCCAGCCCCTTGTCGATCATGCCTTTCAGCGCACCCGGATTCTTGAGCTTGGCTTCCTCCCATAGGCTGCGATCCTGCGGGGTCGGAAGCCGTTGCTTGTCCACGGGGCGAAACTGGCCAGCCTTTCGGATGTGGTTGACCCGGAAGATGTCCGCGTAGTGGAAGGAGTAAAAGACCCGCCTGATCTTGGGCATGGGCTTGAAGTTGGCAAAGGGGTTGCCCGTAGGGGCCGGTTTCGGTGGAACTCCGAAAAACCCCAGCGCCGATGGCTGCGGCTTGACGAACGGATTAGTGCGGCTGAGGGCCGGTAGGGTTGGCGACGGCGGACTCGCCAGACCGAACAATCCCCCTAGCGTCGATTTGGGCGGGGACGCTATGCTGGTTAGGGTCAATCCGTTTGGCTGCGGCGGGGTCGCGAAAAGCGCGGCCAGACCTGTCGGCTTTGGAGTCGGTGGATTCAATCCGCCGTGCCCCTCCAACGCCTTCAACAGTTCTTCCAGATAGTTGCTCGGTGGGTTTCCGCTCATCCGCTGGACCATACATGAAAGCGACAATACAGGCCAGCAAGATGGGCGCGTAGAACAGCAGAATAGATAGGCTTCTTGCGGCCTTCCCAAGGCAAGCGAGCGTGAGCTTCGCAGGCTTGATACGAAGATCGGCAGCATCGGAAAGCGGTCGTTGAGCGATACGCTCGTATGCGGCTCGGAACCGCAGTTCGAGAGTCAGGTAATAGAGATCCAGTAAGCCGAGACAGATCACAGCGAAGACCCCCCCCAGGGCCAACTTGGCTGTCCCAGCCTGCACGGAGAGTGCGATGATCGCTGCCAGGATCGTGACGCAAAAGGTCTTGGCGCTGGCGCTGAATCCAGCCATGCGTGTCACCGCGCCCTGCAACATGTTCAGGTGCGCAATCTTAAGATCGACCAGCTTATCTGCGGACGGCGTTACGGTCAGTGCCTGGGTCATACCTTCCGCGCTTTCTCTTTAGCAAACTGAGCGATCACACCGTCGAGCGATCCTTCAGCGGCGGCCCAGACACGATACTTTTTTAGACGCTTCTCATCCTCATTGTTGTTCCACCAGCGATACAACCCTCCATGCGCCTCATACTTCACCTTCTCCCACTCGGCTTTGAGAAGCCATTGCGAGTGTTGGATGAGCAGCTTGTCAGCCTTATCAACCAGGAGGTGGTCGGTCCCGTCCCGGATCACCACGCTGTCGATGAGACGCAAAAGGTTCTTGTCTATCTCATTCCAGGGATTGAGTTGAAGCTGGATGACCGAGGCGATGTTGTTGATTTTGGTGAGGACGTTGACGACCAGCGATGCGGTGCCGCTTCCCTTCTCGCTCAGCACCTTCTGGCCCACGAGAGTGAAGCTCAGTTCAGCCAGTAACCCTGAGTAGGTGGCGATGCTTGTCCGCAGCTTTTCGATCCACTTGGATCGCTCTGCTGTGATGCTGTTGATGTAAACCGTGCGGCCAGCCACCAGATACGATGTAACAACGCCCGCAAGAGCGCCGACCAGCGCGATCAATGCGACGATCACCGCAAGGGCCGCTGCACCACCGCCGAGTGCATGATAGATTCGTGTCACTACGTCCATGTCATCCCCCCGCACCAGGTTGGCGCAGATCGGAACGCGAAGCAATGAAATGGTAAATAGGCAGGCCTTCGACGATACAGACCTCCTGATCTCAAATTCTGCAGGTCGAGTTGCGATTAACCGTGTGAATGTCCATTTTGGGCAGATGCTACCACTCGCCGCCGCCGTCAGGAATGGCGAGTATGTCCCCGACCTGGTCGAAATCTGAATGTCCGTTTCCTGGCGCGGGAAAACCGTGCTCGAACGTCTTGGATTGGCGCGAGGCAGTCAGTCCCGCCCGTCCCCAGAATGTCTGCTATCCTCGTGGCGCTGCTTCGAAGCGGCTCGCCGGAAACCACCCTTTGCGACGGCAGGCATGTGGAGCCGTCAATTTTGGCCAGTTGTGAGCGCTCCATTGCCGCACTTGAATGACGGATGCCAGCGCGGGATGTCTTGGGAGGGCATGAGAAAAGCAAAATCGGCACTACAGTGCCCATGCTCTTGCACCGCGAGAATATTTGAAGCAGCCTGACCTTCGCGGGCAGACCTCTGAGAAAGAGTATCTGTCATGAACAACACAAGCTGAATCAGCAGGATGGCGTTGAAGTAGCGGCAAGCAAGCCGCTGTCAGGCGTGATGCAAAGGCCACAGTGGGACAAAAACTGCGCTGTTGTCAGTCGGTGACTGTCGCCCCGCCGCACTTCGCCAGCGTCCGCCATGATCTGCCCCAATCCGCCAGGGTTCACCGGCACCTGCCACGCAGAGCCATAGCGGCCCGAATAGCCCCCTTGTCCGAGGCTGGAAGCCGTTCGATGCTGGCCGATGGGGGTCTTTGCAAACCATGATTTGAAAGATGCACTTATGTCCAACGCTGAACGTATCATCCGATTGAAGACCGTCCTGGCTCGAACGGGCCTGTCCCGCTCCACCCTCTATCGCAAGATCGCCGATGGCAGCTTCCCCCGACAGGTGCCGATCAGCATCCACGGCGCGGGTTGGCACGAATCCGCCGTCAATCGCTGGATCGCCGATCCGCGAACATATTGCGAGGACAGCCGGGGTTGATACGTAAATAGCCGCGTTCTCGTTGGGAGAACGCGGCTATTTGCAAAGCTGAAAGGGATGCGAAAAAAAACGCATCCGCTTTTGCAGCCATTGGCAATTACTCGGCGGGTTCAGCCACCTTTTTCGCACGAGGCACGCGCGCAGGCTTGGACGCTTCGACAGGCGCAGTAGCGCGCGGTTTACGGCCAAGGCCGATCTTAACGGCCAACTCCTTACGCTGCTGCGCGTAATTGGGGGCAACCATCGGATAGTCTGCCGGGAGGTTCCACTTTGCCCGATAGTCGGCAGGTGTCATCTGATAATGGGTCATCAGGTGACGCTTGAGCATCTTGAGCTTCTTGCCGTCCTCAAGGCAGACGATGAAGTCGGGCTTGATGGAGGAGCGTATCGAGACGGCAGGCTCTTGCTTGACTTGCGCGATAGCAGTAGGCTCGCCCAGTCCAGAAAGAGCGGCATGAACATTGGCAATCAGCGTGCCTAGATCGTTGACGGCCACGCTATTGTTACTGACGTGCGCGGCTACGATATCGGCGGTGAGGGTGATGAGAGTTTCGTCGGTGGACATTTAAGTGTCCCTCCTTGTTTGCGACCAAAGATATTGCGCCATTGGCATCATGGCATTCAGATTACCATCTCATAATCATAAAATATAATTTATGCCTGTTCAGCCATCTATAAATAGCCGCTTGAAAATATCATCGCGATATTGTCACGCATGACGTCAATGGTTTCACTGCCCTTGCTCTCGTGATGGGTAGAACATCAACGCTGACTATTCTGCCTTCCTGAAGGGGCCCTGCACTACCTTGGCGCCATCGCGCAGGAAGTCGAGATGATCCGACCAATGCTGCATCATGCGGACGCGCTCGTCCCAATATTCACCGCGTGTATAGGCACGCCGCACGGCATTATTGTCGCAATGGGCAAGCTGTCGCTCGATCGCATCGGGGTGCCATAGCCCCATTTCGTTGAGCAGTGTCGCCGCCATCGCCCGGAAGCCATGGCCGGTCATTTCATCCTGAGCATAGCCCATTCGTCGCAGCGCCGCGTTGATCGTGTTCTCTGACATCGGTTTGGCCACAGAGCGGAGCGAGGGGAACAGATGGCTGCTGTAGCTCGCGTCGTGTTCGATCGACTCGAGGATGGCTATGGCCTGACGGGAGAGGGGTATGCTGTGCGGACGTCGCATTTTGGTCTTGTGCGCCGGGATTGTCCAGATGGCTTTATCGAAGTCGAAATCCTTCCATTCGGCGAAACGCAGCTCGCCCGGTCGCACGAATATATGTGCGAGGAGGTTGAGTGCAGCCTTGGTGTTCGACTGCCCTTCAAACGAATTTATCGCGCGAAGCAGTGCGCCGGTTTCCTTGGGCGTCGTGATGGCCGCGCGATGCACGGGCTTTGGTGCGACAAGCGCGCCGCGCAGATCGGCGGCTACATCGCGCTCCGCCCGTGCTGTGGCAATGGCATAGCGGAATATCTGTGAACAGGTGCTGCGTAGGGTCTTTGCTGTCTCATAGCGACCTTTGCCCTCCATTTTACGTAACATGACGAGCAATTCCTGGGCGCAGATCGAAGCGATGGGGCGCTTGCCGATGGATTGATTGATGAAATCCAATAACCAGCGCAGCTTCTTCATTGTCGCGGGGGCACGTCCCTCCCGCTCTACCTTCGTGAGCCATTCATCGGCGACGGCCTTGAAACTATTGGAGGCAGCTACAGTGGCAGCGATCCGTTCCAGCTTGATCTGCTCGGCAGGGTCGCTTTCTCGCGCCAGAAGCTTGCGCGCCGCGTCGCGCTGATGGCGAGCTTCGGCAAGCCCGGTGTCCGGCCATACGCCGAAGGCCAGCGTCTTCTGTTTCCCGAAATGACGATAATTCATTCGCCAGTAACGACCGCCTGCTGGTGTTACCAGCAGATAGAGGCCATCACTATCCGTAAGTTTGTAGGGTTTGTCGCGGCCTTTAGCCGCTTTGATTGCAACCACTGAAAGCGCCATGATGGTATCTCCAACCGAGCGACCGGCGAGCTGCCATCAGAAATGCCATCATGTCGATGGTATGGAGTGGCATCGGGCCAGACTGATTGAGATGATCATACCAGAAAAAATGGCGGAAAACAGCCATTCTTGAGCCAAAATGGCACCCTCTGGGAGAGGGAAATGGTGACCCCTACGGGAATCGAACCCGTGTTTCAGCCGTGAGAGGGCCGCGTCCTAACCGCTAGACGAAGGGGCCAATAGCCGCGCTGGGCGGCTGGCAGGGGGTGGCCTTTACGGGGCGGCTTCGGCTTCGTCAACCCACCGCACACTGCAAAAACTACCGCACATAAAAAACCACCCCATGCAATGCACGGGGTGGCCAAGGTTCAGGGAGGAGACGTCTCCAAAGGGGGAGACGCCCATACGACACACCCGAAAGGGGGACAGGTGCGCCGCATGTTCGATAGATAGACTGGGGCGCCGAATGTTTCAAGAGGTCAGTTGCAAAAACGGACCAAATGAGTTGAACGGTCGGCGCCCTGCGGAAAATCAGGCGTTGGCAGGCTCTGCGGTGACGGCCGGCTGCACCGGCCCCTTGCCCTGACTGATCTGCATGTCGAACAGTTCGCGCATCAGCTGGAGCGAAAAGAGGTGGGCATAAAGCAGCGGCAACATCCCGTTCTGGCTGATCTTGCGAAGCTGGTCGCCGCGCAGGTCGCGCAGCTTTTCCTCATTGACCATCTGGAAACCGCGATAGACGAACGGCTGGTCATTGCCGGGCACCTGGATCGCGACTTCGCCATCCATCAGCAGGTCCATGGCCTTCAATTCGGTCATGAAATTGCCCGTGCGGGCAGCGGCCTGCTCGAAATCTTCGCAGAACTTCAGGATATTCTGCGTGACCTCGGTGGGCTTGCCATCCTCGAACAGCTTGTTGCCTTCCTCGAACGTGCCGACCGCATCGGCGGAAGGGTCGAAGCATAGCGACAACTCGTCGCTGTCGGGGCGCAGCTTGGCCAGCATCCAGGGATAGCGGCGCACATAAGCGGGGACATAGGCGGGACCGATCAGCTTGCCGTCGGCGTCAAGGAAGACGTTGACGCCCTCGTTAAGGCCCATCAGCGCCAGCGGCACCGGGTCTTCGCCGGCCGAAAAGATGATCGGCAGAAAACGCTGTGCCTGCGGAAATTCGTCGACCGTCAGCGGGATGGCGTGCTGGAGCGCCAGATAAGGGGCCGACTCGATCGACCGCGTGCTGAAGTCTGCATGATCCTGGCTGCTGACCGGAATCAGATCCTGGTAGAAGATGGGAAGGGCGTTGGCGGGCGCGCTGGCCATGATGTGATTTCCGTTCCGTCACTGCGGCGCTCCGCCGGGCGGGGCGCGTGTCAATAGGTGGGTGAGGGCACTAATGGCCTATCCGCACAGTGGCAATCGCTTTGTAGGTGGGGCGTTCCTTACCTGCCTTCGCCGGGCAAGGGCAGCAGTTTGCCGGGGTTCAAGCGATTATCGGGATCGAACGCGGTCTTGATGGCGCGCATCGCCGCCAGCCGGGCTGGACTGGACAGGCGTGCCAGTTCCGCGCGTTTCATCTGGCCGATGCCATGTTCAGCCGAGATCGACCCGCCTGCCGCGACCACGGCATCATGGACGAAGGCGCTGATGGCCTGCCCCTGCGCCGCGATCCAGGCGGGGCCGTCGCTGGTCCCTTTGGGCGCGCGGACATGGAAATGGACATTGCCATCACCCAGATGGCCAAAAGAGGAGGCGGTGGTGCCGGGGAAGGCGCTCTCCGCCGCCGCTGCGCCATCGACCATGAAGGCGGGCATGCGCGCGATCGGCACGCTGATGTCGAACTGAAGCGCCGGGCCTTGCGCACGCTCGGACTCCGACAGCGACTCCCGGATGCGCCAGAAAGCGTCGGCCTGCGCTTCATTGGCAGCGATGGTGGCGTCGATCGCCACCCCTGCCTCGAACGCCTGCGCCAGCGCTCCTTCCAACCGCGCTGCCGGGCCGGGTTCGCTGATGTCTGCATGATCTACCTCGATCAGCACATGCCAGGGCGTGCGCGTCTCGATCGGTGAGCGGATACCAGGAATGTGGGAGAGGACATGGCCGAGGCCATCGTCGGCAATCACCTCGAACCCCTCTACGCTGTCGCCCAGCGACCGTTCCACCAGCCGCAACAGCGCCAAGGCGTCCTGCGGCGTGGCGACCCCGATCCAGCCCACCGCCCGCGCGGCGATGGCGGGCACCAGCCGCAATGCAGCGGCGGTGACGATGCCCAGGGTGCCTTCTGCACCGATCAGCAGTTGCTTGATGTCATAGCCGCGATTATCCTTCTTCAGCGCGTCCAGCCCGTCGAAGATTCTCCCATCGGGCAACACGACCTCAATCCCCTCGACCAGCGCGCGCATCGTCCCATGGCGCAACACCTGCGTCCCGCCCGCATTGGTGGAAACAAGCCCGCCGATCGTGGCCGATCCCTTGGCTCCCAGGCTTAATGGAAAGCGGCGACCCGCGTCCTGCGCCGCGTCATGCAGTGTGGACAGGATCACGCCGGCTTCGCACACCGCCAGATTATCGTCAGGCGACAGGCTGCGGATGCGGTTCATCCGGCGCAGCGACAGGATCAGCGCGCTGCCATCGGCGGGCGGCGTCGCCCCGCCGACCATCGACGTATTGCCCCCCTGCGGCACCAGCGCCACGCCCAGCTCCGCCGCCAGCGCCATCGCCGCGGCGACCTCTTGCGTTGACGCCGGCGACAGGATCGCGGGCGTCGCCCCATGGAACCGCCCACGCCAGTCGGTCGTCCAGGGGGCGATGTCGTCGGGATCTGTGGTGACGCCCTTTGGCCCCAGCAGGCCCGCGAAGCGGTCGAGAATATCCTGTCCAATCATAGGACGGATATATGCCCCGGAATTCATCGACTGTTCAACCATCTGTCGATAGCGTGATTCGCCCATAAGGGGTCTGCTTTGTTCCAATCCATCCTGATGCTTGTTTTAGCGCCCGGTGCGGCAGAATCCGAACAATGGGCGCAGATGACGATTCAACAGCGCGTCATCATCCGTGTGCCCATGGGACCGCGTGCCACGGCGCAGGCGCGCGCTCGGTCGCGTGCCCCCGAACCCTCGGAGGAATGGAAGGAAAAGAAGGGACCGAAATGCGTGGCGCTCCGGTCGATCCGCTCGGCCGCGATCGTGACACCGGACGGTGTCGACCTGATCCTGGCCGACGAGCATCGCTATCGGGCAAAGCTGGAACGCGGCTGCCGCTCGACGGGTTTTTATTCCGGCTTCTATGTCGAGCCACAGGCTGATCGTTCGCTCTGCGCGGGACGGGATGAGTTGCAGGCGCGCAGCGGCCTCGCTTGCTCCATCACCAGCTTCAAGCGACTGGTCGAGGACGACTGACCCCGATTGACCGTCCCCGGTACGCGGATTTGGCCGGATTTCCTTGACAAGTGGACGGGATTTCCGCAAGGGCCGGGCGCTTGGACCTGCATCCCGGCGGGCGCCTCGCCTTTTCCCTTGTCCCGGACATTTGCATGACTTTTGCCGACCTCGGCCTTTCCGATGAATTATTGAAGGCCGTTTCAGAGGCCGGGTATGACACGCCCACGCCAATCCAGGCGCAGGCGATTCCGCCCGTGCTGATGATGAAGGACATCATCGGCATCGCCCAGACCGGCACCGGCAAGACCGCCAGCTTCGTGCTGCCGATGATCGACATCCTGGCCCATGGCCGCAGCCGCGCGCGGATGCCGCGCTCGCTGATCCTGGAGCCGACCCGCGAACTCGCCGCGCAGGTGGCCGAGAATTTCGAGAAATACGGGAAATATCACAAGCTCTCCATGGCGCTTCTGATTGGCGGCGTGAATATGGGCGACCAGATCGCGGCGCTGGAAAAGGGCGTGGACGTCCTGATCGCGACGCCGGGCCGCCTGATGGACCTGTTCGGGCGCGGCAAGATCATGCTGAACGGCTGTTCGCTGCTGGTGATCGACGAAGCGGACCGGATGCTCGACATGGGTTTCATCCCCGATATCGAGGAAATCTGCACCAAGCTGCCCGCCCAGCGCCAGACGCTGCTTTTCTCGGCCACCATGCCGCCGGTCATCAAGAAGCTGGCCGACCGTTTCCTCGACAATCCCAAGTCGATCGAAGTCGCGCGCCCCGCCAGCGCCGGCATCAACATTGCCCAGTGGCTGGTGAAGGTCGATTCGCGCAAGAAGCGCGACGTGCTGCGGACCATGTTGCGGCAGGAAGAAGTGACCAGCGCGGTCATTTTCTGCAACCGCAAGACGACGGTGCGCGACCTTAACAAAAGCCTTCAGCGCGACGGTTTCCGCTCGGGCGAGATTCACGGTGACATCGACCAGTCGGCGCGCATCGCCGAACTGGACCGGTTCAAGACCGGCGCGGTCAACATCCTCGTCGCCTCAGACGTCGCCGCCCGCGGGCTGGACATCAAGGGCGTGAGCCACGTCTTCAATTTTGACGCGCCCTGGCACCCGGACGATTATGTCCACCGTATCGGCCGCACGGGCCGGGCAGGGGCAACGGGCGTTGCCTACACCTTCGTCACCGCCGAGGATGCCGAGGCGCTCGACAATATCCAGAAGCTGATCGGCACAAAGATCGCCGTCGTCGGCGCCCCCGCCGATTCCGGCGACGATGCACCCGCGGACGCCGCTCCCGCCAAGCCCGCGCGCAAGCCAAGGACGCCGCGCAAGCCCGCCGAAGCCGAGGCGAAGCCCGAAACCAAGCCCAAGGCTCCGGCAAAGGCCAAGCCTCCAGTGGAAGCCGCGCCCGTCGCCGAAGACCTCCCCCGCGAGGGAGCGCCGCGTGAAGCGCCCCGCCAGCGCGAAGACAACCGCCCACCCCGCAACGACGCCCCGCCACCGCCCGCGTCCTCGCGCGGCCGCCGCGACCGGCAGGACGATGACGGCCCGGACGACGGCTGGAACGGCCCAATGCCCGAATTCCTGTCCTTCGGTTTCAACGGCTGATCGAAATATCCTTCTCATTGGCGGGAGAAGAATGAACTGGCTGATCAGCGAGTCGGTCAGGCGTAGCTTGCAGAGAGGCAGGCGCAATAGCTGCGCCGATCCAAAACACTCTACAACCGTCATCCCGGGCTTGATCCAGGAACCAAAAGCCTTATCCTATCCATGACGCTCAACCGTTGAACCAATGCCCCCGCGCCCCCGCCTCCCGGCAATGACGGCAACGGGTGGTTTGCGGACGGGCGGCTATTGGGTAGGCGGGCCGCTAATTAAGACTCGCCATTCCTAATGGGCACTAGCTGCCGCAGGATTTCACGCATAGCAACAACCTTGTCAGCAGCCGTACTAGCCTCAGATGACCTTTCTCCGTTTATAGCTGAAACATACTCCCGCTTTGATTGGTGCATCGCGTCAATCGCCAAATCCATAATTGATTGAGCGAAATCTGCGTTCCCAATTGTCATGGTCACGATCGCTGGCTTTGGAAACGGATTAAAAGCTTCAATTGTGCTCGACGACAACTCATCTATGAGGTCGTCGAATTCGTCACGACGCAGAATTTCTTTGATATCCCACGGATGCATTCTCGTCTCCTGCTGCAAAACAGCTCAACCTAATGTCAGCTTTACTGCAACATCGCGATTGCCGTAAACGGCAATAAATGGTCGATAGCGGCGGTCCCCGCCTCCCTAAATCAACCCCTGCGCGCGAAAGCTCGTATGTCCCTGCGCGCCGATGATGATGTGGTCATGTACCGAAATCCCCAGCCGCTTGGCCGCGTCCACGATGCTGCGGGTGATGTCGATATCCGCGCGGCTGGGCGACGGGTCGCCCGATGGGTGGTTGTGGACCAGGATCAGGCTGCTTGAGCCAAGGTCCATCGCGCGTTTGATAACTTCTCGGGTATAGATGGCCGCCTGGTCGGTTGACCCCTCGCTCATCACTTCGTCGCGGATCAACTGGTTGCGGGCATTGAGGTGCAGCACGCGGACACGTTCGATCGTCAGATAGGCCATATCGGCGCGCAGATAATCGAGCAGCGCCTGCCAGCTTGCCAGCACGGGCCGCTCCGCGACGTCGCTTCGCAGCAGGCGCAGGGCGGTGGCCTGCACGATCTTGATCGCGGCGACGCTGGTGTCACCCATGCCGGGGACGCGGCTGATCGATTGCCAGTCCGCGCTCATCAGCCCGCCGATGCCGCCAAATTCGCGCAGCAGCGCCTTGGCCAGCGGCTTTGTATCCCGCCGGGGAATCGCCAGCGCCAGCAGATATTCGATCAGCTCATGGTCCAGCAGCGCGTCGCTGCCGCCATCGGCCAACCGCTGGCGCAGGCGCGCGCGATGCCCTGCGCCATCATGTGTAACTGGCCCATCATGTGTAACTGGAATATCGCCTTCGCTCATGCCCGCTTGTCGCTCCCCTCAACGGCCTGAAGAAAAGCGCTATGCGTTGCGGAATCCGGCGGCAAGGATATTTAAGGGCGGTATAGACGTTATAGATGCGTTACAGACATACGAACGCCAAGTGAAAGCCGGGGTTGGCCAGACGAATGAATGAAATCGACGGCGAAGAGGCGGTTCGCCGGGGGTGGCTGCGCTGGCTGGGCATTGGCACGGGCACGCTGGGGCTGGTGCTGGTCGCGCTATGGACCCAGCGCGCGCCCATCGCCGACAATTTCCTGAACCGCGAATTGAATCGCCGGGACATTCTGGCGCGCTATCGCCTGGTGGATGTGGGGTTGCGGACCCAGCGGATCGAAAAGCTGGTGCTGGGCAATCCCGCCAATCCCGACCTGACAGCAGAATGGGTGGAGGTAGACATCGGCTTCACCGGCCTGACGCCAGAGGTCGTGGCGGTCCGGGCAGGCGGCGTGCGGATGCGCGGGACATTGCATCAGGGCGTCCTGACGCTGGGCGAACTCGACAAGTTTCGTGACAGCCAGTCGACGGCACCGTTCAGCCTGCCCGGCATGCGGCTGGCGCTGTCGGACGCGCGGATGCACCTTGCGACCGATGCGGGCGTTGTTGGCTTGACGCTGGATGGTTCGGGCGACCTCCAGTCCGGGTTTCGCGGAACGCTGGCCGCTGCCATGCCCAAGGCGGGATTCGCTGGCTGTGGCGCGACCGTGGCGACGGCTGTGCTGGATGTGGCGATTCAGGCGGAGCGGCCTCGTCTCACCGGCCCGATCAAGGCGCATGCGCTGGCCTGCCGGAACCGGGGAATCGCGCTTGCGCAGCCTGCGGGGCAGGTGGATGTGAAGCTGGGCAAGGCGCTCGACCGCTGGACGGGGCGCGTTGTGCTGGCGAGCGCTGCGCTGAAGGCGCAGGGCATCGTCGCCGCCCGGCCGCGCGCGACCGTGGATTTCGACGGTACCGCTGCAAAGACGGGCGGGCGACTCTATATGGATGCGCAGGCGCTGGGCAGGGCTGGCGGCGGGGCCGGGGTGTTGGCGCAGGATCTGGGCGTGGATGCACGCTGGTCCGTCACCACCGGGCGCGCCCTTGAAGCGCAGGCGCAAGGCACCCTTGCCGCGAGTCGCCTGCACGGTGGCGGGCGTGATCCGCTGGCTGATCTGCGCACTTCAACGGCTGGCACGCCTGTCGGGCCGCTTGCCATACGCCTTGCCGACGCGGTGCGCGCAGCGGGGCGCGACAATCAGCTCAAGGCCAGCTTCGCCGCCGCTCAACACGGCACGGGCGGCAATCTGATCCTGACCGACGCGACGCTGTCGGCGCGCAGCGGCGCCCGCATCGGCCTCGCGCCCAACAGCCGTCTTGCCCTGACATGGCCCGGCACCCGCAAACGCCCTGTCGACTGGGCGCTGGACGGCAGCCTCACCACCGATGGCGGCGGTTTGCCACGCGCTGCGCTGCGGCTGGCCCGCCGACCGGGCGGGGGCTTTGGCGGGCAGATGTTCATCGACCCCTATGCGGCGGGCGACGCACGCCTCGCGTTGGAAGCCGTCCGCTTCACGGCGGGGGCGGGTGGCGAAACCCGCTTTGCCACATCGCTACGGCTCGACGGGCCGCTGGAGGGCGGCGCCCTGCGCGGCCTGTCTATGCCCATAGAGGGCCGAATCGGGGGCGACGGATCACTGACTATCAACCCGCGCTGTGTGCCCGTGTCGCTGCAAAGCGCCCGCTATGGTGGTTTCGCGCTCGGTCGCACCCGGCAGACACTGTGCCCGGCGGAGGCTGGGGCGCTGTTTGCCTATAATCAGGGCGGCCTGCGTGGCGGCGCGCAGATTCGCAATCTTTCCCTTCAGGGGCGCAGCGGCGACAGCCCCATGCGTCTTTCCGCGGATAGCGCCCGCGTGACGCTTGGCCAGACCGGCTTCGCTCTCGCCAATGCACTGTTCAGTGTCGGGCCGCGGGACGCGCCCGTTCTCCTCTCCGCCGCGACCATTACCGGCCGCGCGGCAGGGCAGGGGCTTGGCGGGCATCTTGAGGGCGCGACTGGCCGCATCGGCACCGTTCCCCTCGACATAGGCGAAGCGCAGGGCGACTGGACCTTCGCGCGCGGCGTGCTGGACGTGAAGGGCAGCTTGTCCGTCAGCGACACCGCCAGTCCCGCCCGTTTTAACGCGCTGGCCAGCAAGGACTTCGCCCTCACCCTGCGCGATGGCCGGATCACGGCGAATGGCAGCCTCACTACACCGCGTAGCGGCGTGAATGTGGCATCCGTCGATATTCGCCACGACCTTGGCAACGGGCAGGGGCAGGCCGATCTCAAAGTGCCGGGCCTCACCTTCGATTCGAAACTCCAGCCAGAGGAACTTACCAGCCTCGCGCTGGGCGTTGTTGCCAATGTCGCAGGCACGGTGACGGGTGCGGGGCAGATACGCTGGAACGGCAACACCGTCACCAGCGACGGACGCTTCCGCACAGACAATAGCAACCTCGCCGCCGCTTTCGGCCCGGTCGAAGGACTGTCGGGCGAAATCCACTTCACCGACCTCATCGGCCTCGTCACCGCACCGGGGCAGGAAGTCCGCCTCAAGACCGTCAATCCCGGCGTAGCGGTCCGCGACGGCGTCGTGCGTTATCGGCTGGGCGAAGGGCAGAAAGTACATGTGGAGGGTGGCGAATGGCCTTTCTCCGGTGGGCGGCTTGTCCTGCTGCCCACCACGCTGGATTTCGGCGCGGCGGTTGACCGTTATCTGACCTTCCGCGTGGTCGGTCTGGACGCTGGCGCCTTCATTCAGACGATGGAACTGGACAATATCTCGGCCACCGGCACGTTCGACGGGATCATGCCGCTGATCTTCGACGCCACTGGCGGGCGGATCGCAGGCGGGGTGCTGGTCGCCCGGCAACAGGGCATGCCGCCGCTGTTGATGCCCGAAGGCGTGCTGCCGACCATCCCCTGTGATCCGGCGCGCCAGTCTGGCGTGCTGTCCTATGTCGGCCCGGTTTCGAATGAACAACTGGGCGTCATGGGCAAGCTGGCCTTCGACGCGCTCAAGAATCTCCAATATAAGTGCCTCACCATTTTGATGGACGGCGCGCTGGATGGAGAGATGGTCACGAATGTCGTCTTCAACGGCGTCAATCGCGGGCAGATCGGCAGTGCGCCCGCCAGCATTGCCCGCAATTTCGTGGGCTTGCCTTTCCTGTTCAACGTCCGGGTGACTGCGCCTTTCCGGGGGTTGCTGGGCACTGCCCAATCCTTCATCGATCCCAGCCAGTTGATCCGCAACAGCCTGGGTGATGCCTATGCCGACAAACTCGCCAAGGAGAAGTTGGAACCAGGACTTGCGGTTCAGCCTGCCGAAAGCGACAAGGTGCCAAACGGGGAGCACAAATGAAGAGAATAGCGATCATCACAGCGGGTCTGGCCGCGATGGCACTGGGGGGCTGCATTCAGGTGAAAGCCCCCGATCGTCCGATCGAGATCAACCTGAATGTCAAGGTGCAGCAGGAAGTGGTCGTGCGCCTTCAGCGCGATGCCCAGGATCTTATTCAGAATAACCCGGAGTTGTTCCCGCAATGACACGTCCCATTCTCATCATCGCGGCAGGCGCCGCCCTTGCTCTTGCCACTGGTCTGGCGCTGACGGCCCCTGCGCGCGCGCAGGGTGCATCCGTCGCGGCTGCGATCGCCGCAGGTACCGTCGGCGAACAGGCTGATGGGTATCTGGGTATCGCCGGGGCGGTCAGTGGCGACGTCCGCGCAGAGGTCGAATCGATCAATATCAAGCGCCGCGCCGCCTATACCGATCTGGCCGGAAAGCGGGGCGTTACCGTCGCCGATGTCGCTGCCGCCACGGGCTGCCAGACGCTCAGCAGCCGCGTGAAGCAGGGGCAGGCTTACCGTGTCGGTGCAGGCGCATGGACGACGAAAGGGGCGGGCGCCATAGCCCTCCCGTCCTATTGCGCGACAGCCGGTTAAGTCGAAACGCAAGGATAGTGGCTGATTGCGGGCGCATTTCCGGCCCATTTCGGCTTAAACCCTTGAACGGTTGACTATCCGGCATCGCCTTTCTAAACGGACCCCGCCTTGACGGGTGCAGCCGCAGGCTTCATGGCCCCTTCGACACGCTAACAAGCGTTGGAAGAGGAGGCTGCGATGGCTGAGGACGCATCCGGGGAAGACCAGGCGGGGGAAGACGCACGGATCACATCGCTCGAAGAGCGGATCGCGCGCGCTGAACACGCCGAAAAGGTCAGGGTTGGTGCGAGCACGCAACAGGCGGACGATGGGTCTCGTCTTGGCAATCGTGTTCTCGCCGAACTGATCGGGGGTCTTGTCGGTGGTGCGTTGATCGGGTGGCTTCTTGACCGCCTGTTCGGTACGTCGCCTTGGCTTCTGCTCGTTTTCCTCGGTCTTGGTATCGTGGCGGCGTTCAGGAATATCATCAGGCTTACGACGAAGCGTCCCGGCGAATAGGGGCGCTTTTGTCATACATCGGCGGTCATCCGTCGCAGGGGTAAACGTGGCAGAATCCGGCAAAATCGATCCGATGCACCAGTTTGCGATCGAACCTCTGTTCGGTACGGACCATCTGTCGATCGGCGGTTTCAACATCGCCTTCACCAACAGCGCGCTGTACATGGTCGCAACCGCGATCGTGCTGTGGCTGTTCGTGATGATGGGCATGAAGCGCGATCTGGTCCCCGGCCGCTGGCAGATGGCGGTCGAAACGATGACCGGTTTCATCAAGAATTTGTTGATCGCCAACGTGGGTGAGGGCGGCAAGAAGTATATTCCTTACGTCTTCTCGCTGTTCATGTTCATCCTGCTGGCCAATCTTCTGGGTCTTCTGCCGCTGGGTCTCATCGGCATGCACCCCTTCACCTTCACCAGCCACTTTACGGCGACCGGCGTGCTCGCGATCATGAGCTTCTCGATCGTCCTGATCGTCGGTTTCTGGAAACACGGCTTCCACTTCTTCTCACTCTTCATCCCGCATGGCACGCCGCTGCCGATGATCCCGGTCATTTTCCCGATCGAGTTGATCTCCTTCATGGTGCGCCCGTTCAGCCTTGGCCTGCGACTGTTCGTCGCCATGACCGCCGGGCACGTGCTGCTCAAGGTTCTGGCCGGCTTCGTCATCAACAGCTCGAATGCGGGTGTTGGCTATGGCCTGACCGTAGGCACTGCCAGCTTCGTGCTGATGATCGGCATCAGCGCGCTGGAAATGCTGGTCGCGGTGATCCAGGCTTATGTGTTCGCGCTGTTGACCTCGGTCTACATCAACGACGCCGAGAATCTTCACTAAGATAATTTTGTCCAACGTTTAAAGTAATCTAGAAAAGGAGTTTATCATGGACGCAGAAGCCGCAAAGCTGCTCGGTGCTGGCCTGGCCGCAATTGGTGCGGGCATTGCTGCCCTCGGTGTGGGCAATGTCTTCGCCTCGTTCCTCGAAGGCGCATTGCGTAACCCCGGCGCTGCCGACGGCCAGCAGGGCCGTCTGTTCATCGGCTTCGCCGCAGCCGAACTTCTGGGTCTGCTGGCGTTCGTTATCGCCATGATCCTGGTGTTCGTGGCCTAATTACGAATAGGATGGGCCGGGCGGCCCTTATGATCGCCCGGCCCGCCATCTCTAAAGCGGACGCAAACCCATGCCTCAAATCGCGCAAATTGCCGATACCTACAGTTCCCAGATTTTCTGGCTGCTGCTGACCTTCGGCTTCGTCTTCTTCGTTGTCGGCCTTGGCATGGTGCCAAAGGTGCAGGCGACCGCCGACGCGCGCGATGCGAAGATCACGGGCGATCTGGACTCTGCCAAGGCGGCTTTCGCCAGGGCTGATGAGGCTGAGGCCGAATATCGCGACCGCGACATACAGAATCGCACCGCTGCCCAGGCAACGCTGGCACAGGCCAAGGCGCAGGCTGCCAAGGCCTCCGAAGCCAAGCTGGCCGTGGCAGATGCTGGCATCGCAGAAAAGATCGGTGTCGCAGAGGCACGGATCAAGGCCGCAAGCGCCGCGGCGATGGCCGAAATTGAAACGGTCGCCGCCGACGCGGCGCGCGACATGGTGGCCCGCATCTCCGGCGTGGAAGCGTCGGAAAGCGACGCCCGCAATGCAGTAAAGGCAGCACTTGCTCATGTCTGAGACTGTGGCCCCCCTACACAAAACCGCCTCCGCGCCCAATCTGTCGCAGGCCATCCACGCCGAAGGGCTGGAGCCGGTTGGCACCGTCGCGCATGAGGGCGTTGCCCCCCATACCGATCCCGAGGCTGTCGGCATGGACGCCACTGCCTGGGTTAGTCTGGCGATGCTCGCTTTCATCCTCATTCTGGTGGCGAAGAAGGTGCCTGCCCTGATCGGCAAGACGCTTGATGGTCGCATTGCGGCGATCAAGGCGCAACTCGACGAAGCCACCAAGCTGCGGGCCGAGGCCGAAGCGCTGAAGGCTGAATATGAGGCGAAGCTGGCGGCTGCCGCTGGTGAAGCCGAAGCGATGCGCAAGTCCGCCGAGCATGAGGCGGAAACGCTGCTCCACGACGCTCGCATCAATGCGGAGGCTCTGGTCGTCCGTCGCCAGAAGATGGCGGAGGACAAGATTGGCGCTGCCGAGCGTACCGCGCTTGCCGACATTCGGAACCAGGCCGTCCGCGCCGCCACGGGCGCTGCGGCGACCCTCATCGCCAGCGGTCACGACGCAAAGGCGGACAAGGCGCTGGTCGACAGCGCGATCAAGGGACTTGGCCCAGTCGCCTGACCCGCGTCGCCTGACCCGCTGATCTCTCACGACAAGCAAAGAGGCCGGGCGGGCAACCGCACCGGCCTTTTTGCTATTGCAGGATAGCAACTTGCCATCCGCCCCATCGCCGCTATCTCATCCTCATAATGTCCAGTCCCCAATCTCCCGACCGTTTCAACGAAGACAAGGCCAGCTATACCGTCCGCGGTTCCGGCGCGCCGGATATCGATGCCGGGGTCGAAGCGATCCGCAATGTTCTGAAAACCCTGCCGACCCGTCCCGGCGTCTATCGGATGCAGGATGCCCGTGGCGATGTCCTTTATGTTGGCAAGGCTCGCGCGCTGAAGAACCGCGTCGTCAACTACACCCAGGTCGATCGTCTGCCAAAACGGCTCCAGCGGATGGTGTCCCAGACCCGGTCGATGACGATCGTCACCACGAACAGCGAGGCCGAAGCGCTGCTGCTGGAGGCGCAGCTTATAAAGCGCTTTCGTCCGCCTTATAATGTCCTGTTGCGCGACGACAAAAGCTTCCCGTTCATCCTGCTGCGGGAGGATCATGCCTTCCCTCGCGTGCAGAAGCATCGCGGCGCGCGCAAATATAAGGGGCGCTATTACGGTCCCTTCGCCAGCGCCGGATCGGTGACGCGCACGATCAACGCGCTGCAAAAACTGTTCCTGCTCCGCTCCTGCACGGACAGCTTCTTCGCCAATCGTTCCCGACCTTGCCTTCTCTATCAAATCAAGCGTTGCTCTGCGCCCTGCGTCGATCGGATCGATGCGGCGGGCTATGCCGATCTGGTCCGGGACGCTCAGGATTTTCTCGGCGGGAAATCAACCGCCGTTCAGAAGAAGCTGGGCGCGCAGATGCAGGCATCCGCCGATGCGATGGATTTCGAGCAGGCGGCGGTGATCCGCGACCGGCTGAAGGCGCTGACCTTCATCCAGGGCAGTCAGGCCATCAATGCCGAAGGGTTGGGCGACGCGGATATATTCGCGCTCGCCACGAAGGGCGGCGCCATGTGCATCCAGGCCTTCTTCATTCGCGGCGGGCAGAATTGGGGGCATCGCAGCTTTTTTCCCGTCCACACCGCCGAAGTGGAGGAAGACGAGGTTCTCCGCAGCTTCATGGCGCAATTTTATGAAGAGGTGCCACCGCCCCGACTGGTGCTGACCGACCGCCAGCCCGCCGAATGCGAGCTGATGGCGCAAGCGCTTACGGAACGCATCGGCGCGAAGGTGCGGATCGAAGTGCCCCAACGCGGTGATCGCACCCGCCTCATCAAACAGGCGCAACGCAATGCGGTCGAGGCTCTGGACCGGCGCCTCGCCGAAACCACGACGCAGGCGAAGATATTGGAGGAGATGGTCGAGACTTTTGGACTGGACGGGGTGCCCGACCGGATCGAAGTTTACGACAACAGCCATATTCAGGGTGCCCACGCGCTGGGCGCAATGGTTGTCGCGGGACCGGAAGGGTTCCGCAAAAGCGCCTATCGCAAGTTCAATATCAAAAACCCCAACACGGCGCCGGGCGACGATTTCGCGATGATGCGCGAGGTTTTCGAGCGCCGCTTCGGCCGCGCCCAACGCGAAGACCCGGATCGCGACAGCGGTGAATGGCCGGATTTGGTCCTCATCGACGGCGGGAAAGGGCAGCTATCGGCCGCCCGGACGATATTGGAGGATCTGGGCATCGAGGATGTCTGCATGATCGGCATTGCCAAGGGACCGGACCATGGCCGCGAAGGGCGGGAAGTGTTTCATATGATGGACGGCCGGGAAGTGACCTTTCCCCTCAATCATCCCGTGCTCTTCTATCTCCAGCGGCTGCGCGACGAGGTGCATCGCTTCGCCATCGGGGCACATAGGGATAAACGGAGCAAGGCCATCACCGTCAGTTCGCTGGACGAGGTGCCGGGCATCGGACCATCGCGCAAGAAGGCGCTGCTCATGCATTTCGGCACGGCCAAGGCGGTGAAAAGCGCCGCGTTGGAGGATTTGCGGCGTGCTCCCGGTGTGTCGAAAGCCGTCGCTCAACAAGTTTATGATTATTTCCACGGCTAGAGCATCGCAAAAAAACGATGCGACAACAGAGAACTGGAGCAAGCGCCCCATATCGGATTTAACGCAGCTTGCTCCAGAGTGGCTCCAGCGTCGGGGCGGTGCCGCGGCCATGTGGTTGCAAAATCCGGCGACTTGCCTTATATGGGCTTTGCTGATGTCGTTTATGACGACCTGTGACACTTCCCCCGACCGGCAGCCTGTGATGGCGCCAGGGCGCGGAAGAACTGGCTAGAAGCGATAGCTTCCCTTCAGATCATGGATCTCAAACAGTGACCAGAACAGCTACGCGACCATCATGGGATGGGCGCGCTTCATAACGCATGTGGCGGCATAGGGCTGACACATCATAAAGATGGCGGCACAGGGTCGCCAAGGATTAAATGAACATACTCAATCACTCTATACTTCGTCCAATATTGACTCCCGCTTTTGACCGTCAGTCGTCCGCGTTTCTGGCGCCCGCATTTTCGGGCCAGTCCCGACCCTCGGGCACGTTGTCGAGCAGGGAATTGCAAAAAATCGTCGCCGACATGGTCGGCTAACCCCATCGCCGGGCAGAGCAACAGCTTTGCCCGGCATTTTCTTTTTTCACGAACAGGGAGATCCCGATATGAGCCGCGTACCCGTAAAGCCCTTTCTCATCACCAAGAATGAAGAGGGCGTGTTCCGCCTGACGGTGCGCGACACCCGCTTCAATTCGCAGGGCTATCCCATCGTGACCGCGACTCTTCAGGATGAAGAGTTCAAGACGGCCACCGCTGCTCGCGCACATGCGCGCGACAATTTCGGCGCCGAACCTGGGCAATATGCCACCAAATAACCCATGACTATGGAGAGGATGTCGCATGGCCAAGAGTCAAAAAAAGTCGAGCAAGGAAATCCGCAAACCCAAGGCGGAAAAACCCAAAAAGGCTAATGCTTCCAATCCATCCACCAAGCCGGCGGTTGTTGGTCTGGTAAATATAAAGAGCTGAATGGCGATAGCGGAGCGAAGTGGCTAGGACGGGATTATGCCGTCGCTGCTGACCTCCGCCATAGTCTGCGCCGTTCGCCCGCATGGCGAACATGGGGCCATCGCGCGATTGCTGACCCCCGATCACGGGCTGGTCGGCGGTTATGTGCGCGGTGGCCGCTCCCGCACGATGCGGCCTGTGCTGATGCCGGGCAATGCGGTGCAGGGTGATTTTCGCGCCCGTACAGAAGAACAACTGGCCAGCCTGACGGTGGAGCTTGTGCAAAGCCGCGCGCCCCTGCTGGCCGAACCCTTGCCCGCCGCCGCGATCGACTGGAGTTGTGCGCTAACCGCCGCCGCCTTGTCGGAGGGGACGCCCTGTCCGGCGCTGTATCAGGCGCTCGATGGCGTATTGGCGGCGATCGAGGCGGCTCCGGCGGCGCGGGGCTGGGCGGTGGCGCTGGTGCGCTATGAACTGCTTCTGCTCGCCGAACTCGGCTTTGGTCTGGACCTCACCCGTTGCGCCGCGACCGGCGGGGCCGACGATCTAACCTTTGTCAGCCCGCGCAGCGCCGCCGCCGTCAGTCGCGCGGGCGCCGTCGGATATGAGGAACGGCTGCTGCCGCTTCCATCCTTCGTTGTGTCAGGTGGGCAGGCGGACTGGCCCGATATCATCGACGGCCTGCGCCTCACCGGCTTTTTCTTGGAGCGATCGGTGTTGACCGACAGGCGGGCCGATGTGCTTGCCGCGCGCGAAAGGCTGGTCGAACGGTTGAAAAGAGCGGTTGCGTGATAGGCTGACGGACCATAAGGCGGCGGCAAATTGCCGCCAATGGAGTTACCCCATGTTGATCGCCCTGTTTCCCGGAGATGGTATCGGCCCCGAAGTGATCGCGCAGGCGCGCCGGGTACTCGACGCGCTGGCGATCGATGGCCTCGCTTACGAGGAAGGGCTGGTCGGTGGCGCGGCCTATAAGGCGGTGGGACATCCACTGCCGCCCGAGACGCTCGACATAGCGCGCCGGGCCGACGCCGTGCTGTTCGGCGCAGTGGGCGATCCCGATTGCGATTCGCTGGAGCGGCATCTGCGCCCCGAACAGGCGATCCTGGGTCTTCGCAAGGAATTGGGGCTGTTTTCCAACCTTCGCCCGGCGAAGGTCTTCCCCGAACTGGCCGATGCTTCCGCGCTCAAGCAGGAAGTGGCGAGCGCCATCGACCTGCTGATCGTCCGCGAAACCAATGGCGACGTCTATTTCGGTGAAAAGGGGATGCGCAAGACCGCAGACGGCCTGCGCGAAGGCTATGACATCATGTCGTACAACGAAGCGGAAGTCCGCCAGATTGCCCATGCGGGTTTTCAGGCCGCGCGCGCGCGCCGGGGCAAACTCTGCTCGGTCGACAAGGCAAATGTGCTGGAAACCAGCCAGTTGTGGCGCGACGTGGTGATCGAGGTGGCGGCCGACTATCCCGATGTCGCGCTCAGCCATATGTATGTCGATAATGCCGCGATGCAGTTGGTGCGCAACCCCGGACAGTTTGACGTGATCGTCACCGGCAACATGTTCGGCGACATCCTGTCCGATCAGGCAAGCATGTGCGTAGGGTCGATCGGCATGTTGGCATCGGCCACGCTGAACGGCAGCGGGCAGGGGCTGTATGAGCCGATCCACGGCTCCGCGCCAGACATTGCCGGGCAGGGCAAGGCCAATCCGCTGGCGACCATCCTGTCGGCAGGGATGATGCTGCGTTACTCGCTGAACCTCCCCGAGCAGGCGGACAGGATCGAGGCGGCGGTGGCCAAGGCACTGGCTGGCGGTGCGCGCAGCCCCGACCTTGGCGGTTCCATGAGCACGCAGGCGATGGGCGACGCCGTGCTGGCGGCGCTCTGATCCAGGCGCCAGTCAGGCAGGTTGCGGGGCCAGTTCGGCAGGAGCGGTCCTGTCGGGCTGACTGAGGCGCGGCTATGGCGCGCCTCATGACCGACTTTTCCCTGCCCTCGCTACGCGCCGCCGCGCAGATGGTCCACGGCCAGATGCCGCCGACTCCACAATATGCCTGGCCCCTGCTGGCCGAGCGAGCGGGCTGCGCGCTATGGGTCAAACATGAAAATCACACGCCCACCGGAGCGTTCAAGGTCCGGGGTGCGATCACCTATATGGATTGGCTGCGGCGCACTCATCCGCAGGTGACGGGGATCATCACCGCAACCCGTGGCAATCATGGGCAAGCGCAGGTGCGTGCGGCAAGCGCGGCAGGCCTGCACGCCACGATCGTCGTGCCCCACGGCAATGCGCTGGAGAAGAACGCCGCGATGCGCGCGTTCGGTGCAACCCTGATCGAACATGGCCATGATTTCGACAGCGCCAAGGCGGAGGCTCTGCGGCTTGCGGCGCGCGATGGCCTGTTCATGGTCCCCGCCTATCACGACGAACTGGTGCGGGGCGTGGCGAGCTATGGCCTGGAACTGTTCGACGCCGTGCCGGACCTCGACACCGTCTATGTCCCCGTCGGTTGCGGGTCGGGCCTGTGCGGGACGATCGCCGCACGCGACGCGCTGGGGTTGAAGATCAAGGTCGTGGGCGTCGTGTCGGCCCATGTCGATGCGGCCAAGCGGTCGTTCGAGACGGGGCGGCTGTTGACCAGTCCCACCGCTTACACATTCGCTGACGGGGTGGCCGTCTGTACGCCGGTTCAGGCCGCGCTCGACTATTTCGGGCCGCGCGCCGATCGCTTCGTGAGCGTTACCGACGATGAGGTGGCCGACGCCATTCGCTTCTATTGGCAGGATAGCCACAATCTGGCCGAAGGGGCTGGCGCCGTCGCGCTGGCGGCCTTGCTTCAGGAAAAGGACGTAATGCGGGGCAAGAAGGTTGCAGTTATCCTGTCGGGCGGTAATTGCGACATGGGCCAGGCGGCCGAGATATTGGGCGGCGCGACGCCGCGCGTTACGCAAGACATGCGGAAGGCAGTATGAAAAGAAAATCAGGTCAGGATCGGGAGATCACGAAGCACTGGCGTCCGGCCACATTGGCCGTTCGCGGCGGCACCGCGCGCAGCGAATATGGCGAGACGTCGGAAGCATTGTTCCTCACCAGCGGCTATAGCTACGACCGGGCGGAGGATGCCGCCGCGCGCTTTGCGGGTGATCAGGTCGGCATGACCTACAGCCGCCTGCAAAACCCCACGGTCGAGATGCTGGAGCAGCGCATCGCCCTGCTCGAAGGCGCCGAGGCCTGCCGTGCGACCGCGACCGGCATGGCGGCGATGACCGCCGCCTTGCTGTGCCAACTGTCCGCTGGCGACCATGTGGTCGCGGGCAAGGCGCTGTTCGGTTCCTGCCGCTGGCTGACCGACACGCTGTTGCCCAAATTCGGGATTGAGACGACGACCGTGGACGCCCGCGACAATGCGGCGTGGGAAGCCGCGATCCGGCCCAATACCAAGGTTTTCTTCTTCGAAACGCCCGCCAACCCGACGATGGACGTTGCCGACATGACGGCGATCTGCGGAATCGCGAAGGCGCATGGCATCGTCAGCGTCGTCGACAACGCATTCGCCACGCCCGCGCTCCAGCGGCCGATGGATTTCGGTGCCGATGTCGTCGCCTATAGCGCGACCAAGATGATGGACGGGCAGGGGCGCGTGCTGGCCGGGGCGATCTGCGGGTCGCAGGACTGGATTCTCAACACGCTGCTGCCCTTTCATCGCAATACCGGGCCGACGCTGTCCGCCTTCAATGCCTGGGTGGTGCTGAAGGGGCTGGAGACGCTGGACCTGCGGATCACGCGGCAGAGCGAAAATGCGCTGAAGGTCGCGCGCTTCCTGGAAGGGCGCGTCGCCAAGGTGCTGTATCCGGGGCTGGAGAGCCACCCGCAGCATGCATTGGCGATGCGCCAGATGACGTTGGCGGGGCCGATCTTCTCGCTGTATGTCGGCGGTGGCCGGGCGGAGGCGCATGGGCTGCTCAATGGCCTCAACCTGGTCGACATCAGCAATAATATCGGCGATTCGCGTTCGTTGATGACGCATCCGGCCTCCACGACCCATTTCGGCATGGCGGAGGCTGCACGGCTGGAAATCGGCATCACCGAGGATATGTTGCGCCTCAACGTCGGTCTGGAAGACCCTGATGATGTCATCGAGGATCTGGATCGCGCGCTGACGTCGATAGGGCGTTGACGGGAGCGGCGGGAAAGGGGCATTGCCTTTCATTGTGAATGCCCTTTTCCCCTTCCATGCGACCACCCGCGACATCATCGTGCATGTGGCCGTCACCTTCCTGCCCGAACAGTCGGAGCCGGACCGGGGCCGCTGGTTCTGGGCCTATCATATCCGTATCGAGAATGACGGGGACGAACCTGTGCAATTGCTGACGCGCAGTTGGCTGATCACCGATGGGCGCGGCGCGCAGCACAAGGTTGATGGCGACGGTGTGGTGGGTGAGCAGCCGGTGGTGCAGCCGGGGAAGAGCTATGACTATGTGTCGGGCTGTCCGCTGGCGACGCCGACCGGATCGATGCAGGGCAGCTATCATATGCTGGGCGCCAGCGGGCAGACGTTCGATGTCGCCATCCCCCATTTTGCGCTGATCGCGCCGGCGGTGGCCGAATGAAGCGCACCCATTTGCCGCTGAACGGCCTGCGCGTGCTGGATGCCGCCGCGCGGCACCTGTCCTTCACGCGCGCCGCCGACGAACTGGCGGTGACGCCCGCAGCCGTGGGGCAACAGATCCGCGCGCTGGAGGACATGCTGGGCGTGGTCCTGTTTCGTCGCACGCCCAAGGGGCTGGAACTGACGCCGGAGACAGAAGCGGGGCTGGACGCGCTGCGGTCGGGCTTTCTGGAGTTTGAGGAGGCCGTTCGCGCGATGCAGGCCGGGCAGTCGAGCCTGTCGCTGACCATTGCCGCGCCACGGGACATCAGCGCCAAATGGCTCCAGCCACGGCTGGCCGCCTATGCGGCGAATGTTCCGGACCTCAAATTCGCGCTGGTCGCAGCCGATGATGCGCTGGACTTCACGGAGGCCAATCTGGACATCGCGATCCGCCTTGCCAGCGGACCGGGAGAGAATGAGGGTGTTGCACTGGGCGCGGCGCGCTTCGTGACGGTAGAGTCTGCGGCGGGCGGGCCGGACATGCGGATCGACTGGCCGGGGTGTCTGGAGAGTGATCAGCCAGCGTCGATCCGGGTCGCCGATGGTGGTCTGGCGATCGAAGCGGCGGCGAACGGCTTTGGCCGGGCAAAGGTGCCGGAATTGCTGGCACAGGCTGACCTCGCCGCTGGCCGGGTGCGGCAGGTAGGCGAGCCGATCATGGTATCGGCCAGCTACTGGCTGATCGCGCCCTTGCCGCAATGGCGGCAGAAGAAGGTCAAGGCGCTGGTCGAGGCATTGACCGCCTGATCCTTTGATCGTGGCTATGCCGATTGCGTGTCTTAGCCGTTGATATTTCCGACGACTTTCCCCATATGGGTATTGCCGGGTTCGCCCGGCTATGGCGATAAATTGTGCCGTGTAATAGACGCAGCGGACCCGGGGGCAGTACCCGGCGGTTCCACCAAAAGTCCTTAAAAGCCGCAAGGCATGAAGGGGGCTTCTGACGGGGCCGAACTAGGATCGACGTGTGTTCAAAGACGGTGTTTTTGCCCGGCCTGAGTAAGCCGTAAAACTGTTTAAAACTCATAAGTGCCAACGATAACGAAGCACTCGCCATTGCAGCGTAACCAAGGGCCTCACGGCCTGAAGTTACTCTAAAATAGCGCGGTTGAACCCACCGGGCAACAGAAGGGAATTCAGCGGCCTCCGGGAGGGCCGGGCAACAGAACCTCCCGGACCTCCATTCCATATCGCCCAGCATCCGCTTGTCAGGCGGCAAAGCGCGTTTCTTTGCCCTTTGCGAAGACGACTCGGAGGGCTATTGTCGATCTCTGTTCGATTGCAATTTTATGACAGTGCTGTGAAATATTTATAAGCCATTGATATATAGAAAAACTTAATTGATTCAACGATGGCCTAGTGATCTTGTGGGAATGTCATCAAAGTGAAATACTCCTGATTATAGTAAGAAGTTTTTTTCAGGAGATTTTAGATGCGTGCAATCGTGGCTTTTACGGGTTTCGTCCTCGCCGGGGCGTTGGCCACGGGGGCGGTTGCAGCGCCTGAGCAGGCCGGTTCCGATCAGGCCAGTTTCCACCAGTCCATTTCCGTTAAGGCCAATGCCATTCACGCCCGTTCCATCCAGCCGAGTCAGATCGTTGGCGTGACGGACGGCGGTCTTGCCGCGACGGCTCTGATGCAGGGCGATTTTCGCGGGGCGGCAACGCGGCTGAAGGCTAAATCGCCCGATGCGATCAATGATCCCGCCCGCCTTATCAACCTGGGCAATGCCTATGCAGGCATGGGCCGCTACGCCAAGGCACACGAAATTTATACCTCGGCCCGCTATGCGCCTGACACGATGCTGGTGCTGGCTGATGGCAGCGAGGCATTCTCGCGTGACATTGCGCGCCGGGCGCTTGGTCGATTGGGCACCAATTTCGCCGCCCGCTGACGTTTAATCCGTAAGGGAGAAAAGGCCGTCATCCATGGGGGTTGCGGCCTTTTTCCGTGCGATTGTCACAACATTGTCATGAATGACATTAAAGTGTCATTTAATTGACGCTCTAGAGTCTCACAAACCCAACACGCCTGTCATCACTGCCCCCTAGTTGCCGCCCTCGAGGGCGACAGGGGGGTGTTGTTCGAGTCGTAAGCCCTCCGGTTGCTCCGCATCTTTATCATAACCCGGCATCCGCCGGAGCGGAGACGACATGGCCAAGTTTACCCGAATCCAGACCATATTGATGGCCGGCTGCGCCTGCGCCGCGCTGAGCGCCTGTGGCGCCGACGATATTGCATCGCCCGGTGAAGGCACGATCGTCATTCCTGCTCCGACGCCGACGCCGACCCCAACGCCCACGCCGACCCCAACGCCGACCCCGACCGGTGTCACGCCCGCTGCCAACTGCCCCTCGATCGCGGGGCCCGACCAGCTGGCCGATCTGGGCACCATCACTGGCGGTGGCAACACGTGGCGTAACTGCGGCTTCCCCGCACGCTTCACCGCCTCGACCGCAATTGCCAAGGTTCCCGGCGTAATCTACTCGCTGCCCGGCCGCGTCGATGTCGGCACCGATCAGGGGCCGTCGAGCACCAACACCAATGTCACGCTGACGGTCGATCCGGGCGTGGTGGCCTTCGCCGCTACCGGCAACGCCTATCTGGCCGTTAACCGCGGCAACCGGATCAATGCTGTCGGTACGGCTACCAGCCCGATCGTCTTCACCAGCCGCGAAAACGTCCTTGGCACCGTGACCGATCAGTCGTCCGGCCAGTGGGGCGGCATCGTGCTACTGGGCCGTGCGCGCATCACCGATTGTCAGGCTCCGGCGGCTGCGCCCGGCACCGTTGCATGTGAACGCGACACCGAAGGCACCAGCAACGCCCTGTATGGCGGCGCCAACGACGCCGACAATTCGGGCCGCTTGTCCTATGTCCAGATCCGCTATTCGGGCTTCGTGCTGGCCGACAGCCGCGAGCTTCAGGGCCTGACCCCATCGGGCGTCGGCACCGGCACCCAGATTGACCACATCCAGGTCCACAACAGCTCGGACGACGGCATCGAAGCGTTTGGTGGCAACGTCCACTTCAAATATCTGGTCCTGACCGGCAACGAAGACGACAATCTGGATACCGACGTCGGTTATCGCGGTACGGCCCAGTTCGTTATCTCCGCCCAGCGCTCGGGCAACAATATCGGTGACACCTTCCTCGAAACCGACTCGAACGGTTCGACGACGGCGACCAACGCCAGCGAAGACGCACTGCCGCGCCAGTATCTGAAGGTCGCCAACTTCACGCACATTCAGCGTTCGAACACCGGTGACGATCTGGCGGCGATGCTTGTTCGTGGCGGTGCCGATATTGCCCTGGTCAACGGCATCATCGTCAGCCCCGACCAGAGCTGCCTGCGTATCAACAGCGCCGCGACGATCCGCGCTGCCGATACGGCCCTTCAGGATGCCGGTGCGCCGCGCTACCTGTCGGTGGCGATGCAGTGCAATAGCACGCCGTTCCGCGGCACCGGTGGCGTGACCGACGCACAGGTCCAGTCGATCTTCACGACCGATCCGAACAGCACGATCACCTACACGCCGTCGCTGACCAGCCTGTTCATCAACGGCGCGACCGAAACGGCCCGCACCGCGATCGATCCCAAGACGATCGACGCTGCTTTCACCACCACCAACTATATCGGTGCAGTGAAGGACGCCAACGACACCTGGTACGCCGGCTGGACCTGCAACTCGGTCACGGCCAGCTTCGGTTCGACCAGCGGCGCTTGCACCGCGATCCCGACGACCTGATCGGCCTTTGACCATCAAGGGCGGGGAAGCGGGCAAGGCCGCGCTTCCCCGCCCCAATTGCACAAATACACTCTCTCTCCAGGGGAAACTCCATGTCGAAGCCGTTGAGCTTGGCGCGCCTGCTTCTGATCTCCACCGCGCTGGTCGCGCCTGCCGCGATGGCCCAGAATACGCCCACGGGCGCCGGTCCCGACCAGTCCACCACTTCGGGCGTGCCGACTGCTTCTGAAGAGGCGGATGCGCAGGCCGGCAATGTCGACGTATCGATCCCCGGTGCGGACATCATCGTCACCGGCCGCCGCACGACCAACGTGTCGCAAAACGCGCCGCAGGTGGTAAACGTCCTGTCCGCTGCAGATATCAAGCGCACGGGTGAAGGCGACATCGCCGGATCGCTCCAGCGTGTGACCGGCCTGTCGGTCGCGTCAGGCGGCTTCGTCTATGTCCGTGGCCTTGGTGACCGTTATTCGCTGGCGCTGCTGAACGGTTCGCCGCTTCCCAGCCCCGAACCACTCAAGCGCGTTGTGCCGCTGGACATTTTTCCGACCAGCGTGATCGCATCGACCCTGGTGCAGAAAACTTTTTCGGCCAATTTCCCCGGCGAGTTCGGCGGCGGCGTCATCAACCTGACGACCAAGGCGATCCCGACCGAAAGCTATTTCGAGATCGGCATGGGCAGTTCCGCCAATACCGAAACGTCCGGCCAACTGGGCTATACCCATTATGGCAGCAAGTCCGACTGGACCGGCTTTGACGATGGGTCGCGCGACGTGCCGCCCGCGCTGAAGCAGGCCTTCGCCAGCGGCAAACCGTTCGCCGACATGACGCGCCCGGAACTTCAGGGCATCGCCATGCAGTTCCTGAACGCCAAGACGTCGGTGGTGCAGCGCACCAACAGCCTGCCGTTCAACTTTTCCGGCTCGATCAACGCGGGTACGGCGACCGACATCGGCAGCGATGGCCGTCTGGGCATCATCGCCACCGCCTCTTATGGTAACAAGTGGCGGACCCGCGACAATATCCAGCAGGCCTCGCTGGACCTGACGCAGCCGACCGGCAAGAATTTCGAGCAGGTCATGACCGACAATCAGGTGACGGTGAACGGCCTGATCGGTGTCGGGCTGGAACTGGGCAAGCAGAAACTGCGCTGGACCAACCTCTATATCCGCGACACGTTGAAGCGTTCCGCGATTGCGATCGGTCAGAATGACGGCGCCCTGCTGGGTGCGGACTATCTGAATCAGTCGACTGCCTGGTATGAGCGTCAGTTGATCGACACGCAGCTGGTTGGTGAATTTGAGATCGGTGATGCCCTAAGCCTGGACCTGCGCGGCGGCTATGCCAATTCGCAGCGCGAGGCGCCCTATGAGCGTGAGTTCACCTATGTCCGGTCCAACCGCGATCTGGCGGTCGATCCGGTGGGTGATCGGTTCATCAATGCGCTCAACCGCCAGCGCGGCGACGCTTCGGTCACGTTCAGCGATCTGAACGAGGATCTGTGGTCGGGTGGGTGGGATCTGTCCTATAAATTCTCGCCCGCCTTCACGGCTACGATCGGCTATGCCTATACCAATACGAAGCGCACCTCCTCGCGCTACGAGCTGCATTATGACGCGACCAACCTGCCGATCCCGGTGCAGCAGCAGCGTCCGGATTATCTGACGTCGGATGCAACGATCCAGTTGTTCGACCTCAGCCTGCTCGATTTCACGGGCAACTATCCGGTCTATGACGCCAGCCTGCGCGTCCATGCGGGCTATGCGCAGGTGCAGGCAGAGATCGTGCCGGGCCTGTCGCTCAACGCCGGCGTGCGCTATGAAAATGGCAAGCAGGGCGTGACCGGCGTCGATGTCTACAACACCGGCGTGACCCCGTTCCAGCAGATCCGCAACGATTACTGGCTGCCCGCCGCAACCCTGACGATCGAAGCGGCCAAGGGCGTGCAGGTTCGCATCAGCGGGTCGAAGACCATCGCACGGCCCCAGTTCCGCGAACTGATCGCCCAGCCTTATGTCGATACCGAATCCAACCGCTTCTATCGCGGCAACCCGTTCCTGCAGGACAGCGAGCTGTGGAATGCCGACCTGCGCGTCGAATGGTATATGGGGCGTGACGAGCGGCTGACCGGCGCGGTCTTCTACAAGAAGATCGACAATCCGATCGAAACCTACACGACGATCAACGACAGCTATTCGGTGACGAGCAGCTTCGCAAACGCGCCAGAGGCGACCCTTTACGGTGCGGAGATCGAAGCGCAGAAATATATTCCGCTCGATACCATGTCGGAATCGCCCTTCTTCCAGAGCCGCCGCATCGTCCTGATCGGCAACTATACCTATACCCAGTCCAAGCTGAAGGTGAAGGAAGGCGACACGACCATTCCCTATACTTACACGGCTGGCGGCTTACCTGCCGCCTCCGACTATTTCATGAACGGTGCGCCGTTGACGGGCCAGTCGGATCATCTGGTGAATTTCCAGATCGGTCTGGAGGATACGGACAGACTGTCGCAGCAGACGCTGTTGCTGACCTATGCCAGCGACCGCGTCACCAGCCGCGGCCCGAACCTGCAGCCTGATATCAAGGAACGGCCGGGCCTGACGCTGGACTTCGTGGCGCGGCAGGGCGTGTTGCTGCCCGGCGGCATCAACAGCGAAGTGAAGTTCGAGGCGCGTAACATCACTGGCCGGACCTACAAGGAATTCCAGGAACTGGGCGACACCCAGGTCTTCTACAATAAATATAAGCTGGGGACCACGATCGCGGCATCGTTCAGCGTCGCCTTCTGATCCTGACAGTATGACGGATTACGCCGTCCTCTTCCAATGGGAGGGGCGGCGTTTTCGTTTGCGCGCTTTAGAAGAGCGTTAGCGCCAGGGCTGCTCGCGATACCATTTGGTGATGATATATTTGACGCCCGCCCGGACTTTCATACCATGATGCAGGCTGGCGGCATTATAGGCGCCAGGACCAAGGCGGTTGTTCCACGCAAGGAGCTTGCCGGTTTCGGGCTGGACGGTCTTGCCGATCTTGGGAAAGCGGGTCGCGCCGCCCGCCTGCGGGTCGTTGAGATAGACCATCAGCGTCCAGGTGCGATTACCGACGCCGGTGCAATATTTGAGGAAATCCGCACCTTTCGGGTCGAAATAGTCGGTATGCGCCTTGAACTCCTGGCCGGGCGCATAGCGCTGGCCCTGGATCGGTTCGCCATGGGCGGGATCTATGCCCGCAAACTGGGCGAGCTTTGCGTCAATGGCGGCAACGACCGGGTCGGCGGCATCGAGGTCGCACGTCTCGCTGGTGCGGAAGGAGCCGTCGCCGTTTGCGTCGGCGATGGTGGAGGGGCGACGGTTCGTTTCGATCCGCTCGATAAGCGCCGCACATTCCATTGCGTCCAGAAAGTCGCGGCGGATGAACAGGGCCAGCTCTTTGCTGGGCACGCGCTGAACCCTGGGCAGGGCGGCGATCCGGACTGGATCGGCGTCCTGAGAGGCAATGGAGGTGGCGTCGGTCATGATGCCCTGACTATCCAGAGAGGGTGGAAAATCAAGCCTCTCGCCGATTGTCATATTACCGTCACATTACTGTCATCTGTTGGTAAAATCCATTAACTAGCAGGCGACATCCAAAGGGGGATTTCGACTGAGATGCGCGTTCCGGGGCGAGAGAGACTGGATGGATGGCGACTGCGCGCAGTCCCGGTGAACTGGTTGTCAGTCGCCGAAATGGCGCTGTTGGCCGGTGTGGCGCTTCAGGCGGCGCGGCTCATATGGGCGGTGATGACGCCGTTCGGGCCAGCGGGGCCATGGGAAGGGCGGCAGGCCGAGATTCTGGCGCCCGCCGCGCGGGAGGCGCTATTCTCCAGCTTCGATCCCTTTTTCCGGGGCGATACGCCGCAAGGGGGCAATGTCGTCGTCACGTCGCTGGCGCTCACGGTTTATGGCATCCGCCTCAATGAAGGGTCCGGCTTGGGATCGGCGATCATCGCGACGCCCGACGGCATCCAGAACAGCTTTGCCGTGGGTGATGAGATCATGCCGGGCGTGGTGTTGAAGGGCGTCGCTTTCGATCATGTGACGATCGACCGGGGTGGCGCGGAGGAGCAGGTCTTCATCGACCAGTCCACGCCCGCGCCGGAAGCGCCTCCGGGAGCAGGCGAAGTGGCCGCAGTTGCGCAGTCGCCGATGGCCCCGCCGCCCCAACCGCCCCTTGGCAGTCCGACGTCCGAAATGTTGAAGCGCGATGTCGGTTTCGCGCCCCGGACCCAGAATGGCCGCGTGACGGGTCTGGTGCTCCAGTCCAGGGGACCGGGTTTTGCCGCCGCGGGCTTCCAGCCCGGCGACATCGTGACCCAGGTCAATGGCAGGGTGATCGGATCGGGCGGTGATCTCGCCGTCCTTCAGAACCAGATCGCGCCGGGTGCGCGCATTTCCCTGATGGTGGAGCGCGGCGCGGCCGTGGTGCCCATCGCCCTTACGTTGCAAGGCCAATGACCAGATATTTCCTGACCGCTTCCGCCGCCCTCGCGCTCGTGCTGGCGGCCCCTGTTCATGCCCAGCAAACGCTGAATGTACGCGATGCGGACATCCGCGCCTTCATTCAGGATGCGGCGCGGGTGACGGGGCGCACCTTCATCATCGACAATCGGGTGCAGGGGAAGGTGTCGGTCGTGACCGACCGGCCGCTCAGCCGGTCCGAATATTTCGAGATTTTTCTGTCTACGCTGCGGGCCAACGGACTGGTGGCGATACCGGGACCGGGCGGCGCCTATCGTGTGCAGCCTGCTGACGGAGCGGCAGGACAACCCAGTTCGGTGGGCAGCGCGGCCAATCGCAACAGCTTTGTAACCGAAGTCTTCCGCCTGCGGTCGATCGATGCGGCGTCGGCGCTGGAAACGCTGCGGCCATTGGTCAGCAAAGACGGGTCGGTGACGGCCAACCGGGCGGGCAACAGCGTGGTCGTCGCTGACTATGCCGATAATATTTCACGAATCCGGCAAGTGATTGCGCGCGTGGACCGCGACACATCCACATCCCAGGTGGTGATGCTGAAAAATGCCGGAGCGCGAGAGATCGCGACGTCGCTTCAGGCGTTGGTGGCCGGTGGTGGAGGCGAGGGGGCTGCCCCCTCCGCCTCAACCGTCGTGCCGATCGACAGCAGCAACGCAATCGCCCTTCGCGGCGATGCGGGCACCGTGGCGCGACTGGCGGAAATGGCGCGCAACCTTGACCGGCAGGCCGCCAGCGGGACCGAAATCCGGGTTTACTGGCTGGAACATGCCGATGCTGAAAAGCTGTTGCCGGTATTGCAGCAACTTGTCGGGCAGGCGTCTTCCAGCATCAGCGCGACGACGCCCAGTGCTGCGCCTTCTGCGAGCGCGGCACCGACGACATCCGCCGTTCCGACTGCTGCGGCCTCGGCATCCTCTTCATCGGGCGGCGGCATATCGACACGCGGCCCGGCGATCGTCACCCGCTATGAGGGCGCGAACGCGATCATCGTCGCGGCCAATAGCGACGTGCAGCGGATGCTGGGCGAGACGATCCGCCAGTTGGACACACGGCGCGAACAGGTGCTGGTAGAGGCGATCATTGTCGAGATTGGCGACATTGCCGCGCGCAATCTGGGCGTGCAGTTCCTGATCGGCAGCACCAAGACGGGCTTTGCCGCAACCAACTATTCCAACGCCTCGCCCAATCTGCTGACGCTGGCGGGGGCCATCGGCGCTAACGAACTGGGTACGACTGAAACGGTCGTCGTCGCACCCGATGGCACGCGCACCACCACGACGACGCGCGAAAACGGCGACCTGGCCAGCAGCCTCCAGCAAGCAGCGGTCGACAGCCTTCGCAATGCGACGGGCGGCTTTGGCGGGATTGCGACGGGCCTTGGCAATAACGGCCTGTTCGGGGCGATCATCAACGCCGTGCGATCGGATTCTACCAGCAACCTTCTGTCCACACCCTCGGTCATGACGCTGGACAACCAGAAGGCGTCGATCCTGGTCGGCCAGCAGGTGCCGGTCACGACCGGCGAAGCGCTTTCCCAGAATTTCGACAATCAGTTCCGTACCGTGCAGCGGCAGGATGTCGGTATCAAGCTGGAGGTGAAGCCCCAGATCAACACCGGCGGCGCGATTAAATTGTTCCTGAAGCAGGAGGTGAGCAGCGTCGCCGGACCGGTCAGCAACAACAGCAGCGACCTGATCATCAACAAGCGCGAGATCGAGACGACCGTCACGGTGGATGATGGCGAGATATTGGCGCTGGGTGGCCTGCTGGATGACAATGAGCGGCGGACGATCGAGCGTATCCCGCTCTTGTCGGACATTCCCGGCATTGGCGAACTGTTCAAGTCACGCAGCCGCAGCAAGACCAAGACGAACCTGATGGTCTTCATCCGGCCGACGATCCTGCGAAGCAAGGAGGATGCGCGTCGCCTGACGCAGCAGCGCTATGGCTATGTCCGCGACATGCAGATGCGGCGCAGCCCCGATACGGAGCCGACCATCGACGAACTGGTCCGCGACTATATGGGCGCGACACCGCCGCTGCCGGTCGATGGTCCGGGGCAAGTGGTGGCTCCGCCCGCCGGGTCCGTCCCGCCGCCGCAAGTGATCGAACCCGAAACGCGGCAATCCAGCAGCGTCGTGCGACCCGTCGAACTTCCGGCCAGCGGAGTGAAGCCGTGAACGAACAGGATGATAGCAGCGGTGGGACAGGCTTGCCGCTTCCGCACGGGGCTTCGGAGCAGGAGCGCGGTATAACGCCGTATATCGCGCCGCGCCCGATCGACATTCCCTATGGCTTTGCGCGAAAGAACGGCCTCGTCCTGCTCGCCGGTGAGGGCGAGCGGCTGGAGATTGCCATGCGCGAAGGCAGTGATCCGCGCGTATTGCTGGAGGTCCGGCGGCATCTGGCGCGCAGTTTCGACGTTCGTTTCGTCGAAGCGGCGCAGTTCGACAAGCATCTGTCCGAACGCTATGCGATGGACGGCAGCGCGGCGGCCATGGCGGGATCGCTGGAAATGGGCGCGGACGAGCTGGACATGCTCGCCACCGACCTGCCAACCGCCGACGATTTGCTCGACAGCGCCGACGATGCACCGGCCATCCGCCTGATCAACGGCATCATCGCCGAAGCCGCGCGGCAGGGCGTCAGCGACATCCATATCGAACCCTATGAAACCGGCCTCGTCGTGCGGATGCGCGTCGATGGCGTGCTGCGGGAAACGCTGCGGATGCCGCCGCATGTCGCGCCGGTGGTCGTCAGCCGTATCAAGGTGATGGCGCGGCTGGACATTGCGGAGCGGCGTGTGCCGCAGGATGGGCGCATCGGCCTGACGCTGGGTGGCAAGCTGCTGGATGTGCGTGTCTCCACCTTGCCGAGCCGCGCGGGCGAGCGGGTCGTGCTGCGCATATTGGACAAGGAAAATGCGGGCATGTCGCTTGACCTGCTGGGCATGGCGGGGGCGGCGGACCGGATTTTCCGTGAAGGGCTGGCCGAACCGAACGGCATCATTCTGGTTACTGGACCGACCGGATCGGGCAAGACGACCACGCTCTATGCGGGCCTGCGCCAGTTGAACGATGGCAGCCGCAATATCCTGACCGTGGAAGACCCGGTCGAATATGCGATGGACGGCGTCGGGCAGACGCAGGTCAATGCGAAGGTCGGACTGACCTTCGCCGCCGGGTTGCGCGCGATTTTGCGCCAGGATCCCGACGTCGTGATGGTCGGCGAAATCCGCGACCGCGAGACTGCGGAGATCGCGGTGCAGGCGTCGCTGACGGGGCATCTGGTGCTCTCGACAGTCCACACCAATGACGCGGTGGGCGCGATCACGCGGATGCGCGACATGCGGGTTGAACCGTTCCTGATGGCCTCCACCCTGCGCGCGGTGATCGCGCAGCGACTGGTGCGGCGGCTTTGCCAGCATTGCCGGGAACCGGTGCAGGCGGACAAGTCGGCCAGCGCCTTGCTGGGCTTTGATCCGGGCACCATCATCTATCGTGCGCGTGGTTGTGAGGAGTGCAGCGGCACCGGGTACAAGGGCCGGATTGGCGTGTTCGAGGCGATCCGTATCGACGATACGATCCGCCGCCTGATCAACGATGGTGGTGACGAATCCCTGATCGCGCGCCATGCCTTCCTGAACACCCCGAACCTGGGATCTGCGGCGCGGGCGCTTGTGCGGGACGGACAGACCACGGCTGAGGAAGCAATCCGCATTTCGCGGCGGGATTCGCCCGAGCTGGAGCCTGAGTTGGCGCCCGATGGCTGAGTATGACTATATCGCGATTGATCCTGCCGGGCGCGAGCGCAAGGGCAGCGTGAAGGCCGAGACGATCGAGGACGCGCGGGCGCGGCTGGACGCGCGCAAGATGTTCGTGGTGAAGGTGGAACCGGGCGCTGTCGCCGTTGCACGGAAGCGTGCGGGCCTCTCGCTGCGCGCCGCGCGCCTGTCGCCCAAGGAACTGACGCTGTTTACGCGGCAGCTTTCGACGCTAGTGCAAGTCAGTCCACTGGAGGAATCGCTGCGGACCATCGGTCGGCAGAGCGAGCAGGATCATGTGCGCGCCATCGTCGGCAAGGTGCATGGCGGCGTGATGGAGGGGCGGCGGCTGGCCGATGCGATGGGGGCGGAACCAAAAAGCTTTCCGCCGCTGTTTCGCGCGATGATTTCTGCGGGTGAAAGCTCGGGCAGCTTGCCCACGATCATGGAACGTCTGTCCGACCTGATGGAACGGCAGGCCGTGATCCGGTCGAAAGTGATAACGGCGATCGCCTATCCCAGCGTATTGGCGGGTTTTGCGGTCTGCGTGGTGGCGGCGCTGATGATCTTTGTCGTCCCCAAGGTGGTCGAGCAGTTCGATACGGTGGGGCAAACCCTGCCGCTGCTGACGCGGATCGTCATGGGAATATCGGCTTTCCTCGCGGCCTGGTGGTGGCTGCTGCTGATCCTCATGGCGCTGGCGGGCGTTGGCGCGTGGCGGGCCTTGAAGGTGGAAAGCATCCGTTTTCGTTTCGATGGCGCGCTGCTGCGCTTGCCGGTGATCGGCCGCCTGATCCGCGACTTGCACGCCGCGCGAATGGCGCGCACCCTGTCGACCATGGTGGCAAGCCGCCTGCCGTTGATGGAGGGCCTGTCGCTGACCGCCAGCACCGTTCATAATCGCGTGCTGCGTCGCGCATCCGACGACATTGTCGAGGCCATCCGTGGCGGCGGCAGCCTGTCGGCGGCGTTGCGGCGGGCGGGCGTTTTCCCGCCGCTGCTGGTCTATCTGGCGGCGAGCGGCGAGGCCGCCGGGCGGCTGGACACGATGCTGGAACGCGCGGCCGATTATCTGGAGCGCGAGTTCGATACCTTTACCGGCGCGGCGCTGGCGATGCTGGAGCCGATCATCATCATATTGATGGGGGCGATCGTCGCCGTCATCATTCTGTCGATCCTGCTGCCGATCCTGCAACTGCAAAGCCTTACAGGTGCCTGAAATGTTGAATAATTCTCTCATGGAACGTCGTTCCGCCGAACACGGCTTCGGTTTCTCGAAGCGTTCCGCCGAACACGGCTTCACGCCCGTGAGGCGTTCCGCCGAACACGGCTTCACGCTTGTCGAACTGATGGTCGTCATCGTCATCATCGGCCTGCTGGCGACGATCGTGGCGATCAACGTCATCCCCGCGACCGATACCGCGCGGGTAGAGAAGGCGAAGGCGGACATCTCCACGATCGAGCAGGCGCTGGAACAATATCGGCTGGATAACCTGACCTATCCATCGGGTACGGACGGGTTGCAGGCACTGCTCAGTCCACCCGCGTCGCTCACTCAGCCACAGCGTTACCGCCGGGGCGGCTATATCAAGAAGCTGCCGGATGATCCCTGGGGCCGTCCTTATCGGTATAGCGTACCGGGCCGAAAGGGCGCGTTCGACATCGCGTCGATGGGCGCGGACGGGCAGCCGGGCGGGGAAGCGGACAATGCGGACCTTTATTCCAGCGAGCTTTGACCGTTCCGCCGAACACGGCTTCACGCTGCTCGAACTGATGGTCGTCATCACGATCATCGGCTTCGTCTCGGCAGCCGTCGTGCTGGCGATCCCCGATCCGCGCGGACGCGTGATCGAGGATGCCGATCGCTTCGCCGCGCGCGTTGCCGCCGCCCGCGACGAAGCGATCGTCACCGCGCGCCCTGTGGGGCTGTGGGTCTCGCCCAGCGGCTATGGCTTCCAGCGCCGTGAGGGCGGGGCGTGGGTGCCGATCGAGGAAAAGCCCTTCCTCACGACCGACTGGAAAGGCGGGACGCGTGCGGTGACGGGCCGGGATGAAGCGACGCAGATGGCCTTCGATTCGACAGGCCTGCCGAGCGATCCGCTGACCGTGACGCTGACCCGCGATGGGGAGCGGGTGTCGGTATCGGTCGACATGAGCGGAAAGGTCGCGGTGGGTGGCTGAACGCGTCAGGACTTCCGCCCAGCAGGGCTTCATGTCTTTGCGACGTTCCGCCCAACAGGGCTTCACGCTGCTGGAAATGCTCGTTGCGTTGGCCGTGTTCAGCCTTGCGGCGTTGGCGCTGGTGCGGCTTCAGGGGGTGACGTTGCGGACGGCGGCGGACCTTGATGCCAAGACGCTGGGGCAGATCGTCGCGCGCAATATCATGGTGGAGACGCAGACCGATGTGCAGCCGCCCGCAATGGGTGAAGCGCAGGGCGATGTGACCAATGGCGGCCGACAATGGCACTGGACCCGCACTGTAAAGGCGACTGATGACAAACGGTTGGTGCAGGTCGATGTGACGGTCGAGCCGCAGGGCGGCGGCGGATCGCCCAGCGTGCTGAGTTTCGTGCGGGTGGCGGAATGATGCCGCAACCCGATCATAGGCATCAACAGGGCTTCACGCTTTCGCGACGTTCCGCCCAACAGGGCTTCACGTTGATCGAACTGCTCGTGGCGCTGACCATCTTCGCCATGCTGGCGGGGGCGGGCGTGCTGCTGCTGGGCAACAGCGTGTCGGCGCAGGCGCAGGTCAAGATACGGCTGGACGAACTGGCCGCCATCCAGCGTGCGGGTGGGGCGATCGGTGGCGATCTGGCGCAGGCGCTGCCGCGCATCAGCCGGACCGAAAATGGAACGTTGGCGCCTGCCTTCTGGGCGCATAGGGCGGGCGAGGGCACGCCGGTGATGCAATTCGTGCGCGGCGGGTGGAGCAACCTCAACCGGATGCCGCGTTCCTCGCTCCAGAAGATCGAATATTGGGTGCGGCAGGGGCGGCTGGAGCGGCGCAGCTATCCGTTCGTGGATGGCGCCTTTGGCAGCGAGCCTGCGGTGCTGCTTGACGGGATCGAGGATGTCGCATTGCGCTTTCGCGATCCGCAAGGCGACTGGCGGGAGGATTGGACGCCGGGTCAGCCCGATCTGATGCCCCGCGCGGTCGAAGCCGTGGTGACGCGCCGGGGGGAGCCACCGGTGACGCTGCGCTTCCTGGTGGGACCGGGGCCTTTGGAGCGATCGCTGGTCGAAGGCACGCCCAATGGTTGAACCGGGCGGGAATGAACGCGGCGCGGCTCTGTTGACCGTCCTGCTGCTGGTCGCGGTGATGGCGGTGATCGCCTCTACCGCGCTGGAACGGCTGGCGCTGGCGACACGGATGACGGGTAATGGCGGCGAGATCGATCAGGCGCGGGCCTATGCCGATGCCGGGGCGGAAATCGCGCGCCTGCGGATCGGCGATCTGGTCGCCATGCGGCCGGGACGCACCACCCTTCAGGGCGGTTGGCTCGGCGCGCCGCAGGCGCTGCCCGTGCCAGGCGGCATGGCGACGGCGCGCGTGACCGACGGCGGCAATTGTTTCAATCTAAATAGCGTCGTGGAGGGTGAAGATGAGACGAACCTTAAAGTAAGGCCGATCGGGGTCACGCAATTTCAGGCGCTTATGCAAGTGCTGGGCATCGATCCGCGGGCAGCGCAGCAGGTCGCGATGTCGCTCGCCGACTGGATAGACACAGACAGCGTGCCGCAACCCGGTGGTGCGGAGGATGAGGTCTATGTCCGGGCGCCAACGCCCTATCGTGCCGCCAATCGCTTCGTGATCGACCCGAGCGAATTGCGGGTCATCAACGGCGTGACGCCCGCCATCTATGACCGGGTGCGGCCATGGGTCTGTGCCTTGCCGACCGCCGACCTGTCGCCCATCAATGTGAACACGCTGCTGCCCGATCAGGCGCCGTTATTGGCAATGCTGGTACAGGGGCAGTTGAGCGTCGATCAGGCCCGGCAATTGCTGGCGCGGCGGCCCGCCGATGGCTATGGCGGCACCCATGAATTCTGGGCGATTCCCATACAGCAGGGCGCGCAGCCGCTGGATGAGGTGGCGTCGCAGGTTAAAGTGGCGACGCGATGGTTTGATGTGGATATTTCAGTGGATGTCGGGGGCACGCAATTAGTGGAAAAGGTGCTGATCGACGCACAACAGACGCCAGCGGTGCTGGTCCGACGCGCGATGGGAGACGCGGCATGAGCGTGCGCGAGGGGCTGATCATCGCGCTGCCCGAAAGCGAGGGCGGCGAGCCGCTGTGGATGCGGGTGGTGGACGGCGCGGTTGTGCAGACGGGCGCGGGCGCGAACTGGCTGGCCGCTTGTGGCCTGACGACTTTGCCCGACGGATGCGTCGTCATGCTGGTGCTGCCCGCCGCGCTGACGGCACTGCATTGGGTATCGCATCCTGACCTGCCGGTGCGGCAGGCGCGGGCTGCGGCTCGGCTGGCGGTGCTGGCGGGCAGCGTCGCGGGTGCGGACAGCCTGTTCGCCGCGCCTGACGAGAATGACGATCCGGCAAGGCCGCATATCGTGGCCGTGGTGGGCCGCGCCGATTTACAGCACTGGCTGCTCTGGGCGCAGCATCATGGGCTGGACCCCGATATCCTTGTTCCCGCCGCGCTGCTGTTGCCTGCGCCAGACGCCGGGTTCGTGCGGGGCATGGTTGGCGGTGCCGAGGTGCTGCGCGGTGTCGATCTTGCGCTCAGCGGCGACATGGCGGTGCCCGCGCTGATCGGCGAAGACGTGATGCGGGATGTGCCCGCCGATGTCGTGAATGCCCAAGCCATCGCCGCGCTGGATGCGCCACCGCTCAACCTGCGACAGGGCGAATTTGGCAAGCGTGTGCGGCGGGCAGTGGATCGTCAGGTCGTTCAGCGGATGGCGGTCTGGATCGGCCTGATCCTGCTTGCCAGCCTGTTGATTGCCCTGATCGGGATCGGGCGACAGCATCTGGAGGCGAACCGGCTGGATGTCGAGAGTTTGACGCTGGCGCGCACGGTGCTGCCCAATGCCACGGATGCGGCGCTGGCAGAGGCGCAGATGGATACGCAATTGGCGGGCCGGGGCGTGGGCGGCTATGCCTTTACCGCCCCGACCGCTGGCCTTTTCTCCGCGATGCAGGGCGCGCCCGGCGTGGCGATCATGGCGGTGTCGCGCGACCCGGACGGGATGCTGCGCGCGACCCTGGCAGCGGCCAAGGCAGAGGATATCAACAGCGTGCTGGTCGCGTTGCAGGCGGCGGGCTTCACGATCACCGCGAACTCATCCAAGGACCCCGGCGGTCGAACGCTGGCTGACATAACGGTGACGTCATGATGGCAGGTTTCAAGGCGATGTGGGCAGAGCGATCAACCCGCGAACAATGGATGCTGGGCGTGATGTTCGGCCTGATCGCGATCGTCATCCTGTGGTTCGGGCTGGTGCGACCGATCGATGCGGCGCGTCTGTCGACCCGCACAGCGATGCTGGAGGCAGCGGATCGCAATGCGGCTATCCGGGCGAAGGTGGCGATGATGAAGCGTTTGCCAGCGCAAGCGGCAAGCGCGGGACCAGCGACGCCACTCGACCAATATGTGGGGCAGAGTGCGGGTGAGGCCGGGCTGACATTGGAGCGTGCGCAAGCGCAGGGGCAGGACCGGATCGACATCGCCATTGCCTCGGTGCGACCGATCGCGCTCTTTTCCTGGCTCGCCCGGTTGGAAGGGCAGGGCGTGCGCGTGGAGACGATGCGCGCCCAACCTGCGCCGACGGCTGGCAGCGTGTCGGTGCAGGCGGTGCTGGTACGTGGAGGCGGACAATGATGGGCCTGTCGCTCTCGCGTCGGGCGCGCTGGCTGCTTATCGGGCTTTTCATCCTTGGCCTGCTGATTTTCTTCCCGCTGCGGATCGCTCTGGGGCTGGCCGGATTCGAACGGATGGGCGTGACCGCACGCGATGTGCGCGGCACGATCTGGAGCGGGCGGGTGGACCAGTTGATGCTGGGCAAAGTGCCGATGGGATCGGTACGGGTCGCGCTGTCGCCGATCCAGTTGCTCGCCGGGCGAGCGCGGTTCGACATGGGGCGCAAGGCTGGGCTGGCCGACGATGTGAGCGGCGCGATGACGGCGGGTTTCGGACGGTTCGGGATCGATGATGTGACCGGGGCCATTCCACTGGGCCGAACATTGGCGCCGCTGCCGATCGGCGGCATGGTGATGAACGATGTGAGCGTCCACTTTGCCGCAGGGCGCTGTGGTCATGCGGAGGGCCGGGTGTTGGCACAGGTCGCCGGGCGGATCGCGGGCCTCAACCTGACGCAGGGGTTGAGCGGGACCGCGACCTGTGACGGCGATGCGCTGCTGCTGCCACTGGTCAGCCAGTCGGGCATGGAAAAGATCAATCTGCGCCTGTGGGCGTCGGGTCGCTATACCACGGAGATGCGCGTGGAAACGGCGGACACCACGCTGGCGCAGGCGCTGGGTGCGGTGGGCTTCGCCAGTGTCGGCAACGCGCAGGTGTTGAAGGTCGAAGGGACATTGTGAGCGCATCGCTGGCGGCTTTGTTCGGCGCGGTCGCAGGGGCGATTGCGGGGAGTTTCCTGTCGACGCTGATCCTGCGCTGGCCGCAGGGGCGCGGAATATCGCGGGGTCGGTCGGCCTGTGACGGATGTGGCCGGGTGCTGGGCGTGCGCGATCTGGTGCCGCTGTTGAGTGCTCTGTTTCAGCGTGGGCGATGCCGGATCTGTGGGGCGCGAATCGCCCCCCTGCACATCGCGATGGAACTGGGTTGCGCGGTGATCGGCGCGCTGGCACTGACGATCATGCCGAACATGGGCGGGATCGGCTGGGCACTGCTGGGCTGGTTTTTGTTGACGTTGGCGGTGCTGGACTGGCGCCATTTCTGGTTGCCGGATGCCCTGACATTGCCGCTGGCGTTTCTGGGGCTGACGATCGGTCTATGGGCAACCGATACGGCGATGATCGACCGGGTTATCGGCGCAGCGGCGGGCTATGGCGCGTTGCTGGCGATTGCCTTTGGCTATCGCGCGCTGCGCGGACGCGAAGGGTTGGGGCTGGGCGATGCCAAGCTGCTGGGCGCGCTGGGCGCATGGTTCGGCTGGCAGGCGCTGCCGTTCATCCTGTTGTCGGGCGCGCTGCTGGGATTGCTGGTGGTGCTGGTGTCGGCCGTGGGTGGCCAGCGGGCGAATGCCGCGACGCGCGTGCCGCTGGGGACATTTCTGGCGATCGGGGCGGTGCCGGGGTGGGTGGCCATGCGGGTGCTGACCGGGGTTTGATCGCCGGAAACCGCGGGAAATATGGTGCCGGCTAGAGGGTTCGAACCCCTGACCCCCTGATTACAAATCAGGTGCTCTACCAACTGAGCTAAGCCGGCGCGCCACGACAGGCGAAACGCGCCTTACTATCAGATGACGCCAAAGGTCCAGCCCTCTGTTTGCGCAATATGCGCATTGAGGGGGGATGGCGTCCAATAGCGGGCGTCACGCGCGGCCCCGCGCATCCAGGCGGCGGTGAGCAGGGCGTCGGCCTGATGGTCATCCGGTTCGGGACCAGCATAGGGCATGGACCCAAGGGTTGCGAGCGCGAGATTGAGCGAAGCGCGATCGCGCATCTTCGATCGTCCCTTGGGCCGACCGGCGGCGCGCGCGGCGATGCTGGTGTAGATTTCCACTACCAGCGAACCGTTTTCGGGCAGCGGATCGAAGGGCCAGATCGGCACTTTGCCATGCAGATGGTGGAGCAGGCGCATGCCCGAAAAGCTGGCCTTTGCCACCTGCGCTGCGCCGATGGCGTCAAAGACGGTGGAGGGTTTGCCGCCACCGCCCGCATTATAATGGGCCTCGCAGCGGCGATTGTGCATATAATCTGCCTTCACCCCGTCCGCCTTGCCGAAATAGAAATGGCGGCGGTGAGCGACTTCCAGCAGACTGGCGGCGCCAAGGTCGGCATCGGCGCAAAGGCGATCGACATAGGCCCAGAAGGCTGACGCGGTGTCTGGCACGACCTCTCCGGGCAGATAGCTGCCCCGTGCGACCAGCGGCGGGGCGAAGCTGAAATCGAAGCCAAAGAGCGTGGGCGCGGCCCGGCTTTGATCGAGCAGCCAGTCGGCCACGGCGGAGCGGGACCAGAGCGTGCCCGAGGATGGCGGCACCAGATAGGGGGCAGTATCGCCCGCGCTGCACCGCGCCACGGCGATTCCCTTATGCCGCAGCCCTTTGGCTCCGGACCAGTCGATCGCGGCGAAGTGCGTGACGTTGGGGGTCATCCCCCGCCGTCTGTCCGCAACTTGTCCCAATAAGCGAGCCGTTCGGCAAGGCGCGCCTCGAACCCCCGATCGGTGGGTGCGTAAAAGGCCTGTGGAGCCATCTCCTCCGGCCAATAGTTGGCGCCGGAAAATCCGTCCTTCGTGTCAGGATCATAGGCATAGCCCTTGCCATAGCCGATGTCCTTCATCAGCTTCGTGGGCGCATTCAGGATATTCTGCGGCGGCATCAGCGATCCGGTATCGCGGGCGGATTTCCAGGCGGCCTTCTGCGCGACATAGGCGGCGTTGGATTTGGGCGCGGTGGCGCAATAGAGGCAGGCTTGAGCGATCGCCAGCTCCCCCTCCGGCGACCCCAGAAATTCATAGGCATCGCGGGCGGCGAGCGTCTGGATCAGGGCTTGCGGGTCGGCAAGGCCGATGTCTTCACTCGCAAAGCGCACCAGGCGGCGCAGCACATAGAGCGGCTCTTCGCCTGCGGTCAGCATCCGCGCGAGATAATAGAGCGCGGCCTGCGGGTCCGATCCGCGAAGGGATTTATGCAGCGCGGAAATGAGGTTGTAATGCCCCTCCCGATCCTTGTCATACACCGCGACGCGGCGGTGGAGCAGAGCGGAGAGACCCGCAGGATCAAGCGGCTCGGCGATGTCGATCGAATAGAGCGTCTCGACCTGATTGAGCAGGAAGCGGCCGTCGCCGTCGGCGCTGGCGATCAGCGCCTCCCGCGCGGCGGAGGTCAGGGGAAGGGGGCGCTCCACCAGTGCTTCGGCCCGATCCAGCAGCTTTTCGAGCGCTGCGCTGTCGAGGCGGCGCAGGATCAGCACCTGCGCGCGCGACAATAAAGCGGCGTTGAGTTCGAAGCTGGGATTTTCCGTCGTCGCGCCGACCAGCGTTACCGTGCCATCCTCGACAAAGGGCAGGAACCCGTCCTGCTGGGCGCGGTTGAAGCGGTGGATCTCGTCCACGAAGAGCAATGTCTTGTCGCCCAGTCGCGCATGGTCGCGGGCGGCGGCGAACAGTTTCTTGAGGTCGGCGACGCCGGAAAAGACGGCGGATATGGGGGCAAAGCGCATCCCCACCGCTTCGGCCAGCAGGCGCGCGGTGGTGGTCTTGCCCGTACCCGGCGGTCCCCACAATATGATCGATGACAGGCGACCAGCGGCCACCATCCGGCCGATCGCGCCGTCCGGGCCGGTCAGATGATCCTGTCCCACCACATCGGCCAGAACGCGCGGACGCAGCCGGTCGGCAAGCGGCGCGTCGAGAGGCTCTGACGGAGCAGGCTGGGCGGGGTCGGCAAAAAGGTCGGCCATATTCTGCCGATATAGGGAAGGGAGGGCGTTTAGGGAACGGGGCTGGCGCGCGGAACGGCGCCCTGCGCGCGTTGATGGATCACGCGTATATAGGTATCGACCAGCGCCTGGTTGACCTGAACCCAGCCATTGCGCTGGGTTCGGGCGATGCTGGCGGCGCCAGCGGCGTTGCGGGCGTCGCTATCCATGCAATAGGCGGCAAGCGCATCGGCGAAATCGTTAATGGCGCCGGGGCGGATCAGGCGGCCGGTTACACCCTCCGTCACCAGGCTTTCGCTGCCGGTGGCGCGGGCGGCGACGGTCGGCAGGCCACACGCCATCGCCTCCAGAGTTACATTGCCAAAAGTTTCGGTAACCGATGGGTTGAACAACATGTCCATGCTGGCGACTGCGCGGCCCAGATCCTGCCCCTGCTGAAACCCGGCGAAGATAGCTGCGGGCAGGCGATGCTGAAACCACTCGCGGGCGGGGCCATCTCCAACGATCAGCACCTTATGGTCCACCCCGCGCAAGGCCAGTTGGTCGATCGTGTCGGAAAAGACGTCCAGCCCCTTTTCCATCACCAGACGACCGATAAAGCCGATCGCGGGCACATTGTCCGCAATGCCAAGCGACCGGCGCCAGCCAAGATCGCGGCGTTCGGGGTTGAAAATCTCCCGGTCTATGCCCCGCGTCCAGATGCCGACGTCATAGCTCATCCGTTGTTCGCGCAGCAGTTGCGCCATCGAATCGGACGGCGCGACGATCGCGTCACAGCGGCGATAGAAACGGCGCAGCATGGACAGGACGACCGGCTCCAGAAAGGCGAGGCCATAATAGCGTGGGTAGGTTTCGAACCGGGTATGGACCGACGCGACAGTCGGCAATCCTCGATTTCGCGCCCAGCTAAGGGCCAGATGGCCCAGCGGGTCCGGGCTGGAAAGATGGACCAGATTGGGGGCAAAGCGTTTGAGGTCGCGGCGAACACGGGCGGACATGCGCCACGGCACCCGATATTCGGCGCGGCCGGGCACGGGGAAAGAGGGGGTGCTGACCAGATCACCGGCAGGCGGGAAGGCGGGCGTATTGGTTGTCGGGGAATAGACACGCACCTGCGCGCCCTGCCGCAGCAGATAGCCCACGAAGCGGTTGAGCGCCTGGTTCGCACCGTCCCGTACATAATTATAGTTGCCGCTGAACAATGCGACGCGAAGACCGGTAACATCCATGCCGATGCCCTTAGACGAGGCACGAAAAAAACCCAAGGGAAGCGGCTTTTTCGCCGGTGATTTTGCTTTTCATGCGGCAGATGTGCCTCACTACAGGCGTGCGGCCATCGTCAACCGCCGTGTGATATGGCATGGCTGGGACATGACGATGCCTTCCATGACCATCTCTGCGCTGCTGGTCGGCACGCCCGTTCCGTTTCGCGATGGCGACCATAGCGCCATCGCCAAGCGACCCGTCGAAGGGGCGGTGCGGATCGGCTGGCTGGGGCTGGAGGGCGACGCCGTCGCCGATCCCGTCCACCATGGCGGCTGGGACAAGGCGATCCACCTTTATCCGCAGGATCATTATGGCTGGTGGCGGGGGCGAAAGCCCGACCAGCCCTTGCTGAATGCGCCCGGTGCATTCGGGGAAAATATCGCGTCAACGGGCATGACAGAGGCGGATATATGTCTGGGCGACCGCTTTGCGCTGGGCAGCGCGATCGTGGAGGTCAGCCATGGGCGGCAACCCTGCTGGAAGCTGGACCATCGTTTCGGCGCGCGCGACGTCATGGCGACGATCGTGAAGACCGCGCGCTGCGGCGTCTATTTTCGGGTGATCCGGGAGGGTGAGGCGCAGGCGGGCGACGTCATGGCGCTGTTGGAACGCCCCCATCCGGACATCAGCGTGGAGCGGCTGTTTCGCCTGTTGATCGGTGGCGAACACAAGCGCGAACCCGATGCGGTGCGCGCTTTGGCGGCTATGCCCGTACTGGCGGAAGCGTGGCGCAAGCGGGCTGTGCAACTCGCAGGAATGTAAGCGGGACTACCAGCGGGGCGAGGGGAGCAGCAAGGCGTTCCGGGCGCTGCTGTGCGGCGGCATACCGTTATGGGTGATGAAGCCGTGAACCCAGAAACTGTCGAACACCGTCAACGCCGCCACAGCCAGCAACAACAGCGTTGATAGCGCGAAGACCGGCGGGGCAAGGCGCAAGCCACGGTCGGGCATCAGCGCCAGCAAGGCCAGCGGCAGGATGGGCAGGAAATAGCGGCCCTGCGTCCCCTGAATATAATCGGCGGCGGGCGGCGTGCCGGTCAGATACATGGCGGTTTCGATGAGCAGCGCGGTCCCCAGTACGACGACGAGCCACCAGAGGCGCTGCATGACCGAAAAGCGGACCCCCGCACCGCTTGCGACGGCCGATGCCAGCATCAACCCGGCCAAGGGATAGGCCAGGAGTGGCAAAAGAATGGCGTTCCAGCCGAACCGGCCGACGATCTGGAGCAGATAGACAGGCGCCCTCTCGATCACGCTGGAAATCAGGATATGGGCATAGCCCAACGGATCGCCAAGGATCACCGCCAACTGCTCGCCCAGCGGAGCGGTCATCACCATCTCCCCGGTCTTGCGGGAGACGATATGGTAGAGCGCCTGACTGCCACCCGAATATTTCTGCCATGCGACGAAGCTGATCGCGCCCAGCAGCATGGCGATCAGTATCAGTCCCGGCACCAACCATGCGCGCAGATCGCGGCGTCCAGCAGGCAGGTGCAGGCCCGCAGCCATGACCGGCAGATAGACCCCCTTGGCCAGTGCCAGCAATGGGCCGACCACGAACAGCGCGACGCCGCGAGCAAGGGTTGGCGGGGCAAACCCGACGCGAAGGGCGAGGGCGAGGGCAAGAAAGCCAAGGCCGTTGATGACCGCATCGGGGGAGAGTGATCCGCCCTGATAGGCGGTGGTGGGCAACAGCGCGACCGCGAGCAATGCGGCGCGTCCAAAGGGCATGAGGCGGAGCGCCGCCACCAGCATCGCCAGCGCGACCAGGGCGTTGACGAGTCGGCCCGCATAGAAAGCGCCCATGCGTGGCAGGCCAATCGTGTCGCCGATCAGCAAACCCGCCGCGCCCGGCGCATAGAGGGTTGGCGCATAGTTGGCGACATTGGGGAAATCCGCGAAGGTCGTGCCCGGACGCTCAGGATCGGCGATGGCGGCCTTTGCGATCTGGGCATAATCGTAACGGTGAAGGACGCCGGGCGTTTCCGCCGGGAAATCGACATCACGCAGGTCCGTGGCCGCGCGTGGCAGGTCTGCTCCGATGGCGGTGCCGCGCTGCTCGGTAAGGATACGGCCCTCGCTCAACAGCAGCGCCTTCATATAATGCTGGTTTTCGTCTGGCGCCTGAAAGGGCGGGGTAACGATGGTGAAGAACAGTGTGGCGAGACACAGGGCGGCCAGCAGCAGCTTTTCGATGGCGCTCCACGGGGCGGCGAAGAGGATTTCGGCACCCTGCGACGGTGACGAGAAAATCCGTTCTTGCCGCATCATGCCCCCTTCACCGCGTCAGTCCGATGGTTTCAGCCGCTGCTTTTAGGTCTCAGCACTTAATATTTCGCTTCTGTTTGAAACTGTTGCTCCGGCCCTTTCCGGGCGGACTGATGGAATAGGTGTAGCTGCTGCGACGTAACCGGCCTGTGTTCACCGCCTTGCCGGAGATTTTTCAGATGATTGCCTCTCCTTCGTTCCGCGCGCTGCTGGGCGCGGCTTGTTTCGCTATGTTCGCATGCCCCGTGCAGGCGTCGGAACATTATCCCGATGTACCCGAGCCAATGATCTTCGACATGATGCGCCCGCTGGGGGCAAAGCGCGGGGAACTGGAGGTGAATACGCTGGCAGCAACGGCCCTGTCAGGTTCAGATCGCGCCATCTACTGGGCGCCGGAGATCGAATATGCCTTTGCCGACGGGTTCGCGATCGAAGGGGAACTGCCATTCGAGGATGGTCGGCTTGCCGAGTTGAAACTGGGGCTTCAGGCCGCGTTCGGGACGATGAACGGCGGTCGGACCGCGCATGGCGTGCAATATCTTGGCATCTATGATCGTCACGCCGGCCATTATCGCAACAGCGTCGCCTATATGCTGGTCAATCGGGCGAATGCGCGCTGGAGCAGCGTCAGCATGGTCGGTCTGGCCGATATTGGTTTTGGAGGCGGGGAGGGGCGCAACGCCCTGATCCTCAACCACTCGACTTTCTACGATGCGTCACAGAAACAGATATTGGGCGTCGAGGTCAATTATCTGGGCGGGGATCATGGCAGTACACTGGTCATGCCCCAGCTTCACCAGAAACTGTCCTCCCATATCAACGTCCAGCTTGGCTTGGGCGCGGAGAAGGAAGGGGGCAGCCCCATCCGGCCAAGGGCGGGGCTGCGGCTTATTCGGGAACTCTGATAAAATGCGCGAAGGGGAGAGGGTGGGTCAGCCCTCCTCCGCTTCGACCTTCTCCTCGGGCGGGTGCAGGCGCAGGCGGGTGACGCGGCGGCCGTCGCTGGCGACGATTTCCAGCGTCCAGCCGCTTTCGTCATGCTTCAGCATTTCACCCGGTTCCGGCACGCGCCCGGCCAGAACGAAGGCAAGGCCGCCCAGCGTGTCGACATCTTCCTCGACATCGCCCAGCTTCTCATCAATTTCCTCGGCAATATCGTCCAGTTCGGCACGCGCGTCCGCGTCCCATATCCCGCCTTCCAATGGCACGAACATCGCTTCGGGCGCGTCGTCATGTTCGTCCTCGACCTCGCCGACGATTTCCTCGACCAGATCCTCGAACGTCAGCAGACCTTCGGTGCCCGAATATTCGTCCAGCACGATGGCGAGATGGGTGCGCTTTGCCCGCATCTCCGCCAACAGGTCCAAAGCACCCATGCTTTCAGGGACATAGAGCGGTTGCCTGATAAGCGGTTCGAGCGTGTCCGGCACGGGCGACTTGCCCGCCAGAATCGCAAAGGCGTCGCGGATATGGACCATGCCGACGATCGTATCGAGCGTATCGCGGTAGACCGGGATGCGGCTATGCCCTGCTTCGGCGAACAAGGCAGCAAGATCGGCGAAGCTCGCCTTCTCCTCGATCGCGATGATGTCGGCGCGGGGGACCGCGACGTCATCGACAGTGTGCTCGCTGAAATGCAGGAGGTTGCGGACCATTTGCCGCTCGATCGCGGACAGGTCGCCCTTGGCGGGCGGGGCGGTGTCCTCCGCCTCTTCCTCGTCATATTCGTCGAGGGCTTCCTCCAGCTCCTTGCGAAGACTGTGACTTTCACCCTCGCCGAACAGCAACGACTTCAGGCCGCTCCATAAACCGCCTTCGCCGTTACTACTGTCCGGGTCTTTCGAACCGGATGCATCCTTGGGGCTGCCTTCAGCCATGGTCGTGTCTAATCCCTTGTTGGCGATCCCCATAGGGATCTTTCAAGCCGATGCTGCCAAGCGCCCGGATTTCCAGTGCTTCCATCGCTTCGGCCTCGCTATCGCTCATATGATCATAACCCAGCAAATGAAAAGTGCCGTGAATGATCAGATGCGCGGCATGATCGGCCATGCTGATGCCCTTTTCCGCCGCCTCGGCGGTGCAGACACCCTCCGCCAGAACGATGTCGCCCAGCAATACCTCGCCATCGTCGGTATTTGCCGTGGCTTGCAAGAGGTCTGCCTGAACCATCGGAAAAGAAAGGACATTGGTTGGTTTGTCCTTGTCCCGATAGTCGCGGTTCAGGCTGTGGACCTCTGCATCGTCGGTCAGCTTCACCGCGACTTCATAGAGGGTGGAGGCCCCTTCGAACGCGGCATAGGGACTATGGCGGATTGCGGCGACGACAGCCTGTTGCGCCAGAGTCTCCCAATCCGTGCCATCGGCCCAACCGCTTTCGTGGATGAGGGCAATATCAAACATGCGGCATTTCCAGAGTCAGGATCATATCAGGCATCCGGCCCTTCATAGGCCTGGACAATGCGGCCGACCACCGGATGACGCACGACATCGGCGATGCCGAACGGTACGACGGCAATGCCTTCCACGCCCTCCAGCCGGCCGACGGCATCGGCAAGGCCCGATGTGCCGGGTTGCGGCAAGTCGACCTGCTTGGGATCGCCGCAGACAACCATCCGGCTCCCCTCGCCAAAGCGGGTGAGGAACATCTTCATCTGGGCGATGGTGGTGTTCTGGGCTTCATCCAGGATGATGAAGGCATTGGCGAGCGTGCGGCCACGCATGAACGCGATCGGCGCGATCTCAATCTCGCCCGATGCGATGCGGCGTTCCACCTGCTCGGCGGGCAAGGTGTCGTGGAGCGCATCATAGAGCGGGCGCAGATAGGGGTCGACCTTCTCCTTCATGTCGCCCGGCAGGAAGCCCAGCTTTTCGCCCGCTTCCACGGCGGGGCGGGAGAGGATCAGGCGATCGACGCTGCCGGTGATGAGCTGGCTGACGGCCTGCGCGACGGCAAGATAGGTCTTGCCGGTGCCTGCGGGGCCAAGCGCGAAGATGACGTCATGGCGGGCCAGCGCCTCCATATAGGTGACCTGCGTGGCGGAACGGGGCACGATCGTCTTTTTGCGCGTGCGGATCATCACCGTGGGCGGTTCGGCGATATCGTGGCGGATGATGCCGTCTAGCGTGGGTTCGGACGACATGGCGATCACCGCCTCGACCGCGCCGGTGTCGATCTCCTGCCCCGCGACGATGCGGTTATAGAGGCCGGTCAGCACGTCGCGGGCGCGGGCCGCGGCCACCGCGTCCCCCTCGATCTGCAACTTGTTGCCCCGCGCGGCGATATAGACGCCCAGGCGATTCTCGATCGCGACCAGATTCTGGTCATATTGACCGAATAATGCACCCAGCAAATGGGGCTTCTCGAACATCACTTCGATCCGCGCGCGTTCGGCCCGCCCGCGCTCGGCGACGTCCGTTCGGCTATTGGGTTTCTTGCCCATCAGAATGCGCCTCCCTTCCACGTCCACTCTTCCCGGCTGATCGCGTTGCAGCGTCCTTTAAGGAGATGTGCCCCCGACTTTGCGGGGATGACGGGTTTTGGGTTCAAGCGGCTTTCCTCCTGCTGATTTCGCCGGCCAGACTATTCGGGCCTGCGCTGATGATATCGACTTCCACCATATCGCCAATGACTAATTCAGGGGCGGTGACATGAACCGACTGGAGCCATGGGGTCTTGCCGATCAACTGGCCGGGATTGCGACCCTTTCGCTCCAGTAGAATCTGCGTGGTGCGACCGACGGCGGCGGCGTTGAAATCCATCTGGTGGCGGTTGATCGCCGCCTGAAGCCGGGCGAGGCGATCGTCCATCACTTCGGCCGGAACCTGATCGTCCATGCCGGCGGCCGGGGTGCCGGGGCGGGGGCTATATTTAAACGAATAGCATTGTGCATAGCGCACTTGGTCGACGATCTTCAGAGTATCTTCAAACTCGGCATCCGTCTCGCCGGGGAAGCCGACGATGAAGTCGCCCGAAATGGCGATGTCGGGACGGACAGCGCGAACCTTCTCGATAATCGCCAGATAAGAGGCGGCTGTGTGACTGCGGTTCATCGCTTTGAGGATGCGGTCATTGCCCGACTGAACCGGCAAATGGAGGAAGGGCATCAGCTTCTCCACCTCGGCATGAGCGGCGATCAGGCCGTCCGTCATGTCGTTGGGATGGCTGGTGGTATAGCGGATGCGGTGCAGGTCGGGAAGATCGGCGAGGGCGCGGACCAGGCCATCCATGCCCCGCAGGCGACCTGAGGAATCTTCTCCGGTCCAGGCATTAACATTCTGTCCGAGAAGGGTAATTTCACGCGCGCCACCATCGATCAGCGCCTTGGCTTCGTCGATGATCGCGGTCCAGGGGCGGCTGATTTCAGCACCGCGCGTATAGGGCACCACGCAATAGGTGCAGAATTTATCGCACCCTTCCTGGATCGTCAGGAAGGCACTGGGCCGGGCCTGTTTCCCACGACCCGGAAGCGCGCCGAATTTCGAGTCGGCGGGCATGTCGGTGTCCACCGCTTCCTCGCCTCTGGTGGCGCGGTCGATCAGGTCGGGCAGGCGGTGATAGGCCTGCGGGCCGACGACAATGTCCACGGTCTTCGCGCGGCGGCTGATTTCGCTGCCCTCCGCTTGCGCGATACAACCCGCAACGGCGATCATCGGGCGGCTGCCGTCGTCCCGGCGCAGGCGGCCAATGTCGGAATAGACCCGGTCGACCGCCTTTTCGCGGATGTGGCAGGTGTTGAGGACGACCAGATCGGCCTCTTCCCCCGGTGCGGCGGCGGCCATGCCGCGTGCATTCAGCATCTCTGCCATGCGCTCGCCATCATAGACGTTCATCTGGCAGCCGAAGGATTTGACCTGGAAAGTGGCGGGTGTCTTTGGGGCGTTATCGCGATTCATATGGCTTGGCTATACAGGGCCATCGGCAACAGCGGAAGGCACAGCGTGCGCAGCGAGGCTGGCGGCGATCCTTTTTTGCGCTTGCGCGGTCAGCGCCTTGCGATCGGGCAGGGCTGCGGGATCGAACGGCTCAAGGAAATGTAGCGTGACCGGGAGCGAGCCAGCACGCGCGAAAAGGCGGGATGCGTTGGCTCCGGCGGATTCCTCGCCCGTCCAGGCGATGTCGGTTGCGGCTGCGCCATAGTCGATATGGACTGGCTGGACTAATACGGCGCGGGGTGGGGGCAGCATCACGGCCAGCAGGGAAGGCTTGAAGGGCAGCAGCGTGCGGCCATCGCCGGTCGTTCCTTCGGGGAACAGGGCCAATGGCTGGTGTCCCGCCATGGCTTCCCGAATGATAAGCAACTGGTCGTTGAGGCTGCCGCGTCGCTCGCGCGTGATAAAGACGGTGTTGTTAAGCGCGGCCAACCAGCCAACCATCGGCCAGGCGGCGATGTCATCCTTGGCGATGAACGCTGTGCCGGTGGTGCCGCCCATCGCCAATATGTCGATCCAACTGACATGGTTGGCGATGAAAAAGACGTCGGCGGCAAGCGGCGAGCCGGTGATGCTGACCCGAGCGCCAACAGCGCGGGCGGCAAGGCCCAGGAAGCGGGGCGGCCAGGGCGAGCGCAAACGCAACAGTCGCCAGATCAGGTGGAGCGGCAGGCAAAGGGCAAGCGCGCCGATCAGCGCCGCGATACGGCGAAATCGGCGCAGTTGCGCAACCATGCTTCGTTCAGTTCTTCCGGTCGAGCGAGACGCCGTACAGTTCCATGCGATGATCGACGAGGCGATAGCCCAGCTTCTCTGCGATCTGCTTCTGGAGTTGCTCCAGTTCAGGATCGACAAATTCGATCACATTACCGGTTTCCACATCGATCAGATGGTCGTGATGCGCTTCCGGCGCCGCTTCATAGCGTGCACGACCATCACCAAAGTCGTGGCGCTCCAGAATGCCCGCTTCCTCGAACAGGCGGACGGTGCGGTACACGGTGGCGATGGAAATGCCCGGATCGACCTCGATCGCGCGGGCGTGGAGCTTTTCGACGTCGGGATGATCGGACGAATCGCTCAATACTTGCGCGATGACACGACGCTGCTCGGTAATGCGCAGGCCTTTTTCATGGCACAGGGCTTCGATATCGATCTTGCGGTTCATTGGGGCTCGCTTGGCTACGGGCTGTTCAAAACAACCCTAGCGCCTTTTGGGATGGGGTAAAGGGTAAGACGCGACAAAGGCGGGGGCGTATCGGTGTACGTCCCCGCCTGTCGCGACGCTGAAACAGCGATTTACTTCGCGCGGGGCGTCCGGCGGCGCTTGGTGCCCAGACCGATTTTTTTCGCCAGGGTGCGGCGCTGTTCGGCATAGTTGGGTGCGACCATAGGATAATCTGCGGGCAGGCCCCACTTGGCGCGATAATCGTCCGGCGTCATCTGATAATGAGTCATCAAATGCCGCTTGAGCATCTTCAGCTTCTTGCCATCTTCAAGGCAGACAATGAAATCCGGCTTGATCGACGAGCGGATCGATACTGCTGGTTCAAGCTTTACTTCCGGAATGGGCGCTGGGCTGGAAAGGGCAGCAAGCGCGGTATGCACATTCTGGATCAGTGAAGCAACGTCGGACACCGCGACACTGTTGTTAGATACATGTGCGGCGACGATGTCGGACGTCAAAGTAATCAGCAGCTCATTTTGGGCTGATTCAATTTCCATTTTTTGGCTCCACTTTCGGCGATTATTCGTGCGACCCGCCCGACGAAATTGTTTCAGAAGCGGGACATCCGGCTATCCCTTTACGACCGTCAATTCAAGGGGAAATGGCTTTCAAAGTCGCATGTCCAGCCGAAAACTTAAGGCATCATGTAGTTGGCCGTCATTACCGCGATAGTAACCAGGACGACGATGCACATATTCAAAGCCCGCTTTCTCATATAGTGCGACAGCTTTGTTTGAGGCGCGAACTTCCAGATTCATTGTCATCATCCCACGGTTTCGCGCGATGCTGAGGCTGTGATTGAGCAACGTCCTGCCGACTCCCCTGCCGCGCCACAGCGGATCGACCGCAAGCAGCAACAATTCGCATTCATCGAGCACGGAGCGCACCAGCGCGAAGCCCAGCGTGGCGGCATCGACACGCGCCAGTGTCAGCCAGGTGCCGGGCATGGTGAGCACGCCTGCAAGTTGCGACGCTGTCCACGCCTCGCCAAAGAGGGGATCGAAAGCGCTGCTCATCACCGGCATGGTGTCGGCGATCATCGATCGGTCTTCATGATCGACGGTTTCAAGCAAAAGACCGGGGACGGTCATGCCGCACCTCTCGCTGCCGCCATCGGCTTTGCGTCAGCGCCGCGTCCATAGAGCGGATGGACGGGGCAGGGCGCATCCTGTGCGATCAGCCTGTAGTCGCGCGCATCGGGATAGAGGCAGATCGCACAACCACTGCTCCGCGCTGTAACCAGAGCCTCGGCTCCGGTCCCGTAATAAGCGGGGGCATCAAGGGTTTGCGCCAGATCGGCAATGGGTGTGGAGGCAAGTGGGGTCAATGCGGTGTGGCCGTCAGCGGCGAACCCCTGCCAGAATAGTTCGCCATGGCCGCCGGTGATGGTGACGGGGATGGGGATGTCGCCCTGCAGGTGCGGGCCATGGTCGCGCGCGGCAGCGGCGGCGATCAGGTGCGTGGCGCTATAGCCGGTAAGCTCGGCGTTCCATGCAAAGGCCAGAGCGCGGGCGGCGGCGATGCCGATGCGAACGCCCGTAAAGCTGCCCGGTCCGACATCCACGGCTATATGATCCGCCTTGCCGCCATCGGGCAAGCCCGCGATCGCAGGCAGCAGCGCTTCTGCGTGGCCGCGACCGACAATGTCATGAACGTGGGCGATGACGTCGCCATCTTCGAACAGCGCGACGGACAGAGCCTGTGTCGCGGTGTCGATAACCAATATTCGCAAACGCGCCCCCGAAATGCCTATTGCCCCTTCATTCGTACTGGAGCCTGACATCGGTTAATTGATCCGTCGCGATTTGCCAATCGGTGACGGAGCCGTCTTCAGACGGCGCGGACCTCGGTCACTTCGGGCACATAATGTTTCAGCAACTGCTCGATGCCGTTCTTCAGCGTGGCGCTGGAGGAGGGGCAGCCCGAGCAGGCGCCCTGCATCTGAAGGAACACCTTGCCCTTGTCGAAGCCACGATAGACGATGTCGCCACCGTCATTGGCGACGGCAGGCCGCACGCGCGTTTCGATCAATTCACGGATCTGCGCGATGACTTCTGCGTCGGCGGGATCGTCGGTGAAATCCTCTTCCGCAGGCGGCACGCTGATTCCGCCAGCAGAGCCGGGGTTGAAGAGTGGCATGTTGGCGGAGAAATGATCGAGCATCAGGCCAAGCACATCGGTCTTCAGGTCGCTCCAGGCGACGCCCGGTGCGGCCGTGACAGACACAAAATCGCTGCCGAAAAAAACGCCGGTCACGTCGCCCAGCCCGAACAGGGCGTCCGCGAGAGGCGAGGCTTCCGCCTCTTCGGGCGTCGCGAAATCGCGCGTGCCTGCCGTCATTACCGGGCGGCCGGGCAGGAATTTCAGCGTTGCCGGGTTGGGCGTGGTTTCGGTTTCTATCAGCATGGCTCCCATGTGGGCGCGGCGCGCGCGCTAATCAAGCGGAATGGCATGGTAAACGATGCGGAACTTCGCACCCCGCTGTCCATTGAATGAGAAAATATCTTCAAGGAGAGCCATGATGAGCAACGAAACCGAAATCCGCAAAAGCTTCTGGAAGGATATGTCGGACAGCCCGTTCGTGATGCTCGGCCTGGATAGCGGCCACGGACACAGTATCCCGATGACGGCACATCTGGACAGGAATGCCAATCATGCGATCTGGTTCTTCACCAGCCGCGACAATCGACTAGCGCCTGGAGGCCCGGCGATGGCGCAGTTCGTGGGCAAGGACCATTATCTGTTCGCCTGCATCAGCGGTACGCTGGTTGAGGAAACCGACGTGGCGGTGATCGATCATCACTGGACCCGCGAAAATGACGCCTGGTATCCCGGTGGCCGCACCGATCCCAATATGCTGATGCTCCGGTTTGATCTGGGCACGGCCGAAATCTGGCGCGCGGACGTGTCGATCAAGGGCATGTTCAAGATGCTGTTCGGTGGTGACGTGCGCACTGAGATGCAGGGCAAGCATGTAGAGGTCTCCCTATAGGCCCTATCCTGCCGCCGGAGAAAGGGGCGGGCGACCATTGCGTCCGTGCAATGGCCGCTTGCTTTTTGCCTGCCCCTTCGCCATATGCACTGCAACGCAGCATGCGGGCCTTGATGGTCCCACAGCGATTGGTAGCGTGATCGTCCCGGCTCCGAAGGCCCAAGGACCGGCCAATGACAGTCTGCGCCAAGCTTGAGGCTTCCCTTTTCACGCGGGTCGTTTCGTAACCCGCCTCGCGCCCTTCCTGCGTCCGCAGCAAGCCGGCGCATGGCCGACTTGTGAGTATTCTATGCAATTTAGTGACCTTGGCCTTGCCGAGCCGATCATGAAGGCGCTTGCCTCCAAAAATTACGTCGATCCGACCCCGATCCAGCAAAAGGCGATCCCCGTCTTGCTGGAGGGCAAGGATTTGTGCGGCATCGCCCAGACTGGCACCGGCAAGACCGCAGCCTTCGCGCTGCCCAGCCTCGATTATTTCGCCAGGCACCCAAAGCCGACGCCGATCAAGGGTTGCCGCATGCTGGTGCTGGCCCCGACCCGCGAACTCGCCGCGCAGATCGCGCAGAGCTTCCGCGACTATGGCCGCTTCCTGCGCCTGACCGTCGAAACCGTGTTCGGCGGCGTGCCGATCGGCAAGCAGATCCGCGCCCTGGCCCCCGGCGTCGACATCGTCGTCGCCACCCCCGGCCGCCTGCTCGATCTGATCGACCAGCGCGCGCTGACCATCAAGGACACGGAAATCTTCGTCCTCGACGAAGCCGACCAGATGATGGACATGGGCTTCATCCATCCCCTGAAGCGCGTCGCCAAGATGCTGCCGCAGGGCCGCCAGAACCTGTTTTTCTCCGCCACCATGCCCAAGGAAATCGAGGCGCTGGCCGCCCAGTTCCTGAACGATCCGGTCAAGGTCAGCGTCGCGCCGCAGTCCACCACGGCAGAGCGCGTTCGTCAGCAGATGACCTTTGTCAATCAGGGTGAGAAGCAGGCGCTTCTCCACATGGTCCTCAAGAGCGAGGAAATCGACCGCGCGCTGATCTTTACCCGCACCAAGCACGGCGCCGACCGCGTCGTGCGCTTCCTTGAGGGCGCGGGCATCGACGCCTTCGCTATCCACGGCAACAAGAGTCAGGGCCAGCGCACCACCGCGCTCCAGGCCTTCCGTCAGGGCAAGGTGAAGTTGCTGGTCGCGACCGACATCGCCGCGCGCGGCATCGACGTGTCGGGCGTGTCGCACGTCATCAACTTCGAAATCCCCAATGTGGCCGAACAATATGTCCACCGCATCGGCCGTACCGCGCGCGCGGGTGCAGAGGGTGTGGCGATCAGCTTCGTGGCGGATGATGAACGGCCCTACCTCAAGGCGATTGAGCGCACGACCCGCGTAAAGCTGGAAGTCGTGCCGTTGCCGGAAAACTTCATGGAAGCGGTCCGCAACCTGCCCAAGCCCGCCGCGCCAAAGAAAGGCCCGAGCCAGACCCCGCAGCAGCAGGCTCGCCGCGCCGACGGCCAGCGCAAATATCAGGACGGCCAGAAGCAGGGTCGCGGCGGTGCCGACCGCGCCCATCGCCCCGAGGGTGACGGCACAGGCAAGCCCAGCTTCCCCCGCCGTCGCCGCAGCGGTGGCGTGGGCGCACACAAGGGCGCTGTTCAGCGCACCAATGCGCCGCGCTGAGATTTAGCGGACAAATGAAGTAAAGTGGCGGCGGGCAGAAATGTCCGCTGCTTTTTTGTTGCAACCGTGTTGGCGAGCGCGAGGGGCGATAAGGGTGGATGGCGGACGGTCCGTTTTCATCGATCGGAGGCATTAATGCCTAAGGAATGGCAGCACGATCTTATTCAATAACGAGATGAGCGCGATCGTTATGGCCATCGCACCCAGACACAAAACCAGCGCTTTGGGGGAAAGCCAGAACAGCGCATAAGCTGCATACATGGCAGTGAGAACGCCACTGATCATCAGGCTCACTATGATGCATGGCACCAACAGCCACGCGAAAAATCTCATGCTCTGTATCACCACATTGTCATGCTAACGCAGTTCATGCAGCGATACCATCTATCGTCCGATAATGGTCGCTAGCTGACAAGCGAGCTTTTGGCTCCCCTGACCGGTGCCCGTTCCGCAATTGAAGGCTCGCCCCAGCGGCTTTGCAGTTGGGCCTTTTGCCGACCCCTACGGGGAGCATTTTCTGCTCCCCGTTGCCTGTCATTCGGTGTCGGACGCTTCGGGGGCGAAGCTAGGGTCAGGACCTGTTAAATTGCTTGCGCATTGGGTGATGGGTTGATTCAATAGCAGCGTTAGGAGGCGCTGCCGATGGATGTTCCGTTTCTGCTGAGTGAGGCGCAGATGCGCCGGATCGAGCCGTATTTTCCCTTGTCTCATGGGGTGCCAAGAGTGGATGATCGGCGGATAGTGTCTGGGATCATTTACGTCATCAAGCACGGGCTGATGTGGCGCGACGCGCCCAAGGAGTATGGCCCACACAAGACGATCTACAATCGTTTCATCCGCTGGAGCAGGCTCGGCGTGTTCAACAAAATCTTCGCTGGCTTGGCAGCAAAGGGCGGCAAGCCCGACCAGTTGATGATCGATGCAACCCACCTGAAAGCACACCGGACGGCGGCAAGCCTGCTTAAAAAGGGGATGTTCCCCGACGTATCGGACGCACCAAAGGCGGCCTGAACTCCAAGCTACATGCCGTATGCGATGGCAAAGGCCGACCGCTCATCATGCTGCTCAGTGAAGGGCAGATGAGCGATTATAAGGGCGCTGCACTGATGATCGATGCCTTCCCGAAGGCAAAGGTCCTGCTGGGCGACAAGGGCTATGACGCCGACTGGTTCCGCGCGGCACTGGCCGACCGCAAGATCACGGCCTGCATCCCGTCAAAGGGGAACCGGAAAGTGCCCATTCCACACGACACGGCGCTCTATAGACAGCGGCACAAAGTCGAGAATATGTTCGGCAGGATCAAGGACTGGCGGCGCATCCACACGCGCTACGATCGTTGCGCCCATACCTTCATGTCCGCCATCTGCATCGCCGCGACCGTTATATTCTGGATCAATCAATGAGTCCTGACCCTAGCCCCTGCTTCGATCGACTCCACGGCTTCTTCGCCGTCACTGTCGCTTTCTTCGATCCGTGCGGCGCTGACCACATGCTCGTTGTCAGCCACGTTGAACAGGCGCACGCCTGCCGAGTTGCGGCCGATGATGCGCATGGAGGACAGGCCCATGCGGATGAGCTTCGCCTGATCAGTGACCAGCATCAGTTCATCTTCATGCCGCGCCGGAAAGCTGGCGACGACCGGGCCATTGCGGCCGATATTGTCGATGTTGGTGATACCCTGTCCGCCGCGATTGGTGCGGCGATAGTCATAGGCCGACGAAATCTTGCCATAGCCGTTGGCGCAGACGGTGAGGAGGAATTGTTCCTGTTCCACCAACTGCTGGAAGCGTTCCGCCGGCATTTCCGGCGCGCCTTCCTTCTCCCCCTTCCACGGGGCGAAGCGCAGATAATCCTCACGCTCTTCCTGCGTGGTGCCGACGCGGTGCAGGATGGAGAGCGAGATGACCTCGTCGTCCGCCTTCAGCGTCACGCCGCGCACGCCGGTCGAGGTGCGGCTCTGAAACTCGCGCACATCGGTGGCGGCGAAGCGGATCGCCTTGCCCTGACGGGTGGCGAGCAGGATGTCGTCGCCTTCGTTCAGGATGGCGACGCCGATCAGATGATCGTCGCTGTCATCGTCAAAGCGCATTGCGATCTTGCCGTTGCTGGGCACATTGGCGAAGGCGTCCATGCTGTTGCGGCGCACGGTGCCGTTCGCGGTCGCGAACATGACGTGCAGATCCTTCCAGCTTTCCTCATCCTCCGGCAACGGCAGGACGGTCTGGATGGTTTCGCCCGGACCCAGCGGCAGCAGGTTGATCATCGGTCGCCCGCGTGTGGCTGGCCCACCTTCAGGCAGGCGCCAGACCTTCATGCGATAGACTTTTCCGGCGGTCGAGAAGAACAGGACCGGCGTGTGGGTCGAGGTGACGAACAGGCTGGTGATCGCATCCTCATCCTTGGTCGTCATGCCCGATCGGCCCTTGCCGCCGCGTGCCTGAGCACGGAAGCTTTCAAGCGGGGTACGCTTGATATAGCCCTGCACGGTGACGGTGACGACCATCTCCTCGCGCTCGATCAGATCCTCGTCGTCGATGCCATCGGCGGCGGGTGCGATTTCCGAGAGGCGCGGGGTCGCAAATTCGCGCTCGATCGCCTCAAACTCTTCGCGCATCAGGGCGTAGAGTTTTACCCGGTCGCCAAGGATAGCGAGATATTCGGCGATAGCCTCTGCCAGTTCGGCCAGTTCCTTGCCGATTTCGTCCCGGCCAAGGCCAGTCAGGCGGTGGAGGCGCAGGTCCAGGATGGCGCGAACCTGGGCGTCGGACAGGCGATAGGTTTCGCCCTCGATGTCCACATCAATGGCTTCCACCAGCTTGATATATTGCGCGATCTCCGCGACCGGCCAGTCGCGGGCGATCAGGGCTTCGCGCGCAAGCACGGGGCTGGCAGAACCGCGGATGATGCGGACGACTTCGTCGAGGTTCGTGACCGCGATGACGAGGCCCAGCAAGATATGCGCCCGGTCGCGCGCCTTGTTCAGTTCAAACTTGGTGCGGCGGGTGATGACCTCTTCGCGGAACTTGACGAAGGCTTCGATAATGTCGCGCAGGTTCAGCAGTTCCGGGCGGCCGCCACGGATGGCGAGCATATTGGCCGGGAAACTCGACTGGGCAGGGGTGTTGCGCCACAACTGGTTGAGCACGACCTCGGCGGTCGCGTCGCGTTTCAGGTCCATGACGATCCGCACGCCTTCGCGGCTGGATTCGTCGCGAATGTCGCTGATCCCCTCGATCCGCTTTTCCTTGGCGGCCTCGGCAATCTTTTCAACAAGGCCGTTCTTGCCGACCTGATAGGGAATGGCGGTCAGGACGATCGACTGGCGATCGCCGCGCCCTTCTTCAATCTCATAACGCGAACGCATCATGATCGAACCGCGCCCGGTATGATAGGCGGACTTCGCGCCCGTCTGGCCCAGGATCAGCGGCGCGGTGGGGAAATCGGGACCGGGAACGATGGCGATCAGTTCGTCGATCGTGATGGCGGGGTCTTCGATATAGGCAAGGCAGGCGCGCAGCACTTCGCCCAGATTATGCGGCGGGATGTTAGTCGCCATGCCGACCGCGATGCCGCCCGCGCCGTTGACCAGCAGGTTGGGGAAGCGCGCGGGCAGCACCTGCGGCTCGCTTTCCGAAGCGTCATAGTTGGGCGTGAAGTCGACCGTATCCTTGTCGAGATCCTCCAGCAGCGCATTGGCCACCTTGGCAAGGCGCGCTTCGGTGTAACGCATGGCGGCCGGCGGATCGGGGTCCATCGATCCGAAGTTGCCCTGACCGTCGATCAGGGGCACGCGCATCGACCAGTCCTGGGTCATGCGGGCCAGGGCGTCGTATATCGAACTGTCGCCATGCGGGTGATATTTACCCATCACCTCGCCGACAAGGCGCGCGGATTTGCGATAGGGGCGGTTGTAGACGAAGCCGGATTCGTTCGCGGCATAGAGGATGCGGCGATGCACGGGCTTCAGGCCGTCCCGCACGTCAGGCAGCGCGCGTGAGACGATCACCGACATGGCGTAGTCGAGGTAGCTCGCCTTCATCTCGTCAACGATGCTGACGGGGCTGATATCGGAGGGGTCGGCGAGCAGTGTCTCGTCGGTCAAGGCGACTCTCTTTTTTCGTGAATGAATGTTGTTACGGCTGCACTAGACCAGTGAAATAGTCCTGTCACCCCTCGCGCATATACGCGCGCGCTCGCGCGGCCTTGCGCGGCTGGATCAAGCGGTAAAGAAATGCCCGCGAAACGAATTTCGGGAACGAAGCAAGGACATGACAGTTGCCAAAGCGGTGATTATAGGCTTGTTCAACGGTCATTCACGCGTCGGCCCCTAACCGGCGAACAACCAAAGTCGCCCGCCGCGCGGGCGCGCAAAGGAGATTGGATCATGCGTTTTGTTTCCCCCGTGGCGCTTGCGCTCGCCCTTGCGATGACCAGCGGCGCGGTCACGGCCCCGGCCTTCGCGCAAAAAAAAGGCAAGGAAGAAGCGCCCAAGGTCAAGGTATCGCCTGAGGTGGTGAAGCCGATCGTCGCTGCCCAGCAGGCAATGGACAAGCAGGACTTCGCGACCGCCAAGGCCTCGATCGCCGAAGCGGAAGGCCTGGCCAAGACCGGGGACGACAAATATCAGATCGCGGCGACGAAGCTGAACCTGTCGATCGCGAGCAAGGATTCCGCGCTGCAGGTGCAGGCGTTGAACCAGATGCTGGATAGCGGCCTGACCCCCGCCGCGAACGTCGGCCAGTTCTCGGCAGTAGCGGCTGACGCCGAATTGCAGGCGAAAAACTATGACGCATCGATCACGCGCGCTCAGGCCGCGATCCAGGCCGGGTACAAGCCCGAGCAGGTCAATGTGACGCTGGCGCAGGCCTATTTCGGCAAGGCGGGAACGGCTAACGCGTCGGCAGAACCGGCGCGCGGGCTGAACCAGAAGGGCCTGGCCGCATTGAAGGCTGCCGCAGATGGCTCGAAGGCCGCCGGCCAGCCGGTTCCGGCGCAATGGTATCAGATCGGCGTCGGCCGTGCAGCAGCGGCAAAGCTGCCCGAGGTCACCGACTGGGCGAAGTGGGCCTATGAAGCCGACCCCAAGGGCGAGAATCTCCGCACCCTGATCCGCTTGTTCCAGCAGGCCAATCCGGCAATCTCCAATCGCGAAAATCTGGACGTGTTGCGCCTGATGGCGACGTCCAACGGCCTGGTCGTCGCGGGCGACTTCACCGAATATGCCGAAATGGCGTCGAAGACCGGCATTTATGGCGAAGTGAAGTCGGCGATCGATGCCGGCCGTGCAAAGGGCGTGCTGAACGCTTCGCAGGGTGGTGACATCTATCAGCAGGCAAATACCAGAATCGCGAGCGACAAGTCGACGCTGGGGGCGGCAGAGGCTGACGCGAAGAAGGGCGCCAACGGCAAGATCGCGGCCGCCACGGGCGACGCGTATCTGGGCTATGGCGATTATGCCAAGGCAGCGGCGATGTTCCAGCTTGCCACGCAGAAGGGCGGCGTGGACGCGGACGAAATCAACACGCGCCTGGGCATTGCAAAGGCGCGCAGTGGTGACTTTGCGGGGGCCAAGACGGCTTTCCAGGCGGTGCAGGGTGGCGCGCGCAAGCAGATAGCGGGCCTGTGGCTCTCCTATCTGGCGACCAAGGGCGCCTGACGACAGAAAAGGGCGCCTGACGACAGAAAAGGGCGCGCATCAAAAGGGGTGCGCGCCCTTATATACCCCGGTTCGCCGGGCAGCGATTGCGGATATCATGCGGCGTCGAGGATATCGGTCCGCAACGGGGAGGCATATTTATCATGCGCGGACATATATTTCTCGCAGGCATTGCGGGCGCGGTTGCGCTGACGGTGGCGGCGGGCGCCATTTCTTCGCCTGCACAGGCAAAGAAGGCCAATGTTGGCCCCCCTATCACCATGTCCGATGCGTTTCGCGGGGCTGCGAAAAGCGCGGAAGCCGCCCTTAAGGCAGGCGATGTCACGACAGCGAATGCACAGATCGCCAGCCTGTCGCCGACCAGCGATTTCGAAGTGTATGCAGCCGCCGCCCTGCGATTCGAACTGGCGGCGAAGCGTGGGGACATTCAGGCGCAGCGGATCGCGCTGACCGATATGTTCAAGAGCAATTCGGTGCCGCCGAACGACGCCCCCCGGCTGCGTTATCTCGCGGGTCTCTATTCCTTCTATGTCGCCAACTATGACGACACGATCGCGCAGCTCAACTATGCCAAGACGCTGGGCTATACCGGCATCGACGCGACGCTGCTGATGGCCGACACCTATAACCGCCGCCACAAACCCAAGGATGCGCGGGCGATGGTGGAGCAGGCATTTGCGCAGCTCAAGACGGAAGGCAAGCCGGTCCCGGCGGCCTGGTACGACAAGGCTATTTCGCTCGCCTATCAAAATGCCGACTGGCCGGCGGTGGGGTTATTGTATCGGTACCGACTGGCCGCCTATCCCTCCACCGGCAACTGGCGCACGGCGCTGGTCAACTATAGCGCGGCGACGGGCATGAACCCCGAAGTCCAGCTCGACCTCTATCGCTTGCAGGCCGCCAATGGCGCGATGGCGAGCGAGCGGGATTATCAGGCCTATGCACTGCTGGCCGAGAAGAATGGCAACAATGCCGAGGCCAAGGCGATTATCGAGGCAGGACGCGCGGCAGGCAAACTGTCAGCAACCCAGCCTGCAACCGCCAAGGTGATGAAGGCTGTGACGGCCAAAGCCGCCAAGGAAATTGCAGGACTGCCAGCCGCGGCCAAGAAGGCGGGAACGGCAAAGGACGGCACGGCGGCGTTGGCGGTGGCGGACAGCTATTTCGCGCTGTCGCAATATCCGCAGGCCGTGGAGCAATATCGCGCAGCCATCACCAAGGGCGGCATCGACACAGGCCGGACGAATACCCGGCTCGGCGTGGCGCTGGCCCGTTCCGGCGACATGGCAGGCGCACGGACGGCGCTGGCGCAGGTCAATGGCGGTGAATGGACCAATCTGGCCGGGCTGTGGTCGGTTTGGGTTGATCAGCAGGCAAGCAAGTCGGCTGCGGTTCCGGTTGTCCCGACGGGTGTTACGGGGGGCTGATTGGGGGCGTCAGGGGCCTGATCTGGTCGGTGGATCGGTCATGCCCCCCTTCTGCGAACATCAGCCTCTCTGCCGCCATCCCCACATCTCCCAAATCAAGATGCCAGCCTTCGCTGGCATGGCGATGATGGGTCGAAACAGGTCATGGTGTAGGCGATCGCCGGCTTGGCGGGGCAGCAGTCCTACCTTGTCTGAATGCAGAAGGGCGCCACCAGCGAGCGGCGCCCTTCGTCATCAAAGTACGTAGCGGCTCAAATCCGTATCGCGCGAAATCCCGCCCAACTGCTTCTCTACATAAGCGGCGTCGATCACCAGCGTTTCGCCCCGGCGGTCTTCCGCATGGAAGCTGATATCATCCAGCAGCTTTTCCATCACCGTTTGCAGGCGGCGGGCGCCGATATTCTCGATCTCCTGATTGACTTCGGCGGCGATGCGGGCGACCGCGCCGATGCCTTCGCTGGTCAGGTCGATCGTGACGCCTTCGGTCGCCAGCAACGCGCGATATTGCGTCACCAGACTGGCCTTGGTGTCGGACAGGATCGCGACGAAATCCGCCTCGGTCAGCGCCTTCAACTCGACCCGGATCGGCAGGCGGCCCTGGAGTTCGGGCAGCAAATCGCTGGGCTTGGCGACATGGAAAGCGCCTGACGCGATGAACAGGATATGGTCTGTCTTGAGCGGGCCATATTTGGTCGAGACTGTCGTGCCTTCGATCAGCGGCAACAGGTCACGCTGAACACCTTCACGGCTCACCGATCCGCCGCGCACGTCACTGACCGCGATCTTGTCGATCTCGTCCAGAAAGACGATGCCATTCTGTTCGGCGCTGGCGATGGCGACGCGGGCGACATCGTCCTGATCCAGCCGCTTGTCCTGCTCTTCCTCGACCAGCTTGTCCCACGCCTGCGCGACCGTCAGCTTGCGGCGCTTCTTCTGTTGCTGGCCGAACGCCTTGGACATCATGTCGGACAGGTTGATCATGCCCATCTGGCCGCCCATGCCGGGGATTTCCATCGGCATGGAGGGGCTGTCGGCAACCTCTACCTCGACTTCGACCTCGTTCATCTGGTCGGCTTCGATCTTCTGGCGGAAGGAAAGCCGGGTCGCCTCGCTCGCTTCCTTGCCGGTCAGGGCGTCCAGCAGGCGCGCCATCGCGGCCTCGGACGCGGCCTCGCGCACCGCTTCGCGGCGGCGGTCGCGTTCCAGGCGCACGGCTTCCTCGACCAGATCACGGACGATCTGCTCGACGTCTCGGCCGACATAGCCGACCTCGGTGAATTTGGTCGCTTCCACCTTGACGAAGGGCGCGTCGGCCAGCTTGGCCAGGCGACGGCTGATCTCCGTCTTGCCGCAACCGGTGGGACCAATCATCAGGATATTCTTGGGCGTCACCTCGTCGCGCAGGTCAGCGGACAGGTGCTGGCGCCGCCAACGGTTCCGCAGCGCCACGGCAACCGCGCGCTTGGCGTCATGCTGGCCGATGATATGCGCGTCGAGCGCAGCAACGATGGCTTTGGGTGTAAGATTGTCGTTCATGTCGTTCCTTGTCCCCTGCCGCGCGGGAGGGGTCGGGGAGGGGAAATCAGGTGGCGCTGTCGAGCAGTTCGACGGTTAGCTGATCATTCGTATAGACGCAGATGTCGGCGGCCACGGCCATCGCCTTGCGCGCCAAAGCTTCCGCATCCTCTTCATAATCCATCAGCGCGCGGGCGGCGGCGAGGGCAAAGTTGCCGCCCGAACCGATCGCCGCGACACCGTTCAGCGGCTCCAGCACGTCGCCATTGCCGGTCAGGATCAGGGTCACGTCCTTGTCGGCGACGATCATCATCGCCTCCAGATTGCGGAGATATTTGTCGGTGCGCCAGTCCTTGGCCAGTTCCACGGCCGCGCGCATGAGCTGACCGTTGAACCGCTCCAGCTTCGCCTCCAGCCGCTCGAACAGGGTAAAGGCGTCGGCGGTCGCGCCGGCAAAGCCGCCGATCACCGATCCGTCGTGCAGGCGGCGGACCTTGCGGGCGTTGGGTTTCATCACCGTCTGGCCCATCGACACCTGACCGTCGCCCGCGACGATGACCTTGCCGTTCTTGCGGACTGAAATGATGGTTGTGCCGTGCCATACGGGCATGGCGCTGCTGTCGTGATTGTTCATGTGCCGCCTTATGGGTTGAGAGATCGCGCCGCGCAAGCGTCTGGCGTCACTGCGCCAGCCTGTGTCATCGACGCGACATGATGTGTCGCAAAGCTGTAACATATGCCATGGATCAATTGACATGGTGCGACGCAACATGGAACATCCCCGCCATGGAACAGAGGGAAGGACTCGCAATGTCGCTCAAAGCCAGGGCCCAGGAAAAGGTCGAACGCGCAGGCATTGCCAACTATTCCTTCGACCATGACGAACTGGTGATGTGCGGCGTGCGCTACGCGATAGAGGCGTGTGATTGCGGCGAGCCGGAATGCGACGGCGTGCGACTGTTGAAGACGGCGGCCGTGCAAGCGCCCATGGTGCAGTCGCTGCAATAGCCCGGCCGTCCGTCAGCCACCTGTTTTAGTTGATTACTTCCCGGCCCGTGGTGCCAACGGATTCAATATCCCGGCCCACGCCCTGAACCGTGTTGCAGGCGGCAAGCGCGGTAAGCAGAAGGGCAGTGACGGCAAGGGTGATTTTGCGGCGCATGAATGCAATTCTCCAAAGGATTTGATCCATCATAGCGCGACGATTGAGGAGCGATAAGAGGCTTTCGCTTGCTTGCACGCTTTGCGATGAAGCGGCGCGGTGATTGCTTGACAGGCTGGCGCGGCAATGCCAATGGCGCTCCTCCCTTCGGGGGCGCGTAGCTCAGTGGTAGAGCACACCCTTCACACGGGTGGGGTCGCAGGTTCAATCCCTGCCGCGCCCACCATTAAATGCCCATATATTCAGGGGATTTAGTGCAGATGGCCTCCATGTAGGGCACCTCCAAAGCACGAAACAGCACGCGAACAAGCACCGTTTTGCGCGATAACCCGATCGAACTCCGCATTCGCCGGCCTGCACGCTTGGCGAAAGGGGGCGCCTTAGCCACCATCATCTTGTCATCGCTTCTCCGATCCAAAATGCCCCACCTCGGGCGAGAGGTGGGGCAAGGTGGTTCGTGTCACGGCTATGGTGCCGCGAGTATATACGAGCGGCACGCCAGATTTATTCCCTGGCTGCGAAAAGACAGACGCCTTGACCGAATTGCTCCTTATGTTCTTCACGAATGTTCTGACGACGGCTCGCCCGCGCGAGCAATCGCGCAAGCATATTTCAATCTACAGCATTGATCTTGCGGCATTCGGCGCGCTAATCCCTTCCGTCATGATGATGCTTTCCTCACTGATGCGCGGCGCTTCCATTGGTGCGCTGCTGCTGGCCGTTTCGGTTCCCGCTGTTGCCCAGGATAAACTGACGCTGGAGCGAGTGTTCGCCAGCCCCGACCTCGCCGGGCCGCAGCCACGCGCGCTGCAACTCTCGCCCGACGGATCGCTGGTGACGCTGCTCAAGCCCCGCGCGGATGAGAAGGAGCGGCTGGATCTGTGGGCGATCGACACCGCCACCGGCAAGGAGCGGATGCTGGTCGATTCGAAAAAGACCGGCAGCGGCGCGGAATTGAGCGAAGCGGAAAAGATGCAGCGCGAGCGTGACCGGTCAGTCGCGGGCAGCACGGGCATCACCAGCTATGACTGGTCGCCCGATGGCAAGAGCATCCTGGTGCCGGTGGATGGCGACCTCTATCTCGCCGGATTGGACGGCACGGTCCGGCGGCTGACCGCCACGCCGGAGGGTGAACTGAACGGCGTAGTCAGCCCCAAGGGCGGTTTCGTGTCCTTCGTGCGGGAGGGCAATCTGTTTGTGCAGCCATCCAGCGGCGGCGCGGCACGGCAATTGACGCAGGGGGCGAGCGATACGGTCCAGTGGGGCGTCGCCGAATTTGTCGCACAGGAAGAAATGGACCGGCGCACCGGCTATTGGTGGTCGCCCGGTGACGCCTTGATCGCCGTCGCGCGGGTCGATGAAGGCCCGGTCGGCACCGTTACCCGCACCGCCATCGGCGGGGAGGGGACCAAAGTCTATCAACAACGCTATCCCGCCGCGGGCACGGCCAATGCGCTGGTCGATCTCTATGTGATGAAGCCCGATGGCTCGGGACAGGTGAAGGTCGACCTTGGCCCTGATCGCGACATCTATCTGGCGCGGGTCAACTGGGCGAAGGATGGCAAGACCCTCTATGTCCAGCGCGAAAGCCGCGACCAGAAGACGCTCGACCTGCTCGCTGTCGACCCGGCGACCGGCAAGGCGAGCGTCATCCTGACCGAGAAGGCGAAAAGCTGGATCAACCTCAGCAACAATTTCCGCCCCTTGAGCGATGGCAGCTTCCTGTGGTGGTCGGAAAAGAGCGGCCACGGCCATCTCTATCGCGTGAAGGGAAAGGCGTGGACCGCACTCACCAGCGGCGCATGGGAAGTGCGCGAGGTGGTGGGCGTGGATGAGGCGCGCGGCCTCGTCTATTTCACCGGCAATCGCGAAACGCCGCTGGAGCAGCAACTCTATGTCGCGCCTTTGGGCAAGCCGGGCACGGCCACCCAGGTGACGCAGAGCGGCTGGTGGAACGACGTCGTGATGGACGGCGCGGGCAGCCGCGCGATCGTGTCGCGTAGTAACAGCGATCAACCCAAACAAGTTTATCTGGCCGACGACAAGGGCAAGCGGCTGCAATGGCTGTCGGAAAATGCCCTGACCGGCACGCACCCCTATGCGCCCTATCTCGCCAGCCATGTGAAGACGCAGTTCGGCACGGTGAAGGCGTCGGACGGCACGACGCTTTATACAAAGATGATGACCCCGCCGCTTGTGGCCGGGAAGCATTACCCCGTCTTCATGATCCATTATGGCGGGCCGGGCGCCGGGCGGCAGGTGACGAACCAGTGGAGCGGCGCGCTCAACCAATATCTGGTCGACCGGGGCTGGATCGTCTTTGCCATCGACAATCGCGGCACGCCCGACCGGGGCAAGGCGTTCGAGGATCACATCTATCACGCGATGGGCACGGTCGAGGTCGCGGATCAGCTAAAGGGCGTGGAGTGGCTCAAGGCCCAGCCCTTCGTCGATCCCAAACGGATCGCCACCTATGGCTGGTCCTATGGCGGCTATATGACGCTGAAGCTGCTGGAAAAGGCGCCCGGCATCTTTGCCGCAGGCGTGTCGGGCGCGCCGGTGACGAAATGGGAACTATACGACACCCATTATACCGAGCGGTATCTGGGGATGCCGAAGGGGCGTGATAATGCCTATCCAGCATCCGATGCGGTCGGGGAATCGACCAAAATCCGCGACCCGCTGCTGCTGATCCATGGCATGTCCGACGACAATGTGGTGTTCGACAATTCGACCGCGCTGATGGCGAAGATGCAGGGATCGGCGACCCCGTTCGAGCTGATGGTCTATCCGGGCCAGACCCATCGCGTCGGCGGGCCGCGCATCGGGGTCCATCTGTGGCGGACGATAGAGGATTTCCTTGCAAGGAGAGGTGTCGCTCCCATCGATTGACCCAAGGCGCCTGCACCGTTCCCACTGGACAAATGCGTCCATATCGCTATGCGCGGGCGCCTCTCAATCTTGAGATCAAACTGGAGCTGGTCATGGGTTACAAGGTCGTCGTCGTTGGTGCCACGGGTAATGTGGGCCGCGAAATGCTGACCATTCTTGCCGAGCGGGAGTTCCCGATCGATGAGATCGCTGCCGTCGCGTCGTCCCGTTCGCAGGGGCTGACCGTCGATTTCGGCGAAACCGGCAAGACCATTAAATGCCAGAATATTGAACATTTCGACTTCACCGGCTGGGACATCGCCCTGTTCGCGGCGGGCAGCGGCCCGACGGCGGAATATGCGCCCAAGGCGGCGGCGGCCGGCTGCGTCGTGATCGACAACAGCTCGCTCTATCGCATGGACCCGGACGTGCCCCTGATCGTGCCCGAAGTGAACCCGGATGCGATCGATGGCTACAAGAAGAAGAACATCATCGCCAATCCCAACTGCTCGACCGCGCAGATGGTCGTGGCGTTGAAGCCGCTGCATGACGTTGCAAAGATCAAGCGCGTGGTCGTGTCGACATACCAGTCGGTGTCCGGCGCGGGCAAGGCGGGCATGGATGAGCTGTTCGAGCAGAGCCGCAACATCTTCGTCGGCGATCCGGCCGAGCCGAAGAAGTTCACCAAGCAGATCGCCTTCAACGTGATCCCGCACATCGACAGCTTCCTGGACGACGGTTCGACCAAGGAAGAGTGGAAGATGGTCGCGGAAACCAAGAAGATCCTCGATCCCAAGATCAAGCTGACCGCAACCTGCGTGCGCGTGCCGGTGTTCGTCGGCCACTCCGAAGCCATCAACATCGAGTTTGAGAACGAGATTTCGGCCAAGGAAGCCCAGGACATATTGCGCGAAGCCCCCGGCATCATGCTGGTCGATAAGCGCGAGGATGGCGGCTATATCACGCCGATCGAATGCGTCGGCGACTTCGCAACCTTCATCAGCCGCGTGCGGGAAGATTCGACCGTCGACAATGGCATCAACCTGTGGTGCGTCAGCGACAATCTCCGCAAGGGCGCGGCCCTGAATGCGGTGCAGATCGCTGAACTGCTGGGCCGTCGCCACCTCAAGAAGGGCTGATGTCCTCATGATCTCCGGTGCTGTCGCTGTCTGGAAAGCCCTTCCAACCGCGCAGCGCCGGATGATCGCGGCCCTGCTGGCCGCCGTTGCGCTCGCCAATATCGCGCAACCCTATCCCGACCTCGCCCCGCTCCAGCATGGGCCAACTATTCTGCTGCTGGTCGCCGCGCCGTGGTTGCTGCGCCGCTGGCCGCTCTCGACGCGTGCCATGGCGGGCATCGCCCTGTTCCTGGCGCTGCATACGTTGGGTGCCCGCTACATCTATAGCTATGTCCCCTATGACGACTGGGCGCGCGCGCTGATCGGGCATGACCTGTCGAGCCTCCTCGGCTGGACCCGCAACGGCTATGACCGGCTGGTGCATTTCGGCTTCGGCGCATTGCTGACCCTGCCACTGGCCGAAGGGTTGCGGCGACACGCTGGGATGAGCGCGCGAACCGCGCTGACCGTCGCCTTCGCCTTCATCGGCCTTGGCAGCGCGCTCTACGAAATTTTCGAATGGCTGCTAACGGTGATCGCGGCTGGCGAAACGGCGGACTATTATAACGGCCAGCAGGGCGATGTGTGGGACGCGCAGAAGGATATGGCCATCGCGCAACTGGGCAGCGCGCTTGCCGTGACGATCGCACTGGTCGCGCGCCGCCGCGCTCCCTATAGCTGATCCATGGCCACACCCCCCAGACCCAAATCCGCCCCCAAAAAAACCACAAAAGTCCGTCCCGCGGGCTTTCCCACCCGCGATCAGGTGATGGATTTCGTCACCACGTCCGACACACCGGCGGGCAAGCGTGAAATCGCCCGCGCCTTTGGCCTGAAAGGGCAGGAGAAGATCGCGCTCAAGGCGCTGCTCCGCGACATGGCGGACGAAGGGCTGCTGGACATCGGCCCGGCCCGCGCCTTTCACAAAATGGGCGGCGTGCCCAAGGTCACGGTGCTGCGGATCGTCGATGTCGACGATACCACCCTGATCGCCACGCCCGAACGCTGGGAGGCGGAGGGCCAGCCCGCCCCGCGCCTGCGCGTCATTGAGCGCGGCAAAAGGGGCGCACTGACCATCGGCGACCGCATATTGGCGCGGACCGAGGAAGCGGGGAAGGGCTGGGTCGCCCACCCGATGAAGAAGCTCGCCAAGGCGACGGAGATGTTGCTGGGCGTGGTCGAGGAACTGGCCGACGGCAAGCTGTGGCTGCGCCCGGTCGACAAGCGCATCCGCCGCGACACCCCGATCAGCGACATCGGCACCGCGAAAAAGGGCGACCTTGTCCTGGCCGAGCCGACCGGGCGGCCCCCACGCATCTCCGCCCGCGTCACCGACATATTGGGCGATCCCTTCGCCCCGCGCAGCTTCAGCCTGATCGCGATCCACAAACACGGCATCCCCAACGTCTTTTCCGACGCGACGGAGGAGGAGGCGCTGCTGGCGTCCGCTCTGCCCTTGCATGAGGATAAGCGCGAGGATCTGCGCCACCTGCCCATCGTCGCGATCGACCCGGTCGATGCGCGCGACCATGACGATGCGGTCTGGGCCGCGCCCGACGAAGACCCTGCCAATCCGGGCGGTTTCAAGGCGATCGTCGCCATCGCCGACGTCAGCTACTATGTCCGCCCCGGCAGCGCGCTCGACCGCGAAGCGCGTAAGCGCGGCAACAGCGTCTATTTCCCCGATCTGGTCGTGCCGATGCTCCCGCACCAATTATCCTCCGACATGTGCTCGCTTCGCGCGGGACAGGACCGGGCGGCGATGGCCTGCCATCTGACGATCAACGCGCAGGGCAAGGTGACGGGCTGGCGCTTCACCCGCGCCGTGATCCGCGTAGCCGCCGTGCTGGCCTATGAAAATGCGCAAGCCGCCATCGACGCTTCTTCTCCCCTCCCGCTTGCGGGAGGGGTCGGGGGAGGGCCTGTCGATGCACGTTCAGAACAGGCCCTCCCACCAGTGGGAGGGGCGCTTTTGGAAACCGCCCTCAAGCCGCTCTGGGCCTGCTGGCGCCTGCTGGAAAAGGCGCGCGATGCCCGTAATCCGCTGGCGCTGGACCTGCCGGAGCGGCGGGTGGTGCTGGACGAAAACGGCAAGATCGTCAGCGTCGCCGTGCGCGAGCGGCTGGACGCCCATCGGCTGATCGAGGATTATATGATCGCCGCCAACGTCGCCGCCGCCAAGGCGCTGGAGGCGAAGAAGATGCCGGTCATGTACCGCATCCATGAAGCCCCCAGTCGCGACAAGCTGGTGTCGCTCAAGGATTATCTCAAAACCTTCGACATCGACTTCGCGCTGGGGCAGGTGATCCGCCCCTCGACCTTCAACCATCTGATCACGAAGATCGAGGAGACGGAAGCCAAGCCGCAGATCATGGAACAGATATTGCGGACCCAGATGCAGGCCTATTACGGCCCGGAAAATGCCGGGCATTTCGGTCTGGCGCTGGGCAGCTACGCACATTTCACCTCGCCCATCCGCCGCTATGCAGACCTGCTGGTCCATCGGGCGCTGGTGGGCGGTTATGGGCTGGAACTGCCCGCGCCCAAGGGGAAACTGCCCGAAAAGAGCACGCTCAGCGCCGACGATTTCGCGGACATGGGCCGGATCGGCGAGGTCATCAGCCAGCTTGAACGCCGCGCGATGGAGGCGGAGCGCGAGACGATCGACCGCTATGTCGCCGCGTTTCTGGCGGTCCATGTCGGGGAAATCGTGCAGGCGCGGATCACCGGCGTCCAGAATTTCGGCTTCTTCGCCACGGTGGAGGGGCTGGGCGGCGACGGGCTGGTGCCGGTATCGACGCTGGGTGCGGAACGCTTTTTCTATGATGAAACTGGCAAAGCGCTGGAAGGCGTGGAGTCCGGTCAGCGCTATACCGTGGGACAGCGGCTGGAGTTGCGGCTGGCGGAGGCCGATCCCATCAACGGCGCACTACGTTTTGAACTGCCCGATGCGCCGGGACGTCCCGGCCCACGCAAATTCGACCGCACGCGTCCCGGCAGCAGGGGCGGGCCGGGGCAGGCGCGTGGTCGTCCCGCCAATGTTCGCCATATCGGCAGCGCGCGGGGCAAGCACAAGAAACGCTGATCATCCGCTAAGAGTCGGAGGACTTTTACCCTGATGGACTGGTTATCTTTAACTCAGCAAATCAATCGCCTCGCTGTCCAGTGATCCGGGGATGATCATGATCGGGCAGGGCATCCTGCCCGCATCCGCGCCCGCGAAATGGGCGACCAGCGTACCCGGCGGGCCGTGGGCGGCTGCGCCCAGGACGAGGGCGGCGACGTCGCTGCTTTCCTCCAGCATCTTGCGAACGATGGTCACGGCGTCGCCCTGCACGACGGTGATACTGGGGCGGATGCCGGATTCTGTGGTGAGTGCGCCCGCCGCGCCCGTCACCAGCGCTTCGGCCCGTTGGCGCGCTTCATCCTCTATCGTCGCCTGAACGCCGCCCCACTGGACGAATTCCGATGGGGGAATCAGTGCCAATATGCGGACTGCGCCACCGGTCTTGGCAGCCCGGCGCGCCGCAAAGCGCAGCGCCACTTCCGCCTCCGGCGTTTCGTCCACGACCACCAGATATGTCCGCACGATGTCTGTCCCCATAAAAAGTCGGACAAATCTCCTCTATTATGGCCTCAGGCGCAAGCCACGGCCTTGACCCTGTGGGCCAAAGAGTGGAAACGGGCATCCGTCATTCAGACGCTTTTCAGCGGATCAAGAGGCCCCCCAGCGCATGAGCATAAATATCCAGATGCCCGCCCTGTCCCCCACGATGGAAGAAGGGACGCTGGCCAAATGGCTGGTGAAGGAAGGGGACAAGGTATCCTCCGGCGACCTGCTCGCCGAAATCGAAACCGACAAGGCGACGATGGAGTTCGAGGCTATCGACGAAGGTGTGATCGCCAGGATCATGATTCCCGAAGGATCGGAAGGTGTGAAGGTCGGCACCATCATCGCGATTATCGCCGAAGAGGGTGAGGACGTGTCCGCCGCCACCAGCGGCGCAAAGGCAGAGGCCGCGCCCAAGCCGGATGCGACGCCCACACCTGTGGCCAAGGCCGAAACGCCTGCGAAGGCTGATCCGGTCCCGGCGAAGGCACAGGCTGCTGCCGCGCCTGCCGTTTCCTCCGGCGACCGCGTAAAGGCCAGCCCACTGGCCCGCCGTTTGGCCGAAGCAAAAGGCGTTGAGCTTTCGGGCGTCAGCGGTTCCGGTCCCAATGGCCGGATCGTCAAGGCGGACCTTGATGGCGCGAAGGCGTCGGCCCCGGTTGCCAAGGCGGCGCCTGCTGCCGCGCCTGCTCCAGTTGCGCAACCTGCGGCTGCCGCACAGGCCGCCAATGCCCAGGATTATGGCATCCCGCATGAAGCGGTGAAGCTGTCGGGCATGCGCAAGACGATCGCGCGCCGCCTGACCGAATCCAAGCAGCAAGTGCCGCATATCTACCTCACGGTCGATATTCAGCTCGACAAGCTGCTCAAGCTGCGCGGCGAATTGAACGCAGGGCTTTCGGGTCGTGGTGTCAAGCTGTCGGTCAACGACCTGCTGATCAAGGCGCTGGGCGTCGCGCTGATGCAGGTGCCCGAATGTAACGTCCAGTTTGCGGGCGACCAGTTGCTCAAGTTCCAGCGCGCTGACATTTCGGTGGCCGTGTCGATCCCCGGCGGCCTCATCACCCCGATCGTCACGGAAGCTGATGGCAAGGGCGTCGCCGCCATCTCGACCGTGATGAAGGATCTGGCCAGCCGTGCAAAGGACGGCAAGCTGAAGCCTGAAGAGTATCAGGGCGGCACCGCCTCGCTCTCCAACATGGGCATGTTCGGCATCAAGCAGTTCGAGGCCGTCATCAATCCGCCCCAGGCCATGATCATGGCGATCGGCGCGGGTGAGAAGCGTCCCTATGTGATCGATGACTCGCTCCAGATCGCGACCGTCATGTCCGCCACCGGCAGCTTCGATCACCGCGCGATCGATGGTGCGGATGGCGCCCGGTTGATGGCCGCGTTCAAGACGCTGGTCGAAAATCCGCTGGGAATGCTGGCCTGATGCGCCAGCCTGACGAGCAGCCGCCGGTCGAAAGCCCGGCGGTGCGCGTCATTGCCATGCCCGCCGACACCAATCCCTATGGGGATATATTCGGCGGCTGGTTGATGAGCCTGATGGATTCAGCGGCTGGATCGGTCGCCGCGCGGCACAGTCACGGCCGTGCCGTGACGATCGCGGTGGAGGGCATGACCTTCCTGCGTCCGGTCGTCGTCGGCGATGAAGTGTCGGTGTTCGCGACCCTGAAATCGGTTGGGCGCACCTCGATGAAGATCGCGGTGGAAGCCTGGCGGCGAACCCGCCACGACGACCGGTCCTATCGCGTGACGCAGGCCATCTTCACCTTCGTGGCGGTCGGCGAGGATCGCCAGCCGCGAACGGTGCCGCCGATGTCGTCCGAAACCGCGTGATTATATAGTTCACAAGACAAGAAGCGAGTTCCTCTATGGCTGATACCTATGACCTGATCGTCCTTGGCTCTGGCCCCGGTGGCTATGTCGCCGCCATTCGTGCCGCACAACTGGGCCTGAAAACCGCGATCGTCGAGCGCGAAAATCTGGGCGGCATCTGCCTCAACTGGGGCTGTATCCCGACCAAGGCGCTGCTGCGCTCGGCTGAAATCTTCCACTATATGCAGCACGCCAAGGATTATGGCCTGGCGGCCGAGAATATCAGCGCCGACATCGAAGCCGTGGTGAAACGTTCGCGCGGCGTCGCCAAGCAGCTTAATCAGGGCGTCACCCACCTGATGAAGAAGAACAAGATCACCGTCCACATGGGCGACGGCAAGCTGACCGGAAAGGGTAAGCTGACCGTCACGAAGGACGGCAAGACCGAGGAACTGACCGCCAGGCATATCATCATCGCCACCGGCGCCCGCGCCCGCGAACTGCCCGCCGCCAAGGCTGACGGCAAGCGCGTATGGACCTATCGCCACGCGATGACGCCGCCGGAAATGCCGACCAGGCTGCTGGTCATCGGATCGGGCGCGATCGGTATTGAATTTGCCAGCTTCTACAATGATATGGGCGCGGACGTCACGGTCGTCGAGATGATGGACCGGGTCGTGCCGGTCGAGGATGCGGACGTCTCTGCCTTTCTTGAAAAGGCCGTGAAGAAGCAGGGCATGACCGTCCTGACCAGCGCCAAGATTGAGAAGCTGACCGTCGGCGACAAGAGCGTCGCCGTGACCATCAAGGACAAGAGCGGCAAGGACATCGCGGCCGAGTACAGCCATGTCATCGTCGCCATCGGCATCGTCCCCAATGTCGAAAATCTTGGCCTTGAGGATGTCGGCGTCGAGCCGGACCAGCGTTTCCACATCAAGACGGACTCCTATGGCCGCACCAATGTCGAGGGCATCTGGGCGATCGGCGACGTCACCGCACCGCCATGGCTCGCGCACAAGGCCAGCCATGAAGGCGTGATCGTCGCTGAATCCATTGCCCAGGCCCTGGGCAACACGGATGTGCATCCCCACGCCATGGACCCGAAGAACATCCCCGGCTGCACCTATTGCCACCCGCAGATCGCGTCCGTCGGCCTGACCGAAGCGAAGGCGAAGGAAGCCGGATACGAAGTGAAGGTCGGCATGTTCCCCTTCATCGGCAACGGCAAGGCGATCGCGCTGGGCGAGCAGGAAGGCTTCACCAAGACCGTGTTCGACGCCAAGACGGGCGAACTGCTGGGCGCGCATATGATCGGCGCGGAAGTCACGGAAATGATCCAGGGCTATACGATCGGCAAGACGCTGGAGACGACCGAGGCGGAGCTGATGCACACGGTCTTCCCGCACCCGACCATCTCTGAATCCATGCACGAAAGCGTGCTCGCTGCTTATGGGCGGGCGCTGCATATCTAGAGCGATTTCTAATCAGACGAAATCGTCTGATGACTCGGAAATCGCGTCAAACCAACACATCAGGGCGGTTTGCAATCCGCTCTGATGTAACGCACCGATGGCGCGGCGCGGCTGCTCTGGCAGTCGCGCTGGCGCTGGTGCTGGCCATCGCGCTGCCCCAGCGCTGGGGCATTTTGACAGGATTGAACCGGGGGCTGATGACCGCCGCCGGTCAGGCGCGCGATACCGGTTTTGGCGCGTTGGCGACGCCGCTCATGCAGGCGGCGAGTTTCGTGGGCGAAACCGTTGGCCGCCTCGTGCTGCTGGCGGTCGCGATCGTCTGGCTGCTGGTCGGGCGACGTGGGTGGGACGCTTTGTGGCTGACAGCCACCGTGCTGGGCGGAACGCTCCTCAATCTGGCGCTCAAGCAGCTTTTCGCCGCGCCCCGGCCCGACCTGCTCCCACATCTGGACATCGTCCACAGCTATAGTTTTCCCAGCGGTCACGCGGCGGGCAATCTGATCTTCTTTGGCGCGATTGCCATGCTGGGCCGCCGCCGGGCAGGCTGGGCCATCGCGACGCTCTGTATCGCGCTTATCGGCGTCAGCCGGATATGGCTGGGCGTCCATTGGCCGAGCGATGTGACCGCTGGATGGGTCGAAGGCGTAGGCTGGCTGCTCTTTTGCGCGGCCTGGCAGGCTAAGACTCTTACTCGGCCATGACGATGGGCGCCGCCCCGCGCGCGGGCTTTTTGATGAAGATCAACAGCGGCAGCGACAACAGGCACAGGATCATCATCAGCTTGAAATCGTCCAGATAGGCGATCATCGCGGCCTGCTTGTTCACGATGCCGTCCAGCATCGCCATGACGCTGGACCCCGGCTGGCCAAGCGCCTGCAACTGGGTCGGGTCCATCGGCAGGTTATAGGGGGTGAGGGTCGCGGCCAGATCGGCATGGCTCACCTGAATGTTGCGCGCCAGCAGCGCCGTGACCACCGCGATCCCGACTGATGCGCCGATGTTGCGCGCCAGGTTGAACACGCCCGCCGCGTCTGTCCGCAGATGCGGGGGCAGGGTCGAAAAGGCGAGCAGGTTGATCGGCACGAAGGCAAGGCCCATGCCGACGCCCTGAAGGAAGCCGCTGAAAACGGGCGGTCGCCAGTCCATCTCCAAAGACCATCCCGTCATCATCCATAGCGAAAGGGACGTCATCATCATCCCCGCCGCGACCATCAGGCGCGCGTCGACCCGGCCAAGCAGCCGCGTGGCGCACGCCATCGTCAGGAATACGCCCACGCCGCGCGATGCCATCAGTTCGCCCGTATCCATCACTGAATAGCCGAACAGATTTTGCAGCATCGACGGCAACAGCGCCATCGCCGACATCATCACGATGCTGATGATGAACATGAAGAGCATGCCCGACGCGAGATTCCGGTCCCTCAGCATGGCGAGCGAAAAGATCGGGCTGCGGCTGGTCGCCAGATGGATGAGGAACATCCAGAAGGCGGCAAGCGCAATGCCGGCCTCCACCCATATCTCTGTCGAGGCGAACCAGTCGACATGCTGCCCCCGATCCAGCATCAACTGGAGCGCCGCGATCGACAGGCCGATCAGCGCCCAGCCGACGACATCGAACCGCGTGCGTTGCGTGGGCTTGTTGGGCAGCAGCATCCACATGCCGGTGAGCGACAATATACCCAGCGGAATATTGACGTAAAAGACCCAGCGCCAGTCGAAATTGTCGGTCAGCCAGCCACCCAGCACCGGTCCCATGATCGGTCCGATCACGACGCCCATGCCATAGAAGGACATGGCGCGCGCATGTTGCGAAGGCCGGTTCATGTCGAGCATTACCGCCTGCACCAATGGCCCAATGAACGCACCGCCCACGCCCTGAAGCACACGAAACAGGATCATCTGCGGCAGGTTGGCCGCCATGCCGCACAGGGCGGAGGCGAGTACGAAAAGCAGGGTGCAGCCAATGAACAACCGCCGCGCCCCGAATTGATTGGCCAGCCATCCGGTCGCGGGCAGGGCGATGGCGGAGGAAACGATATAGCTGGTCAAAACCCAGGATACCGAATCCTGGGTCGCGCCCAGTGATGCCTGCATATGCGGCAGGGCGACGTTGGCGATCGTCTGGTCCAGCACCTGCATCAGCATGGCGCCCATCACCGACAAAGTAAGCAGCAGCTTGTGCCGCACCACCAGGACGGGCACGTCATCCAGCGGGGCAGGAGATGCCACGTCGCTCATCGCCCAACCCGCTCCCTGCCACCCAGCCTGCCTGTCATTGCGGCTGGCGTCACCGGGGCCGGTCGCGGATGTCGATCGTGACTTCCGCGCTAAGGCCCGCGATCAACTGGCGCGGGGAGCGATCGTCGATGGCGATCCGCACGGGTACGCGCTGGGATACTTTGACCCAATTGCCATTGGCGTTCTGGGCGGGCAACACCGCAAATTCCGATCCGGTGCCCTGGCCTATGCTTTCCACATGGCCTTTGAGCGCCAACTCAGGATAGGCGTCGAAATGTACCGTGGCGGGTTGGCCGGGGCGAACATGATCGAGCTGCGTTTCCTTGAAATTGGCCTCCACCCAGCTACGCTCGCTGGCGACGACGCTGACGGCGGGCAGGCCCGTTATCATCATCTGCCCGACCTGAAGGCGGTTCGACTGGCTGATCCGGCCGGCTATGGGCGCGCGGACGGTGGCGCGCGACAGGTCCAGCGCGGCCTTTGACCGTTGCGCCTGTGCTGCCGCGACCGCCGGATTGACACCGGGCACCTGCGCGCCGGTCGTGAGCGCGGCCTGTGCCTTCTGCGCTTCGGCCCGTGCTTCGCTGACCCGCCAGATCGCGTTCTTGTACGTGTTGTCGGCCGCTTGCAGCTTCGCCTTGGTCGTAAAGCCGCGCGCCATCAATTCCTGTTGCCGGTCCAGTTCCGCCCTGGCGAAGCTGACGTCATTCTGCGCGCCCGCAATATCGACATCGCTGGTGCTAAGGTCGGTCCGCAATTCGGTCAACTTGACCTGCGCGGCGGCGACCTGCGCATTGGCCTGTTCCAGCGCGACACGATAGGGGTCGGGATCAATGCGAAACAGGATGTCGCCCGCCTTGACCTGCTGGTTCTCCCGCACGTTCACAGCGACGATTCGGCCGGCGACATCGCTGCTCACCGATACCACGTCCTGTTTCACATAAGCGTTATCGGTGCTGACGGAGCGTCCGCCGGTTATCCAGAACCACGCACCGACGGCGGCGATCAGCAGCGGCAACGACAGCAACAGCGCGATACGCCGGGGCGTGTAGCGCGACGGGGCGGGGGGCGCCTCTACCGGGTCCACCGGTATCGCCGTCCCGCTCTCCTTGATCGGGCGATCCGCTTCAGCCAACCTGCTTCTCCCTTGTCTCGAACCGCGCATCGTCCAGCAGATTATCCCGCAAACGTCCCAGCAGCGCGGCCAACTGAGCCTGTTCTGCACCATCAAGCCCGATCGTCGCCGTGCCAATGACACTGTCGGCGATGGTCTCGGCCTGTGTGATCAGGGTCATGGCGTCGGGCGTCACGAATAATTGCCACGCGCGCCGGTCGCCCGGATCGCGGCGCCGTTCGATCAGCGTCGCCGCTTCCAGCCGGTCGACCATGCGACAGGTGGTAATCGGTTCCACATCCATCTGATCCGCCAACTGCCCCTGGTTGATACCGGGATCACGCCGCACGAGGAACAACACGCGCCATTGCGGCCCGGTTATGCCGATATCGCGCGCCGCGCCGTCGAACCGCTTGCGCATCAGGCGGCTTACATCAGCAAGGCAGAAGGCGAGTGAGTCTGGCATGACGCTGCACATAATAAGCATAGTTATATTTGAAAAGACTTTTATCGGCCTTCTCGACAGGGGCGGCATTCGATCATATTCCGGCAACGAAGCCATCATCAGCCAGGAGTCAGGCAAGCGTGAGCGATTATCCGACCCAAAGCGTGAATATTGAGGGATGGGGCGGGCTTCCCATTGCCGTGCATATGATGGGCGAGGGCCGGGACGTTGTGCTGATCCACGGCTATTTCTCCAACGCTTTCACCAACTGGATTCGCTACGGCCATGCGGCGCAGATCGCTGCCCGCGGCTTTCGCGTGATCATGCCGGACCTGCGCGGGCATGGGGACAGCGGCAAGCCGCATGACGCGGCATCCTATCCGCCCGACGCGCTGATGGCGGACGGGCTGGCCCTGATCGAGCAGCTTGGCCTGACCGACTATGACCTTGGCGGCTATTCGCTGGGTGCGCGGACGGTGGTTCGGATGCTGGCCAATGGCGTGACGCCGCGCCGCGTCATCCTGTCGGGCATGGGGCTGGAGGGGCTGTTGCACACGTCCGGCCGGGGCAGCTATTTCCGGCATGTCCTTACCAATCTCGGCTCATTCGAACGCGGCACATCCGAATGGATGACCGAAGCCTTCCTCAAGACGACCAAGGGGGACGCAGAAGCGCTGCTGCGGATACTCGACACGTTCGTCGATACATCGCGGGAGGCCATCGCCGCGATTGCCCCGCCGGTGCTGGTGGTGAGCGGGGAAGACGACGATGATAACGGATCGTCGCAGGCGGTCGCGGATCTCGTGGCTGATGGCCGCTTTGTCAGCATCCCCGGCAATCATATGAGCGCGGTGATGCGAAAGGAACTGGGAGAGGCCATCGCCGACTTCATTGCTGCTTGACCGTGATTTAAGCGAGCGTCACTCTTCGTTGCATAGATGTACAGCAAGGGGGGACGCATCCCATGAAGATCGCTTGTTCAATCGCGGCGCTTGCCGCTGCGCTGGTCGCAACGCCCGTGGCCGCTCAGCAGGCCAAGCCCGTTTCCGGGCCTGCTTCCGGGCCTGCTCCGACAGCCGCCCAGGCAGAGGCTTTTCTTGGCGAGGCTGAGAAGGCGTTGTTCGACTTTTCCCTGATCAACGGCCGTGCGCAGTGGATCAATTCCACCTATATCACCGATGACAGCGACGCGCTGGCTGCCTATTTCGGGGCGATCAGCACGACGATGTCGGTCGATTATGCCCTTAAGGCGGCGAAATATGCGACAGCGCCCGGCCTGTCGGTTGAAACGACGCGGCGTCTGAACATGCTGCGCGGCGCATTGACCCTGCCCGCGCCGACGACGGCGGGTGCGGCGACGCAATTGAATGACCTCGCGACCCGGCTCCAGTCCGCTTATGGCAAGGGCAAGGGCACGTTGAAGGGCCAGCCGATCAACGGCAGCGATATCGAGGCCGAGATGGGGAGTAACCGCGACCCGCAGTTGCTCAAGGAAATGTGGGTCAGTTGGCACGACAATGTCGGCGCGCCGATGCGGGGTGATTATACCAGGCTGGTGGGAATCGCGAATGCCGGGGCGAAGGAGCTGGGCTATGCCGATACAGGCGCCATGTGGCGGTCGAAATATGACATGCCCGCCGACGATTTCGCCAAGCTGACCGACACATTATGGGCGGAGGTCAAGCCGCTCTATGACGAACTCCATTGCTACACGCGCGGTAAGCTGAACGAGAAATATGGCGACGCCGTGCAGCCTGCCAGCGGTCCGATCCGCGCCGACCTGCTGGGCAATATGTGGGCGCAGGAGTGGGGCAATATCTATGATGTCGTCGCACCCAGCGGGGCGGGCGACATTGGCTACGACATTGGTGCATTGCTGACGGCCAAGGGCTATGACCCCACAAAGATGGTGAAGGCGGGCGAGGGCTTTTACAGTTCGCTCGGTTTCGCACCGTTGCCCGCCAGCTTCTGGGAACGCTCGCAGATCGTAAAGCCCCGCGATCGGGAGGTTATCTGTCATGCCTCGGCCTGGGACATGGACAATAAGAACGACATCCGCATCAAGATGTGCACGAAGGTCAACAGCGACGATTTCGTGACCATTCACCATGAACTTGGCCATAATTATTATCAGCGCGCCTATCAGAACCACGCTGCCCTCTATCTGGATGGCGCCAATGACGGGTTCCATGAAGCGATCGGCGATTTCGTCGCTTTGTCGATCACGCCCGATTATCTGGTGAAGATCGGTCTGCTCGATCCCGCCAGCGTGCCGGGCGCGGACAAGGATATCGGCCTGCTGCTCCGAAAGGCGATGGACAAGGTCGCTTTCCTGCCCTTTGGCCTGCTGGTCGATAAATGGCGCTGGGGCGTGTTCGACGGGACGATCCCGGCGACGGGCTATGAGAAGGCCTGGAACGACCTGCGCCAGCAATATCAGGGCATCGTGCCACCGGTCCCGCGCGATGAGAGCAAGTTCGATCCAGGCGGCAAATATCATATTCCGGGCAACACGCCCTATACCCGCTACTTCCTCGCCGGGTTGCTCCAGTTCCAGTTCTATGAGGCTGCGTGCAGGCAGGCCGGGTGGAAAGGGCCGCTCCACCGCTGCTCCTTCTATGGCGACAGGAAAGTGGGCGCGAAGCTGAACGCCATGCTGGAGATGGGCGCATCGAAGCCGTGGCCGGACGCGCTGCAGGCCTTTACCGGCAGCCGTGAAATATCGGGCAAGGCGATGACGGCCTATTTCGCGCCACTATCCAAGTGGCTGAAAGAACAAAATAAGGGGAAACAGTGCGGCTGGTAATGATGATGCAGGCCCGCTAGGCTCCTGGTCATGAGCGTTGCATCCGTTGTCTTGTCCCTTTTGTTCGGCACCAGTGTGATTATGACGATCGCGATGGGGGTCGCATGGCTGCATTTCGGTCGGCAAAAGCATGTGCTGACCTGGACGGCAGCGTATGCGGTCTCGATTGTCCAGTGGCTGGCCAATGCTGGCGGCTTTTTCCTGCACAGTTGGCCCTTGTACATGGTGACCGGCGTTGGGCTGGTGGTGAGCGCATCGCTGTTGGCGGTAGGCATACGCCAGCGGTCGGGCCGTCCTGTCCCGGTCGCCTTGCTGGGCATTCCTGCGGGAATCGCGATCGTGGCGACGGCGATCGCTCTCTCGCCCATGGGCAGCCAGGCGATGCAGGGGATGATCATCCCCGTCTATGTCGGCGTGTTGATTTTGATCAGCGCCGTGTCGCTTTGGCCGCGAAAGCGACCCTTTACAGCGCCGGAACTGGGCTTTTTCGCGATATTGATACTATATGCCATCTGTCAGGGTGCCTTGGCTGCGTCGGCGGCGCTGATCCGGGGGCCGGAAGAGGGCAAGGAACTGTATCGCGCCATATTGGGCCTGTTCATGCCCACCATCTATGTCGGTACGGGCGTTTCGGCGGTGCTGGTCGTCGCGGGCGACCTGGCTGAAAAGCTGCGGCGACAGGTCAGCCATGATCCGCTGACCGGCATTCTCAACCGGCGGGGCCTTGAGGATGCGACCATGCGCGCCATCGCCAACGCGCATCGGCACAAGCGCGCCCTGTCCATAGTCGTTTGCGACCTTGATGGGTTCAAGGCGCTGAATGACACCCATGGCCATATCGCTGGTGACGATGCGTTGCGCGCCTTTGCCTACTTGCTGATCGCGGCCATGCGACGCGGCGATGTGGTCGGTCGCATGGGCGGCGATGAGTTTGGCGTACTCCTGGTCGACACCACGGCAGACGCTGCCGCCGAAGTGATGGAGCGGGTGCGGAGTGAAACCCAGTGCCTTACGCTTGACCGGTCACCGGGCCTGCAACTCCGCGCGAGTTTCGGCATCGCCCAGATCGAGGCTGCGGATGTCAGCCTGAACGATCTTGTAGCCCGAGCCGACGCAGCGCTCTATGCCGCCAAAAATGCCGGCAGGGATCGCATCAATGTGTGGCGCCAGGCGGCCTAAGCCGCCAATAAACCAGTACCAAGGGCCTGAACTCTATCGAAAGGGTGGCTCGTTGAAGGCGCGCAGTTTGCGGCTGTGCAGCTTTGCCCCTTCTTTCCGCAGCAGTTCGCATGTCTCCAGCCCCACGCGCAGATGGCCCGCAATCGCCTCTTCGTAAAAGCGGTTGGCCTGCCCCGGCAGCTTCAGTTCGCCATGGATCGGCTTGTCCGACACGCACAGCAATGTGCCATAGGGGACGCGGAAACGATAACCCTGCGCTGCGATCGTCGCGCTTTCCATGTCGATGCCGACCGCGCGCGACAGGCTGAAACGCAGGGCCGATTTTGAATAGCGCAATTCCCAGTTGCGATCGTCGGTCGTGACCACCGTGCCCGTCCGCAGACGGCGCTTGAAATCCTCCGGGTCGCCGCTGCCCAGCACATGCTCGGCCGCCTGCGCCATCGCCACCTGCACCTCTGCAATGGCCGGGACGGGGATTTCGGGCGGCAGCATCTCGTCCAGCACATGGTCGTCGCGCAGATAGGCGTGGGCCAGCACATAGTCGCCGATCCGCTGGCTGGGGCGCAGGCCGCCGCAATGGCCGATCATCAGCCACGCTTCCGGGCGGACCACCGCCAGATGGTCGCAGATCGTCTTTGCGTTTGACGGGCCGACGCCGATATTGACCAGCGTGATGCCGCTGCGGTCCGGTGCGATCAGGTGATAGGCGGGCATCTGATGCCGCCGCCATGCACTGTCGGCGACCATCCGGGCCGGGTCGGCGGTTTCGGGCGTGACAAAGACGCCGCCCGCACCGGACAGGGCGGTGTAGCGCGTTCCCTCCTGCTTCAACTGATCGCAGGCCCAGGTCACGAACTCATCGACATAGCGATGATAGTTGGTGAACAGGATGTATCGCTGCACATGCTCGGCGGGGGTGCCGGTATAATGTTTCAGCCGGGCGAGCGAGAAGTCGGTCCGCAGCCCGTCGAACAGTGCCAGCGGCCGGTCGCCCTCGGCGTCGGGCATGAACAGTCCGTCGGCGATTTCATCCCCGATTTCCGCCAGTTCGGTCGCGGGGAAATGGCGCGCCAGTTCGGTCGGCGGAATGCCTTCCAGCGCGCTCATGTCCAGCCCGTCCAGCACATAGGGAAAGGGGATCTGCTGATCGCTAAGGCCCGTTTCCACCTCAACACCATAGTCGCGGACGAGCAGGTCGATCTGTTCGGCCAGATAGTCCGCAAACATGGCAGGGCGCGTAACGGTGGTCACATAACGGCCCGGACGCGACAGGCGGGCAAAGGATCGCCCCGATGGCGGGGCGTCGGCCTCACCGCGATGGGTAATGCGTAGCTCAGGGTAGCAGAAGCGGCGATCGGCCCGTGCGTCCGCCCCCGGCACGCTGCCGTCGCGGGCATAGGCGCGCATCGCGTCGCGCAGGCTTTCGATACTGGTCTGGTAGATATCGTCCAGTTGGGCGACGGTAACGGTGCCAATGCTTTTGTTCATGTCCCTTTGGTAGCGCGATTGCGTGACAAGCGAAAGATGGCCAGCCCAGACAGCAAGAATGACGGATTGGAAAGGTTCGGAAACAAAAGCACAACCAATGTTTAAAGCCCCAAAGGCTAGGCAGAGCGCCATGCTGCGCTTCTACCTCACCATAGATACCGAATTGTCGGCGGAACATTTCCGCCGCCACGGTCGTGCGGGCATTGAGGATGGTTTCGCGCGCGGCATCATGGGGCGAACGGCGACGGGCGACTTCGGTATCGTTCACCAGATGGCGGTGCTGGACGATCATGGGCTGAAGGGGTGTTTCTTCGTCGATCCGATGCCCGCTTTGGTTTGCGGCGTGGATGTCATCAGGCGGATCGTCGATCCTATATTGACGCGTGGCCATGACGTGCAGTTGCATGCACATAGCGAATGGCTGGCCTTTGCCGATCCGGCGCAGTCACCAACGGGCGGACGGACCGGGCGCAACATGCGCGACTTTTCGCTGGTGGACCAATGCGCCATATTGGCGTTCGGGACTGAAACGCTGGTAGAGGCGGGGGCGCCAGCCCCCGTCGCCTTTCGCGCGGGCAATTATGGCGCCAATGACGACACGCTGCGCGCGCTGGCGGTGCTTGGCATTCCCTATGACAGCAGTTTTCCGCCCGGAATCGCCCGGTCCGATTGCAGGATCGACCTGCCGCGCGAGACTATCGCGCCGGTGCGGCGTCTGGGCGTGATCGAAGTCCCGATCGCGGCGATCGGCGCGGCGCGGGGCGGGCTGCGGCACGGGCAGGTGACGGCGATTTCCGCGTGGGAGTTGCAGGCCGCTCTGGACCATGGCGTGGCGCAGGGGCGGTCGGGCCTGACGCTGGTTTCGCACAGTTTCGAACTGCTGTGCCGGCGGCGCTTGCGGGAAAACCGGGTCGTCGCGGCACGGTTCGAGCGGATGTGCGCTACCGTCGCTGCCCATGAAGGGGTGGCGTCGGGCACCTATGCCGATCATCCGCCTGCCGATCCACTGGGCAGTGACGGGCGCGGCGGCGTGGTGTCGCATGACCCGGTTCGGACCATGTTCCGGCTGGGCGAGCAGTTTGCGACCAACCAGCTTTATGGAGAAAATTCGCGTCCGATCGCCCCCGGCGCGGGGCTGGCGGCAAGGGCGCACGATCTGGCTGCGGTGCGCGACCAGTTGCTGGCGAACCTGCCTCTGCAACATCTGGCGCTGGATCTGGTCTCAGCCCTTTGATCGCTGCTGTCTGCGTCAGGCACGCGCGACCTTAACCCAATATAACATGGTGGTTCAGGAAACCGCCAAACTCTGGCTGCCATACCGATCCCACGATCAAGGATATGGATCGAGAGGAGACCCGATATGATGATTCGCAAGTCCATCCTGACAATGGCGCTGGCCGCCGCCACGATCACGGCCGTCATCCCGGCAACCGCCACCGCGCGTGATGGCGGTCCGCGCTGGAGCCGCTACGATAACGACAGGGGCTATTCGGATCGTCGCGGCTATCGTGGCCATCGCGATGATCGCGGCTATCGCTGCCGCAAGTCCGGGGGAACGACCGGTCTGCTGCTCGGCGGCGTGGCTGGTGCCCTTCTGGGCCGGGCGGTTGATACCCGTGGCGACCGTGCCCCCGGTACGATTATCGGTGCGGGCGCCGGTGCGCTTGCGGGTCGTGCCATCGACCGCAATTCGAAATGCTGACAGGTCAGGCGGGCCGCACCGTGATGGTGCGGCCCGCCTTGCTTTACTGGTTCAAAGCTGGCCCAGCATATAGTCGGCGGACGATAGCTTGAAATCGCCCGGCGCCTCGACATTCAGTTCCTGAACGACGCCATCCTTGACCAGCATGGAAAAACGCTGGCCGCGCTGGCCCATGCCGAACTTGCTGCCGTCCATTTCCAGGCCCAGCGCCTTGACGAAATCGCCATTGCCGTCGGCCAGCATGGTCACGCTGTCCTGCGCCCCGGCGGACTTGCCCCATGCACCCATGACGAAGGCGTCGTTGACGGCCGTGCAGGCGATTTCGTCCACGCCCTTGGCCTTCAGCGCACTCGCCTTGTCGACATAACCCGGCAGATGCTTGGCGGAGCAGGTGGGGGTGAAGGCGCCCGGCACGGAAAAGAGCGCAACGGTCTTGCCGGCGAAATAATCCTGGCTTTGCACTTGTTCCGGCCCGTTTTCGGTCATCTTGGTGAAGGTCGTTGCGGGAAGGGTGTCGCCCTTGGCAATGGTCATGCTGTCGCCTCCTATCAATCTGTAAGCGACTTATGCCGCCGCTGGCCAAGTCGGCGCTTTGCCGGCCTGTTTCAAGGGCGGATCTGCAATTTCCCCCAGACGCTCCGATCGCCGCTCCGATCGACGCTCCGCCCGATGCACGCGGCAGGCAGGCGTTGCCCGGCACGGGCAATGGATGTAGCCTGCATGGCATGGATAATCCGATATTCTACACCGGGCAGTTCCTGCTGGCGATGCCTGGCATTGGCGATATGCGTTTCGACCATTCGGTAATCGCCCTGTGCGCGCATGATGAAAATGGCGCGATGGGCATTGCGGTGGGGGAGGAACTGGAGGACGTCTCGCTCAGCGACCTGCTCGCCAATTTCGACATCGACCCTGGCGATATAGGGGATCAGCCCGTCCTGCGCGGCGGTCCGGTGGAGCCGCAGCGTGGTTTCGTCCTGCATTCGCTCGACTGGGGCGGGCAGAATATGATCCAGGTCGATGACCGATGGGGCCTGTCCGGCTCGATCGACATATTGCGCGCCATCGCCGAGGGGCGGGGGCCGCGTCGCTATCTCGTCGCGCTGGGCTATGCGGGCTGGGGACCGGGGCAGTTGGAGGCGGAAATGGCGCGCTACGGCTGGTTTACGACACCGGCGGATCCCGACCTGTTGTTCGACCCGCATACGCATCGCAAATGGGCCGGTGCCTTTGCCGCCGCGGGAATCGACACGGCAATGCTGGTCTCGGACGCCGGCTCCGCTTAACACATAAAGAAATCTTTATATTGGGTTGCACGGCTGTCCACGGGTTGGTATTGACGCGCATCGTTGCCGTTGCTCCGTTCGGAGTGCGGCGCTTCACGCACGCCTTTTTACGGAGAATATCCAGTGGCCACAGCCTCCGCCACCGCCGTCCAGGATTATGTAATCTCGGACATCAGCCTTGCCGCCTTTGGTCGCAAGGAAATGGACATCGCGGAAACCGAGATGCCGGGCCTGATGGCTCTGCGCAAGGAATTCGGCCCGTCGCAGCCGCTGAAGGGCGCACGGATCACCGGTTCGCTGCACATGACGATCCAGACCGCCGTCCTGATCGAGACGCTGACGGCGCTGGGCGCGCAGGTCCGCTGGGCCACCTGCAACATCTATTCGACGCAGGATCACGCCGCCGCCGCCATCGCCGCCTCGGGCGTGCCGGTGTTCGCGGTGAAGGGTGAGAGCCTTCAGGAATATTGGGATTATGTCGAGCGCATCTTCGACTGGCACAGCGACGAATCGGGCGTCTGCAACCTGATCCTCGACGATGGCGGCGACGCCACCATGTTCGCGCTGTGGGGCGCACGGGTCGAGGCGGGCGAAGAACTCTTCACGCCGACCAATGAAGAAGAGGAAATCTTCTGCGCCGTGCTGAAGCGCGTCCTGGCCGAGCGTCCCGGCTTCCTGACCAGGACGGTCGCCGCCATCAAGGGCGTGTCGGAAGAAACCACCACCGGCGTCCACCGCCTGTATGAGCTGGCCAAGAAGGGCAAGCTGCCCTTCCCGGCGATCAACGTGAACGACAGCGTCACCAAGTCGAAGTTCGACAATCTTTATGGTTGCAAGGAATCGCTGGTCGACGCGATCCGTCGCGGCACCGACGTCATGCTGGCGGGCAAGGTCGCCTGCGTCGCTGGCTTTGGTGATGTCGGCAAGGGTTCGGCCGCCTCGCTCCGCAATGGCGGCGCGCGCGTCCTCGTCACCGAAGTCGATCCGATCTGCGCGTTGCAGGCGGCGATGGAGGGCTATGAGGTCGTGACGATGGAAGACGCGGCCACCCGCGCCGACATCTTCGTCACCGCGACCGGCAATGCCGACGTGCTGACCGTCGATCATATGCGCGCGATGAAGAATATGGCGATCGTCTGCAACATCGGCCATTTCGACAGCGAAATCCAGATTGCGGGCCTGTCCAACATGAAGTGGACCGAGGTGAAACCGCAGGTCGACGAAGTCGAGTTCCCCGATGGCAAGAAGATCATCGTTCTGTCGAAGGGCCGTCTGGTCAATCTGGGCAACGCCACCGGCCACCCCAGCTTCGTCATGTCCGCCAGCTTCACCAACCAGACGCTGGCCCAGATCGAACTGTGGACCAAGAGCGAGACCTACGGCAATGACGTCTATGTCCTGCCCAAGCATCTGGACGAAAAGGTCGCCGAACTGCACCTGTCGAAGCTGGGCGTAAAGCTCACCCAGCTTACCCAGAAGCAGGCCGACTATATCGGCGTGCCGGTCGAAGGCCCGTTCAAGCCGGATCATTATCGCTACTGATCCGCGCCACAGTATCGGATGAAGAAGGGAGGGTTCGGCGTGAACCCTCCCTTCTTTGCGTTAAGCGCTTCACCATGGGAACGCTTTGGGTTAGTCCGGGGCCGATGTTGCCCTGTCCTTTTGCCAAATGATGACGATCACGCCCCTTGCCGCGCTTCTTCTGGGCGTCGTGCTGGCGCTGTGGCTGGGCGCATCCGTCTGGGCGCTGGTCACGGGCTTTTCGATGCGGCGGCAGGGCGCCCATGCACAGGGGCAACTGGACCGGCTGACCGCTATCCTTGAGTCCGCGCCCGCTATCGTCGCCGTCATCCGTCCCGATGGCCAGTTGGAGGTGGCGGACAGGCTCGCGGGCTGGCTGGGCAAGGATCGGGTGCCCAATTTCGCGTCCGAACTGGTTGCGCCCGATGGCGGGCTGGAGCCGGCCGATGCGGAAAGCCTGGCGCGCGACATTGCCGCCGCGCAGCGTGCGGGCAAGCCCTTTTCCCGGCCCGTCCATGCTGTCGGATCGGCCCGCCTGCTGCTGGTGCGCGGCGCGCCGGCCGGTGCAAGCATCGCGGGCGCAGGCAGCGTCATGCTCTGGCTGTTCGACGCGACGGAGAGCCAGTCGGAGATCAACGCCCTTCAGGGGCAGGTGGCGCAATTGCGCGAGGCTCTGGAAACGATTGCGGGCCTCATGGAATCCGCGCCGCTCCCGATCTGGCACCGTGGTCCCGACATGCGTCTCAGCCTGGTCAACAGCGCCTATGTGGAGGCAGTGGACGGCGGCGACGCGGCCAAGGTCATCGCCGAGGGGATTGAGCTGGTCGAGCCGGTCGAGGGGCTGACCCCCGCACGGGCTGCGGCGGCGGCCGCTGAGGACGGGCATCCGATCGAGCGGATGGTGCCCGCCACGATTGACGGCGAACGGCGCACCATGCGCGTCATCGACGTGCCCTTGGGCGCGGCGGGTGTGGCGGGCTTTGCCCTCGACCAGCATGAACTGGAGCAGGCGCGGGTCGAGCATCGCCGGTTTGAGGGCGCGCAACGCGACCTGCTCGATCGCCTGTCCGCCGGTGTCGCGCAGTTCGGCCCGGATCGCTCCTTACGTTTCTGGAACCAGCCCTTCATGAGCCTGTTCGCGCTGGAACAGATCCATCTGGCCGACGGCCCGGCGTTCGAGCGGGTGCTGGACCGGATGCGAGAGACGGGGCGTATTCCCGAACATCGCGATTTCCCCGCCTGGCGCGGTGAACGACGCGACTGGTTCCTGTCGCCCGACGCCAAGGAAGAAACCTGGCTGCTGGCGGACGGCGCGCATCTGCGGGTCTTTGCCCAGCCGCTGCCCGATGGTGGCCTGCTGCTGATCTTCGAGGATCGCACCGAGCAGGTGCAACTGTCGAGCGCACGGGATACGCTGCTGCGTGTCCGCACCGCGACCTTCGACAATCTGTTCGAGGCGATCGGAGTCTTCTCGCAAGACGGTCGATTGCATCTGTGGAACAGCCGCTTCCGTACCCTGTGGAATCTGGGTGAGGAGCAACTCGCCGCGCATCCCCGGATCGACGACCTGATGCGCCTCGTCCAGTCGCGCCTCGCCAAGCCGCATCAATCCAATCTGGTGCGCGAACTGGTCCGTGCAGCGACGGTCGAGCGCAAGCAGCGCGTCGGCCATGTCGGCTTTGCCGATGGCCGGACGTTCGAGTTTGCCGCCATTCCGCTGCCGGACGGCAACGCGCTTTTCACCATGCTGGACGTTACCGACAGCCGCCGCATCGAACAGGTGTTGCGTGACCGGAACGATGCGCTGGAACAGACCGACAAGATCAAGACCGCCTTCGTCACCAATATGAGCTATGAACTGCGCACGCCGCTGACCACGATCGCGGGTTTCGCCGAGATGATGAGCCATGGCTATGCCGGTGCGTTGAGTGACATGGCCAAGGATTATGTCGATGGCATCATGGAGAGCACGGGCCGCCTGTCGCAACTGATCGAGAATGTGCTGGACCTGACGCAGAGCGAGGCGGGCACCCTGCCGATCGAGAAGAAGCCGACTGACCTTGCCGATCTGGCGCGGTCCAGTGCGGGCCGGATCACGGCGGCGGCGAAGGAAAAGGGCATCGACTTCGCGATCGACCTGCAACCCTCGCTGGGCCGCGCCCATTGCGATGCGCGCAGGGTCGGTCAGGCGCTGGACCAGTTGCTCGACAACGCGCTGCGCTATTCCCCGCCGGGCGCGCGCATATTGTTGCATGGGGACGGGCAGGGGCCACGCGCCCGGTTGATCGTGTCGGACAATGGGCCGGGCATGTCCTCCACGCAACTGGCCGCGATCTTCGATCCTGCGATCCGGACCGAGCAGGCGCAGCGTGGCGAAAGCGCGGCGGTCGGCCTGCCGCTCGCCCGTCAGTTGGCCGAAGCGCATGGCGGCACGCTGAACCTTGTGTCGGAACCGGGGCAGGGGACGATGGCGATGCTGGACTTGCCCCGTGGCTGACGCAGCAGACGAACGCCTCTTGCCGGATGAAGCCGCGATGCTGGCGCTGGGCGGGCGAATCGCGGGACAGGCGCGAATGGGCGACGTGATCGCGCTGGAAGGCGGGCTGGGCGCGGGCAAGACGACGCTGGCGCGTGGCATCCTCGCGGGCCTTGGCCTTGCGGGTGAGGCACCCAGCCCCAGTTTCGCGATCGTTCAGCCCTATGACGTGCCGGAGGTCCGGCTGCCGGTCGCCCATGTCGACCTGTATCGGCTGGACGGGCGGGAGGAGACGCAGGAACTGGGGCTGGAAGAGTATCTGCTCGACAGCCTGCTGATCATCGAATGGCCCGACCGGCTGGGCGCTGGCCTGTGGGATCATGCCCTGCATCTGACCATAGACGATGACGAAACCGGCGGTCGGCGCTTGACAGCGCGGGTGCCGGACGGTTGGAGGGACAGATGGTCCCAGATATGATCCCGCCCGCAACCGCCCCCTTGTTTCTGGAACAGGCGGGATGGCCTCATGCCGCCATCGTGCCACTGGCGGGCGACGCTTCCTTCCGCCGTTATTTCCGGGTGATCGAGGGCGGTCGCCGTGCCGTGCTGATGGACGCGCCGCCCCCCACAGAGGATCCGCGCCCTTTCATCGCCATTGCCGAGCATCTGTGCCAGCAGGGCTTTGCCGCCCCCGCCATTCTCGCCCGCGACCTTAACGAAGGTCTGGTGCTGATCGAGGATTTCGGCGATCTGCGGCTCAAGGAATATCTGGAGGATCAGCCGGGCGAGGAATTGGCCGTCTACGCCCGCGCCATCGACCTGCTTGCCGACCTGCACCAGCGACCGGTGGCCGACGTGCCGCCCTATGATCGTGCCGTCTATCTGCGCGAGGCAGGATTGCTCACCGAATGGTACGCCCCCGCGACCGGCCTTGTCGTCGATGCACCGGCCTATGTCGCGGCATGGGAAGCGGTGCTGCCGCTGGTCGAGCAGGGCAGCGCGCCTGTCGTCACGGTGCTGCGCGACTATCATGCCGAAAATATCATGCTGATCGACCGGCCCGAAGCGAAGGGCTTCAATGCTCATGGTCTGGGCCTGCTGGATTTTCAGGACGCGCTGGCCGGACACCCCGCCTATGATCTCGTCTCGCTGCTTCAGGATGCGCGGCGCGACGTGCCAGCGGAAACGGAAGCGGCCATGCTGGCCCATTATAAGGCGGTGGCGACACCGGGCGCGGATTTCGACGCCGCTTATGCAATATTGGGCGCGCAACGGAACGCAAAGATCATCGGCATCTTCACCCGCCTGTGGAAGCGGGATGGGAAGGCGCGCTATTTGTCCTACATGCCGCGTATGTGGGGATTGCTGGAGCGCGATCTGGCGCATCCCGCCCTGGCGCCGGTGGCGGACTGGTTCGCCGCCAACATTCCCGCTGACAAGCGCCATGACGCGCTGGTCGCGTTCGCGCCCGAATGATCGATCCCCATATGATCGAGGCTGTATGATCGATAGGGCAATGCTGATGGCGGCGGGCCTGGGTAAACGGATGCGTCCGCTTACCGCGACCCGGCCCAAACCGCTGGTGAAGGTTGCGGGCAGGGCGCTGATGGACCATGCGCTGGCGCGGATGGAGGCAGGCGGCATCCGCCAGGTCGTGGTCAACGTCCATTATCTCGCCGACACGGTCGAAGCGCATCTGCGCGTGCGTAAGGGCGATACGCAGTTCCTGATCTCCGATGAGCGGGCGAAGCTGCTGGAAACGGGCGGCGGCCTGATGCGGGCAAAGCCGCTGCTGGGCGACGCGCCCTTTTTCTGCGCCAACAGCGATAATCTCTGGGTCGATGGCCCGCGTGAGACATTCGACATGATGCGTTCGCTCTGGGACGCGGACCGGATGGATGCGCTGCTGCTGCTGGTGCCGCTGGCGCGGGCGCAGTGCCACAGCGGTCAGGGCGATTTCCACATGGATGCCGCTGGCCGCCTGTCCCGGCGCAAACCCTCCCATGTCGCCCCCTTCGTCTTCACCGGCGTCCAGATCCTCTCGCCCAATTTGCTGGTCGATCCGCCGGGCGACGTTTTCTCGACCAATATCTTCTGGAACCGCGCCATGCAGGCCGGACGGCTCTATGGCGTGTCGCATCAGGGCCTGTGGTTCGATGTCGGCACGCCGCAGGCGATTCCGGTGGTTGAGGCGATGCTGGCGCATGGGTGATCGAAGCCGGCCTGCCGTCTATACGATCCCCGCGCATCGCGCCTTTGCCGACGCGCTCGCCACCGGGCTGATCGCCCAGCATGGCGGCGACCCCATGGCGCTGGCGCGGGGCATGATATTGCTGCCCAATAACCGCGCGGTCCGCGCCGTCAGCGATGCCTTCGTCCGCAAATCGAACGGTGGCTTGCTGCTGCCCCGGCTGGTGCCGATCGGCGACCCGGATCTGGGCGAGCGGCTGGGCAGCGCGCTCGACCCCATCGGCGCCGGGCCACAACTCCCGCCCGCCATCGACCCGATGCGCCGCCAGATGCTGCTCGCCCGCATGGTGCAGGAGGTGCGCGCCGCTCATGGCCAGCCAGTGGATGCGGGCGAAGCGATCCGTTTGGGGCAGGCATTGGCCACGGTGCTGGACCAGATGCAGGTGGAACGGGTGCCGGTATCGGCGCTCAAGCTGGACTTGCCAGAGGAGTTGTCCGCGCATTGGCAGCACTCGCTCGACCTGCTCAGGATATTGCTCGATCGCTGGCCGCAGTTACTGGACCAACGGGGCATGATCGACCTTGTCGACCGGCGCAACCGGCTGTTCGATCATATCGCCGCGCGCTGGGCGGATGCGCCGCCGCAGGGTTTTGTCGTGGCGGCGGGTGTCTCGACCACCGCGCCCGCCGTCGCCGGGTTGCTTTCCCGTATCGCCCATATGCCGCGCGGACAGGTCGTGTTCGCGGCGCTGGACCAAAATTTGTCGCAGGAGCAATGGGACGCGATCGGCCCGTTCGATCCCGATCCCGTGACGGGCCGCGCCCCTCCGCCCAACGAAACCCATCCCCAATATGCCCTGAAACGCCTGCTCGACATCATGAGCCTGACGCGCGACGATGTGGCGTCATGGAAATGGGGCAGCGAGCATGATGCCCGTGCCGTGCGGGGCCGCAACATCTCCAACGCCATGCTGCCGCCCCGGCTGACGGGAAGCTGGCGTAACCTGAAGACCGCCGATCGCTCCTTGAGCGGGGTCGAGGCGATCGAACTGGCGACCCCCGGTGAGGAAGCGCAGGTCATCGCCATCGCCCTGCGCGAAGCGCTGGAAACGCCGGAACGCACCGCTGCTTTGGTCACGCCAGACCGCCAGTTGGCGACCCGCGTGTCCGCGCATCTCAAGCGCTGGGGCATAGAGGCGGACGACAGCGCCGGGCAACCACTGTCCCATTTGCCGCCCGGAACGCTGCTGATCGCATTGGCAGAGGGGGTGGCGGAAAAGTTCGCGCCCGTCGCCTTGCTGGCGCTGCTCAAGCATCCGCTGGTGATGCGGGGTGAAGGGCGGCTTGCATGGCTGGAGGGGGTGCGGACCCTCGACCTGCTGCTGCGCGGCCCCCGGCCCCCTGCGGGCATCGTCGGGATCGACCTGCTGGTGGAGCCGCGTGAGGGGGAGGATCGACAGGATCGGCTCCGCGCGCAGGTGCGCGGCTGGTGGCCGCAGGCGCGTGCGCTGCTGGCGCCGCTGGAGATGGACTTCGCCAATGCCCGCGACCTTGCGGCCCAGATTGCCGCGCTGCGCGATCATGCAGGCGCGCTCAGTGGCGACATGGTCTGGGCCGGGCATCAGGGCCATGCCGCCGCCGCGCTGATCGGCGATGTGGAGGCGGCAGCGCATGAAGGGCCAAAGGATGCCGACATCCGCGCGCTGCCTGCGCTGCTCGACCATCTGCTGGGTGCGCAGGCCGTGCGACCGCCGCAGGGCGGGCATCCCCGCATTTCCATTCTGGGCCTGATCGAAGCGCAGTTGATGCAGGCGGACCTGATGATCCTTGCGGGCCTTAACGAAGGCACATGGCCCGGCCTGTCCGCGCCCGACCCGTGGCTGGCTCCGCGCATCCGCCGCGAACTGGGCTTGCCGGGGCTGGAGACGCGGATCGGCCTTGCCGCCCATGACTTTGCGAGCGCTTTGGGCGCACCAAAAATACTTATCACCCGCGCGCGTCGCGGCACGAGCGGTCCGGCGGTCGCCTCGCGCTTCTGGCTACGTTTGCGTGCGATGAGCGGGCCGCAATGGACGCAGGCGGAGCGCTACGCCGCTTTCGCCCAGTCGCTCGACGATCCGGGCGTGCATGCGCCCGCCAGCCGCCCCGCGCCCCGGCCACCGGTCTCGGCCCGCCCCCGCCTGATCCCCGTCACCGACGTCGACCGGCTAAAGGCTGATCCCTATGCTTTCTACGCCAAACGGCTGCTCCGCCTCGCGCGGCTCGACCCGATCGACGCCGATCCCAGCGCCGCGTGGCGCGGCACGGCGGTGCATGAAATCCTGCAACATTGGGGCGAGGCGGGCGTGCTGGACCCTGCCGACCTTGAACGGCGCGCCATCGCCATGTTCGCCCGCGCCGACGCCCACCCCTTGCTCCGCGCGCTCTGGCAGCCACGTCTGCTGGAAGCGATCCGCTGGATCGCCGCAGAGGTCGCCGCCGACCGCGTCGAAGGCCGCACCATATTGCTGGTCGAACAGGAAGGGCGGGCGGAGATTGCCGGGGTGACGCTCACCGGAAAGGCCGACCGCATCGACCGGATGCCCGACGGAAAACTCGCCATCGTCGACTACAAGACCGGCAAGCCCCCCAGCGCGCGGGCGGTCAAGGCGGGCTATTCCCTACAGCTCGGCCTGCTGGGCCTGATCGCCGAATCCAACAACGGCTTCAAACCCCTCGACGGCGTCCAGATCACCGACCGTTTCGAATATTGGTCCCTCGCCAAAAAGGGCGACCAGTTCGGCTATCGCGAAAGCCCCGTCGACCCCGCAGGAAAACGCGACAAGATCATCAGCGCCGACTTCACCGCCTTCGTCTATGAACAGTTCACACAAGCCGCTGGCAATTGGCTGACCGGCGATGCGCCCTTCCGCGCCGAGATCAACCCCGAGGTCGCCAGCTATGGCGACTATGACCAATTGATGCGGCTGGAGGAATGGTATGGCCGCAGCGACTGATGCGCCCTCCGCCCTGAAGCCTCTTGCCGGGGCGCAGGCAATCGCCGCTGCGCCCGACGGTCATGTCTGGCTCTCCGCCTCTGCGGGCACCGGCAAGACCCATGTGTTGACCGCGCGCGTTTTTCGCCTGCTGCTAAATGGCGTGCGGCCGGAAAATATCCTGTGCCTCACCTTCACCAAGGCTGGGGCGGCGGAGATGGCCGACCGTATCCATGAGCGGCTGGCACTGTGGGTGCAAATGCCTGATCCCGCGCTGTTCGCCGATCTGGAGGCACTCGGCGAAGATGCGGGGCCAGAGGCGCGCGAACGGGCGCGGCGACTATTTGCCGAAGTGCTGGAATCGACCGGCGGTGGCCTGCGAATCCAGACAATCCACAGCTTCTGCCAGCAATTGCTCGCCTCATTCCCGCTAGAGGCGGGGCTGGTGCCCGGCTTCCGCCCGCTCGACGACCGGGAGCAAGGGGCGCTCGCCCGCCAGACGCTGGCTGATCTGGTGATCGAGGCGGAAGCGCGGGGCGACAAAGCCCTGATCGCGGCGATGCAGGCGTTGAGCCTGCGATTGGGCGAGGGTGGGGCGGAGGCTTTCCTGCTGCGTTGTGCCCGCGCCCATGATGCGCTGGCGGCGCTGCCCGCCGATCTGGAGCAATGGGCGGCGGCCATGCTGCATCTGCCGGAGGGGGATATCGACACGCATATTGTCGCCCAGTGTGGCGATGATGTTTTCGACATGCAGACGCTGGCATGGATCGCCAACGCCAATGCCCAATGGGGAACAGGCCGCGCGCTGGAGCGGTGCGATCGCATTGCGCGCTGGCGGGCGATGGACGCGGCGGGGCGGGCGGCGACGCTGGCGGACTTGCACGGGGCATGGGCCAGGAGCGACGGCGAACTGCTTTCCGTCGCGAAGGGCTGGGCGCCGCAGGTCGACGGCTATGCCGATGCGATCGCGCGCCTGCATGGCCGCTGCGCCGAATTGCTGGGACTGAAGGTACGGGCGGCTTATGCGGCACAATTGGCGCAGGGGCTGCATGCCGGGCGCGCCTATGCCGCAGCCTATGCACAGGCGAAGCGGCTGGCCGGGGCGGTCGATTTCGACGACCTGATCGCGCGGGCCGTCTCTCTGCTGCTGGAAGCGGGCATGGGGGAGTGGATTCGCTACAAGCTGGATCAGCGGATCGACCATATATTGGTGGACGAGGCGCAGGACACCAACGTCCGGCAATGGCAGATCGTTGGCGCTATCACCGCCGAGTTCTTCGCAGGCGAAGGCGCGCATGGCGACGCCATGCGAACATTGTTCGCGGTCGGTGATTTCAAGCAGGCGATTTTTGGCTTTCAGGGCACCAGCCCGCAGGCATTCGCCGCCGCGCAGTTGGCGTTCCGCAATCATGCAGAAGGTGTCGATCAGCTATTCCACGATCTCTCCCTCGACCGTAGTTTCCGCTCGACCCCCGCCGTGCTGGAGGTGGTTGACCAGACCATCGCCGTGCTGACGGGGGAGCGGCTGGGACTGGTAGGGCAGTCGGTCCACCATATCAGCGCCAACCGCTTCCCCGGTGAGGTTGAATTGTGGAAGCCCATCGTGTCGGGCGAGGCAAGCGGCGCAGCGGGCGAGGAGGATTGGGCTGACGATCAGGAGCGTGTCCTTGCCACGAAGATCGCCCAACAGATAAAGGCGTGGATCGATAGCGGACTGATGCTGGAGAGCAAGGGGCGCCCCGTTGGTCCCGGCGACATCATGATATTGGTCCGGCGGCGTAGTGAACTCGCCCGGCTGATCGTCGCGCGGCTGTACGAAGAAGGAGTCGCTGTCGCGGGGATCGACCGGCTGCGGCTGAATGCGCCGCTGGCAGTGCAGGACCTGTTGACGGCATTGCGCTTTGCAGTGCAGCCGGAGGATGACCTCAATCTCGCCAACCTGCTGGTGTCGCCGCTGATCGGATGGACGCAGGAAGAGTTGATGGCGCGGTTGCTGGGGCGCAAGGACGGCCTGTGGCGGCATTTGCAGGCGACGCAGGACGGCACGACGCTGGAACCGCTGAGGGCGCTACTGGGCCGCGCGGATTTCACCACGCCCTATCGCTATCTGGAGGAAATCGTGTCGGGACCGATGGATGGACGGCGCAAGCTGATCCATCGGCTGGGCATTCAGGCGCGCGATCCGATCGAGGAACTGCTGAACGCCGCCCTGGCGTTCGAGAGTGACGACCGCCCCTCGCTTCAGCGTTTCATCGACTGGTTCGACCGGGGAGACGTGGAAATCGTGCGCGACGCCGCCGCGCAGGTCGATGCCGTCCGGCTGCTGACCGTGCATGGTGCAAAGGGGTTGCAGGCGCCCATCGTCATCCTGGCGGACGCGGCGATCGATCCGGATGCGGGCAATCGCAGTGCCAAGCTGAGTTTCGAGGGCGTGCCGATCCTCTCGCCCCGCAAGGCGGAGGTTGGCGGCGAAATCACGGCCTTGGTCGAGGAGGTCGCCCGCTCTGATCGCGAGGAGCATTGGCGGCTGCTCTATGTCGCGTTGACGCGGGCCGAGGAGCGGCTGGTGGTTGCCGGGTCGCTGGGGTCAAGGGCGCAGGGGCAGGTGAAGTCTGAAAGCTGGTTCGCGGCAGTCGAGGCGGCATTGATCGCGCTGGGCGCGGAATGGCAGGAAGCGCCGATCTGGGGCGAGCGTCGCACATGGCGAGGGCGTGAAGTGCTGCCGTCGAGGGCCATGGGATCGACGCAGGCGGTGGCGCGGGCGGCTATGATCGCGCCGCCCTGGCTGCGCGCACCTGCACCCGCCGAAGCACGCCCACCCCGTCCGCTCGCGCCTTCCGCGCCGGTCGAGGATGATGTGCCCGACCCACCGCCAACCCCGGGGATGCGGCAGGCGGCCGAGCGCGGTCGCTGGCTCCATGCGCTGTTCGAGCGACTGCCTGCGGTTGTGCCGACCGACCGGCGTGCCGCTGCGGACGCATGGCTACGGGTAAGTGGCGGCGTGCCGGATGCGGGTGAACGGGCCGCGATCATCGATCATGCGCTCGGCGTGATCGAGGCGCCGGATTTCGCGGCCCTGTTCGCGCCTGATGCGCTGGCCGAAGCCCCCGTTGCAGCCGTGGTGGGCGAAGCGGTGATCGCGGGCACCGTCGATCGCCTTTGCGTGGGCGAGAGTCATGTGCAGGTGTTGGATTTCAAGACCGGGCGGGCCGTGCCAGCGGATGCCGGGCATGTGCCGATCCCGCATTTGCGGCAGATGGCGGCCTATGTGGCGGCGCTGGAGGTGATCTTTCCGGGACGGCGGGTGGAGGCGGCTTTGCTCTATACCAGTGCGCCCCGTCTGATCGTTTTGCCCAACGATCTTCTGACACCGCACAAGCCCGGCTTTGCCGCCACGCAGGACAATTTGTCGGGCGGGGGCGTTGAGCCAGACCACTTACTTCCCTAAATAACATAGCAACGAAAATGGAGATTTTTCATCATGGCGACCAAGGCAGTGACCGACCTCAGCTTCCAGCAGGATGTACTCGATTCCGACAAGCCGGTGCTGGTTGATTTCTGGGCGGAATGGTGCGGCCCCTGCAAGATGATCGGCCCGGCTCTTGAGGAGATTTCGGAGGAACTGACCGAGAAGGTGACGATCGTAAAGGTCAATATCGACGAAAATCCCGAAGCGCCCGGCAAATATGGTGTGCGGGGCATCCCAACGATGCTTCTGTTCAAAAATGGTGAGGTCAGCGCGACCAAGGTCGGCGCTGCGCCCAAGAGCGCGCTCAAGGGCTGGCTGGAAGGCGAGCTTTAATAAAGGCTCGACCGGCCCCCGAGCGGCCTATGTCAGCGGGATCATCACCGTTTCGACATAGGCCGGTCGTTTGCGCAGCCGGTCGTACCAGCCGCGCAGATGCGGCAGCTTGGGCCGCTCGATGTCGAGTGTGAAATATGTATGGGCATAAACGCCCATTGGAACGTCACCCAGGCCGAAGTCGCCACCCGACAGCCAATGCGTTTGCGCCAACGCATTGTCCAAGATCATCATGGCTTTGCCACAAGCCTGCGCCGAAGCGGCTATGATGGCGGGATCGCGATCTTCCAGTTTGCACCGAACGAGGTGGAGGAAAGCATTGCGTTGCAGGTCGGCATAGCTGAACTGCCAGTCCATCCATTTATCGCCCATCGCCCGGGCTGCCGGATCGTCGGGCCAGAAGCTGGTGCCGGAGGCATGGCGCGCGGCGAGATAGCGCAGGATTGCGTTCGATTCCCACAGGACCAACCCGTCATCCTCTATCGTGGGGATGAGCGCATTGGGATTGCGCGCCAGATAGTCCGCATCCATGCCGAACGCGCCGCCGACATCATGGCGGGCATGGGGCAGGTCGATTTCCTGCGCGAGCCACGCGACCTTCTTCACATTATGCGAGTTGAGGCGGCCCCAGATGGTCAGCATAGTGCGGTGTCTCCCGTAGATCAGGCCCGTAGATCAGCAAAGAGCGTCTTTGTCGCCATATCCCACAGGCGGGGCGAAGATGCGCCCAACAGCCCGCGCTGTGTGTCGCCGACGCGGTAGGGCGATCCGTCCAGTCGTGTGCAACGTCCACCCGCTTCATTGAGCAGCAGCGTGCCTGCAGCATGGTCCCAGGGTAGGGATCGGGCAAAAACCGATACGTCGTTCTGGCCCAGTACCAGCCGGGGATATTGTTCGGCAGCGCAGCGGGGAATGTCGACCAGCGTGAATGCGCCATCGGCCCGGCGACCTATGTCGGCGCGCTCCGCTTCGCTCATGAAGTATACTGCGAGGGCCGCGATCGGCAGGTGGGCGCCGCTTTCGCGCGCTTGCACCCGCTCGCCGTCGATATAGGCGCCGCCGCCGAGCGTGGCGTGGCACAGACGGCCCCTCAACGGGTCAAATATCCACCCCCCGAGGGTCGTGCCCGCGTCCGCCAGCGCGATCATGATGCCAAAGGGCGGGCGACCGGCTGCAAAATTGCCGGTGCCGTCAATCGGGTCGATAATCCAGTTGAGGCCGTCGCCAGCACGATCAAGGATCGTCGGATCAGCAGCGCAGGCTTCTTCGCCGATCACGCCCGCGTCCGGCAGGATCGCCGACAACCCATCGGCTAGGCGCAGTTCGCTTTCCTTGTCGGCGATGGTCACGAAATCGTCGGCGGCCTTCTCGCTGATCTGGTCGGCGGTCAAATTCTGATAGCGCGGCAGTACGATATCACGCGCCACATCCCGTATCAGCTCGGCGACTGACGCGATGAGGGCAGCCTCCATCAACTCCGATAATCCGCATTGATCGAGATATAGCCGTGCGTCAGGTCACAGGTCCACACGGTCGCGCGCCCATCGTCCAGGCCAAGATCAACGCCGATGCGAATATCCTGCCCCTTGAGATGCGCGGCGACCGGTGCCTCGTCATAGCCCTCCACGGCAAGTCCTCCGGTTGCAACCTGGGTCACGCCGAAGCGGATCGACAGCTTGTCGCGCTCGGCCGGTTCGCCTGCCTTGCCGACCGCCATGACGACGCGACCCCAATTGGCGTCCTCGCCCGCGATGGCGGTCTTGACCAGTGGCGAGTTGGCGATCGACAGAGCGATGCGATGGGCGCTCTCGTCGCTCGTTGCACCCTCGACGTTGATCTCGATGAACTTGCTTGCACCCTCACCGTCGCGCACCACCAGATGGGCAAGCTGGCGGCACAGGTCGGAAAGGGCGGTGGCAAAGGCGTCCGCGCCCGGATCGTCCATCGTCACCAGCGGGGCATTGCCCGCCGCGCCGGTGGCAAAGGCCAGTACCGTATCGCTGGTGGAGGTGTCGCTATCGACCGTGATGCAGGAGAATGTCCTGCTGTTTGCTGTGGAGAGCATCTGTTGGAGCAGTGCCGGTTCGATCGCTGCGTCGGTGAAAATATAGCCCAGCATTGTCGCCATGTCGGGCGCAATCATGCCCGATCCCTTGATAATGCCGACCAGATTGACGCGTGTGTCACCGATGATCGCTGCGACCTGCGCGCCCTTTGCATAGGTGTCGGTGGTGCCGATGGTGTTGGCGGCATCCTCCCAGCTACAGGGCGCAGCGTCGAAAGCCGCGTCCAGCCCCGCTTCCGCCTTGTCGATCGGCAGCGGCACACCGATCACGCCAGTCGAGGAGACGAGCACGTCGCTGGGCAAACAGTCGAGATGATTAGCGACTCGGGCGGCGATCGCTTCCACCGCCGCACGACCGCGATTGCCGGTAAAGGCATTGGCGTTGCCCGCATTCACCACCAGCGCCCGTGCCGATCCGAGCGGGATCGCGTCGCGACACCATTCCACCTCGGGCGAGGGGCATTTGCTTCGCGTCGTAACGCCCGCGACGGCTGTGCCGGGGGCCAGTTCCACATAGGTCAGGTCGCATCGTTCCCACGCCTTATATCCCGCGCGAGCGACCCGCAGCGTCACGCCGCCAATGGTGGGAAGGTCAGGGAAAGCGGCGGGGGCGAGGGGCGAGCGATCGGTCATGGCCGGGGATGTAAAGAAATCGCCCGGCGCGTCAATGTCCTGCCCCAATGTCCCGCCACACCGCTGCTATCTGCCTGTCGACGGGAAAGAGCCGTCCGCCGTCAATTGACTATCCAACGCCCAAACCCTAAATCGCGGCGCATGTTCGCGCGTGGACCGTCTCCATGTCCTCGCGTCCCGCCAAAAGTCAGGAATTTGCATGTTCGGCGCACTCGCCAAGTCCATTTTCGGATCGTCCAACGAACGCTACGTCAAGTCGTTGGGCAAGCTCGTCGATCGCGTTGCGTCTTTCGAAGAGGCGGCACAGGCGCTGTCGGATGAGGAACTGGCGGCGCAGACCGTGAAGTTCCGCGAGCGGCTGGTCAATGGTGAGACGCTGGACGACCTGCTGCCTGAGGCTTTCGCTACCGTGCGCGAAGCGGCGGTGCGCGTGTTGGGGATGCGTCACTTCGACGTGCAGATGATCGGCGGCATCGTCCTTCATCGCGGTGAAATCGCAGAAATGCGGACGGGTGAGGGCAAGACGCTGGTCGCGACGCTCGCCACCTATCTTAACGCGCTTGAGAGCAAGGGCGTTCATGTCGTTACCGTGAACGACTATCTGGCCACGCGTGACTGCGAATGGATGGGGCAGGTCTATCGTTTCCTGGGCCTGACGACTGGCGTGGTCGTGCCGAATATTAGCGAGGACCAGCGCCGCGCGGCCTATGCGGCCGACGTTACCTACGCGACGAACAACGAACTCGGCTTCGATTATCTGCGCGACAATATGAAATATGACCGCGCATCGATGGTGCAGCGGCCCTTCAATTACGCGATTGTTGATGAAGTCGACTCGATCCTGATCGACGAAGCGCGCACGCCGCTCATCATTTCCGGCCCTACCGACGACAAGTCGGAGCTGTATGTTTCCGTCGATGCGATCGTGAAGCAGTTGGGCGAGCAGGATTATGAGAAGGATGAGAAGCAGCGCACGATCACGCTGACCGAGGATGGGACCGAGAATATCGAGCGGCTGCTGGAGACGGCGGGGCTGCTTCAGGGCAGCAACCTCTATGATTTCGAGAATACCCAGGTTGTACACCATGTGAATCAGGCGCTGAAGGCGGTGGTGATGTTCCGCCGGGACATTGATTATATCGTCGAGGACGGCAAGGTCGTCATTATTGACGAGTTTACGGGCCGCATGATGGACGGGCGCCGCTGGTCCGATGGCCTGCATCAGGCCGTCGAAGCGAAGGAAGGCGTGCAGATAGAGCCGGAGAACCAGACACTGGCCTCCGTCACTTTCCAGAATTACTTCCGCATGTATCCCAAGATTTCGGGCATGACTGGCACCGCCTCGACCGAGGCGACCGAGTTCTACGAAATCTACAAGATGAACGTCGTTACCATCCCGACCAACAAGCCGGTCGCGCGGATCGACGAGGAAGACAGTTTTTACAAGAATCTGGAAGATAAGTTCCGCGGCATTGCCAAGACCATCAAGGTTCATGCCGAAAAGGGACAACCCGTTCTGGTCGGCACCGTGTCGATCGAAAAATCAGAAATGCTGTCCGAATTTCTGGAGCAGGAAGGCGTCAAGCACGCCGTCCTGAACGCCCGTTTCCATGAGAGCGAGGCGCATATCGTCGCGCAGGCGGGCCGCAAGGGCGCGGTGACGATCGCCACCAACATGGCGGGTCGCGGCACCGACATCCAGTTGGGCGGCAATCTTGAGCTGCGGATGGAAGATGAATTGCGCGATGTGCCCGCAGGCCCCGAGCGCGATGCTGCGATCGAGAAGATCAAGGCCGAAATCGCCGCCGAGAAAGCTGAAGTGCTGGCGGCGGGTGGCCTGTTCGTCCTGGCGACCGAGCGGCACGAAAGCCGCCGTATCGATAATCAGTTGCGTGGCCGTTCGGGCCGTCAGGGCGATCCGGGCCTGTCGCGCTTCTACCTCAGCCTTGACGATGACCTGATGCGTATTTTTGGCCCGGACACGATGTTCGCCAAGATGATCCGCTCCAATCTAGAAGATGGAGAGGCTTTGCCGCCGTCCAAATGGCTGTCCAAGGCGATCGAAACGGCCCAGCGCAAGGTGGAGGCCCGAAACTACGACATCCGCAAGCAGGTCGTCGAATATGATGACGTGATGAACGACCAGCGCAAGGTGATCTACGAGCAGCGTGCCGATATCATGGACGCGGACACGGTGGACGACGTCGTTACGGACATGCGACGCGAGACGGTGAACGATCTGGTCGGCGCATCCTGCCCGCCCGGCAGCTATCCCGAACAGTGGGATGTTGCGGGCCTGAAAGAGCGTACCGCCGACATATTGAGCCTGGAGCCGGACATTGATGCGTGGATGACGGAAGATGCCGTCGATCCCGAGATGATAGAGGAACGACTGGTAGCTCTGGCCGACCAGGCGGTTGCCGAAAAGATTGCCGAGATCGATGCGCATGACTGGCACTCGATCGAGAAGAGCATATTGCTCCAGAGCCTGGATCATCACTGGAAAGAGCATCTCTCGACGCTCGATGCGCTGCGGCAGGTCGTGCATTTGCGCGCTTACGCCCAGAAGACGCCGATCAACGAATATAAGCAGGAAGCCTTCGCCTTGTTCGAGCGGATGCTGAATAATATCCGCGAGGATGTGACCGGTTCCATCGCCCGCGTGCAGTTCCGTATGGAAGCGCCGCTGCCGGAGTTCGAACTGCCAGTGCTGCCCGACTTCATCACGACCCATATCGACCCGTTTTCGGGCGAGGATAATAGTGGTGATTTCGACGCCGGGCAGTTGGGAAGGATTACCAGCGCTATCCCGCGCTCGCCGATCGGCAATGGCGAACCGGGCGAATTCACCAATCTGGACATCAGCCGCAATGCGCCATGTCCCTGCGGTTCGGGTCAGAAGTACAAGCACTGTCACGGCGCCATAAACTGATCTCTTGACATCCATGAACTCCATCCCGCCCAATGCGTTGGGTGCGAGCATAGGGGCATGGAGTCAGGGCGATGATCGACGATGACTGGGTGACAATCGCGTTGCGGCTGGGACTCGCGACCGTGGTCGGACTGGTCATTGGTTTTGAGCGTGAGTGGCGCGGGCATGATGCAGGCATCCGTACCCATGCGCTGGTTGCGCTAAGTTCGGCGATGATCGTCATTTCCGCGCTGTTGATTGCCCGCGAAATGGCCCAGCAGGGCCAGCAAAGCGATCCTGTCCGGGCGATTCAAGGGTTGGCGCAGGCGATCGGCTTTATCGCAGGCGGCCTCATTTTCGTCCGTGGCGGCGACGTACGCAACATGACGACGGCGGCCAGCCTGTGGATGGCGGCGGCTGTCGGCATAGCGGCTGGGGCAGGGCAGTTTACCCTCGTTCTGCTGGCTTCAACCATCACATTGCTGGTTCTTACCCTACTGTCGCTGACAAAGCGCTTGATTCCATCCCCGCCCCCGGATGCTGAGATTGACAGCGATCGCATTCGTCCCCCCAACCGCCGCGGCATGATCGACCCGGACTGAATGGGCTTCGCGGAACTTGATCCACCAGATTGACGAAACGCCACGCAAACGCATCCGCTATCCACGCAGCAGCCATGCTGCTGGAATGACATGGGGGAAGCGCGATGGGACGATGGCGCTCAGGCCCTGCCCGAAATATAACGAAGCCTCTTGGCTGGACCAGGAGCCTCGGCATCTGGGGTCCGGTCCTGCATTTGCGTGATGGAATGCCACCAGGCTTGCGGCTTTGGTGTCAAGATGGAAACATTGCCACCATGCCGTGGAACGGCGTGCCAATGGCCTTCAACCTGACAATAGCGCCACATGGGATCGCTATTCACCGGAATCTGGACGAAGGCAGTCCTGCTGTCATGACAGTTGGAACGGACGATCAACTGACCGGGCACATCGCGGATCGAGTTATCGGGGAACAGTATCGATACAGCCATCTGCGCTCTCCCTCAATCCTAACCCTGTCCTAACGCGCGAGCGGCTTGCGGGTTTCCCGACTATGGGCGGTAAGTGATTGATCAACATCAAGGCTTTTGTGCAATTGTTGGTTGGAAAAAAGGGGTTTTCGGTTCCAAATCTCGCCATCGAACTGGTATCGGATATGATCCCCTCGGCCGAAACGCTCTCCGTCCCAGGCGATAACCTGTAGTTCAAGGTCATCGTGGCGCGCCACATGAAGCCAGTTGAAGCTTTGTAGCTCATTGTTGCGAAAGCGGGTGGACGTGGCCGTGCCCGCCTGAATGACGAGCGCGCGCCCGGCATTTTCCACCATCCTTGCCGCAGCCTCTGCATAGGTGCGGTGGAAATGACCGGCCAGCGCGACATGGACACCCGCGCGGGAGACGCTTTCGATTGCGTCGTCATGCCGCCCGACCGCTTCGCTCAGTTCATTTCCCTTCGCGATCGGCATGGCGAACAGCGGGTGGTGCGTGACGAGAATACGCGTTTTTTCCGGTGTGACGCGGGCGAAGCGTTCCTCGATCAGCGCCATCTGCTTGCGATTGATCTTCCCGTCCTTGATCGTCAGCGACCGTGCGGTGTTGATGCCCAGTACGGCAAGTTCGTCATTCTCGAACCAAGGGCACAGGTCGTTGTCGATATAGCGCTCATAGCGCGTGAGTGGCGTCACAAACCGACGGAAGACATCATAGAGGGGAATGTCATGGTTCCCCGGAACGGCAAGGGTTGTAAAGCCGGCGGCGCGTAATCGGTTGATATACGCCGATGCCTGCCGGAATTGGGCGATGCGGGCGCGCTGGGTAAAATCGCCGCTGAGGATGATGAGGTCGGGGCGATGTTCCTCCATCCAGGCAAGGGTGGCGTCCACCACTGTGGGGTCATGAGCACCGAAATGCAGGTCGGAGAGGTGGGCAATACGGGCCATGGGGAATGAACGATGCCGGGCCATCCAAGTTTCCCTCAGAAAAACATATGGACCCGTAACATAGGCTCACAGGTTATTGTGGCATGGCTATGAAATCTCTCCCGCGCGAAGCTGCGCTGGTCGTCAACGCGCATTCACGACGGGGGCAGGCGCTTTTCCGGGATGCCAAGACAAAGCTTGAGGCGGCGGGAGTCGCGTTGATTGCCGCCCACGCTGTTGATGATCCCAATCAGATGAACAGCACGGTCGCGCGCGTGATAGCGGATGGTGCGCCGATGGTTATAGTGGGTGGTGGCGATGGTTCCATGTCCGGCACCATAGATGAACTGGTGGGCAAGGATTGTGTGTTCGCCGTGTTGCCGCTTGGCACCGCGAACAGCTTCGCCCGGACATTGGGCCTGCCCCTTGATCTGGATGGCGCGGTGGAGGTGATCGCCAGCGGGGAACGGCGGCGGATCGACCTGGGCATGATCGACCACGACTATTTCGTCAATGCAGCCTCGATCGGCCTGTCGCCGATGATCGGGAAAACCGTGCCGCACAAGCTGAAGCGCTATCTGGGCCGGGTCGGCTATCTGCTGTGGGCGGTCAAATGCTCCGTCGCCTTTCGTCCATTCCGCCTCATTATCGACGATGGTGAGGGCGAACGGCGCATGTGGTCGACGGAGGTCCGCATACTCAATGGTCGGTTCCACGGCGGCGTGGAGCTATCCGAGGATGCCGATGTAGAAAGCGGCGACATCATGATCCAGGCGGTCGTCGGGCGCAGCCGCCTGCGGCTGGCAGGCGACTGGTATGCGAAATTCTTCAAGTTGCGCGACAAGGACGCCCACACGGTTGAGTTCAAGGGACAGAGTTTCCGCCTTGATACGCGACCACGCCTTGGCATCTCGATCGATGGGGAGGTGCTGGCCCGCACGCCGGTGATGGTCAAAGTCGCGCAGGCAGCGGTTGAGGTCGCGGTGCCCGCCGAACGCGGCTGACCGAATATTACTCCACCCAGTCGAGGCCGATGTCGCGATAGATGCCCCGGTCGTCCTCCCAATCTTCCTTCACCTTGACGTGCAGGTAAAGGTGAACCTTGACCCCCAGCAGGGCCGACAGTTCGGCGCGGGCCTTCGAACCGATTTCCTTGAGGCGCTGACCGCCCTTGCCCAGCACGATGGCGCGTTGGGTCGTCCGCCCTACCAGGATCTGCTGGTGGATTTCGACGGACCCATCCTGCCGCTCGCTATATTTTTCGGTATCAACAGCGGTGGCATAAGGCAGTTCGGCGTGGAGCTGATGATAAAGCTGCTCGCGGGTGATTTCCGCCGCCAGCATCCGGTCGGTGGCGTCCGACACCTGATCCTCCGGAAAATGCCACGGCCCTTCCGGCATGGCGGCGGCAAAGGCGGCCTTGAGTTCAGGCAGGCCGTCGCCGGTCGCGGCGCTGACGAAGAAGGTTTCGGACAGGCCCAATTTCTCGTTCAGCCGCTCTGTAAGGACCAGCAACTTCTCTTTGATGGCGATATCGACTTTGTTGAGGATCAGCCATTTGGGTTCGGGGCGGTTGACGAAGGATTCGATGATCGGCTCCATCTTGGTGCCAAGGCCAGCCTTGCCATCCACGACCAGCGCAATCAAGTCCGCGCCCTGTGCACCGCCCCAGGCCGCTTGCACCATCGCCCGGTCCAATCGCCGCTTTGGCGCGAAGATGCCGGGTGTATCGACCAGCACAAGCTGCGCGTCGCCCTCGATCGCCACGCCCATCACGCGGGTTCGGGTGGTCTGCGCCTTGGGACTGGTGATCGCTACCTTCTGCCCGACCAGCGCGTTGACCAATGTGGATTTGCCTGCATTGGGTGCGCCGACAATGGCGACGACGCCGCAGCGGGTGTTCGGGGTTTCAGCGTTCAAGACATGCTCCGTTCGGCCGCGGCGCACCGCTGGCCAGATCAATTATCGGTGGGAATAGCATAAAGACGGGGGCGTCGCACGGCGGATCAACCCGTCAGTTTTTCCAGCAGCATCGTAGCTGCGGCAGTTTCCGCCTCCTGCTTCGACCCGCCCTCCGCGCTTGCCTCGCCCGCGCCCTTGATGGTGACGGTGACGGTGAAGCGCAGGGCATGGTGCGGGCCTGTGCGGCCAGTCATCTCATATTCGGGCGGCTTACGCTTGTTGGCGGCGGCCCATTCCTGAAGTGCGGATTTGGGATGGCGGGGCGCTGCTGTCTGAGTATCGACCCGGCCGGCCCATACGCGGCGGACGAAGGGGCGCGCTTCGTCCATGCCGCCCTCCTGAAACAGCGCGCCGATCAGCGACTCCATGACGTCGCCCAGCACATTGTCGCTGTCGGCGGCGCCATCGTCGCGCGCCTGTTTGCCCAGAACGAGATGGGTGGCGACGCCGACGCTGCGCGCAACATCGGCGCATGTCTCACCCGACACCAGCGCGTTGAAACGGCGGGAAAGCTTGCCTTCCGGTTCGTCGTCGAAGCGTTCGAACAGCCATTCGGCGATGATCAGGCCCAGCACCCGATCGCCCAGAAACTCCAGACGCTCATAGTTGCGCGCGTTGGCGCTGCCATGGGTCAGCGCCTGAAGGAAGGCATCAATGTCCTTCGGCGCGCGGCCGATTAGCGCCGTGAGCCACTCTGTCGGATCAGGTCGCGTCAAAAACCTTCCCCGATCCGGCTCCAGCGCGCGGCGGTGAACCAGGTCCAGGGCAGCAGCCAGTTGGCGCTGCCATCGGTCGAAAAGACCGAGACGAGGGCACGGCCCACCAGATTTTCTTCTGGGACCAGGCCAATGCCGCCGCCTTCCTGCGCCGGGAAGCGGCTGTCGGCGCTGCGGTCGCGATTGTCGCCCATCAGGAACAGATGCCCCTGCGGTACGACCACCGTGTCGCGGTCGTCGGCGGGACCGTCTGGATCAAGGTCGAGGACATTATAGCTTTTGCCGCCCGGCAGGGTCTCGCGATATTGCGGATAGCGGCACTGGCGCCCGCCATCGGGCGCGGCTTCCTCAAACTGGGCGCGATAGCAGGGGGAGGGATTGCCTTCCATGCGTGCGGCGGCGACCATGTTGGGGGAGGCGGGGATGACGAGGTCGGCGACCTTTTGCTTCGGGATCGCTTGACCGTTCAGATAGACGGTTCCGGCGCGCACGGAAATCAGGTCGCCGGGCAGGCCGATAACCCGCTTGATATAATCGTCGCGCTGATGCGGTGGCGCCTTGAATACCACCACGTCGCCGCGCGCGGGCGTGCTGGCAAGGATGCGGCCGGGAATCAGCGGAACGCTGAACGGCAGGGAGTAGCGCGAATAGCCATAGGGCCATTTGGCGACGAGCAGATAGTCGCCGATCAGCAGACGCGGCTGCATCGACTCCGACGGGATATTGAAAGGCGATACGATGAAACTGCGGAGGACGAAGACGAAGATCGCCAGTTTCGCGAGGAACCAGAGAAAGTCCCGCGTCTCGGATTTTTGGCTCATGCCCGTTCGTCATCCCAATAAAGGCCCGTTTCGCAGGCCGTCGGGCTTTTGCGGCCTTGGAAGGTTGGCGTCAAGCGCTCCCGGGCGGTGCAATGCAGCATGAATGGGACTAAGGGTGGAAAGAATCGACGAGTGCAGCGTCGACATCGACCTGCGTTGGAGGATTATACATCATGACACGTGCTGCACTGGCCACAATATCGCAAATGCCCCAAATCACCCTGAAGACGGTATTTGCCGACGATCCCGACCGGTTGTCGAAATATGTGCTGACCCAAGGGGCACTGCGATTCGACTGGTCGAAAACACATTTGACCGACGAATTGATGAGCGGCTTTCTGGCGCTCGCCGATGCGCAGGGCTTTGCCGCCCGCCGCGATGCGCTGTTCGCCGGAGAGGCGGTGAACGTCACCGAAGGCCGTGCTGCCGAGCATCCGGCGGAACGGGGCGAAGGCAATGCCGAGAGCGTTGCGCTGGCCAAGGCGCTGCATAAGCGGATGCGTGCGTTGATCGATGCGATCGAGGCGGATGCGCTGGGACCGGTGCGGCACTTATTGCATATCGGCATCGGCGGATCAGCGCTGGGTCCGGACCTGATCGTCGATGCGCTGGAAGGCGATGGCGATCGCTATGACGTGGCGATCGTGTCCAATGTCGATGGCACCGCGCTGGAGCGGGCGATGGATCGGTTCGATCCGGCAGCCACGCTGATCGCGGTCGCCTCCAAGACCTTCACCACGACCGAGACGATGCTGAACGCGGCGAGCGCGATCAACTGGATGGTCGAAGCAGGCGTCGATGACCCCTATGGCCGCATCATCGCCCTGACCGCCGCGCCGGACAAGGCGATGGAGTGGGGCGTGGACGAAACTCGCATCCTGCCGTTCAACGAATCGGTGGGCGGGCGCTATTCGCTCTGGTCCTCGATCGGTTTTCCTGCGGCGCTGGCACTGGGCTGGGATGCGTTTGAGAGCCTGCTGGAAGGCGCGGCGACGATGGACCGCCATTTCCGCTTATCCGATCCGCGCGAGAATGCGCCTTTGATCGCCGCCTTTGTCGATCAATATTATACCCGCATCCTGGGCTGCGAAACACGCGCGGTCTTCGCCTATGATGAGCGGTTGCGATTGCTGCCCTCCTACCTCCAGCAGTTGGAGATGGAGAGCAATGGCAAGGCCGTGAAGCTGGACGGGACGCCCGTCGATGGACCGACCGCTGCCATCACCTGGGGTGGGGTTGGCACCGATGCCCAGCATGCCGTGTTCCAGCTATTGCATCAGGGGACAGTCCTGACTCCGGTCGAGTTCATTGCATCGAAGGAACCGGGCAATTCTCTCGACCCCGCGCATCACCGTGCGTTGCTGGTCAATTGCTTCGCGCAGGGCGCGGCGCTGATGCAGGGCAAGGATAATGATGTCGATCCGGCCCGCGCCTATCCGGGGAACCGGCCATCTACCACCATATTGCTGGATGACGTGACGCCAGAGGCACTGGGGGCGTTGATCGCTTTCTACGAACATCGCACCTTCGCCAATGCTGTGTTGATGGGCATCAATCCGTTTGATCAGTTCGGTGTGGAACTGGGCAAGGAAATCGCAAGGTCGATCGAGGCGGACGGGCCGAAAGGCTTTGATCCATCGACCATGGCGTTGATAGAACTGGCGCTTGGGGACATCTAAAGAAAATCCCGTTTGTAACCGCGCGTGCCAGCCGCCATATCCGCCCGACAAGCGGAGGCTGGCATGAGCGATTATGATGTGGACCTGTTCGTCATTGGTGCGGGGTCCGGCGGGGTTCGTGCCTCGCGTGTTGCCGCAGCGCACGGCGCAAAGGTCGCGGTGGCTGAGGAGTTTCGCGTCGGCGGCACCTGCGTCATTCGCGGCTGCGTACCCAAGAAGCTGCTAATCTATGGCGCGCATTTCGCCGAAGATTTGAAGGACGCCCGCCGCTTTGGCTGGAATGTGCCCGATTGCGGGTTCGAATGGACGACCCTGCGCGACAATGTGCTGGGCGAAGTCGATCGACTGGAGGGCCTCTACAAGAACACGCTCGATAGCCATAAGGTGGAGGTCATCCCCGAGCGGGCGACCGTCACCGGCCCGCACGAGTTGACGCTGGCCAGTGGTCGTACCTTGACGGCAAAATATATACTGGTTGCGACCGGCGCCTGGCCGATGCTGCCAGACGTCGAGGGAGCCGAACATGGCATCACCTCGAACGAGGTGTTCCACCTCGACAAGTGCCCGGAGCGCATGGTCATCGTTGGTGGTGGCTATATCGCCAATGAATTCGCCGGGATCTTCCACCAACTCGGAACCCATGTGACCATCGTCAATCGCAGCGGCACCTTGCTGCGCGGCTATGACGAGAGTGTGCGTGATCGATTGCTCCAGATTTCGATGACGAAGGGCATCAATTTCCGCTTCAACGCCGAGTTCGAGAAGATCGAGAAGAATGAGGATGGCACGATGTGCATCCGCATGAAGAATGGCGATCCGATCGCCTGTGACACGCTGATGTTCGCGACCGGCCGTCGTCCACATACCGATGGGTTGGGGCTTGAAAATGCAGGCGTGGCGCTGGATGAGAAGGGCGCGATCAAGGTCGACGACTATAACAAGACGAGTTGTGAAAGCATTTATGCGGTCGGGGATGTCACCAACCGTGTGCAATTGACTCCCGTTGCCATTCGCGAAGGGCATGCCTTTGCCGACACGGTGTTCGGCGACAATCCGCGCACGGTCGATTATGGCTGCATCCCGTCCGCCGTATTCAGCCATCCTCCCTTGGCAGGCGTCGGCATGACGGAGGCGGAGGCCCGCAACAAGTTGGGCACCGTCAAAATCTATACCTCCGACTTCCGGCCGATGAAGAATGTGTTGGCAGGACGGGAGGAGCGGGCGCTCTACAAGATGATCGTGGATGCGACCACCAACCGCGTCGTCGGCCTGCACATGATTGGCCCGGACGCGCCGGAAATCTTGCAAGCGGCGGCTATCGCGGTGAAGGCGGGTCTGACCAAGCAGGATTTCGACGACACCGTGGCCTTGCACCCCAGCATGGCCGAGGAGTTGGTCCTTCTGAAATGATGACTGCGGGTATCTGATGATTCATCCCAGACCCAAGTGGTCGCGGTTGGCCTGACATGGCCGTTATTCGTACGACCTGCCCAGGGTGCGGCGTAGGCTGCGGCATCCGCGCGACCCTGATGGATGAGCGCGAAGTCCGGATCGAGGGGGATCGGATGCATCCTGCCAATGGCGGGCGGCTGTGTCCCAAGGGTGCGCAGTTGGGGGATGCGGTGGGGCTGGAAGGACGGCTGCTCCATCCGCAGATCGCGGGCAAGCGGGCCAGTTGGGGCAAGGCGATCAAGCTGGTGGCGAAGCGGTTGACGGACATCGTCGCCAGATATGGTCCGGACTCGGTTGCTTTCCACATCTCCGGCCAATTGCTGACGGAGGACTATTATGTCGCTAACAAGCTGATGAAGGGGTTTGTCGGCTCAGCGAATATCGACGCAGATACGCGTCTGGGCCTGTCCGGTGCTACGCTTGGCCACATTCATGCCTTTGGCGAGGATGTCGTACCCGCCACCTATGAGGATCTGAACAAAGCGGACCTGATCGTGCTGGTCGGCTCGGGCACTGCCTTGCGCTATCCGGTGCTTCATGAGCGGATCATGGCCGCGTGCACGGAGCGGGATGTAAAGCTCGTCATTATCGACCCACACCCTTGCGAGGGTGCGGATTTGCACCTGGCCGTGCGACCTGGCAGCGACGCGGTGCTGATGAACGGGCTGCTTGCTTTTTGCGACAAGGCCGGCGCGACCGATCGGGATTTCCTGGCAAGCAGCGTCAGTGCGCTGGGAGGGTTTTGGGAAGGCGTCAACGCAGGAGGCCATGACATCTGGTCGGTGGCGAGGGCCTGTGATGTCGCACCCGCGCTACTCAAGCAGTTTTTCACGCTGTTCGCGGCGACCCCGCGCACGATCACGCTGTTCAGCCATGACATGGATCAGGCAATCTATGGGACTGATCGCGTGAATGCGATTGTCAATGTCCACCTTGCAACTGGGCGTATTGGCAAGCCAGGGGCAGCGCCCTTCTGCATGACGGATGACCCCAATGCGATGGGAGCGCGCGAAGTGGGTGCTCTGCCGTCCATGCTGGCCGCGCATATGGATTTCACGGCGGAAAATGTCGCCCGGGTCGAACGATTTTGGGCGGCGTCCCGTATGGCGACGAAACCGGGGGTGAGCGCTGTGGGCCTGCGCGATCAGATCCGCGACGGTCGCATCAAGGCGCTTTGGGTGATGGGAGAGGATGCTGGCCTGTCGTCAGACGATGTGCTGGCTTCCTGCCCTTTTGTGGTGGTGTCGGATTGTGCTGCGGATACGGAGATGGGCCGCTTTGCTCATGTAAGCCTGCCCGCGGCGGACTGGGGCGAGAAAGATGGCACCGTCACCAATGCCGATCGGCTCATCAGTCGGCAACGTGCCCTGTTTCCTTTGCCCGAAGATGTCAGGCCCGACTGGTGGATCATCACGCAGGTCGCGCGGGCAATGGGATGGCGTGAATCGTTCCCCTATGACCGGGCGGCGGATATCTATCGCGAACATGCCCGATTGTCGGCGTATCAGAATGAAGGGCAAAGGCTGTTCAACCTGAAGCGACATGCGTCCATGTCCAACCCTGCCTATGACGAATTGACGCCCTGGCGCTGGGGAGACGTGCCGTTTGAAGACGGACATTTTCCGACGCCAGATGGCAAGGCGCGGCTGGTGGCGGTCGGTGGTTTATGCGCCGGTTCGTCGGAATAGATTTCCGGCGAGCGCACATTCCATCGCTAAAAAGTGAGAAAATTCAAGGTGGTGCGGACGGCGGGACTTGAACCCGCATTCCCAGGGGGAGGCGGATTTTAAGTCCGCTGCGTCTACCGATTTCGCCACGTCCGCAATGGCTTTCCCCTGCCGGTTGGGGCCAGAGAGGTCAAGAGACTCCGCCAATGTTGATGGGCTAAAGTTGTTGGCAGTTGCGCGCCTATTTGCTGTTTAGGCGCTCGCGCATTTCCTTGCCGGGTTTGAAATAGGGAACTTTCTTTGCCTCGACAGGTACCTGCTCCCCGGTGCGCGGGTTGCGGCCGGTGCGCGCATCGCGGGCACGAGTAGTGAAAGCGCCGAAGCCGCGTAGCTCCACGCGTCCGCCAGCGGCAAGCCGGTCGATAATCTCCCGGAAAAAGAGATCGACGATCTTTTCGACCTCTTGCAAGGTCAGACCGGGATTTTCCTCAGCCAGTTTCTGGACCAGTTCAGAACGGATCATCGTGCCTCCACGCCTTCCAAGCCCCCATAGGCGAGGAGAGGAGCATATCGAGTCAGCGCGCCGTTTACAATCTGGCAAGATCATCGACGCGTCTCTCTTCGGGAATGGACAAAGGAAAGGCCCGCCGGACGAGTGTCCGGCGGGCCTTTCCTGTTGCCAATGACCTTTAAGAGGTCAGGCGATGGGCGGTTAGCCCTCGTTCTTTGCCTTGAGCGCTTCGCCCAGAATGTCGCCCAGCGATGCGCCGCTGTCGGACGAACCATACTGCGCCACAGCCTGCTTCTCTTCCGAGATCTGCAAAGCCTTGACCGAGAAGTTCGGCTTCTTGGCACGGTCGAAACCGATGACCATCGCGTCGAACTTCTGGCCGACCTGGAAACGCTCCGAACGCTGCTCGTCGCGGTCGCGGCCAAGGTCGCTGCGCTTGATGAAGCCGGTGGCGCCATCGTCGCCAGCCTGCACTTCCAGGCCGCCGTCGCGCACTTCCAGGACCGTCACGGTGACGGTGGAATTGCGGTTGAGACCAGCAGCCGCAGCAGCGGTGCCGCCAGCGGCCGGGCCGCCACGTTCCATCTGCTTCATACCAAGGCTGATGCGCTCCTTCTCAACGTCGATGTCGAGAACGACGGCCTGAACAGCCTCGCCCTTGCGGTGCAGCGCCAGCGCGTCCTCGCCGGAGATACCCCAGGCGATGTCGGACATGTGGACCATGCCGTCGACGTCGCCGTCGAGGCCGATGAACAGGCCGAATTCGGTCGCGTTCTTGACTTCGCCTTCAACGACCGAGCCAACCGGGTGCTTCTCTGCGAAGCTGTCCCAGGGGTTGTGCTGGGCCTGCTTGAGGCCAAGGCTGATGCGGCGCTTCTCGGGATCGACTTCGAGAACCAGAACTTCGACTTCCTGGCTGGTCGAAACGATCTTGCCGGGATGGACGTTCTTCTTGGTCCAGGACATTTCCGAAACATGGACCAAGCCTTCGATGCCAGCTTCCAGCTCCACGAACGCACCATATTCGGTGATGTTGGTGACGCGGCCCGACAGCTTGGCGCCGACGGGATACTTGGCGGCTGCGCCTTCCCACGGATCGCTTTCCAACTGCTTCATGCCCAGGCTGATGCGCTGGGTGTCGCGGTTGATGCGGATGATCTGCACCTTCACCGTGTCGCCGATGTTGATCATCTCGTTCGGGTGGTTGATGCGCTTGTATGACAGGTCGGTGACATGCAGCAGGCCGTCGATGCCGCCCAGATCAACGAACGCACCATAATCGGTGATGTTCTTGACCACGCCCTCGATAACCTGACCTTCGGCCAGGGTCTGGATGAGGCCGCTGCGCTGTTCGGCGCGGGTCTCTTCCAGGATGGCGCGACGCGACACGACGATGTTGCCGCGGCGACGATCCATCTTGAGGATCTGGAAGGGCTGGGGGATGTCCATCAGCGGGGTGACATCGCGCACGGGGCGGATGTCGACCTGTGAACCGGGCAGGAAGGCCACGGCGCCGTCGAGATCAACGGTGAAGCCACCCTTGACGCGGCCGAAGATGACGCCTTCGACGCGGGCGCTCTCGGTGAACTCGCTTTCCAGCTTGTCCCAGGCAGCTTCGCGACGGGCGCGGTCACGCGACAGCATGGCTTCGCCATGTGCGTTCTCGACGCGGTCGACATAGACTTCGACTTCGTCGCCCACCTTGATGTCGGCCTTCTGGCCGGGCATCGCGAATTCGCGCAGCGGCACGCGGCCTTCGCTCTTGAGGCCTACGTCGATGACGGCCAGGTCGTTTTCGATGGCGGTAACAGTACCCTTTACGACGCGGCCTTCAAAGCCGCCGTCTTCGCCACCAAGAGAATCATTGAGAAGCGCGGCGAAATCGTCGCGCGAGGGGAATGCCGTAGAGGCCATGGTTAGTCCTTCACTCGTCATTGCTGGCCAACCGGTTGTATCCGATGGTCTTTGGCCAAAACGCCCAAGCCGCCTCATGCGACTCAGGCATCCGTCAGGCCGATAGCTTGAGAAACGCGCAGCCGAGAAAAGCGAAAAGGGCGCACGGAATACCGGGCGCCTTGACGGGTCAGCCTATACGACGACCTTCAAGCTGGGCGTCCACGAGCGCAATGGCCTTCTGGACGGCCGCGTCTATAGTCAAATCGCTTGTATCTAGCAAGTCTGCTCCATCGGCCATACGCAGGGGGGCATGATCGCGGCTCATGTCGCGGGTGTCGCGGGCCTGAATGTCCGCGATCAGACTGTCCATGTCGGGATGACCGCCCTGACTTGCAGCGTCGTTGAAGCGGCGCTGGGCGCGGACATGGACGCTGGCGGTAACGAACAGCTTTGCGTTCGCGTCGGGAGCGATGACGGTGGCGATGTCGCGCCCGTCGAGGATCGCGCCGCCCAGTTGTGTCGCAAAATCGCGCTGCCGTTGGACCAGCGCGTTTCGGACTGCCTGATGCACCGACACGCGCGAGGCGAGGCTGCCGACCGCCTCATTACGCAGGGCCGGATCGTCGAGCAGCGCGTCCTCAAAAACGCAAGCGGTCAGCGCATCGGCTTCTCGGTCGGGGTCTCCGCTATTCTTGAGGACGTTCAGGCCCACGGCGCGATAGAGAAGGCCGGTGTCGAGGCAGGGCAAGCCATAATGGCGAGCCAGCGCCTTGGCGATCGTGCCCTTGCCCGATGCGGCGGGGCCATCGACGGCGATGATCATGATAGCGCGCCCAGCGTTTTGAGCAGCGGCACGAAGCCGGGGAAGCTGGTTTCGACTGGGCGCATATCGTCAATCTCCACGCCATCGCGGGAGACGAGACCGGCGATGGCGAAGCTCATGGCGATGCGATGATCGAGCTTCGTTGCGATCGGGCCGCCGCCGGCAAGGGGCTGACCGCCGCTACCCTCGATGATGAGGCCGTCTTCCAGTTCTTCGACGGTGACGCCGATCGCGCGAAGGCCCGTCGCCATGGTGGCGATGCGATCCGATTCCTTGACGCGCAGTTCCTCAAGGCCGCGGAAGATGCTGCGGCCTTGCGCCAGAGCGGCGGCAATGAAGGCGACGGGATATTCATCGATCATCGATGGCGCGCGGGCGGGGTCAGGCTCTACCCCATGCAGGGCGGAGGCGGTGATGACGAGGTCGCCGACCGGCTCGCCGCCGACTTCGCGCGGATTTTCGATTACAATATCGCCGCCCATCTCGCGCAGCAGGTCGACCAGGCCCGCGCGGGTGGCATTGAGGCCGACATTGGCGATGGTGATGCGCGATCCCGGCACGATCAGCGCCGCGACCATCGGGAAGGCGGCCGATGAGGGGTCGCCGGGCACGACGATCTGTTGCGGCTTGAGTTCCGCTTCGCCCATCAGTGTAATGATGCGGGTGCCGTCAGCCTCTACCTCCACCGACAGGTTCGCGCCAAAGCCCTTGAGCATCCGTTCGCTATGATCGCGGGTAGGGATGGGTTCGACAACACGGGTGATGCCGGATGTGTTGAGCCCGGCGAGCAGGATAGCCGATTTGACCTGGGCCGAAGCGACAGGAAGGCGATAGTCGAGCGGCACGGCGGGGCAGGCGCCGCGCATGGTCAGCGGCAACCGGTCGCCGGGGCTGGACGTGAAACTGGCGCCCATCAGGGCAAGCGGCTGGGTGACGCGTGCCATCGGGCGCTTGCTGAGCGAGGCGTCGCCGGTGAAGGTGGCGGTCAGGTCGTGGCTGGCGAGCAGGCCCATGAGCAGGCGGGTGGATGTGCCGCTATTGCCCATGTCCAGCGCGGTTTCCGGCTGAAGCAAGCCACCGACCCCGACGCCGTGGATATGCCAGATGCCATCATCGTCGCGTATGATCTGCGCGCCCATTGCTCGCATGGCAGCGGCGGTGGCGAGGACGTCCTCTCCTTCCAGCAGCCCTTCGACCCGGCTTTCGCCCACGGCCAGGGCTGACAGCATCAGCGAGCGGTGCGAAATGCTCTTGTCGCCGGGTACCGTGACCGCGCCGGACAGGGATGGGGCGGCGGAAAAGCGCATGGGGGCGGGCTGGTCGAGCGTAGAGGTCATCATGATCCGTGGGGAAGAGGAGCGAAAAAATGCGACCCGGCTTTTGACAGCGCGGTTTGCCTATGGCAAGGCGCCCGTCGCTTCGCGGACGACTGTGTCGAGCCGTGCGATTATCTGTTTTGAAACGAAAAGGACATGGCCGGACATGGTGAAGGCTGAATGGGGTACGAAGCGTACCTGCCCGAAGTGCGGCACGCGCTTTTATGATCTGGGCAATGATTCGCCGGTTGTTTGCATCAGCTGCAACAATCCGTGGGATCCAGAGCCGACCCTGAAGTCGAAGCAGCCACTGCCTTATGAGGAAGTCGCGCCCAAGAAGGTCATCGAGACTGCCGACGGCGAGCTGGAGACGGCGGACGACGATCTGGATGTGGATCTGGATATCGACGAGGACGATGATTCGCCGGATAATGACGTCGATCTGGGCGGCGATGACGACCTGGGCGTCGAAGCCGCTGGCGACGACGACGGTGACGACAACTAAGTCATTTTATGCTTGCAAACGGGGGTACTGCCACCTAATGGCAGCGCCTCCGATGCCGGTCCCAACCGGCTCGGACGATGGTGTTCGGGGCCTTAGCTCAGCTGGGAGAGCGCCTGCATGGCATGCAGGAGGTCAGCGGTTCGATCCCGCTAGGCTCCACCATCATTTCTCATGTTTGTATTGTCCATCTCTATCGAGTTGGGGCATTTGCAGCATGAACCTTTTGAGATGACGATTTGTCCTGATCGCATCCGATGGGGCCTTAGCTCAGCTGGGAGAGCGCCTGCATGGCATGCAGGAGGTCAGCGGTTCGATCCCGCTAGGCTCCACCATATTCCCACTATTGATACGTTCCTTCGGATGGGCATATTGTTTGCCGCTTTCCTCCGTACTATGGATGACGGTGGGGGACATATGAAAGATTCATTGGCTTTGCAGGCCGTCGCGCGCACGGACGATGACGCTATCCGCGCCATATTGGAAGATGTGTGCCGGATCACGCAAATGGGATTTGCCGCAGTCGCCCGCGTGACGGAGGATCGGTGGATAGCCTGTCAAGTGCTCGACAAGATTGAGTTTGGGCTGGACCCCGGCGATGAACTGAAGATCAAGACAACGATCTGCGACGATATTCGCCAGTCGGGTGCTTATGTCGTGATCGATCATGTCGATCTGGACATGGACTGGCGCACGCACCACACGCCTATGCTCTACGGTTTCAAAAGCTATGCGTCCTTCCCGATCCTGCTTGCGGACGGCAGCTTCTATGGAACCTTGTGCGCCATTGATCCCAACCCCAAGTCGGTGAGCGGCGCAGAGGTTGTCACAGCGATGCAGGCCCATGCGCAGAAGGTGGCGGAGATTGTGTCTGCCCGGATCGACATCGCCTCATCCGAGGCATAGGAGGCGCGCTCAGGCCGGATTGACGAAACTGTCCATCACCCGCTTGCGGCCCGCTGTCTCGAAATCGATTTCCAGCTTGTTGCCCTCAATCTCCGCCACGGTGCCATAGCCGAATTTCTGATGGAAGACGCGCAGGCCCACGGTCATGTCGTCGCGACCCTTATTACCCAGTGAAACGGCTGAGGTGCGCGCCTCCACGATGCGGACGGGTTCGCGGCTGAACTGGCCGGAGGATTGCGCGCGTTGCCAGCCGGGACCGCGCCCCGTGCTGCGCTGAACATCGGCGAAGGGGTCGGCGCGTTCCGACCAGTTGGCGCGCCATAGCGACGCCCCGCCCGCCATGCTGCTATCCTCGTTCACATTTTCGGGTGGCAGTTCGCCGACGAAGCGGGATGGAATGGAGCTGGTCCACTGGCCGTAGATCCGGCGGTTGGCGGCGTGCAGGATGATGCATTTGCGCCGCGCACGGGTGATCGCGACATAGGCGAGGCGGCGTTCCTCCTCCAGTGCATTGAGGCCGCCTTCGTCCAGCGCGCGTTGCGAGGGGAAGACGCCCTCTTCCCAACCCACAAGGAAGGTAGTGTCGAACTCCAGCCCCTTGGCCGCATGGATGGTCATGATCGTGACCTTGCGCTCCTCGGCCTTGGCATCATTGTCCATGACGAGGGATACATGCTCCAGAAAGGCACCCAGCGTCTCATATTCCTCCATCGCGCGGGCGAGTTCGGACAGGTTTTCGAGGCGACCGGCGCTTTCGGTCGTGCGTTCGGCCTGAAGCATGGCGGTATAACCGCTTTCGTCCAATATCTGTCGCGCGAGTTCGGCATGGGGCAACTGAGCCGCGCGGTCCCGCCAGCGGGCGAGGTCGCCGATGAAGCTGCCCAGGGCGCGGCGGGCCTGCGGCGTCAGTTCGTCAGTGTCGAGGATACGCGCGGCCGCCAGCATGAGGGGCGTGCCCTCTGCGCGGGCGAGGCGGTGCAGTTTCTCGACCGCCTTGTCGCCAAGGCCGCGCTTGGGAACATTGACGATACGCTCGAACGCCAGATCGTCGGCGGGCTGGTTGACGAGGCGGAGATAGGCGAGCGCATCGCGGATTTCGGCGCGCTCATAAAAGCGGAATCCACCGACGATGCGATAGGGCAGGCCGATCTGGATGAAGCGGTCCTCGAACTCGCGGGTCTGGTGCTGGGCGCGGACAAGGATGGCCACATCGTCCAGTGAACCGCCCTTGCGCTGGATCTGCTCGATTTCTTCGCCGACGCGTCGGGCCTCCTCAGGCCCGTCCCAGATGCCGACGACTTGTACCTTTTCGCCATCCAGCTCCTGCGTCCAGAGTGTCTTGCCAAGGCGTCCGCCATTCTCTGCGATCACCCTGGATGCTGCGGCCAGGATATGTGGGGTGGAGCGATAATTTTGTTCCAGGCGGACGATGGTCGCGCCCGGAAAATCCTTTTCAAACCGCAGGATATTGGCGACTTCTGCACCACGCCATGAATAGATGGACTGGTCGTCGTCGCCCACGCAGCAGATATTCTTGCGCTCCTGCGCGAGCAGGCGGAGCCAGAGATATTGGCTGGAGTTGGTGTCCTGATATTCGTCCACCATGATATATTTGAAGCGCTGCTGATACATGGCCAGCACTTCCCGATCTTTCTTCAGGATCGTCAGAACATGCAGTAGCAAGTCACCGAAATCACAGGCATTTACCTCACGCAATCGCGCCTGATAGGCGGCGTAAAGCTTCTGGCCCTTGCCATTGGCGTAGCCCTCGCTCTCGCCTGCATCGATGTCCTCCGGCGTCCAGCCCCGGTTCTTCCAGCGGTCGATCAGTCCGCCCAGTTGCCGCGCGGGCCAGCGCTTGTCGTCAATCCCCTCCGCCTGGATCAACTGCTTCATCAGGCGCAACTGGTCGTCCGTGTCAAGGATGGTGAAATTGGATTGCAGGCCAACCAGCTCGGCATGGCGACGGAGCATCTTTGCCGCGATGGCGTGGAAGGTGCCGAGCCAGGGCATCCCCTCCACCGCGTTCCCGATCATGCGGCCGACACGCTCGCGCATTTCGCGCGCCGCCTTGTTGGTGAAGGTGACGGCCAGGATTTCCGAAGGCCAGGCTCGGCGGGTGGCGACCAGATGCGCGAGCCGCGCGGTCAGCGCCGCCGTCTTGCCCGTACCCGCGCCCGCAAGCACCAGCACCGGCCCCTCCGTAGTCAGCACGGCTTCGCGCTGCGGCGTGTTGAGGCCGCGGAGATAAGGTGGATCGTCAGGCGAGGGGGCAGGGAAGGTCATATTGTCCTGGACGTAGGGAAAGGGGTAGAGCCGGACAAGAGGCGGGCGAGGGGCAAGCCGTTTGCGTTGCTCCTCGCTATATGAGAACAAAAAGAGAATCAATGGAGGGTGAGATGGTCAAGGGCAACTGTCATTGCGAGGCGATCAGCTATGAGGCGTCAGGCGATCCGGTCTATAGTGCGCTGTGCCATTGTTCGGATTGCCAAAAAAGTGCCGGTGCGCCGATGGTAGGCTGGACATTGTTTCCTGAAGGTCAGGTGACGATCAGCGGCAAGCCGGTCTTGTATCAATCATCGGAAGATGCGACCCGGCATTTCTGCGGGAATTGCGGCACCGGGCTGTTCTACACCAATCTAGTGACCTTTCCCGGCATGATCGACATACAGACGGCGACGCTGACCGATCAGTCTGTTTTCCCGCCTGCTATCCATGTCCAATATGTCGAAGCCGCACCGTGGATGGAGGGGGCTGGCGCTTTGCCCAAATTCGACCGCTATCCGGCATAGGGCTTCGGTCTTTCCTTTCCTCAACTGATGGCGTGCCGGGACCGCTTCGTCGCTGAAGCGGAACGGGTGCGTCATGGTCTTTGTTCTTGTCCCATGCCTTCGCGGCAGAACAGATAAGAACAGGAAAGGATATTTCCCATGAAGAGCCTGATGCTGGCGGGTGCCGCCATGCTGACCTTTACAATCGGTCTGCCCGGGGCTGCGGTTGCTCAGATGTCCGCGCCCTCCCAGGCGCCGGGCGCTCAACCGCCACCGTCGCCGGGTTCAGCCATGCCGCCGACGGGAGAGAGTGCGCCCATGCCTGCGCCGCCTGCCGCGCCACCTGCGGGAGCGGACCCCAACGCCGCGCAACCGACGGGTGCCGTTCCCGCCGATCCGGGCATGGCGCCAGCCCCAGCGGGAGCGCCGAGTGATCCAACTGCACCGGTAGGGTCGTCCGAAAACCCGGTGACGGTGGGTGGCAACATGACGCCCCCACCGGCAGAGGCGAAGGAATATCCGCTGTGTAGCAAGACGGTGCAGGACAGTTGTATGAATCCGGGTGAGGCGAAGCGGTCGAAAGCGAAAAAGCGTCGCTGAATGAAGCAGGCCATCGGGGCAGGGCGGCTATATGAGTGCCCCCAGCCCCGATCGGTCATGTGCAACATTGGGCGCGTGGAAGCGGGTTGGCGGATTTTCTGATCGCCGAGCAAGTGGGCGCTTACGCGTCCGCTTGCTCCCCCGCGCGCAATAGCGTGATCCGCGCTTTGCCGACATCCCGCACGGTGTCCACGGTAAACCCCTTGACGACGACATCCTCGCGCCGGTCGGTTTCGATACTGATCCAGGTGGCGGGGCCGGTCCAGCCGAGGCGGGCCAGCTTGTCGAGCGCCACCGCGCCTGCGCCACTGGCATAGGGCGGGTCCATGAAGATCAGGTCGAGAGGGGCGGGCGCCCGGCCTAGTGACAGGACCGAAGCCTGGCGAATGTCAGGGCGTATGCCCAGCCTGTCGCCATTGGCGCGGATCGAGTCGGCGGCGGCCTTGTCCTGCTCGACGAACAGGCAGGTGGCCGCGCCGCGCGAGAGTGCCTCGAACCCTAGAGCGCCTGATCCAGCGAAAAAATCGCCTACGGCCAGCCCCTCGAAATCGCCGATCCGGCTGAGTAGCATGGAAAAGAGCGTTTCACGGGTACGATCAGCGGTGGGCCGTGTGAGATCACCCTTGGGCGCGACCAACGGGCGGCCGCGCCATGTTCCGGAAATGATCCTCATCCCTGCTTCGTACTTTTCCTGAGAGTGGCGCGAAAAGCGTCCAACTCATGCTGGCGCACCTCTTCGACTGCGCCAGATGCCAGGTCGCCAAGCCCGAACGGGCCATAGCTGGTGCGGATGAGTCGATTGACCTCCAGGCCCAGATGTTCGAGCACGCGACGGACTTCGCGGTTCTTGCCTTCGGTCAGGGTCATTTCGATCCACTGGTTCCGGCCTGTTCGGCGTTCCAGATTGGCTTCGATTCGGCCATAATGCATGCCGTCAATCTCTACACCGTCGAACAAATCCTCCAACTGCTGCTGGCTGACCTCGCCAAAGGCGCGGGCGCGGTAGGTGCGCGGCACGCCGCTGGCGGGCAGTTCCATCTGGCGCTTGAATTCGCCGTCATTGGTCATCAGCAACAGACCTTCGGTAGTCATGTCGAGGCGGCCAATGGGCATCAGGCGTGGCAGGTCCGGGGCCAAAATGTCGTAGATGGTCGAACGGCCGCGCGGATCACGCTCTGTCGTCAGGTAGCCGGAAGGCTTGTGGAAAAGGAACAGGCGTGCTGGTGCAGGGGCGCTGACCGCCACGCCATCGACAGTGACGCCGTGGAGCGTGTCGAGCAGTGTCGCGGGCGTTGTCAGCGCTTCGCCGTTCAGGGCCACGCGGCCATCCTCGATCATTCGCTCGACTTCCCGGCGGGAAGCGATGCCGGCGCGGGCCAGTAGTTTGGCGATGCGCTGCGGACCCTCACCCTCCGTTGCGCCGACGCGCGCGGGGTGCGGGTTCGTGTTCGCGAGACGCGGCTTCTTGGGACCAATGGGCTTTGAGGCCCAAGGCTTGGCGGAGGCACCGGACAAAGCACCCGTCTTACGCTGGCCGAAGACTGGGCGAGCGGCACCCGGTGCTGTCGGCTTGCGGCCTGTGCCCGGTCTTTTTGGTGGCCCGGATTTTTTTGGCGGTTCCAGGGAAGGGGTTCCTTTTCGTGAGCGCGTGTCATCCCCATATAGCAGGCACGCGTGAAATGACGAATGGTGCCGTCTCCAAGCCTGCGCGAGGGGACCGGCGGCGCTAAAGGGAAACCGGCAGGCCGCCCGCAGCGTTTATCATGGACGCATTGGCGCAAGCAGGGCGGATCGGCAAATGCTTTTCGGACGGGAATTGATTACGCGGGTCGTTGGCGGACGGGACAGGGCCATCCACACGATCCTGATCGTCGAGGATGAGCCGCTTGTCGCGTTCGATAACGAGCATCTGCTGGTCCATTCGGGATATGATGTTGCCGCGACCGTCGATAGCTATGACCATGCCATCTCCGCGATTGATGCGGGTGGGATCGACCTGGTGATTGCCGATATCAGTTTGCGGGGTGAGCGAAACGGGGTGGATATTGCGCGCTATGCCCATGCCCTCGCCATACCGGTCCTGTTCGTTACCGGCGCTTGTCCCGCCGACGCGCAGGCGCTGGCGATCGGGTGCCTCGCCAAGCCCTATTCGCAGCGTGACTTGCTGCTGGCGATCGAGGTAGCGGACGCCCTGATGCGGTCCACCCAACCGCCGCGGCCCCCTGTGGGCATGAGTGTGTTTTCGCAGGTCGCCTGATTTCACGCTTCTGTCGCTTGCCAGTCCGGTATTTGCCCATATGGTGGCGCCGGATCGCGAATAAGGGGCAAGGCAAGAATGACGCAGGTCGCGCAAGGAACGAAAAGCTGGCTGGATGCGCTGCGCCCCTATGGTGAGCGGGCCCCGCTGGCGGCGCTGGCGCTGGGCATATCATCCGGTTTCCCCTTCGCGATGATCGGCGCCAATCTGGCGTCGCGGCTGGCGCAGGACGGCATCGACAAGAAAAGCGTTACGGCGTTCAGCCTGGTGCTGCTGGCCTATAATTTCAAATGGTTATGGGCCTGGGTTATTGAAGGGGTTCAACTGCCCGTGCTGCATTGGCTGGGGCAGCGCGTGTCGTGGATGCTGTTGACGGGCATCCTTGTGATGGCGGCGGTTGTCAATCTGGCGTTCGTCGATCCGTCGAGCGACATCATGGCCACCGTTCGCGCCGCTATCCTGCTGGGTATTGCCGGGGCCACGTTCGACATCATCATCGACGGCTATCGCATTGAGATATTAAAGCCCGAACAAATGGGCGTTGGCGCAGGCATGTCGCAATATGGCTGGCGCATAGGCGCGGCCGCAGCGGGTGCTTTGGGTTTGGTGATTGCCCAGCATTGGAACTGGACGATCGCCTATATCGTCTGCGCGGGCTTTGCCTTGCCGGCGATGATCGCCGCGTTGGTGGTGGGGGAACCAGAAAGGCACCATCCGATCGCATCGCGAAAAAGCGGGGGCGAACTGGTGCAGGCGATCATCGGACCGTTCGTCGACTTTTTCCGGCGCAAGGGTGCGTTGCTCGTGCTGTTGTTCATCATCGTGCATAAGATCGGCGATACGCTTGCCAACCTGACATTCCGACTGCTTTTCAATGACCTTGGCTATACGAACGACGAGATTGCAATTTATGACGTCGGAGTGGGGTTCTGGGCCTTGCTGGCGGGGATTTTCGTGGGCGGCATCCTGTATGCGCGATTGGGGTTGAAGCGCTCGGTACTGATCAGCCTGATCCTGATGGCGATATCGAACTTCAGTTTTGCGGGGCTTGCGGCAGCGGGCAAGAGCAACATGGGGATGGCGGGCGCGATCGGGTTCGAGAATTTCGCGAGCGGGATCGGCGGTGTCGCGGTCGTCGCCTATTTCTCGGCGCTATGTGATCTGCGCTTTACCGCCGCGCAATATGCAATGATCTCCGCTGCGGCGAGCATTGTCGGGCGGTTCCTGACGGGCACGACCGCAGGCTCTCTGATCGAGCGGTTCGGCTATGTCGATTTCTACCTGCTGACCACTGCGCTGGCCGTGCCGGGCATCATCCTCTTCTGGTTGATGATGCGGAGCGGCCTGATCGACGCCAGCGTCGGCAGTGCGGGGAGGGAGCGTGCCCCAACTGATCAGGCCGCAGATTCTTAACCCGCCGCGTAGAGGTCGAGCGGGCGGCCCAGGTCGCCATAGCTTTGCGCGACGGCCTGAAGGCAGGTGAGCGCGCCCAAGGCGTTGTCATTGTCAAGCAAGGTCGTAAGGCGGTGATAGGCTGCGGGAGCATCGTTCAGCGCTTCGCCGACCGCCTGCATGATCTGCGCCTCATCGCTGGTCATCCGGGCGCAGCAACAGGGGGCGACCAGGATCTTGCGGCTGGATGCGCGCGCCATTTCCAGCATCATCGCGCGCATCAGCACCAGTGGACGGCGATAGCTTTTGCCGAAACCGCCCAGCATCGCATGGGCGGCATGGGCGTCATTCACGCCCGCACTTGCCATCCGGCGCAGCGCAAAGAGGAACAGGCGATTGCCATAGCCGCAGGGCGGCATGATCTGATGCTGGGCTGTCGCGGACTGGTTTTCTTGCATGGCGCGCCTTCCTTCTCTCCAAAGACTGGAAAGGAAGGTACGCTATTGCGAGTCAATCGCAAGTAAAAAAGAAAGCTTTGCGATCAGTCGGGCAATTGTGCGTTCAACCGAAGAATCTGGCCTGCCAAATAGAGGGAGCCGCCAATGAGGATGCTGGGTGGTCGCGCGCCCTGCGTGGACATGGCGATCGCGTTGATGGCCTGTTCCGGGCTGTCATGCGCGGTGCAGCCGATCGACCAACGCGCCGCCACTTCGGCAAAACGTTCGGCCGGATGATGATCGTGGCCAGGAACGGGCAGGGCGTGGATATGCCCGATCTTTCCCGCGAAAGGCGCGAGGAACGCCTCCACATCCTTGTTCGCCAACATCCCGATGATGAGGTGCAAAGGCTCGCCTGCCAGCCGTTCCTTGGTGAAGAAGGCGCCGATCGCCTCGCCCGCGCCCGCATTATGACCGCCATCGAGCCAGACGGTGCTTTCAGGGGGCAGCGGTGATAGCAGAGGCCCGTGGTCCAGCCGTTGCAGCCGCGCGGGCCAGTGCGCCCAGAGCGGCGCGGCTTTCAGTGCGGCCTCCGACACCGGGACGACATCCTGATGCCGCAACATGGCGAAGGCGAGCGCGGCGTTCATGGTCTGGTGCGCGCCGGGCAGGCGCGGCAGCGGCGTTTCGATACGTCCCTGCGAATCGCGATAATGGAGGCGGTTGCGATAGCTGGCCGCGTCCCATGTGTCGCCCATCGACAGCCATTGCGAACGGGCGCGCGTTACCGCCTCCAGCAACACGGGGCGCAGGGTTTCGGAGTAACGCTGGGTGACGAGGGAGACGCCGGGCTTTGCGATTCCGGCTTTCTCTGCCGCGATCTGCGCGAGGCTGTCGCCCAGGAAGGTCTGATGATCGATGCCGAGTTGGGCGATGCCGCAAATAACGGGATCGACAAGCACGTTGGTCGCATCGAGCCGCCCGCCAAGGCCAACCTCGACGATGCAGGCGTCGGCGGGATGTTCGGCAAAGGCGAGGAAGGCGGCGGCGGTCGTCACCTCGAAAAAGCTGGCATCGACGCCCTCAGCAATGTCCAGCACCCGCTCCAGATAGCGGGCGAGTGCGGCATCCTCGATCAGGGTGCCGCCGATGCGAATGCGTTCGTTGAATCGGACGAGATGGGGCGAGGTGAAGACGTGAACGCTCTTGCCGTCCGCCTCCAGTGCTGCGCGCAGGAAGGCGCAGGTCGATCCCTTGCCATTGGTGCCAGCAACATGGAATGTTGGCGGCAATGCGCGATGCGGATCGCCCAACCGCTCCAGCAGTCGTGCTATCCGCTCCAGCCCCAGCGTGTCGGCACCGGGCGAGAGCGTCCATAGCCGGTCAAGCTGTGCCTGCACATCGGCACTGTCGGAGATGGCATGATCTGGCACGGCGTTGCTCCCGCGCCGCCGGTCAGGCCGCCGCCGCGGGCGTCAGATAGCCGATCACCCGCGCCAGCGTGTCGCGCAGGTTGTGACGTTCCACCACCATGTCGAGCATTCCGTGGTCGAGCAGATATTCGGCGCGCTGGAACCCCTCGGGCAGCTTTTCGCGGATCGTGCTTTCGATGACACGCTGGCCTGCAAAGCCGATCAGCGCGTTCGGTTCGGCGATCTGGATATCGCCCAGCATCGCATAGCTGGCGGTGACGCCGCCGGTCGTCGGATCGGTCAGCACGACGATATAGGGCAGACCCGCCGCGTGCAGCTTTTGAATGGCGACGGTCGCGCGCGGCATTTGCATCAGGGACAATATCCCTTCCTGCATCCGTGCACCGCCCGCCGCAGTGAAGATCACATAAGGGCTTTTATGGGCGATCGCGTCGTTGACGCCCTGAATGAAGGCTGCGCCCACGCCCATGCCCATCGACCCGCCCATGAAGGCGAAATTCTGGACACCCATGACCAACGGCACGTCATCGATCGCGCCGCGCGCGTTGATCAGCGCATCCTGATCGCCGGTCGACTGGCGTGCGGCCTTGATACGGTCGGGATAGCGTTTGGAATCGCGGAATTTTAGCGGATCTTCGGCGACCGAGGGTGTGGGCAGCAGAATGAATCCGGGGTCGAGGATCTGTGAGAAGCGTTCCGCCGGGCCGATCCGGCCATGATAGCCGCAGCGTGGACAAACCGAGAGATTATCCTCCCACTCCTTGATGAACACCATGTCGCTGCACGAAGGGCATTTATGCCACAGCGTTTCGGCGGTTGTGTCCTTCTTGGCAATGAAGGGAATGGCGTTACGTACCCGATTGATCCAGCTCATGCGGCATTCTCCCGGCCGATCGCCCGGCCAAGCGAACCGGCGCTGACGAGCGCGTCCTTGAGCGAAGCGACGAAATCCTTGACGAAGGGCGCGGCGGCACCCCCGTGCGAACCGATAATGTCGACAATGGCAGAGCCGACGATCACACCATCGGCGATCCGACCGATGGCGGCGGCCTGTTCCGGCCCGCGCACACCGAAACCCACGGCGATCGGCAGGTCGGTCGAGGGACGCAGCCGCGCCAACGCCATTTCGATCGTGGCGTGCGCGGCCTGTTGCTTGCCAGTGATGCCAGCGACTGCGACTTGATAGAGAAAACCGCTGGCGCCATCGAGGACGGCGGGCAGGCGCACGGCGTCGGTGGTCGGCGTCGCCAGGCGGATGAGGTGGATGTCAGCGTCACGCAGCGCAGGGCCGATTTCCGCGTCTTCCTCCGGCGGTACATCGACGCAGATGACGCCATCGATGCCGGCGGCCTTGACTTGCATGGCGAACCAGTCGGCCCCGCGTACCAGCATGGGATTGGCATAGCCCATCAATACCAGTGGCACGTCAGGGTGCCGTGCGCGAAAAGCGGTGGCGATGGCGAGAATATGGGCGGTTTTTGTGCCCGCACCCAGACTGCGAAGGTTCGCCAGTTCGATCGCGGGGCCATCGGCCATCGGATCGGTGAAGGGCATCCCCAATTCGATGATGTCAGCGCCGCCTTCGACAAGTGCGTCAAGGATATTGCCGGTTGCATCAGGCGTAGGATCGCCAGCGGTCACAAAGGTGATCAGCGCGGCGCGGTTCTGCGCTTTGCAGGCGGCAAAGCGGGTGGCCATCCGGTCCATGCTCATATCTCCACCCCCAGCGCGGCGGCAACGGTGAAGATGTCCTTGTCACCCCGGCCGGAGAGATTGACGACGATGATCTTGTCCGCGTCCATCGTCGGCGCGACCTGCTCGGCGGCAGCGATGGCGTGGGCGGATTCGAGTGCGGGGATGATCCCTTCCAATGACGAAAGGGTCTGGAAACTGGCCAGCGCCTCGTCATCGGTGATGGGCATATATTGCACCCGGCCGATTTCGTGCAGCCAGCTATGTTCCGGGCCGATGCCGGGATAATCGAGGCCCGCCGAGATACTGTGCGCCTCGGTGATCTGGCCATCCTCATCCTGAAGCAGATAGGTGCGGTTGCCATGGAGGATGCCAGATGCGCCACCCGCCAGGCTGGCGGCGTGCTTGCCGGTCAGGCCTTCGCCCGCAGCCTCCACACCGATCATGGCGACGTCCGCGTCATCCAGGAAAGGGTGGAACATGCCGATGGCGTTGGAGCCGCCACCGACCGGCGCGATCAGCAGGTCGGGCAGGCGGCCTTCGGCCTCCACGATCTGCGTGCGGGTTTCGGTACCGATCACGGACTGGAAGTCGCGGACCATCTCTGGATAGGGATGTGGCCCTGCGGCGGTGCCGATGATGTAGAATGTATCGTGGACGTTCGAGACCCAGTGACGCAGAGCATCGTTCATCGCGTCCTTGAGGGTCTGGGAACCGGACGTGACGGAAATCACCTCTGCACCCAGCAGCTTCATGCGGAAGACGTTGGGTTGCTGCCGCGCGACATCCTTGGCGCCCATGAAGATGGTGCATTTAAGGCCGAACAGCGCCGCCACGGTCGCGGTCGCGACGCCATGCTGGCCCGCGCCTGTTTCGGCGATGATCTTCTCTTTGCCCATGCGACGGGCGAGCAGGATCTGGCCGATGCAATTGTTGATTTTGTGCGCGCCGGTGTGGTTCAGTTCTTCGCGCTTCAGATAGATTCTCGCGCCTTTGCCCGGCTCGGCTTTCGCCCGCACGCTCTCCGTGAGGCGGCTCGCATAATAAAGCGGATTGGGGCGGCCGACATAATGTTTCAGCAAATGCTGAAACTCGTCATGGAAGGCCTGGTCCACCTTAGCCGCCTTATAGACGCGCTCCAGTTCCAGGATCAGCGGCATGAGCGTTTCGGCGACATAGCGCCCACCAAAAGCACCAAAATGGCCGCGTTCATCGGGCTGGCTTCGCAGGGAATTTACTATGGTCATGATGCTCCAGCCGCTTCGCAGAAGGCGATGATCTTGTCCACCGCCTTAATGCCCGGCGCGCTTTCCACGCCAGAAGATACGTCGATCAGGGGCGCTCCTGTTAGGGTCAACGCCTCAGCCACATTATCGGGGCCAAGGCCGCCGGACAAACCCCAGGGCAGGACGGGACGGATGCCGTGCAGCAGCGTCCAGTCGAAGCGCAGGCCCATGCCGCCGGGCAGCGCCGCGCAATCGGGCGTCTTGGCGTCGAACAGCAGCATGTCCACCGCGCCCGCATAGGCGCAGGATGCAGCGATGTCGGCGGCGGTCTTGACCGAAATCGCCTTCCACACCGGCAGGCCGAAGCGCTGGCGGATGGCGGCGGCGCGGGCAGGCGTTTCCTTGCCGTGAAGCTGGAACGCGGTCAGTCCGCCGGTCGCCACCAGTTCGGTTAGCAACTCATCATCGGGATCGACCACCACGCCGACGCGATCGACATGGGAGGCAATGGCGGCAAGGGCGCGCATCTGGCCGGGCGCGACGTGGCGCGGGCTTTTAGGGAAGGAGACGAACCCAACATGACTCGCCCCGGCGCGGATAGCCGCGCCCACGGTGTCGGGCGTGGACAGCCCGCAAATCTTGATGGCGAGTCGGGACATGGGGGCGCTTTAGGCGGTTGGTGCCGTAAGGTCCATGTCGTGCAAGGCCAACCACTGGTCGGCATGGGCGATGCAGGCCGCGCCCAGAAAGGCGTCAACGGTCGCGACCAGTTCCTCCTGCTCCATCGTTCTGGGATCGAGGGGAGGATGCCAGAAGAGTTTGAAATGCGGGCCTTTGGTACGGGCGAGGTAGAAAGGGAGGAACTGCGCGCCCGCCGCCTTGCCCAGCCGTAGCGCGATCGAGAGATTACCGGTTGGTTCGAGCGGGCGACCAAAGCGGGGGAAAGCGACTTGCTGTTCGGCGCGCTCGTCCACCAATATATAGAGCATCGCCCGATCCTTCTGCGTCAAATGGCGCAGGATCGTGCGGGCCGCGCCGCTATTGCCGGTGATGGCTTCACCCATATAGCTTTCACGCGCGCGCTTGAGCATCGCGGCCTGTGCCACATTGGGCGGCGGATCGTAGACGCCAAGGCCCGGCCGGTCGGTCGCGTCCTTCAGATGCGCGGCCATCAGATCCCAATTGCCGATATGAGTAGTGAGGAAGATCATGGGGCCGGGGGCGGCGAGGGCGGCGCGATAGGCCGCTTCCTGATCGATCTCCACATGGGCGGGGTTCACCAGCCGGTCGATATTGGCCAGTTCCGCCATCGTCTGGCCCACGTTGAACCAGCGGCGGGTGAGCATTTTTTCTTGCTCGGCCTGCGGAATATCGGGACACAGAAGCGCCAGATTGGTGCGGGCGCGAGCGTCACGCAGTCGCATCCGGCGGCGGGCGACATGGGCGGAGAGCCAGCCGCCAAGCCATGAAGCGATCGACGCGGGCAGCAGGCGGCAAAGCGCGAAGAGGAAGGGGCTGGAGAGCATCGGGCGGTCAGGTGCGGCCGGAAGCGGTGCGATTGGCAAGGATCATGCTTTGGGTCATACACGGCTGCGTTGAACGGTAAAGACCATCGGTGACTATGATATATTTGGGGCTTGTCCTGTGGGCGTTTTTCCAGGCGCTGAGCGTCATCGGGGTGCTGAACTATTGGCGACACCTGCCAGCCGATCGGAAGGTCGAGGGACCGGACGGCGCCGTTGTGATCCTGAGTGTGCGGGATGACTGGGATGGCGGAGCGGACCTGATCGCAGGGTTGGAACGACAGGAGGGCGCCCGCTTTCGCCTGTTGATCGCGACATCTGGCAATTGCCCGGCAGCGATGGCGCTGGCGGCGCGGCATCCCGGATGGGTTGAGGTGATCGCAGCCGGGGTGGCGAACGACGAGGGACAGAAGGTCCACAAGATCCGGGCAGCGCTGCGGGCGTTGCGGGCCGAGGATCGCTATCTGGTCTTTATAGACGCAGACATCGCGCCGCCTGCACGGCTGGTCGGGCGGCTGCTGTTTCCGTTGGTGCGGGGCAAGGCGGAGGTGGCGACCGGCTATCGTTTGCTGCTGCCCGCGCGTCTGGCGCTGGGGTGGATCGGGGCGGTGGAGATGCAACTGGCCACTTTGCCGCGTCCGGCCAATGGCACCATGCCCTGGGGCGGGGCTATGGCGATGAGGCGGGATGCGGCGGAACGGCTGGGGCTGGAAGGCGCGCTTGCCGGGCGGCTATCCGATGACATGACGCTGGGGCTGGTGGCGCGGCGGGCAGGGTTGCGGCTGCGGCCGGTGCGTGACCTATTGGTGGCTACGCCGCTGGACGGAGGGTTTGGGGCGGCGCTGGATTTTGGGATGCGGCAATATCGCCATGTGCTGACCAACAGTGCGCGGATGTGGGCCGTGGCGACCGGCGTTGTTGCGTTGCAGGCGCTTGGGTGGGCCTTTGCATTCGGATCGTGTCAGTGGGTGGCGATCTCCATCGGTTATGGCGCTGCATGGATTCGGGTGGCGGCGCGAGCGCGAATCCTGCGCTCCGTGCTGGAGCCGGAGCATATGCGCGCGGTGTGGCGATCACTAACATGGGATGCGGTGGCGCCATTCTTGGTGGTCTGGGCGCATCTTGCGGTGCAGCTGGCTGCTTCGGTCTCGCGCCGCATTGGGTGGGGCGGTTATGACTATTGGGTCAGGGGTGGCCGGGTCGTGCGGATGGTTCGCTCGCGAGGGTGACGATGGCTGTCAGAACCCAGCCGGGAACTGGTGCCGTCCGGCTTCATCGAGCCGCAGGATGACTTTTCCGGCCATCGCGCTGATCGGCAACGGCGCATAGAGGTGCGGGAACAGCGCGCCGCCACGCGAGGGGTCCCAGCGGATCGCTTCGGCAAGCGGGGCCAGATCGATCATCACCATGACCAGGGAATCCTGCCCGGCAAAATGCTTGGCCGCTGTTTCCGCTGCCTGCTCGCGCGTGGACATGTGGATATAGCCGTCCGCAAGGTCGACGGGTGCGCCGTGGAAAATGCCGTCCGCCTTGAACTGGGCATATTGGTCGGCGGTCAGGATCTTGAATGCAAAAAGGTCAGCCATGACAAATGCAGAGCAAATTCGAGTGACCCGCGCAACCGCTTCCTTGAGGGAAGGCCAAGAGCCTGCGAGTGGTAGTGGCGGGAGGGGCGTGGTACGGCTAGGGCGGCGGCTATGAAAATGGAAGCGCCTTTGCCTGTCGAACTGTCGCAGTCCCCGCGTTTGGCGGTCATGCCCTGGACGCATATGCTGCTGGCGCTTGCGGTAGTAGCGATCTGGGGCAGCAATTTCGTGGTGATCCGGATAGCGCTCGACCATTTGCCGCCGCTGTTGTTCGCGACGCTGCGCTTTTGCCTGGTGTTCTTGCCTGCCGCGTTCTTCGTGAAGCGGCCAGCCGTGGCGTGGCGCTGGTTGGCGCTTTATGGCGTGGCCATCGGTTTCGGGCAGTTCGGCCTCATCTATATCGCGGTGGGGGGCAAAATGGCGCCGGGGCATATCTCGCCCGGCCTCGCCTCCCTGGTGGTGCAGGCACAGGTATTCTTCACTATCGGGCTGGCGCTGTATTTTAGTGGCGAGCGTATTCGGGGCTTCCAGATCGCGGCGCTGCTGCTGGCGATTGCCGGGATTGGCGTGATTCTGGCCCATAGTGACGGAACGACCACGCCTTTTGGCCTGTTGCTGACGCTGGGCGCGGCGATCAGCTGGGCCATCGGCAACCATGCGGCCAAGGCGAGTGGGACGACCGATATACTGGCGTTCGTCATCTGGTCAGCACTGTTTTCGATCCCGCCGCTGTTGGTGGCGACGCTGTTGATGGAGGGGCCGACGGCGATCGTTGCCGGGCTGGCGCAGGCCAATGCACTGACCTGGGGGGCGGTGCTATGGCAGACGGTGGCCAACACATTGTTCGGCTATGTCGCCTGGGGCTGGCTGTTGGCGCGGCACCCGGCGGCTACCGTGTCTCCTGTGGCGCTGCTGGTGCCGGTGTTCGGCATGGGCGCGTCGGCGCTGCTGCTGGGCGAGGGGCTGCCCGCGTGGAAGCTGATCGCGGCGGCGCTGGTAATTGGTGGGCTGGCGATCAATACGCTGTGGCCGATGGCGTCACGCTTACCCGGTTATCCATGGCGGCGGGGTGCGGTGGATTAATTGGGTAAGGAGCGGACTGGCGGTTTTCTGCCAGGAACGGCAAAAGCGCACATTCGTTTACGGGCCGGCGTTCACGGGCCGGTTTATGCGCCTTTCTTTTTCTTCTGATCGATCAGGACCGCCTGTTGCCATCGGCCTGGCGCCTTATCGGTGCGGTGAATGCAACCTGCCCAGCAGCAGGGCCGCTTCTTTCCTTCCAACAGTTCGTCACAGGTTCGTTCAATGCGGCGTTGGCGCGTCGTAGGCTGTTTTGCGTCATCAACCCAGCAGATGAACTCATTTCGACCGAGCGGCGTCAGGCTTTCCCACAGCCCAAAGACCTTTGGATCCGATTGCAATGCCGCTTGAAGGTCTGCAAGTGCTTCATGGACAGTGCCATGGGGAAAAGAAGTTGCCACGAAACCTCCATACCACGCCCTTATTCATTCTGAAATGCCGGATGACGGCTTAGAACGCTTCCGATCAACGCCTTAGATCGCCAGCGGCACGCCCGGTACATTCTTGGCCGTGCGGATGGTGAGCGACGTCTTGACGCTGACGACGTTCGGCGCCGGGGTGAGTTTCGATGTCAGGAACTGCTGGAAGCTCTGAAGATCTTTTGCGACGACCTTCAGGATGAAATCGATCTCGCCATTCAGCATATGGCATTCGCGCACTTCGGGAAGGGTGGCGATATGGTCCTCGAATGCCTTGAGGTCGGCTTCCGCCTGGCTTTTCAGGCTGACCATGGCAAAGACAGTGATGGTGAAGCCCAGCATCCCCGGATTGACCACCGCATGATAGGCGGTGATCGCGCCCTGATCCTCCAGCGCGCGGACACGGCGCAGGCACGGCGGTGCCGTCAGGCCGACCTTGCGCGCCAGTTCAACATTGGTCATCCGCCCGTCTTGTTGGAGTTCGGCTAGAATCTGCATGTCGATGTCGTCGATATTCGCGCCGGCCATATAGCTGCTTATTTCCTGTCTTGTTACTGTTCGACATAATAATAATATTTCAGGACATTGCAATTGTCCCACTATGCGACGTTCGAAAAGACTGCGGAAACCGCCCTTTCCCTTTTCCGCGGGGGGGCTTATTCCTATTCCGCCGGTGACTGGCGCGCCAGGGAAGCGGCGCTGTGCCATTGCCGACCATGGGGATCAATTTGCGTTTCAACGATCTTATGAACACCGTGCTGGCAGCGGGCGAACGGAGCGGTCTGGGGGCAGTCACGCTGTGGCGTCAGTGCGTGGATATGCTCGCCCAACATGACCGGCCAGACCGTGCTGGCCTGCCCGAGGAAGACCGGGCGGCGCTGTTGAAACGGCTGGAGGGATTGCGCTCGGCCCTTACCGAAACACAGCGGATGGCCAGCGTTGTTGAACTGGGCAGCCGCCTGCGGTCGCCCACGCTGGTGACGTTTTTTGCACAGGATCGCGCGTCTATCAGCGCGGCGGCGATGGCACGCGCGCAGTTGCCTGATGCGGTGTGGCCAGATCTGATGTCCCGGTTGACGCCGACCGCGCGCGGGGTTCTGCGCGCACGGCGCGGGCTGGGGCCTGAGACGCTACGGGCGCTGGAGGCGTTTGGTTCCGCCGATCTGGTTTTGACCACCGATGTCGAACATATCGTCGAAATGGACCTGACGGCTGAGATGATGGTCCAGCCTGGCGTTCATTCCATTGCGGAGGCACGGGCGGAACGACCGACGCGCGCGCCCTTGATCGACGCCGAGCCAGCGATCGTCACGCCGCTGGTGCCCGCCGATCAGATACGTAATCTCGTCGATCGGATCGAACGTTTTACCAGCAGCCGACGTCCGTTCGAGTCCAGCCCTGACGAGGCGGGTGACGCGGAAGAGGCGGCTTCGTTCGCATCGCCCGACACCGTCGCGCCCATAGAGGTGGTGCGCAGCTTCACGTTCGAAACCGATGTGTCGGGCACGATCATCTGGGTTGGTGAGGGGCCGCGTGCAGCGCTCATCGGCCTGTCGCTGGGCGAAACAGCGCCGGAGGGTGGCAGCGGTCCCGATGGCCATGTAGCAGGCGCTTTTGCACGGCGTAGCGGCTTCCAGAATGCGCGCTACACCATCGTTGGTGGTACGATGGCGGGCGAATGGCGCATGTCGGCCATTCCCTTTTTCGAACCTCGTTCGGGGCGCTTTCAGGGCTTTCGAGGGCAGGCGCGCCGCCCGCACATGCATGAAGTGGCGCCCGCGCCATCGAACTCGCAGGGTGTGCTGGCGGGGCTGTCCCCTGACTCGCTGCGGCAACTGGTGCATGAACTGCGGACCCCACTGAACGCCATATTGGGCTTTGCCGAGATCATCGAACAGCAGTTGTTCGGTCCGGCGGACGAATCCTATCGCAGCATGGCGGGCAAGATTGCCGTCGACGCGCGGCATTTGCTGGCGGCGTTCGATGATCTGGACCTGGCTGCCCGCGTTTCGCGCGGGGAAGAGGGAAGCGAGCCACGGCCGGTCGACCCCAGCCTGCTGGTTGCGCAGGTTGCGGCCCGCTTTCGCGGTGAAGCGCAGAGCAGCGCGCGGATGATCGATATCGTCAGCGCCCCCGACCTGCCCGATGTCCGTATCGACCCGGTGCAGGGCGAGCGCATGGTGCAGCATTTATTGCGGACGCTGATTTCCGTGGCTCCGGCAGAAGAGCCGATCACGGGCACTTGCTGGTTTTCCTCGAGTGCGGCGCGTGACCGGGTCGTGCTGGCGATCGACAGGCCTTCTTCCCTCGCGGGTATGGAGGAAGCGCAATTGCTTGATCCCGGCTATCTGCCGGATGGGGAGTGGGCTGATGGCCCGCTGCTGGGTCTGGGGTTCTCGCTGCGCCTGATTCGCAGTCTGGCAACGGGCAGCGGCGGCAGCCTGGCGATCGACGCCAATCGCTTCCTGCTGGCGATGCCGGCGGTCGTTGGAAGCCAGGGTGACGAGGTTGGGCAGGCCTGACATAGCTACGGGAGCTTGGCGAAACCCTCTGGCAACCATTGGCTGCTAGGGGAGGGCGATGAGCATTTCTTCCCATGATGGCGGCCTGTTGCTGCCCCCGGACCCGCAGGACATGATTGCGTTGCCGCCCGCTTTCGGCACGCGCTTCATGTTGTTTGTGGATACGGAAGAGGAGTTTGACTGGGATCAACCCTTCCAGCGCACCGGACATGGCGTCACCGCACTTGAAGGCATGGCGCGGGGCCAGCGTTATTTCGCCGCTGCAGGCGTGAAGCCGGTCTATGTCACCGACTATCCGGTGATCGACAGCGATGCCGCTGCCGATATGATGGGGCGATGGCTGGCGGATGGCGCGGCTGACATTGGCGCACACCTGCATCCCTGGGTTAATCCGCCGCATGTGGAAGCGGTGTCGGCGCGCAACAGCTATGTCGGCTTTCTGCCGGAACAGACTGAGCGGGCGAAGCTGGAGGCGCTGTGTCGGCGCATTGCGGACCGTTTCGGCACGCGACCGATCGCCTATCGCGCGGGCCGCTATGGCGTCGGTCCCAACAGTGCGCGGTTGCTGGAGGATGCGGGCTTTCGCCTCGACAGTTCGGTTCGCAGCCGGTTTGATTATAGCCGTCAGTTCGGTCCGGATTTCCTGGGTTTGCCGCAAAATCCCTATTGGACCGGGCCTGCGCGTGCGTTGATGGAACTGCCGCTGTCCACGGCGTTTACCGGTTTGATGCGGGGGGCAGGGGAGCGGCTCTATAATGCGACGCGGGCGCTGGGACCGCTCGCAGGCGCCATGGCGCGTAGCCGCTTGTTGAGCCGCGTGCCTCTGACGCCTGAGGGCATACCTGTCGCTGACGCGATCGCCGCGATCGATGCGCTGATCGAAGAAGGCGTCCGGGTACTTAATTTCAGCTTCCATTCGCCGACGCTGGAGCCAGGGCATACGCCCTATGTCCGCACTGAACACGACAGAACGGCCTTTTACGCCTGGTGGGATGCGGTCCTGGCCCATCTGGCGCGACGTGGCGTGAGGGCCGCGACGCTTGATCAGTTGCTGGATGCTGCGCAGGAGGGCCGCAGACACTCTTGCCAAGCGGCCTGACGCGCTTTATCGCCCGCCAGCAGCAGGTTGCAGTCAGTCGTGATGTCGCCGGCTGCAAGGATGTTCCGCGATTTCCGAGATACTGTACGGGAATCGCTTTAAGGTGGGGCCTGTAGCTCAACGGTTAGAGCTGGCCGCTCATAACGGCTAGGTTGCGGGTTCGATTCCTGCCGGGCCCACCATATGCTTCACAAGTGCCTGAAAAGTCGTATATTTCCGAAAAATTTGGCTTTCCTGATTGCGCTGTACCATTTAACTGTGGTGCATGGACGATCTTGATTTGGCATAGCATCTCGATCTTTCAGTATCTCCAAAAGCGTGTGCCCGTAGACTTGGCCGCACTTTTCACATGCGTGCCCACCATCGCAGATATGGCAGAGCTTGAGATCCCCGGACAGGGCGCCACATGCGATCAGGGGCCGAGAGAGGTGGTATAAGATGAAAATCCGTTCGTTCATTTGGGCCACCACCGCATTTCTGATGTTGGTGAGCACAGCGCAGGCGCAACCTTCTCCGGCTGAACTTTATGGTTCGCTGTTCGAGCGGGTGCAGATGGAAAAGCTGTTCCCCGACGGCAAGACCTTCGTGGATGCGACGCCCCGTGCCGATCCGGACGCAATCATGGTCGCCTATCGCCAACAGCCACCGCGCGACAGGGAAGCGCTGCGCGCCTTCATACTCGCGCATTTCACCGTTCCCGGCGTCAACGATCACGACGCAGCAGATCTGCGCGACCATGTCCGCAGTCTGTGGTCCACGCTTATCCGTCAGCCGGTCGTGCCCAAGGCTGGTAGTTCAGCGCTGCCGATGCCCGCACCCTTTGTCGTTCCAGGCGGACGCTTCCGCGAGATGTACTATTGGGACAGCTATTTCACCATGCTGGGCTTGGCCGTTGATGGTCAACAGCCGCTGATCGAATCGATGCTGGCGGATTTTACCGCGACCATCGAAACGCAGGGCCATATCCCAAATGGTATGCGGACCTATTATCTCAGCCGCTCCCAGCCGCCTTTCTATGCGCTGATGCTCGACCTGTCGAAAGACGACAGTCGCACGCTTGCCGCTCGCCGCCTGACCGCGCTGCGCAAGGAACATGATTTCTGGATGAAGGGCGCATCCTGCCTTGATGCTGATCGCGCCTGCGCGCGCGTAGTTAAGATGCCCGATGGGAGTCTGCTCAATCGCTATTGGGACGATCGCGACACGCCGCGCGATGAAAGCTGGGCCGAAGATGTAGCAACCGCTGCGCAGGCGGATGCGCCAAAAGCCGTCACCTATCGCCATCTGCGTGCTGGCGCTGAGAGTGGCTGGGACTTCAGTGCACGCTGGTTCGCCGAACCGCAGAAGATCTCGACCATCCGCACGACAGACATCGTACCCGTCGACCTCAACAGCCTGATGCTGGCAATGGAGCAGCGGATCGAGCTGCGTTGCCGCGCCGCAGGTGATACCATTTGCGCGAATGACTATGCCGCTATGGCGAAGCGCCGCAAGGCTGCCATCGATCGCTATCTCTGGGTGGGGCGTGAGGGCCGTTATGCGGACTGGGACCGCAGAGCCAGGAAGTCGACGGCTGTTGTTTCGGCGGCCACCCTCTATCCGCTCTTCGTCGGAGCGGCCTCACCGGAGCAAGTGAAGGCCGTGTCGGCCACCGTCCGCACGACACTGCTCGCCAGCGGGGGGCTTCGCACCACGCCCATCCCTACAGGTCAGCAGTGGGACAGCCCCAACGGCTGGGCGCCGCTGCAATGGGTGGCGATTGATGGCCTTGCCCGCAATGGCGAAACGGCGCTCGCGCGCGATATCGCTGGTCGCTGGATAGGCACGGTCGCGGCAGCCTATGCCGAAACCGGCAAGATGTTGGAAAAATATGATGTGGAGGAGCGGCGGCCGGGCGGCGGCGGTGAGTATCCCCTGCAGGACGGCTTTGGCTGGACCAACGGAGTCGCCAGCGCGATTTTGGACCGCTATCCCGACATCATGGCTGGTTTCCAGTTGGAACATTCCAGGGCCGCAGCAGTGAACTAGAGCATGATTCGATCAGACTGAATCGGATCAGGCTCCATTTATCTTTTGTTTTCCGTATTTTCCGAGTCAGCAGCAGATGCCATCTGCTTAGAAAATGCTCTAGGCAGCCGCTCCAACATTAATTTTAAGACCGGAGAAGGGTTTTCCGAAAACTGTGAATTTCACCGTCAATTCGGCGCCTTCCTTTCCTGTCGGAAAATCTCCAGGAGCGGCCATCACTGCGGGATAAAGATCGCCGTGTCGGCTTTCACCCTGTCCAGAGCGATCAGGGAACGGTAGCTTCGAACGCTGTCATTTTCCCCGAACAGACGGCGGGTCAGGCCTTCATAGGCCCGCATGTCGGAGGTCACGATCACTAGCACGAAGCTGACTCCGCCGGTCGCGAAATAGCATTGCTGCACTTCAGGCACTTCGCGGAACAGCGCTTTGGCTGCGTCGACACTGGCTGATCTTTCGTCATGCAAATTGACCTCGACGATGGCGGTGATCCCAAGCGAAACCGCTTCCGGTGCCACGATCGCCACATTGCCAACGATGACCCCGCTCTTTTCCATGGCGGCAATGCGCCGCTGCACGGCGGCGGCCGACAGGTTCACCGCCGCCGCTATCTCGCGCTGGGGCGTCTTGTTATCCTTCTGGATGATCCGGAGAATGGCCCGGTCGAAGGAATCGAGGTGGCGGTGGCCAGAAAGTGTCATGTAGCGAGTAATTGTTGCATTTGGGTGCTCAATCAAGAGCGCATGGCTCTCTCGATCGATGATATCGCTCTTGCTTGTCAGCAAGAAGACGGGACATGGAAATCAGCACAACAGCGCCGGTCGGGCGGAAAGCCACGCTGTCGGGCATTTCCTGCGGTGCTGGAGCAGGGGCCTTGTGGGGGCTGGTGTTTCTGGCCCCGGAACTGGCCCGCGATTTCAGCCCGCTGGAACTGACCATCGGACGCTCTGTGGCCTATGGTGCTGTATCGGTGATCCTGATCGCCCCCTATTGGCAGTCTCTTAGGCAGCGATTGAAGGCGAGCGAATGGCGCTCGCTTGCCTGGCTCTCTCTGGCTGGTAACATCCTCTATTATATCCTGCTGTCTACTGCGGTGCAGACTGGCGGCATCGCCATGACGTCGCTCATCATCGGCTTCCTTCCAGTGGCGGTGACGATCATGGGCAGCCGCGAGGCCGGTGCAGTCTCGCTCCGAAAGCTCGCACCTTCGCTGATACTGTGTGCGGCGGGCGCCGGTTGTATCGGCTGGCAGGCGCTGGCTCTGCCGTCATCCGGCGCGGTTTGGACGCAGATCTTCGGCCTGTTGAGCGCCGTCGGCGCGCTCATATCCTGGACCGCCTATGCGGTCGGCAACAGCCGGTGTCTTTCCCGTCTCGACCGGATATCCGCGCATGAATGGAGCCTGCTGACCGGCATGGTGACGGGCGCGCAAAGTCTCGTCCTGATCCCGATTACCCTGTGGCTCGGCGGCATGTCCCACGATGGTCCGGCATGGATCCGCTTCGCCGTCATTTCCATGGGGATCGCTCTCCTGGCGTCGATCGGCGGCAATGCGCTTTGGAACAGGGTGAGCCGACTGCTTCCGTTGACACTGGTCGGGCAGATGATCCTGTTCGAAACATTGTTCGCCCTGATCTATGGCCTGATATGGGAAGGACGGATGCCGACAATGCTGGAGGCCGCAGCCTTCGGTCTGGTGGTCGCAAGCGTCCTTGCCTGTATAGCGGCACACGGCATATCGGCTGCAAAGCAATCACCAGTGCCCGATAAGACATGTCTCGACGCCGCGTGACGAACCATAAGTGACCGGGAGAATGACGATGCCGACAACCGCCGAAAAGCGCGCCGCCTTTCGCAAGCTGCACGAAGACGGGTTCTTCATCATTCCGAACGCCTGGGATGCGGGCAGCACCATCCGCCTGACACGACAGGGCTTCAAGGCCATCGCATCGACCAGCGCAGGCGCGGCATGGGCGGCGGGCAAGGAGGATGGCGAACTCAGCCGTGATGAAGTCCTCGCGCATCTCAGGCTGCTTGTTGGCGCCACCTCCCTGCCGATCAACGCGGACTTTGAGAATGGCTTTGCCGACAGTCCCGAGGGCGTGGCCGCGAATATGGCCATGGCGGTTGAAACTGGTATCGCTGGCGTTTCGATAGAAGATTGGTCGGGCAGCAGGATGTACGATCGCACCCTGGCTATCGAGCGGACTGCAGCGGCGCGCGCCGCGATCGATGCCGTCGATCCGACTGTCATGTTGATCGGTCGCAACGAGAATTTTCGTGTGTCCGACATGCCCGTTAGCGACAGCATTGATCGCGCCGTCGCCTATGCAGAGGCCGGGGCTGATTGCCTGTTCGTCCCCTTCATCCTCGATCCCGGAGCGGTCGCGGAACTGGTGGCGGCGGTCACTCCGAAACCGGTGAACGTGGTCGTGCATGATTTTGATGAGAGCATTCGGGCATTTGCCGCGCTTGGTGTCCGGCGATGCAGCGTGGGCGGCAGCCTGGCCCAGCGCACATGGGCAGCGCTCGATGAAGCCGCTGCGACGCTGAAGGCTTGTGAGAGATGACATGGGGAAAGGGCACAGAAAATTCGTTCATGAAAATATTCCTTTTTATCGCGTTTAGACTGTTTCGACTTCGACAAGATCGGCGGTTGCCGGGATCAGGTTGAGGCTGCGCATATCGGCCATATATTTATGGATGAACGCCTCATCGATATGCGGGACCAGGGGGGGCGGCCCGGAGGCCGCGCACGGCCTCGACGAAGCGGCGCGAACTGGGATGCGCCGGAGTGGGGTCGGCTGGCTCTGAAAACCGGCAGGCCATCATAATGGGCGCGCGCGGCTGCCATCCGGTGCAGCGCGATAGAATGAGGCCGGGGTCATGTCCGGCACTATGACGCTGAACAACAGTCTGGCGAACATGTCGGGCACGGTGATCTGCTGATCTCTGCGGCCCCTTCGAGTAAGACATGCAGCACGGGGCGCCCGTTGCTGACGATGTTCACGGCACATCCATCGTCGATTTCGATGAGGTCCGTCGTGCTATCCAGCACGCGCAAATCGCGAGGCAATATTTCGCTCAGGCCAGACATGCGCATTCTCCATCGGGGCGAGGAACGTCGACACCGCGTCCCCCGCGCCACAATCAGCATCATCTCTCTGGATAGTTCGCCGATTTAGTGTGCTTACATATCATATCCAGCGAGTGGAGCACAACGCCCGCGGTCCGAAAGCCTTCACAATTCGTCCAGGACGGGTCGACATTCAGGATTCCCAACAATAGCGCGACGATGCAAATCGCTTGAGCGACTCACTTTTGAGGCGTATGTTGCTGTCAGCAACCGAAGATGAGTCGATCTTCATTGATTGGCAATAGGCATCGGATGTAGCAACGCCGCCGCTCAATTCCAGGACAAGCTTTCGTAGCAAAATCCTGATGAAATGAGCGGCGACGCCATTTTACGCTACGCTCCTTTTGGGCCATCAAGCGGTTTCCAATTCCTCGGTCATCCACTGGCCTCTGACTGCTTTGTCGAGCGACAAGGATGCATGGAAGAGGGGCTGACTAGAGCAGTATCCGATCCAATCGTATCGGACCGGCTGTTCCAGGTTTTTGATTTGACGCGTTTCCGAGTCAGCAGGGGATTCTACCTGCTTCGAAAATGCTCTAGGTTGTTTGGACCATGTCCTTCACCTGATCGCGCAGCAGGAACTTCTGAATCTTGCCAAGTGGTGTGCGCGGAAAATCATCAACCAGGAACAGATGGCGAGGAACTTTGTAATTGGCCATCTGCTCGCGACTCCATCCTGTAAGATCGGGTAAAGTGAGCGTTTCGGCGGGTTTCAGGATTACGCAGGCGGCGCACACTTCGCCCATCCGCTCATCGGGCCAGGCGATGACGCACACGTCTGCAATCGCCGGATGCTTGCGCAGGATGGTTTCGACCTCGGCCGGATAGGCATTGAAGCCGCCGACAATGACGATATCTTTGAGCCGGTCCAATATGCGCAGATTGCCGTCCTCCCCGATACAGCCGACATCGCCGCTATGCAGCCAGCCATCGGCATCTGTCCGCCGTCAGCACCAATGGCACAGATTTGAGGTTGTAAATTAAGGAGGGTTTGGGCTTCGTCGTAGTGACGAAGGAACGAAGATGAAGCCCAAACCCTCCTTGAAAAATTCGCCGACAAAGGCCCCTGCTGAGCGTGTTGTGAAGGATATCCGGCGGCAGACCCGGCGCCATTTCTCAGCCGAAGACAAGATCCGTATTGTGCTGGACGGTCTGCGCGGCGAGGACAGCATCGCCGAGTTGTGCCGCAAGGAAGGCATTGCCCAAAGCCTGTATTACACCTGGTCGAAGGAGTTCATGGAAGCGGGCAAGCGGCGCCTGGCCGGTGACACCGCCCGTGCTGCGACCACTGGCGAGGTGCAGGATCTGCGCCGCGAGGCCCGTGCCCTGAAGGAATGCGTGGCCGACCTGACGCTGGAAAACCGCCTGCTTAAAAAAAGCATGATCGCGGATGGGGGCGACGACGAATGAGGTATCCCGCATCCGAAAAGCTCGAGATCATCCGGATCGTCGAGCAGTCGCACCTGCCCGCCAAGCACACGCTGGACAAACTCGGCATCCCCCGCCGGACGTTCTACCGCTGGTACGATCGCTTCGTCGAAGGCGGGCCGGAGGCGCTGGAAGATCGGCCATCGGCGCCGAGTCGGGTGTGGAACCGCATCGGCGACGATATCCAGGGCCAGATCGTCGAGATGGCGCTGGATTACAGCGAGCTGTCACCGCGCGAACTGGCGGTGCGCTTCACCGACGAGAAGCGCTACTTCGTGTCGGAGGCCACCGTTTACCGCCTGTTGAAGGCCCACGATCTGATTACCAGTCCGGCCTATGTGGTGATCAAGGCCGCCGATCGCTTCCATACCCAGACCACGCGTCCGAACGAGATGTGGCAGACCGATTTTACCTACTTCAAGATCATCGGGTGGGGCTGGATGTACCTGTCGACCGTGCTCGACGACTTCTCGCGCTACATTATCGCCTGGAAACTGTGCACCAACATGCGCGCCGAGGATGTCACCGACACGCTGGACCTGGCCCTTAAGGCTTCCGGCTGCGACAGCGCCACCGTGCTGCACAAGCCCAGGCTGCTCAGCGATAACGGCCCCAGCTACATCGCGGGCGAACTGGCGGAATACATCGATGCCCAGAAGATGAGCCATGTACGCGGCGCTCCGATGCACCCCCAGACCCAAGGCAAGATCGAGCGCTGGCACCAAACCCTGAAAAACCGCATCCTGCTGGAAAACTACTTCCTGCCCGGCGACCTTGAGGCCCAGATCGAGGCCTTCGTCGAGCATTACAACAACCAGCGTTACCACGAGAGCCTGAACAACGTGACGCCCGCCGACGCCTACCTCGGCAGGGCTCCCGCCATCATCAAACAGCGCGAAAGGATCAAGCGAAAGACCATCGAATATCGGCGCTTGCAACACCGCAGGCTCGCCGCTTAACATCAACCCCAAGACGAGGCCCGCACTCCGCTAATTTACGACGCGACGTGTGCCAAATGTTCTGACGACGGACACCTCTACCGAGCCGATGTCGAAGATCGCGCCGTTGACCCCCTGGGTACGGGCAAGAACCATGTCGCCCATATAGGTAGATACCGACTGGTCCGCGAGGATGGTCAATTCCTGCTGGCTTAGGCCGCGGATGGAGAAGGTGGGCAGGGAACGGCCGCCGCCCTGGCCGGGCACCGAAACCAGGCTGGGCACGACACGGCTGAGTTGCGCGACGTTGGAGATGTTGGCGCGCTGGAGCGCGGCGCTCGATACAGCGCTGACCGACAGAGGCACGTCCTGAAGACGTTCCTCGCGACGGCGGGCGGTCACGATGATCTGTTCGACTTCAAACCCGGATCGATCCTGGGGAGCTTGCGACGTATCGGCAGTGGCTTGTGCCGTCGCGATTTGCGGCGCTGCGGACAAAAAACATGCGGCTGATGACATAAATACATGCAGTTTTTTCATAACCATCCCCTCCCTATGGGTATTGAATTTATCGTTAAATAATATCGCCATATTTGGTCGATATTATTCATATGTAATTTATTACTTAGCGTATATTTTGGTTTATTTTAGATCGCGAAGAAATATTACTATAACTAAGTGTGATGTGCCGACGCGTTTCGGACGGATCGTTTTTGAAATATCTCGCGGACGGTTGTATTCGAGCCGCCCGGTATCACGGACCACGGGAAAAATCGGTCAGGACCCATGGCCGAACAGATTAACGAAAAGGCTTTGACCGTGGGGTGTTCTGCAATGTCTCCGCCAAGACATTTGCAACATCTCGCGTGTAGGCGGGCAACGCCCCTTGCGCGCCCCCAAGCATCCTCGTCTCCTCTATATCCCGCCCCGTTTTCGGAGCTGTGTGGTGAATGCATCATGCGTGGGATATTATGTCAGTGTCAGGGGCAATTTTGACATCCACGCGGGGTTAAATTAACATCCCGTTCATGGCTCGTGATCTGGCGGTAATTGCATTTGATGGGGTCCATCTTTCCAGCGTGGGCCTCTTCCTTGATCTGTTCGGTCTCATGCGCCGCCGGGTGGCGGACCAGTTCAAATCCCGGGACGAAATCGGCATGCAAACCCGGACCCGCCTGCTGGGGCAGGGGGGGCATCCCGTAAAACTGGCGGGCGATCGGCGGCTAGAGGTCGATGAGGGGTTGAATGACCAGGTAGCGCTTCTGCTTATCCATGTGCCGGATTTCGAATGGCCGGACGGGGTGACGACGATGGGTCTGGGCAATCTGCGCCCCATCATCGGCTGGCTCGCGCGTCAACATGCCGCTGGCGCGCATATCTCGGCGACCGGGCGTGGCATCTATCTGCTTGCCGAAGCTGGCTTGATCGGCAATGGGCCGGTTCCCTTGCCTCAATCTGCGGCTGCGGCGTTCCGGCTGCGCTATCCCCGCATCCGTGTCGATGCGAGGACGGCGATCCTTGAAAATGATACAATCGCGCTGGCACGCGGCGTGGTGCATGAAACCAGCATGCTCACGCGGTTGGTCGCACGGCTGATGTCGTTTTCCATGGCGGGAGCACTGGCAGACGTGATGGGGTTGCAGGAAACCGAGAGGGACGGATTGTCGGACGATCCCCTCGTGGCAGCAGCGCAGATCTGGTTGTCGGCGCATTCGTCCGCAGGCGCGCGCATCAGCGAACTGGCCGTCCATCTCGCGGTCAGCCAACAGACCTTGATCCGCCATTTTCGCGCCAGACTCGGCATGACGCCCCGCGCCTATCTACGCCTGTTGCGTGTCTGGAATGCACAATCCCAACTCAGGGAGACAAGTCGGCCGATCGCCCAGATCGCGACAATTGTCGGCTATGACGACCTTAAATCCTTTCAGGAAGCCTTTCGCGCGCATACGGGCATGTGTGCGACGCGGTATCGGGTAGAGTGTCGTGCTTCCGCAGCCGCCTCGTCGATCAAGGACATGATCCCTCATCCTCTTCCGATTGTTTGATGGGGTGACGAACCATATCCTCGCCGGCAAATTGGCGGAGGGGGCATCATGGATTTACAACTGGTTGGCAGGCGTGCGCTGGTGACGGGAAGTAATTCCGGTATTGGCGCCGGGATCGCTGCGACTCTGGCGGTCGAAGGGGCGATTGTCATCGTCCACGGCCGCAATGTTGAGCGTTGCGAACAGATGGTCGCCGACATCGAAGGGGCGGGAGGTTCAGCGTCGTTCGTGACCGGCGATCTTGCGACAGAAACCTGTTGTAGCACTGTCGCGCAAGCCGTGATGGAAACCGGTGGCGGCATCGACATATTGGTCAATAATGCGGGAGGAAGGGCCTGTTCCCATCGCACGGATGGTCAAGCCGGCGCAATGAATCCTGCATGGCTGGATACCCCCTGGTCCGATTGGCGCTGGACGTTCGAGCAGAATGTCGGCGCGGCTGTTCGGCTCATTCAGGCATTCGTGCCCGGCATGCAGGATCGCAAGTGGGGCCGGGTGATTAATATCGCCAGCGCGGCAGCGACCCAGACCGAACCCGACCTCGCCGAATATCAGGCAATCAAAGCTGCGATGGTCAACATGAGCGCTTCCCTGGCCAAGACGCTGTCTCATAGCGGTATTACCGTCAACACGGTCAGCCCTGGGGCCATATTGACGCCCGCCGTGGTGAAGACATTTACTGAAGTCGCCCGGAAGATGGGCTGGAACGCCGATGACTGGGCCGAGATAGAACGTCGTTTCACGACCGAACTGATCCCTATTTCCGCCGATCATTTTGGTCGACCCGAAGATATTGGATGAATGGTCGCGCTGCTCGCCAGTCCATTGTCCGGCTATATGACCGGGGCTAACTATCGCGTCGATGGCGGTCAGATACGGTCCATCAACTGATGTCGTTTCGGGATGGCGGAAAGATCTGGTCCGCATGCCGCGCTACCCAGTCAGTAAAGCGGGTAGGTGCGATGCCCAGTGCCTCCATGTCGGCTGGCCGCGCCGGATAATTGACGACATTCATCCACTGCTGGCTCTGGACCCAGCCGGCATGCTGCCCCCGCTCGACCAGTGTCGCCGGATCGAGCGTGCGCGCGCGAACCATCATACCCTTCAGCTCCGTCAAAATGGATGCAATCCGGGGCAGGGTAAGCAGATCTCCCGCCAATTCTATTGTCCGTCCCCCGAAGCGGTCCGGGTCTACGATGGCAGCCGCGACAACCCGTCCGATGTCTTCCGCCGCGATCAGTACCATGGGCGTTTCCGGTTCGATGGCCGTCAATATCTTGCCTTCGAACAGATCGGGAAACATCCATTGCGCTTTCGGGATCGCGAAATTGTCCATCATGAAGGCGGGGCGCAAAATACTGTATGTTGGAAAGTCGGCATGGCGCACATGATCTTCGGCATCGCGCTTGCTTTCCCAGTAATTGCGTTCCCATCGTCCCTCAGCCCATCCGGCCATATTATCGAAGGCGCCTGTATTGGAAACGGAGCTATGGACGACATGGCGGATGCCCGCACCGCGCGCGGCATCCATTAATATTCGCGCCTGCCGCCGTTCGATGTCGGGATCGACGCCGGGGGCCAATTGCACCGAAAACAGCGCATCGGCTCCGCGCAGCGCGATGTGCAGACTATCGGCATCGTCCAGGTCGGCCTCAGCGATCTCGGCGCCTATGCGCTTCAGGGCCATGGACGCTGGTGAATGGCGGTCCCGCACGATGGCGCGAACGGCCTTTCCGCTTGCCAGGAGGGCGCGGACGACCGCTCCACCCTGCGTTCCCGTGGCTCCTGTCACCGCTGTTTTCATGGGCGCTTCCTCTCTCTGGAATAAGCCAGCGATAAGCGCACCGGGTGTCACGCTCAACGGCGGGATGCTTCACGGGGCGGTTGCGCATCCATGTGATGAATCGATGTGCCATTTCTGGAAGGGTCAGATCACCGCGAGCGCGCTTGTCAGAATGACATGCACCAGTTCAGCCTGCCCGCGTACTCCCATCTTCGAATAGATTTTCTTGGAATAGTTGCGCGCAGTTTCGAGAGTGATTTCCAGATCGGTGGCGGCTTCGCTGATGGATCGCCCCTGTGCCATGGTCCATGCCAGTCTTGCTTCGCTGGGCAGAAGCCCGAACAGGTCGACAAGCTGGCCGCAACGATCCTGCTGCGACCATCGGTCGCCATTGACATAGATGATGGCCACGGCATTTCCCTTATCCCCGGAAGGGGCGTTCCTGGCGGGAGTCACGAATATATCGGTCCAGGGATCATCGCCTAGAGTGAATGGCTGTGGTCGCCTGCTCGCGCCGGTAGCGAAATCCGCCACCAGCTTCGCAATCTGTTGATCCATGTCCGGGGCGCGGAACAGCAGGCGATCATGGGGACCGCGTCGCAGCGCGTCAGTCCGCCGAAGCAGCGAGTCAATATTTGCCGTGCTGTTGACGATGCGGCATTGCGAATCGAGCATCAGCCACCCGAAGTTCAACTGACCTATCACTTCCTCGGAAAGCGACGCGCGCGCCCTTTCCTTTTTCAGTGCCGTCAGGCTGCGCAAGGCGACGCGGAAATGTGGCGCAAGATGGTGAAGGAGCGAACCTGTTGCCGCGGAAAGATCATGCTTGTCCGCCAGAGTGATCCACCCGTTACCGCCGCCAACCTCTGCAATTTGTACGCTCCGCATGAACTTTATCGGCCCTGATGTTGATGGCCTGTCCGGTCCCATGATTTTTCGGACTTCAAGGTCCATAAGCTCATGCTCGGCATAGACCCGCCCCTCGCGCATCTTCCATTGGGTGGCGTCTTCCTGCCATCGCAGGTGCGATATGCGGCTTAACTTCGATGGTAATGGATTGCCGACTACGCGTTCGAGGATGGCATCGCTGCCAGCGAACTGAATGAAGACGCCAACGCACGCTGCGCGCGTTTTAGCGTGCAGGAGCGCCAGAAACCTGCCCCACAGCGGCTCTTCGAAAATGCCGTCGGCCAACGCCACGAGCAAATCCGCCTCCTCGGCAGCAAAAATTCGCATGAATCACTATCCTCCCATTTGGGAGGTTGGGCTTTGGAAGCCATCTGTCAACTTAGGATCAATAAATGCGGGAGAGAGCATGTCACGAAATTTAACCCACCTTCAACGCCTGGAGGCCGAGGCGATCCACATCATGCGGGAGGTCGTATCGGAGGCAGAGCGTCCAGTGATGCTCTATTCCGTGGGGAAGGACAGCGCTGTGATGCTGCATCTGGCGAAGAAGGCCTTCTATCCCTCACCCCCGCCCTTTCCGTTGCTGCATGTCGATACGACCTGGAAGTTTCAGGACATGTACAAGCTGCGCGACAAGGCTGCGGCTGATGCTGGCATGGAACTGCTGACTTATCAGAACCCTGAGGCGCTGGAAAAGAACATCAACCCGTTCGACCACGGTCCGTTGCACACCGACATGTGGAAGACGGAGGGGTTGAAGCAGGCGCTCGACAAATATGGTTTCGACGCGGCCTTTGGCGGCGCGCGGCGCGACGAGGAAAAGAGCCGGGCCAAGGAGCGCATCTTCTCCTTCCGCACAGCCTCGCACCGCTGGGATCCGAAGGCGCAACGGCCCGAACTGTGGCATCTCTATAATGCGCGCAAGGCCAAGGGCGAGAGCATGCGTGTTTTCCCGATCTCCAACTGGACCGAACTGGACATCTGGCAATATATCCATCTGGAAGGCATCGAGATCGTGCCGCTCTATTTCTCGGCTCCGCGTCCAACGGTCGAGCGGGATGGGCTGTTGCTGATGGTCGATGATGACCGTTTCCGCCTGAAGGACGGTGAAGTGCCGGTCACTAGGTCGATCCGCTTCCGGACGCTCGGCTGCTATCCGCTGACCGGCGCGGTGGAGAGCGAAGCAAAAACCCTGCCGGAGGTGATCCAGGAAATGCTGCTGACGACGACGTCTGAGCGTCAGGGCCGGGCGATCGACAAGGATGCAGGCGACGCCAGCATGGAGAAAAAGAAGCAGGAGGGGTATTTCTGATGTCTGACGTGATCGAACAAGAGGCGGTTTACAAAACCGATGCACTCATCGCGGCTGATATCGATGCCTATCTGGACGTGCATCAGCACAAGACGATGCTGCGCTTCATCACCTGCGGGTCGGTGGACGATGGTAAGTCGACCCTGATCGGGCGGCTGCTTTATGACAGCAAGATGATCTTCGAGGATCAACTCGAAGCCCTCCAGGCCGACAGCAAACGCGTGGGCACACAGGGGCAAGAGATCGACTTCGCCCTCCTCGTCGACGGCCTCGCCGCCGAGCGCGAGCAGGGCATCACCATCGATGTAGCCTATCGCTTCTTCGCCACCGAAAAGCGCAAGTTCATCGTCGCCGACACGCCGGGGCATGAACAATATACGCGCAACATGGTGACGGGCGCGTCCACCGCCGACCTAGCCGTCATCCTGATCGACGCGCGCAAGGGCATATTGACGCAAACCAAGCGTCACTCCTATCTCGCCCACCTGATCGGTATCCGCAACATAGTGCTGGCCGTCAACAAGATGGATCTGGTCGATTATGATCAGGCCGTGTTCGACGGCATCGTCAAGGATTATACCGAGTTCGCGCGCAGCATTGGTATCAAGGCGTTCACGCCGATGCCGATTTCGGGCTTCAAGGGCGACAATATCACGGCCAACAGCGAAAACATGCCCTGGTACAAGGGGCCTGCGCTGATGGAGCATCTGGAAAGCGTCGAGGTCGATGCGACCTCCGACGTCGCCAAGCCATTCCGCATGGCCGTTCAGTGGGTCAACCGTCCCAATCTCGATTTTCGCGGTTTCTCCGGCCTGATCGCGACCGGCTCCATCCGTCCGGGCGATCCGATCCGCGTCCTGCCTTCGGGCAAGACCAGCACGATCAAGCGCATCGTCACGCTTGGCCGCGATCTGGATCAGGCGATCGCCGGCCAGTCGGTCACGCTCACGCTTGCCGACGAAATCGATTGCTCGCGCGGGGACGTTATTGCGGCGGCGGACAGCCCGCCACAGGTTGCCGATCAGTTTGAGGCGACGATCGTGTGGATGGACGAGGCAGAGATGCTGCCCGGCCGACCCTATTGGCTTAAGATTGGAACGCGGACGGTCAGCGCGACGGTCCAGCAACCCAAATATCAGGTCAACGTCAACACGATGGAGCATCTGGCGGCAAAGACGCTGGACCTGAACGCCATCGGTGTCGCCAACCTCTCAACCGACCGGTCGATCCCGTTCGAAGCCTATGCTGACAATCGGGAGCTGGGCGGGTTCGTTCTGATCGACAAGATGACCAATGCCACGGTGGCCGCTGGCATGATTCATTTCTCGCTGCGCCGCGCCGACAATGTTCATTGGCAGGCGACTGACGTCACGCGCGAACATCATGGGTTGTTGAAGAACCAGAAGCCGGCTGTGCTGTGGATGACGGGGTTGTCCGGCGCGGGCAAGTCCACCATCGCCAATCTGGTCGAGAAGAGGCTCGCCCGGATGAATCGCCATACTTTCCTGCTGGATGGCGATAATGTGCGCCATGGTCTCAACAAGGATCTGGGCTTTACCGATGCCGATCGAGTGGAAAATATCCGCCGGGTGGGTGAGGTCGCCAAGCTGATGACCGATGCGGGCCTGATCGTCATCACCGCCTTCATCTCACCCTTCCGCAGCGAACGGGAAATGGTGCGGCAGATGATGCAACCCGGCGAGTTTATCGAGGTGCATATCGACACCAGCCTGGCTGATGCCGAGGCGCGTGACGTCAAGGGCCTCTACAAAAAGGCTCGCAGCGGCGATCTCAAAAACTTTACCGGCATCGACAGTCCCTATGAAGCGCCGGAGGACCCTGAAATCCGCATCGACACCAGCGCCATGACGGCGGAAGAAGCGGCTGACGCCATCGTCGCGAGGCTTATTCCATGAGCGGTGAGCATGGGTCGGTCTTGACCGATGCCGAACTGGCGGCCCATCTGGCAGAGACGGCGGGCAAACTGCTGTTGGACGTTCGCGCCTCGGGCATCTTCGGCCCCAAGGCGCTGGGCAAGGCGGGTGACCAGACCGCCAACCAGTTCCTCTGTCATGCCATTCGGGAGGCGCGGCCCGACGATGGCCTTCTTTCCGAAGAAGCCAAAGACACTGACGAGCGGCTGTCCAAGAGCCGGGTCTGGATCATCGATCCGGTCGATGGCACGCGCGAATATGGCGAAGCGCGGGCCGATTGGGCCGTGCATGTCGCTCTTGCCATCGATGGTGTGCCCGCGATCGGCGCGGTCGCGCTGCCGGGGCTGGACGGTGGGCTGGTCCTGCGCACCGATCAGCCGGGCGTCGTCCCGCCAGCTCCCGCGAAGCTACGGATGGTCGTGTCCCGTACCAGGCCCGCGCCACAGGCGATCAAGGTCGCCGAAAAAATTGGTGCGGAACTGGTGCCAATGGGTTCGGCCGGTGCTAAGGCCATGGCCATCGTGCTGGGGCAGGCGGATATCTACCTTCATGCCGGCGGACAATATGAATGGGATAGCTGTGCGCCTGCGGCCGTCGCCGCTGCCTATGGCCTTCACATCTCCCGCATCGACGGCACACCGCTCGTTTACAATCAGGCGGATGTCTACATGCCGGACCTGCTCATTTGCCGCAAAGAGCATGCCGACAGCACGCTGGACGCGCTTAAAGACTGATCCGGTTGGTGGGCCGCTAATATCAATCATGGGGAGCATGCTCTCCATGATCCGATGACTCAGCGCAAGCTGCGTTAAATCTGGGGCATACGCATTCGGTGTCTATTCGGTGCTTGTCGAAACGAATGTCGAAATGGCACACCCCTCATCATCTAAAAAATCTAGCATTTTCAAGGTGATGAGGTGGTGAGTCCAGCTGGGTTCGAACCAGCGACCTACTGATTAAAAGTCAGTTGCTCTACCGACTGAGCTATGGACCCCCGATGAGGTTCGCCCGCCCTAATGAGGGTAGCGCGTCCGGTCAACCACTTGCGAAGGGTAAACGATACGACTTTTTGTGACGGGCAAGAAGATGGGCGGGACGCAGGCCCGTTACCGGGTCGCGCCAGGCCGGTTCTACGGCCATCAGCGGCTTAAGCACGAAGTCACGTATGCGGAAGGCAGGGTGGGGAATCTGAAGGTCACGCGTGTGCCAGCGCCCGCCGGACCAGAGGATGATGTCGATATCCAGTGTGCGGTCGCCCCAGCGGCGCGCGCGGCGGCGACCGAATCGATTTTCGATAGCGTGCAAGGCATGAAGCAGCGTGTCGGGTTTCAGGGGGCTGGCGATCAACAGCGCGCTATTGGTATAGCGGTGGCGGGAGGGGCCGAGGGGGGCTGTGTTGACGAACGGTGCAACGGCGCGGACGTGATGACCGTCCGCCTCCAAAGCGGCGATCGCCGCACAGAGGATGGCGGGCGGCGGCAGGCGGGCGGAAAGCGGGCGGTTGGAGCCGAGCGCCAGGACGTAGAGATGCGCGTCACTGCTGGTCATGCCAGCGCTCATCTTGCCCTTGCCCGTCATGGCATGGGCCTTTCGGGCGGATGATCCTGGACAGCCCCATGCGTGCATCTTATTGGCTCTCATCCTTCGCAAACGCCTTCATTTCCGTATAGGCTGCGTCACGTTCCGCAACGAGTAGAGCCAGCGGATATTTGGCAGCGTCTTTGTACGTCAAAAAGGGCCTGCCATCAGCGACAATGGGCGTGGTGCGTCCGTTATAGATCCGTTTCAGCAGGCGTCTTTGTGGCCTGCTCAATGACGGATCTTCGTCATTCTCGGTCATCAGATGTCTTGCGCGATGCGGCCGTAAAGATCTGGCCGTCGATCGCGGAAGAAGCCCATGCCCGCACGGTGCCTGCGCGCGCGCTCCAGGTCCAGCGTGGCCACCAGCGCGCCATGATCCTTCGCACCGGCCTCTGCGGCGAAATCGCCCCATTCGTCGGTGATGAAGCTGTGGCCGTAGAAGATCTGCCCATCCTCGTCGCCGATGCGATTGGCGGCGATGACCGGCATACAGTTGCTCACCGCATGGCCCAGCATCGCGCGACGCCACATCCGGCTGGTGTCGAGGTCCGCGTCATAGGGTTCGGAGCCGATCGCGGTGGGATAGAAGAGCATCTCTGCCCCCATCAGCGCCATCACGCGGGCGGTTTCGGGATACCATTGGTCCCAGCAGATACCGACGCCGATCGTGCCATATTTGGTGCCCCAGACCTTGAAGCCCGAATTGCCGGGGCGGAAATAATATTTCTCTTCATAGCCCGGACCATCGGGAATGTGGCTCTTGCGATAGACGCCCATGATTTCGCCCTGATCGTCGATCATGGCCAGGCTGTTATAATGATGATGGCCGTCGCGCTCAAAAAAGCTGGTGGGGATATAGACACCCAGATCCCTGGCCAGCTTGCGCATTTCCTGCACGGCAGGATGGGTATCGGTCGGCTGGGCGGAGGCGAACAGCGCCTCATCCTCTATCCGGCAGAAATAGGGGCCTTCGAACAGTTCGGGCGGCAGGATGATCTTCGCCCCGCGTGCGGCGGCCTTGGTCACATGGGTTGCGACCTTGGCGATATTCTCGCCCATATCGTCGGTGAAGCTGAGTTGCAGGGCGGCGACGGTGACTTGGGTCATGGCTGTTCCACAGAAGGCATTTGCTGGCTGGTGCAGTGAAAACTGCCGCCGCCCGACAAGATAGCATCGCTGGGCAGACCGACAATATCCCGACCCGGAAAGAGCGACGCGAAGGTGTTGAGCGCGGCCTGATCGTTGGGCTGGCCGTAGATTGGGACCACGACAGCGGCGTTGCCGATGTAGAAGTTCATGTAGCTCGCCGGGATCGGATCGCCATCGACCAGCACCAGGCCGGGCGAGGGGATGGACGCGACCTCAACCCCGTGCGCCCGCGCCCGCGCCCGCGCGTCGGCGTAGATAGCGGCGTTGGGGTCGTCTGGCGTGGTGGCTTCCGGCAGGGCGAGGAGGCCGGGCGCCACGAAGCGCGCGAGATTGTCGACATGGCCGTCGGTATGATCGTTGAGCAGCCCGTCGCCCAGCCACAGCATATCGGACAGGCCAAGGCTTCCGGCCAGCAGCGTCTCAATCTTGCCGCGGTCCAGGTCCGGGTTGCGATTGGGGTTCAGCAGGCATTGCTCGGTGGTGACGAACAGGCCGGCGCCGTCCGTATCGACCGCGCCGCCTTCGAAAATCCACGGCTGGGTGGAGAGGGGGAAGCCCGTGGTCGCTGCCAGACGGGCACCGATATCCTCGTCCCCCGCCATCTCATATTTGCCGCCCCAGCCGTTGAAGCCGAAATCGACGAGCGCGCGGTTGGCGCCACCCAGCACCGCAATCGGTGCAGTATCACGCAGCCAGACGTCGCCGAGCCTGTGGACCGCAATGGTGACGCCGGACGTGTCCAGCAGCGCGCGGGCGGCTTGCGCGTCGCCTTCGTTGACGACAACGAGGCGGACCTCCTCGCCCTTGCCATCTGCATGAACGGCATTGGCGAAGGCGGCGATCTGCGCGCGTGCGCTCTCAAACGCGTCGGGCCATTCGGCTGCATGGGTCGGAAAGCCGATCCAAACCCAGTCATGGGGCGCCCATTCGGCGGGCATGAGGAATGTCATGATAGGCTCCATTGGGCGCGTTGATGGCTGGCGCCTTACAGGATCGACGCGTGCGTTACAGCCGCCTTTTTGATCCGGCCGCACATTATGATAGCCTGCCGCGCAGGGGCTGGGGAGCGATATCATGCGGATCAGGGCGGTGCTGGGGCTTTTCGCGATGACGCTGGGCGTGCCAGCGACGGCGCAGGTCGTGCAGGGGACGGTGCCCGGCTGGATGGCGGGCGCCTGGATCGAGCGAAAAGGCGAGGATTGGTCCGAGGAATATTGGACGGCAGCGCGCGGCGACCTGCTATTGGGCGCGGCGAAGTCGGGGACGGGCGCGCGCCTGACCTGGTGGGAACAGACCCGCATTCAGCGCGACCCCGATGGCAGCATCGCCTTTTACGCCTCGCCACGCGGTCAGGCGCCCGCGCGTTTCCCGATGGTCGCGCAGAAGGAGGGCGAGATCGTCTTTGCCGACCCCGCCCATGACTATCCCCAGCGCATCCGATATTGGCGCGACGGCGCAATGCTGCGCGCGGAAATATCGAAGATGGACGGCAGCCGGGTCAACCGATGGGTCTATGTCCCGATGGGGCGATAGGCCCGCGATCGGCTTACTTACCCGCGCGACTCTTGTCGCGGATGGCGCGGAACTCGTCGCCATCGACCCAGTTGGGCCAGTCGGTCGTCGTCGCCAGTTCGCGGCCAACCGTGTAATAAAGTTTGAGGTCGCCCAGCACGCCGTTCCAGTCCCAGTTGGGATCATATTCGTCCTTGGGGCCGTGGTAGCGATGCTCTTCATAGTCCTTGGCCGCCGCCGCGCCCGCTACGGTGCCGCCGTTGACCAGATCGTCGCCACCCTCAAAATAGAGCATCGGCACGCCATGCTTGGCAAAGCTGAAATGGTCGGAACGATAGTAGAAGCCCTTTTCCGGGGTCGGCTCATCGCTGGCGACGCGACCCTGAGCGGCGAGCGCGCGGTCGAGATAGGCGTCCAGGCCCGACTTGCCCCGTCCGATGACGACGACATTCTTCGCCGGCCCCGCCATGCTCAGGGCATCCATGTTGACGCCGCCGACGGTCTGGCCAGCAGGAACGATGGGATGGTCGCCATAATAGGCTGAGCCGAGCAGACCTGATTCCTCACCCGTGACGGCAATGAACAATTGGCTGCGATCGGTGGGGCCTGCCTTCACATTGGCTTGCGCCAGTGCGACCAGCGCGGCGGTGCCGGTGGCGTTGTCGACCGCGCCGTTGCAGATATCGTCGCCGTCCGGTGCGGCCTGACAATGGCCCAGATGATCCCAGTGGCCGGTGTAGAGGACATATTCGTTGGGGCGCGTCTTGCCGGGCAGCAGGGCGACGACATTTTTCGAACTATGCTTGCGCAGGTCATTGTCGAAGGAAACCGATGCTTTCACCCCGTTCAGGGGCACGGCCTTGAACCCCGGCATCTTGGCGGCGGCCATTAGCGCGGTGAGATCCTGTCCCGCGCTTGCCATCAAGGCAGCGGCCTTGTCTTTCTGTATCCAGCCGATCGCGGCGGACTGGCCGGCATTGCCATTGGCGCTGTCGGCGACATGCTGCGCACCCGTCCAACTCGATTGAACGACATTCCAGCCATAGGCGGCGGGCACGGTGTCGTGGACGATGATGGCGGCTGCGGCGCCCTGCCGGGCAGCCTCCTCATATTTATAGGTCCAACGGCCATAATAGGTCATCGCTCGGCCATTGAACGGGCCAGTCAGCCCCTGCGTTTCATAGTCGGGATCGTTGACCAGGATGAGGACGGTCTTGCCCTTCACATCGACGCCGGCATAATCGTTCCAGCTCTTTTCGGGCGCGTTGATGCCATAGCCGACGAAGACCACCGGGCTGTCCTTGACCGCGATCTCCGGCTGGCTGGTGCGATAGGTGCCGATCACCATTTCCGGGCCATAGGCGGCCGACACGGCGCTCTTGCCGCCGGTGAAATTGAGCGCGGAGACATTCTTTGCGGTGATCTCGACCAGTGGGACATCCTGAAACCAGCTACCATTATTGCCCGGTTTCAGGCCCAGCTTTCCGAACTCGGTGGCGAGCAGGGCCAGCGTCTTTTCTTCGCCAGCAGTGCCGGGTGCGCGACCTTCATAAGCGTCGGAGGACAGTTCCTTCACCAGCCGCTTCATCGTGTCGATGGAGGGTTCGGCGGAGGTGGAAGCTGACCCTTTGGGTGCGGCAGCGTTGGCGGGTGCGGAAAGAGCGAGGATGGCGGCCAGAGCCATGAGGGAAGTACGCATCGGCGGAGTCCTCAAAATGAGAATGATGCGTGGGTGATGCCATCTGAAACTCCGCCGCGCAAGAATGTTGCGCAACGAAAAAGGGCGGCCCGTTGCGGGGCCGCCCTTTTTCTTGAAGCTTTGAAAGCCGATCAGCGCGAATAGAATTCGACGACCAGATTGGGCTCCATCTTCACCGGGTAAGGAACCTCGTCCAGCGTGGGAACGCGGACATAAGTGACCTTGGTGGCGCCATCGGGGGCGACATAGTCGGGGATGTCACGCTCGGCCAGGCTCTGTGCTTCCATGACCAGCGCCATTTCCTGCGCCTTCTTGCCCAGCGTGATCTCGTCGCCCGGCTTCACCAGACGCGAGGCAATGTTGCACTTCACGCCGTTCACATAGATGTGGCCGTGCGAAACGATCTGACGGGCGGACCAGATGGTCGGTGCGAACTTGGCGCGATAGACCAGCGCATCCAGGCGGCGCTCCAGCAGGCCGATCAGGTTCTGGCCAGTGTCGCCCTTCATACGGGCGGCTTCGGTGTAGGCCTTCTTGAACTGCTTCTCGGTGACGTCGCCGTAATAGCCCTTCAGCTTCTGCTTCGCCTTGAGCTGGATTCCGTAGTCGGAAATCTTGCCCTTGCGGCGCTGACCGTGCTGGCCGGGGCCATATTCACGCTTGTTGACGGGCGACTTGGGGCGACCCCAGATATTCTCGCCCATTCGGCGGTCGAGTTTATACTTGGCGCTTGAACGCTTCGACATAGTGATTCCTTACAAAAGCTAACAACGTCTGCCCCCTGAAAGGGAGCGTCTTTCCCGGTATACCGCCTGTTTTCCGTTTTCAGGGACAGGGCCACCGCTTCACCGAGGTGCAGGGCCGATTGCGAAGGCGCGCCTATGACGAAATGGGGCATTTATGTCAACCCCTCGACAGGGTGCCACGCTGGCCCTAGTCAGCATTTCCATGAACCCGGATAGCTATGGCACGATGGAACAGGTCCGCGCAGGCGTGGACGCGATTGACCGACAACTGGTGGGGCTGCTGGCCGAACGGTTCGCGCATATGCGCGCTGCCGCTCGCATCAAGCCCGACCGGAGCGCCGTGCGCGACGAGGCCCGCAAGGCCCAGGTCATCGCCAATGCCCGCGCTGAAGCGGAGCAACGGGGTGCCCCCGGTGAGGTGATCGCGGCCCTGTGGGAGCAACTGGTGGAAGCCTCGATCGCTTATGAGATGACCGAGTTCGACCGGACGCGGGCCGTGTAGCTATACCCGATCGCGGGCGCGGGGTTTGGCCAGCGTCGAGAGGACGCCGCGCAAGGTGCGGACCTCCAGATGGTTCCAGCCCGGCTTGGTCAGCAGATTACGTAGCGTCAACCGGGTCGCGGTCGCGCGGTCGGGTGGGTAATAATAGCCCGCCGGCTCCAGCATGGCCTCCAGTTGCGCGATCATCCCGTCCAGTTCCTCCTGAGGGGCGGGAACGCCCAGGTCAGTGACGGTCGGCTGTTCCAGGGTTGCCTGTTTCGACCATTCATAGGCGCACAGGATCACCGCTTGCGCCAAGTTGAGCGAACCAAATTCCCGGTTGATCGGCACGGTCAATATCTTGCGCGCGACGGTGACGTCCTCTGTCTCCAGTCCCGACCGTTCAGGGCCGAAGACCAGAGCGCTGCGTCCGGCCTGACCATGGATTTCGCGCGCAGCCTCATCCGGCGTGACGACGGGCTTGGTAACGCCGCGCTTGCGTACCGTGGTAGCATAGACGTGCGGGCAATCGGCGACGGCATCGGCGAGCGTGTCGAAGAGTTGCGCCTTCTCCAGCACAATGTCGGCGCCCGCTGCCGACGGCCCGGCATCGGGATTGGGCCAGCCGTCGCGCGGGGTGACGAGCCGCAACTCGGTCAGGCCAAAATTGAGCATGGCGCGGGCGGCCTTGCCAATATTCTCGCCAAGCTGTGGGCGGACGAGGACGATGACGGGGGGCAGTGCGGTCAAAGCGGTGTCACTCACGCCCGACCTCTTTCACGGTGCCCGCGAACTCCTCGAAATCTTTGGCTTCGGTGAAGTCCTTATAGACGCTGGCGAAGCGGATATAGGCGACGCTGTCCAGGCGTTTCAGCCCCTCCATCACCATCTGGCCGATGGCCTGCGCCGCGACTTCGCCGTCACCGCTGGTTTCCAACTGGCGCTGGATGCCGGAGATTAGCTTTTCGATCCGCGCGGGGTCGATCGGGCGCTTGCGGCAGGCGATGCCGATCGAGCGGGTCAGCTTGTCCCGCTCGAACGCTTCCTTGCGGCCCTCGCTCTTCACCACCCAGACTTCGCGTAACTGAATGCGCTCGAACGTGGTGAAGCGCGCGGCGCAGGCTTCGCACTGGCGGCGACGACGAATGGCGGCGCCATCCTCCGTCGGCCGACTGTCTTTTACCTGGCTGTCTTCATGGGTGCAGAAGGGGCAACGCAAGGTCTGTCTTACCCCTCGTAGATCGGGAAGCGAGCGCACAGGGCGCCGACGCGAGCACGGACATCGGCCTCGACCGCTGGATCGCCAGCTTCTCCCTTGTCGCGAAGAGCCGCCAGAACGTCGGCGATCATGTCGCCGATCTGCTCGAACTCCGTGACGCCAAAGCCGCGGGTCGTTCCCGCAGGCGAACCTACGCGAATGCCGCTGGTCTTGGTCGGGGGCAGGGGATCGCCCGGCACGCCATTCTTGTTGCAGGTGATGAAGCTGCGCTCCAGCGCCTCATCCGCGTCCTTGCCCGAAATGCCGTAGGGGCGCAGGTCGATGAGCGCGAGATGTGTGTCCGTACCGCCAGAAATGACGGCCAGGCCGCGCTGTTCCAGCTTCGCGGCCAGCGCCTGCGCGTTGGCGACGATGGCCTGGGCATAGGTCTTGAACTCAGGGCGCAGGGCTTCACCGAACGCGACCGCCTTGGCGGCGATCACGTGCATCAGCGGGCCGCCCTGAAGGCCGGGGAAGATGGCCGAGTTGATCTTTTTCGAAATCGCCTCGTCATCGGTCAGGATCATGCCGCCGCGCGGGCCGCGCAGCGTCTTGTGCGTGGTGGTGGTGACGACATGGGCGTGGCCGAAGGGTGTGGGGTGCGCGCCACCGGCGACCAGACCAGCGAAATGGGCCATGTCGACCATGAACAGCGCGCCGACCTTGTCCGCGATGGCGCGGAAACGGGCGAAATCGATCTGGCGGGGATAGGCGCTGCCGCCCGCGATGATGAGCTTCGGGCTGCACTCGATCGCCATTTTCTCGACTTCATCATAGTCGATCAGGTGCGTGTCCTCGCGCACGCCATATTGCACGGCGTTGAACCATTTGCCCGACATGCTCGGCCTGGAACCGTGAGTGAGGTGGCCGCCCGCATCGAGCGACAGGCCCATGATCGTCTCACCCGGCTTGACCAGCGCCAGCATGACGCCGCCATTGGCCTGCGCGCCCGAATGGGGCTGGACGTTGACGAAATTACAGCCGAACAATTGCTTGGCGCGGTCGATGGCGAGTTGCTCGACTTCGTCCGAAGGGGCGCAGCCCTGATAATAGCGCTTGCCCGGATAGCCTTCGGCATATTTGTTGGTGAAGACCGAACCCTGCGCCTCAAGCACCGCCTTGCTGACGATGTTCTCGGACGCGATCAGTTCGATCTGGTCCTGCTCGCGCTTCAGTTCCTTGCCGATGGCGGCGGCGATCAGCGGATCGGTTGCGGCCAGAGTGTCGGTGAAATAGCCCGCGGCGCGGATGTCGGACAGGTCGGGCTGGGCCAAGGTTGCGGTGCTCATGGGGCAGGCTCCTTCTTGAAGGGGGTTTGGCTTAAAGCGCGGGATTGGAAAGTTTTTCGACGCGGCCGGCATGGCGGCCACCGCCGAAATCGGTGGAGAGGAAAGCGTTGACGCAGGCCTTGGCCATGTCGATGCCGACCAGACGTTCGCCCATCGCCAGGACATTGGCGTCATTATGTTCGCGGGCGAGGGCGGCGGACAACGGCTCCGACACCAAAGCGGCGCGGCAGGCGGGGTTGCGGTTGACCGCAATCGAAATGCCGATGCCCGATCCGCACAGCGCGATGCCGCGTGTCGCAGCGCCCGACGCGATGGCTGTCGCCAGCTTGTAACCAAAATCGGGATAATCAACGCGTTCCGCGGTGGCCGGGCCAAGGTCATCGACCTCATGCCCTTCATCGCGCAGCCATTGGGCCAGTTCCGCCTTCAGGTCGATGGCGGCATGATCGGATGCGATGGCAATCTTCATGGCGACAAGCTCCTTCGCGACGCGCGGGTGATTCGGTCACGCGCCTCTTAGGCGCGCTGCCGCCCGATTGCCACCGCTGACCTGCCTGTCTATGGCAAGCGCCATGAATGGAACGATCCTGTCGATATTGATGCTGGCTGGTGCAGCGCTCACCGGCGGCGGCGCTTATGCACTGGCAAAGGGCCGCGACCGCAAACGCGGGGTATTGATGCTGGTCGCGGGGCTGGTCATGTTCGCCAATGTGGCGATCATGACCGTGCCCATGGGGTAGACGACGCCGTCGCCTACCCCATGGGCGATACCTTATCCTGCGTTAGCGAAGTCGAACTGGATGATCTGGGTCGGTGTCGCCCGGCAATAGAGAGGGAGGGTGCGGTTACCGTCCGGATAGGTTGCGGTGAGTGACGCTCCGAAGCGCCAGCCGCCATTACCCTGCTCCAGCGAAACGAGCCTGTCGTAGCTGACGCGGGTACCACCCGTTGCACCGATCTGCTTTGCCGCCTCATGAAGACAGGTCTGGACCGAAGGGCGGGCATCGCTGGGCAAAGCCGCCAGATTGGCGCTCAGTGCAGCAGGCGGCCCTGGCGGGAAGGTTGCAGGAGCATCCGCCACAGGAGCCGTTGTGTCCTTTTTCTTGCCGCTGCTCGCGAGCAACGCGATCAACCCGCCTGCGACAGCAACGCCGGCGATGATCGCACCAGTGCTTGGCCCCTTGTCCCTGTCCGGGCGAGGATAGCCCGGATATTGGCCGCCGCCATTACCGGCTCCGCGACCATAAGCGAATTCCGCCCGGCAGCCGTTGGAAACCCAGATCTGATTGCTGTTGTAACCCCAGGTCCGGCCCTGCGTACAACTGCCGCCCAGCCTGCGAACCAGTTGGACGCGATTTTCGGTACGGACGGAGCACCGCTGGGTCCTGCCGTTGCGCGATTCGCAACGGATGGTGCGGCCATATTGTCCGCCCGGATTAGGACGGGGCGGCTGAATCTCTGGTCTGCCCGGATTGGGACGGGGCGGTTGTATTTGAGGTCCGCCGGGGTTGGGACGGGGCGGCTGAATCTGCGGCCCCCCCGGATTGGGGCGAGGCGGTTGGATCTGAGGTCCGCCGGGGTTCGGCCTGGGCGGTGTCGGCCGTTGAGGCACGGGAAGGATTTGTGGCTCGCCTGGTGCTGGACGTGTCTGCGCGGACAGCGGGGCCAACCCCGAACCGGACAAGAGTGCGACCATGACCGATATGGAAATGAACCCTCGTTTCATCCTCTGCCTCCCTGTTTGCGGTCATGCCGCAGGAAAGGATCGCCATGCCGCAATTTGCACGGCATGCGTCCCGATCGTTTCGATCCTGTTACAGGATACAGAAACCGAGAATATTGACCAGAGAAAATCGAGCAGAGGCCATGTTCGGGAACATGGTCGTCTGGCTCAATTGTTGGCGCCACATCCATATATGTTATCCGTAATATGCGTTGTTCCAATCGCCATCTTTCGGATCAATCAATGAGGCCTGACCTTGGGTTTCTGCGCTATTATCCATCATTATGAGATTGGAATTCGAAGTAAGGTATTGCTAATCAAAGATATAAAAGGCATGTGCGGGCTTGCCGGGGGGCCTGTTAACTGAAACTGCCAAAAAGGGAGTTGTCGATGCAGGCCACCAAAACAGCGGGCAAACAGTCCCGCCTTTATCTTTCCCGTATCATGTTCGTCGGCGTCAGCACGATTGCAATCATCCATGCGAACGAAGCGCAGGCAGGATGCGGTCCGGCTCCAACAGCGGGCAATGATGTCATCATCTGCACCGCTGCCGCGCCCAATCCCTCGACGCCGCCGGCCAGCCTTCAGGCGGGTGATGACACGATCAATCTCCAGGGTGGTACGCTCAACGGCTCAATCACGGGCTTCACGGGCAACGACACCTTCAATCTCACCGGCGCGACAGTGACGGGCACTCTTTTCGGCGGCGAAGACTCGGGTTCGACCAGCGACGACATCTTTAATCTGAACGCGGGTTCTGCGGGCAATGGCACCGAATCGATTGTCGGAGAGCGCGGCATCGACACGATCAACATCGGCGGAACCGTCATACTCAATGGACGCGTTTCGGGAAGCCAGGGTGCCGACATCATCACAATAACCGGCGGCACGGTAAATGGCAGTATCGCGGGCGAAGGGCAGACCTTCTTCGCGGGCACCGCCGCGAGCAATGACGATATCATCATGCTGACCGGGGGTACTGTCACCGGCTCGGTTTCCGGCGATGACGGTAACGACACTATTACGCTCAGTGGCGCGACCGTTGGCGGTTCGTTGACTGGTGATGCCGGAGACGATGTGATTTCGGTATCGTCCGGTTCGACGGCAGGTATCTCGGGTGGCGACGGCGCGGACCGGATCACGGTCTCTGGCGGCAGCGCCGGGGCGCTCAACGGCGGCGCAGGCAATGACCAGTTCACGGTTTCGGGCGGCACGGTGGGCAGCCTCACCGATGCGGTCGGCAATAATATTCTGACCATGCCTGCGGGCGGCACGGGCATCATCACGGGCAATGTCAGCTTTGGTCCCGGCGTCGATACGATCAACATGGCGGGCGGCGAGATTCAGGGGACGGTCAGCCAGGGCGATGGCCTGGATGTGCTGAACCTCTCCGGTGGCACCATCAATCAGGTCTTTCAGGGAGGCGGCCTCGATACCGCGACGATTTCGGGCGGGCGGATCGTGAATGGGCTGGAGGACGGCGATTTCGTTACCATTACCGGCGGCCGCATCGGCTTTGTCGATATGAACATCGCCAACAATGTCGTCACCATGTCAGGCGGGCAGATCGACGGCGACCTGACCGCCAGCTTCCAGAACGACACGCTCAACCTTTCGGGCGGGACGATCGGCGGGCGGGTCGATTTCGGTCGCGGCGCCAATGCGATCAACATGACTGGGGGCACGATCGTCGGCACGATCACGACCGGCGATGGCATGGACACCTATGTTGTGTCGGGCGGCTCGACTGCGGGCATCAACGCTGGCGCGGGCAATGACAGCATCGCCCTGTCGGGTACGGGCATCACCGGCTTTATCAATGGTGAAGCAGGGGGCGACACGATTACCGTCGCGGGAGGCACGGTCACAACCGTTGATGGCGGTATCGATGATGATTCGATCACGATCAGCGGCGGCACGGTGACGACCGCGCTCGGTGGTCTTGGCAATGACCGTCTGGCGGTTTCCGGCGGTATTGTCACTACGCTCGATGGTGGTGACGGCGACGACCTTTACACCGTCTCAGGCGGTACGATCGCGGCGGTAACCGATCTTCTCGGCAATAATGCACTCGCTATGCCCGCAGGCGGTACGGGCGCTATCACCAATGTGACGTTCGGTGCGGGCACCGACAGCATCGACGTGGCGAGCGGCCAGATCACGGGCCTTGCCAGTCTTGGCGATGGCAATGACAGTTTTATCCAATCTGGGGGCTTGGTTGCCGCCGTGTCGCTTGGCGCGGGTGCTGACATCGCTACGATTTCCGGGGGTACGCTCGGTACGATCAACGGCAACGATGGCGACGACGCGATCACCATCAGCGGTGGCGCGGTTACGGACGTTCTTGGCGGCCTCGGCAATGATCAGCTAATCATTTCTGGTGGCAGCGCCGGAACGCTGCAGGGTGGGGAGGGCAACGACCAGTTCACGGTTTCGGGTGGCACGGTGGGCAGCCTCACCGATGCGGTCGGCAACAATATGCTGACCATGCCTGCGGGCGGCACGGGCATCATCACGGGCAATGTCAGCTTTGGTCCTGGCGTCGATACGATCAACATGGCGGGCGGCGAGATTCAGGGGACGGTCAGCCAGGGCGATGGCCTGGATGTGCTGAACCTCTCCGGTGGCACCATCAATCAGGTCTTTCAGGGAGGCGGCCTCGATACCGCGACGATTTCGGGCGGGCGGATCGTGAATGGGCTGGAGGACGGCGATTTCGTTACCATTACCGGCGGCCGCATCGGCTTTGTCGATATGAACATCGCCAACAATGTCGTCACCATGTCAGGCGGGCAGATCGACGGCGACCTGACCGCCAGCTTCCAGAACGACACGCTCAACCTTTCGGGCGGGACAATCGGCGGGCGGGTCGATTTCGGTCGCGGCGCCAATGTGATCAACATGACCGGGGGCACGATCGTCGGCACGATCACGACCGGCGATGGCGTGGACACCTATGTTGTGTCGGGCGGCTCGACTGCGGGCATCAACGCTGGCGCGGGCAATGACAGCATCGCCCTGTCGGGTACGGGCGTAGTAGGCGCGGTCAACGCGGGCGATGGCGACGACGCGTTCAACTGGACGAGCGGTACGCTCACCAACTTCAACGGTGGCATTGGCAGCGATACTGCGCTCGTCACGGGCGGCGCGAACCTTTCACAACTCACGCTGCTCGATGGTGGCGACGATTCGAGCGCGGCCGATGGCTGGGTAGATATATTGACCTTCCAGGGCGTGTCGGCAGATTTGCCGACGATCGCCAATTGGGAACAAGTTGCGCTTACGCAGAACACGGCCATCAACATCACGCCGGGCGGTATGGACTTTGGCGATGGCAACGTATCGATCGACGACACATCAAGTGTAACAGGTGGCCCCGATGCGGGCGGCACGGTCGATATTGGCGGTAATCTCCACAATGACGGCATCATCGTGAGCGAAGTACCTGTCGATATCGCAATCGGGGGCAATCTCGACAATAGTGGCGCGATCGATGCCAGCGGAGGCAGTCTCGATGTAGGCGGCGATGTCGATAATAGCGGAGCCATCACCACGGATGCGCCGATCGACATCGACATCGGTGCTACTCTCGACAATAGCGGAACGGTCACCCTCGGCGAAGGCGGGATGGTCGATGTCGTTGGTGATGTGGATAATAGCGGCGAGATCATTTCCGGAGCGCCGGTCGATATCGCAATCGGAGGCGATCTCGACAATAGTGGCGCGATCGATGCCAGCGGAGGCAGTCTCGATGTAGGCGGCGATGTCGATAATAGCGGAGCCATCACCACGGATGCGCCGATCGACATCGACATCGGTGCTACTCTCGACAATAGCGGAACCGTCACCCTCGGCGGAGGCGGGACGGTCGATGTCGTTGGTGATGTCACCAATGGTGGGACACTGATCGTTGCGGGGAACAATACCGCGATAAACCTGGGCAGCGACCTCATCAATGGCGGTGCGATCGATATTTCCGGCGAAGGCAACAGCCTCGACGTGGCGGGCGACCTCGTCAATGACGGGCTGATCGACCTGACCGACAGCGATGCTGTCGTCACCGTGAATGGCGTGATAACCAACAATGGCGATATCATGGGCAGCGGCGGGTCCGCCGTCATCAATGCCGGGGGCGGGTTTGCCAATGGTGGTACGATCGACCTGAGTGGCGGCGGTGCGGGCGACAGCCTGACGATCATCGGCGACGTGACCGGCACCGGTACGCTGATCATCGACACCGACATCACCGCAACCGGCGGCAGCGCGGATCATCTGGTGATCGAGGGCGCGCTGAATGGCGCGATCGATGCCCATATTGTCAATGTCGGCGGGCCGGTCACTACGCCGCCACAAGAGGGATCGGGCGCAACGATCATCACCGCGACCGATGGCTCCAATGCCACAATCACGTTCAATGCGCCCTTCAACTATGCGCCTATCGGCCCGTGGCGTTATGAACTTGCGCAAGACGGCGGCGAAGTCCGTCTCCAGCCACGGTTCGACAGTGAGGACGGTAACAGCTTCGCGGCGCTCACGCCTTCCGCAGCGGGCGCGGTCATCGCGCCGGAGGCGGTGCTTGGCATTACCGACATGTTCCTTCCCCATATCCGCGAACGTCAGGGCCAGTCGCTGACGGCCAGCGATGGTTTCCAGGGATGGGCGCGGGTTGAAGGCAGCATCAGCGATCTGGATGGCAGGGGTTATTCCGTCGGCTATCATCAGCGCAGCGGGATTGCACAGGTCGGCATCGGTCTGGCCAAGCCGACCGCAGACACCGATATGCTGATGGCGGGCATAACCCTTGGTATTGGCCGGGGCGACTGGACCCCCCGGCTTCGCAGCGCGCGCGCCGATCTCGATGTCAAATCCACGGCGTTCGGCTTCTATGCGACCTGGTTCGAACAGGCCGATCAATCGGGCGGCTGGTATGCCGATTTCGTCGCGCAGATGAGCCGCTTCGATTTCAAACTGGATGTACCTGAAGCGCGCATTGCCGATTATGACGGGCACGGGATCGGCGCGTCGCTTGAGGTGGGCTATATCGCGCAGACGGGGGGCTGGCGGATCGAACCAAAGCTGCGCTTCACCTATCTCTCCAGTCATGTCGATGGCTTCATCGGCGCGGATGGCCTTCAGGCGCAGACGAACGACAATGGACGATATCGCGGTCGGGCCGCAGTCCGGCTATCGACGGACAAGCCCTTGGGCGGGGCGGTTCTGACGCCGACAGTGACGCTGGGCGTGGCGCATGATTTCAAGGCTGACCGGGGCGTGATCGTCGGTTTCGACCGGCTTGAGGCCAACAGCCCGAAAACGGTGGCCGAAGGCGGGCTTGGCCTCAATCTGCGTGTCGGCGAGAATGTGCGGCTGTTCACGGAGGCCGAAGGGCGGATCGCCAGCCATTATTGGGAAACCACTGCGCGTGGGGGGCTGACGATCCGCTGGTAGGGGAGGCTTATCGGTGGCGTTTAGCTGGCCTTAATCGCTTCCAGCCGATGACTATGCCTGTCACCGAAATGGCAAGTCCCGCTGCCGATAAAAGCCACATCAGCCCGTCGCGCAGGGGCCGCCATGTGAGTAGCCAAGGCAGGTCGAAACTGTGCAACGCGGCGAACAGCCAGCGATAGGTGCGGCTGCCCGATCCCATCTGCTCCAGCAGCGCGCCAGTCGCGGGATCGACGTGCAGCCATGTCTGGACCGGATCGTCGAACACCAGTCGTAGCACGGGGAGCGGCCGCGCGTCGCTGCGCGGATCGCCGGTGCCGTACCAATAGCGGTCATAGCGATCGAGGCGCTGGGCCGCGACCAGCCGACCGTTCGGGACAGCGGCCCGCGCGATGGCCTCGATCCGGGTTTGTGCAATCGGCGCAGGTTGCGCCGTCGCGCCGTCCAGCAGTATTTTGTCCTGCGGCCCACCCCGCGCGATCATCACCGGAGTACTGCCTAGATAGATGAAGTTCACCTCGCGCGCGTCCTGTGCCACTCGCGCCAGTTGCGGCAGATCGGTCGGCACGAAGCCCGAAGGGTCGCCTGCATAACGCTCGGCAATGTCCGCACCGCCGCCATCGCGGAACCCGCCCCAGGGACTCATCGACAGCCAGCCGCTGAACACCCATGTGAGCAGGAAAAGTCCACCGATCAACCCGATGATATGATGCCATTTCATCCAGCCGCGATAGGGGCTGACCGATCCCGACTTGTGCCGCTTGGACAGCCTGACGCGCAGCAGTCCGATCCAGATGCCAGCGATCGCTCCCAGCATCCCGATGCCGGACGTCCACAAGACCGCATGCCGCCATGGGTTCTGATGGACCCGCAGCGCCGTGAATAGATCCAGTGCGGCACCGCGCCCAGCCAGTTCCAGAACCGCTCATGCGCGGTCGTGTTCTGAACGACCTCGCCGGTTTTCTGCGCGACATAGATGTCGGTTCCCGCCGCATCGGCCAGACGGACCCGCCAAAAGGGCGCCATCTTTTTATAGGCCCCCGTGACGACCCATTGGTCATGATCGACATGCGAGATCGATTCCACTGGAGCATGGACAAGGACGGCGGCGATCGCGCCTGCTCGCACAGCATCGACCGACCGAATTTCCGCGCCTATCTGTGCCGATACGGCGCGCCGCCCGTCCTTGGTCACGAAGCTATAGATGGGATCGCCACCCGTCATGCCGATCCGCATTTCGGACGGGAATGTGGCTTGTTTCAGGCTGGCGAGTGCCACGTCCGGTCCCACCTTGACCCGCGCCCAGTCGATCGGCGGAGCGCTGGCGATCCGTTCGGGTGCGCGGAACGAGGGAAATGGGACGTACATCATCACCACCCCCGACACGAACCAGATAGCGAAGAAGAGGCACAGAATGATACCGGTCCAGCGATGGAAAAAATAGAGCCATCGCTTCGTCGCGCGCCATGCGGCCTTCGAAGAAGCGGGGCGGGGAAGCGCGTATGGCGCGCCCCCGTTGGCGACCAGCGCCGCGTCAAAAGGCGACATGGATGCTCGCCTCCACCGCGCGCGGATCGCCCAGCACCCATTGCGATGCGCCATAGGTCGCCCGCACATAGGTTTCATCGAAGACGTTCCGCAGGCGCAGGCTGGCGCTCGCGCCCTCGATAAACTGCCAACGTATACCGATGTCGGTCAGCGTATAGGACGGGATGACGCGGGTGTTCGCGGCATCCTGATAGCGCTTACCGACATAGCTGACCCCGCCATCGGCGATCCAGCCATCGGCAAATTCCCAGCTTATGAAGGCATTGGCGGTCTTTGTCGCCACATTGGTGGGTCGGTTGCCCGCGCGTTGGAACAGGACGCCGCCAACGGATTCGGCGAAATCTTCATAGCGGGCGCGCAGCACCGCACCGTTGAGGGAGAGGGTGAGCCGCTCGATCGGTTCCAGCGACAAGGACGCTTCGATGCCCTTTGATGATTGCTGGCCAACCTGGACCTGGATGGTCGGGATCAACGGGTCGGAGGTCAGCAGCTTTTTCTTGATGATGTCATAGGCGGCCAGCGTCCACTGCCCGCGCGTACCCCAGAAGATATGCTTGATCCCGACCTCATATTGGCGGCCCGTGGACAGATCGAAACTGCTCTGCGTGAGGCTGGTCGAAACGAGCGCGCCGACCGGATCGGCGGCGGTCGCATATTGGCCGTAGAGCGACAGGGTGGGGATCGGATTATAGACCGCGCCCACGCGCCATGTGACCGCATCGGGCGTGCCGGTGAAATTATTGGCGGCGTTCACATAGTCGGTCTTTGTGATTTCCGGCCGATCGTAGCGCAGGCCACCAACCAGCGAGAATTGCTCGCTGAACTTCAGCCGGTCCTCGGCAAAGATCGAATACTGCCGGATCTTGTTGGTGTAGCGCGGCTTGGTCGTCGCGGTGGGCTGGTCGATGAACAGGCCGGAGACCGGGTTGATGAGGTCGATCAGGCGGGTGGCATTGTTCCCGCTATTGCTGACATTCTTGTAGCGGATGCGGTTGACGTCGAAGCCGATGACCAACTGGTTTTCAAGGCTGCCCAGACTGTGGTTCACGTTCGCGGTGGTGCGGTTCCCGGTCTGTTTCTGGATATGATAGAGTTCCAGAAAGCTGGACTGGCGGATTTGCGCGGGCGTGGTCGCGGTCGCCGGAACATAGGTGACATTCTCCGCATTGTTCCAATATTTGTTCGCCCACAGATGGTAGAAGGTGCTGCGGATGGTGATGGCGTCGGAGGGACCCCACTCGATCTTGGCCTGACTCCAATTGTCGCGGAAACGCAGCTTTGCGTCGGTGACATTATAGTTGTTGCGTCGGATCGACCGATCCAGCTTGCCGTCGATCAGTGGCACGCCGAACCATGTGCGCGGCTTTTGCGTGCTGAAATCATGCGACAGGGTGATGCTGAGGTCGGATGCGGGTTTCAACCGGATCGCGCCTGACAGCGCTAGCGCGCTGTTGTCTCCCCGATCCATCCAGCCGTCCGAACGGCGATAGCTGGCGTCGGCGCGGAAGCCGACGACATCGCTGATCGGTCCGCCCGCTCCAGCCGCGATGCTATAGGTGTCGAAGGACGCAGCGCTTGCGCGGCCGCCAATCTCCAGCGTGTCGCCCGGTTGCCTGCGGGTCACGTTCCCCGCGCCGCCGATCGCCCCCTCGCCATAAAGGACCGATGCCGGGCCGCGCAGGATTTCCACGTTTTGCGCCATCCACGGGTCGGCCGGGAAGGTCAGCGTGTTGTTATACATCCGCATCCCGTCATAGAGGGTCATCACCGAGTTCTGGCCGGTGAAACCGCGCGCCGACAGGCCATAGCCAAAGACGCCGGACGTGTTGACGATGCCTGTGGCCCGCGCCGCCGCATCCTGAATGGTGAGGTCGCCGCGCAGGCGGATCGCATCGCCGTCCAGCGTCTCGACACTGGCGGGCGTCTCCAGTGGTGTCAGGCCAAGGCGGCTGGCGCTGTCGGATTTGATGTTCAGGCGCAGTTGATCGACGACGCCCGTGACGATGATCGTCTCGCTCTCCGCATCCGGCGCGGCGGCGGGTTGCTGGGCGTGAGCAAATGTGGGCGCAACTAGAGTAAGGGCCGCAAACGCAGCCAGCGTGAAATTGTTCATGTTATCCCCCGTCGGCGTCAAACGACGTTGGGCGGGGGCGTGCCGTTCACGAACGGTCGGCGCCATGCATCGACCGGACGCCAGGGGGGACCGACACACAGAACCGATGCGGCCCCAGCCGCTCGTTCGTCGCTCAGACGGAGTTCACCGTGCCGCGGCCATCCCCTGGACCAAGGCAAGAGCGACCAGACGCCGGCAGGTCTCCTGGCTCATGGGTCATCGCTTGATATACGGCCTTCCCAGGCCTCGCAGGATTTATCGTCCGGCCCAGTGGCTGGCGGCTCGGGAACTTGCCCGTCCGCTCATGTATATCGCGCTCGCCACTTACAGTTGCAGGGACAGCTGCGGATTTGGATGGTCGCCCCCGAAAGGTTGCTCACCCACACCGCATTCCCGTTTTAATCCCCTTGCGGGGAACCGACGCGATCAATGTTCATGCAGGCGACCGATGGTCGATGCACGAACGCGGCATGCATATGAGCAGGGTTTTGAAATCGCAAGCGTCATGATGTGATCGCCTGCAACCGCCATACGCGGTTCCACGACAGATGTACCTGGGACAGCGGTGCGATGTCGATGCGCAGCGTGGCTTCCGGCGGAATGTCCAGCGCGGCTGCGATGGTCGCGCGGATCACCATGGGATGGGTGATCGCCAGCCTGTCTTCGCCCCCGGCGCATTGATCGGCGAGCCAGTCCGCCATCCGGTCCCGCACCGTTGCCAGCGACTCACCACCCGGTGCGCCGCTGGCCGGGTCGGCCATCCAGTTGGCGAAAAAATCGGGGCTATCGGCATGGAGATCGCCGAGCGCACGGCCTGCCCAGTCGCCATGATCCATATCTCGCAGCGCAATGTCGGTCTTCGCCATAATGCCCAATGCGTCGGCGGTCTGACGAGCGGCCAGTGATGGGCTGGTCAGGCAGTCGCGTCGTTCCATCCGCAGGGCTTGCGTCTTGGTGAGGCCGCCGCCGTCGATCGGATCGTCATGCCCCGGAAAGGCACCCTCGCGCATGGCGCGAGTGGCGGCGTGGCATAGCAGGATCAGGTGAATCGACAGTTAGGGTCTCCACTGTGTTTGAGAGGGGGGTGATTGACGGGGGCCATCGTTCCGGCCTAGGGCATTCACGTTAGATCGAGGAAGAAGCCGGTGTAATTCCGGCGCGGTCGCGCCACTGTTATCGTTCACCATGCCCGTCTGTCGAGGGGGATGGCAACGAGAGCCAGACCTTCCTCGGACGCACGGAAACCCCGCGGGACGCGTATATCCCGAAAGGAGCATGATCATGGCATCCGCCGCATTGTTCGCAGACGATATCTTCATCCCGGTGGGCGATGCGCCCGCCATTCCCCTACGCGACATTGCGCCCTGGGCAGTGTTCGGCCTGCTGCTGGCGATGATCTTCCTCTATTTCGTCAGCACTGAACAAGGCGCCCTGTCGCTGTTCAAGGGCATGTATATCCATGAATTCGTACATGATGGGCGGCACTTGCTGGGCTTTCCCTGCCACTAAGGCGGGGTCTGAGCCATGGTACGTAATCTATTGATACGCGGCATGTTTGCCGGCGTAATAGCGGCTGTGCTCGCAACGCTGTTTGCGCGCCTGTTCGCCGAACCGCAGGTGGACCTGGCCATCGCCTTCGAGGCTGCGCAGGCGCATGGGCACCACGTAATGGGCGCGGGTGAAGACGTCGAACTGGTCAGCCGCTCGACCCAAAAGGGGTTGGGTTTGTTCACGGCCATCACCCTCTATGGCGCGGCCCTGGGAGGTATCTTCTCGCTGCTGTTCGCTTTGGTCTATGGTCGGTTGTCCCGTCTTGGCCCACGATCGCTGGCGTTATTGCTGGCGGCCGGGGCGTTCATCGCCATCGCGCTGGTTCCCGCGCTCAAATATCCGCCAACGCCGCCTGCCGTTGGACAACATGAAACGGTCGGGTTTCGCACCCTCGTCTATTTCGCGATGATCGCCTTTTCGATCGCGGGGATGGTCTTCTCCGTCCATATCGGACGGGGCGTTGCGCGGCGGAATGGCGCCTTCAACGGAATACTGGCGGCTGGGTCAGTCTATGTCGTCCTGATCGCTCTGGTGCAGGTCGCCTTGCCCGCCGTCAATGAAGTGCCCGAACACTATCCGGCTGTGCTGCTTTGGGAGTTCCGGGTCGCTGCGCTGGGGACGCAAGCGCTGCTATGGGCCACCATCGGCATCGTCTTCGGTTGGCTTGCGGAACGGCTATTCGCCGGAAGAGCGCGCCAGTCCTGAAAGGTCGTTGATCGTTCCGGGATGCGCTGTAAGCTTATCGCATGAAGACAGCTGTTTACGGTACCAAATCCTATGACCGGCGGTTTCTGAAGGCCGCCAATGGGGCGTTCGGGCACGAGCTGACGTTCCTTGAACCGCGGCTCGACAACAGTACGGCCCTGCTTGCTCGCGGTTTTCCGGCTGTCTGTGTCTTTGTGAATGACCGCCTCGATCGCGCTATCTTGCAGATGTTGGCGGATGGCGGAACGCGTGTTGTCGCCTGCGCTGTGCTGGCTTCAACAATGTCGATCTGGTCGCGGCGGAAGAGTATGGGATCGCAGTTGTGCGGGTGCCCGCTTATTCCCCGCACGCCGTTGCGGAATTCACGATCGGCCTGCTGCTGGCGCTCGACCGCAAGATTGCACGGGCCTGGACGCGCGTGCGGGAGAATAATTTCGCGCTGGAGGGGCTGATCGGCCGTAATCTGCACGGTCGCACTGTCGGCGTTGTCGGCACGGGCGCGATCGGCGCTCTTGTCGCGCGCACATTGCAGGCAGGTTTTGGCTGCAATGTGCTGGCGAGTGACATCGTTGCCGATCCCTCGCTGGAGGCGATTGGCGTGCGTTATGTGCCGCTCAAGGAATTGCTCATCTCCAGCGAGATTGTGACATTGCATTGTCCGCTGACGCCCGAAACGCGCCATATGATCGATGCGAACATGATCGCCGCAGCCCGTCCCGATCTGCTCATTATCAATACCAGTCGCGGTGCGCTGATCGACACCCGCGCGCTCATAAACGGGTTGAAGATCCGCAAGATCGGCGGTGTTGCACTCGACGTTTATGAGCAGGAGGCCGACCTGTTCTTCGAGGATTTGTCGAGCGAGATCATCGAAGATGATGATTTTCAGCGCCTTCTGACCTTTCCCAATGTCCTGGTGACGGGACATCAGGCCTTTCTGACGGAGGAAGCCCTGGAGAGCATTGCCACAACCACATTGCAGAGCCTGGCTGATGCAGAGGCAGGTCGTCCGCTCTTGAACGCGGTCGTCGCGCAGGCTGTAATTCGATCGTCGGGCAAGCCGTGACACGTCAACGTCCTCAAGCCTTTTACGCTCTGGACAGATCCAGTAAACCCTCGCTATCGGGTCGCGATGAGCATTGTCGCAACCATCATGAACTCGACCACAGGTCAGCCCATCCAGAAAATGACGTTCGGGCGGATGCCCAAGCCCTGGGCCAGCTTCAACCTCGAAACCGGCGAACTCGTCACAGCCGATCGGGTGAATGTCGGTAAGCCCGCACCCGGTAAATTTGTCGCGCCGGTCGAAGTGTGGGTGACGCCCAAGGCATAGGGCTGGAGGCGTCGACAGGATCGGTCGTGCCAGTCCGTTGGACTCGACAGATTTTGTTATGTTTTCTTAAAATGTCGCTGATATGAACCGCTGATGTTCGCGGTATTTTTTACAACTGATTATGCGATATTTTCGATCGCGTTTGTGGTGATGCTGGGCATCGGTACGATCGAAGCTATCGGTTTGGGCTTCGGCCATCTTGGCCTGGATACGGACATTGAAAGCGGTGTCGATGCCGCAGGGATTGATAGCCCTGGTGTGCTTGACTGGCTGGGACTGAAATCCGGTCTGCCGGTTCTTGTCTGGCTCACGGCGCTGCTGGGTTGTTTTATACTCACGGGTGTTGCGGTTCAGCAGATTGCGACGGCCCTTTTGGGTTCACCCTTGCACTGGACCTTTGCCAGCCTGATTGCTTTGACGATTGGCAGTATAGCGAACGGCTTCGTGTCGGCGGGGCTTGGCAAAATCATGCCTGAATATGAGACGTCGGTCATCGATACCGAGGATTTGATCATGCGCCGGGGTGTCGTGCTGGAAGGGGCCGCTCGTCGGGGACATCCGGCACGGGCGAAAGTTGTCGATCGGCATGGGCAGGCGCATTATGTCATGGTGGAGCCACATCATGATGATGATGTCGTGGCCCAGGGTGAATCGGCGCTGCTCGTCCGGCGCAACGGCCCGCTATTTTTCGTCCAACCAGATGCCAGCAGCTTCAAACCGCTTTGACGAACGCACAGGAGGCACTTTTGCCTGAATCGCTTTTGAACATCCTGATTTATGCCGGCATTGTGCTTTTTGCGCTTGTCGTAATCGGCGTCATCCTGACCCGGCTCTATCGTCGCGCTACGAAGGATGTGGCTCTTATCCGCACCGGTTTCGGTGGAGAAAAGGTGGTGCTCAATGGCGGCATCATGGTCATTCCGGTTCTTCATGAATTGATGCAGGTTCGCCTGACGACCGTGAAGCTGGAAGTGTCGCGACTGAACAAGGACGCGCTCATCACCCTCGACAAGCTGCGGGTTGATGTGGTCGGCCTGTTCCATATCAAGGTGAAGCCCGACGCTCAGTCGATCGCAGCGGCGGCGCAGACGCTTGGCGAATCCGTCAATAGCCCCGACGCGGTCAAATCGCTGCTGGATGGCAAGCTCGTATCCGCACTGCGCTCGGTTGCGGCGACGATGACCATGGAACATCTTCACGCCAACCGCGCGGACTTCATCCAGAAGGTGCAGGAAGCGTTGATGACGGATCTGGACATGAACGGGTTCCAGCTTGAATCCGTCAGCATCACCCATTTCGACCAGACTGCCTTTGAGCATTTTAACGAGAATAATGCATTCGATGCCGAAGGTTTGACCGTACTGACCCGCACGATCGAGGAGCGTAAAAAGATCCGAAACGATATCGTCGCGACCAACCGCGTCGAGATTGAACAGCGCAATCTGGATGCGAACAACCAGTCGCTCGAAATCGCACAGGCCGCTGAGCAGGCGCGGCTGACTCAGGAGCAAACGCTGGCCGCAAGACGTGCAGAACAGGCGACGGCGATCGCCACGGCAGAGGCTGAGCAGACCCGCCTTGCCGAAATTGCGCGCATCAGTGCAGAGCAGGCGCAGACAGTGGCGCAAACCGAAGCGGACAAGATCATCCAGACCGCAACCATTGCCCGCGATGGCGCCGTGCAGACCGCAACGATCGAGCGCGATCGGAACATCGAGTTGGCGCGCATCACCACGGCTGTGCAAACAGCGCAGAAATCCGAAGAGGAATCAACGGCGACAGCGGCGGCGAACGAAGCCCGCGCAACGGCGGTCCGCGCCGAGGAAAGTGTGCAGACGGCCAAGGCGACTGAAATCGCCAACCGTAACAAGAATGTTGCCGTCATCGCAGCGACCCAGCGCGCCCAGGAAGAAGCGGTGCAGATAACTGTCGCCGCGACAGCGGAAAAGGAAGCAGCGGAAGCCCGCGCAGCAGCAATGCGAACCGAAGCGACCGCTGAAGCTGATGCGGAAAAGGTCAGGGCAGAAGGCCGTTCGGCCGCGTTCAAGGTGGACGCCGCTGGCCAGACGGCTCTCAATGAAGCCACCAATGTCTTGAACGACGCACAGACGGCCTTGCTCGTCCGCAGGGCGATGCTGGAGGCTTTGCCCGCAATTATTGCGGCGGCCAGCAAGCCGATGGAACAGATCGACAAGATTTCCATTCTGGATGCACGCGGGTTGCATGGTGATCAAAGTGCCGTCGATGGCGTGGGTGCAGGCGGAAATCTTGCTGACGCAGCTGTCGCAGCCGCGATGCGCTATCGTGTAGGTGGGCCATTGATTGATGGTCTTCTGGCTGAACTCGGCATGTCGGGAGGCAGCCTGAATGGGATGCTCGCGGGCACGCCCGCGCCTTCTTCGCCCGTGCCAGCAAGCAAGGGCGGTGAGACGCCTCAGCCATAAAGACTATGGCTCGATACTGGCACCGATGCGCCGGTATCGAGCAGGTTAGCTTGAGGGGTGGGTCTCGGTCTTGCCAGGCAGGAACACAGCCAGAAGGCCGATCGCTGGCAGGAAAGCGCAGACGGCATAGACCATGTCGATCCCGGAGCGGTCGGCGACTTCACCCAATATGGCGGCGCCGATGCCGCCCATGCCGAACGAAAAACCAAAGAACAGGCCGGAAATCATGCCGATTTTTCCTGGCACCAGTTCCTGTGCAAACACGACGATCGCGGGAAAGGCGGACGCCAGGATCAATCCGATTATCACGGTCAGCGGACCGGTCCAGAACAGGCTGGCATGCGGCAACAACAGGGTGAAAGGCAGAGCGCCCAGGATCGAGAACCAGATTACATATTTGCGGCCGAAGCGATCGCCCAGCGGACCACCGGCGATCGTGCCGACGGCGACCGCACCAAGGAATACGAAGAGATGCACCTGCGCCACCTCTACCGTCACGCCGAACCGGTGGATGAGATAGAAGGTGAAGTAGCTGGTGAGGCTCGCCAGATAGACATATTTCGAGAAGATGAGCGCCAACAGGATGGCAATGCCGCCCAAAGCCTTGCCGCGTGGCAAGGCTGCAATGCTATGTTGCGTGGCCTTTCCATGGCCGATGCGTGCCAGGCCATGATGGCGGTACCATTGGCTGACATTCCAAAGAATGGCGCAGGACAAGAGGGCCAGCATCGCGAAGAAGGCAAGACTCGACTGCCCCCAGCGCACAACGACGATCGCGGCCGCCAATGGGCCGAGCGCTGACCCGGCATTGCCGCCGACCTGAAACATGGACTGAGCAAGGCCATGCCTGCGCCCGGCGGCCATACGGGCCACGCGTGAGGATTCGGGATGGAAGACCGACGATCCCATGCCCAACAATGACGCCCCGACCAGAAGCAATGCGTAGCTGTGCGCCGTGGAGAGGACCAGCAGCCCGGCAAGCGAGAACAGCGTCCCGCCCGGAAGGGCCAGCGGAGTCGGGCGCTTATCGGCATAGAGGCCGATGAGCGGCTGGAGGATCGACGCGGTAATCTGATAGGTCAGCGTCACCAGCCCGATCTGGCTGAAGGACAGGCCCAATTCGGCCTTCAAATTGGGATAGATGGCCGGAAGCAGCGACTGCATCATGTCGTTAAGCAGGTGGCAGACGCTGATGGCGACGATTACGCCGAACACCGTCGTTTCGGTGGCAGGAAGGGGTGGGGCTGCTCTGGTGGCGTTCATCGCACGGTCCGGTCTAAAAGAATGGGTTGCCTCCTTTAAGTCCTGGCAGGCTGGCCCGCATTCCTGTATGGGTCTTTCACTTTCGCAAGTGGGACGGGTTCATGCTCTGGAATGATCCAGCCGATATCGAACATATTGCCCGCCCCATCGTTGCGGTCGGTAATGAATATCCGCCAGCGTTCGAACTTGATTGGCACATGCATCGACGGGGGCAATTGCTCTATGCCGCGCGCGGGGTGATCGTTGTCAGCACGCCTGCGGGCATGGGTCGCACCGCCTGAGCGCGCAGTCTGGACGCCGGGCGGATGCCTGCATTCGATCAGGATGGTCGGGGCGGTCAGTACACGCAGCGTCCTGATCGAACCCGATGCTGCTGGTTCGCTGGGAGCGGTCAATCGCGTAATCCAGGTTTCGCCGTTGCTCCGCAGCTTGCTGGAGGCAGCGTGCGACGTCGACCCGGAATATGATGTCGATGGCAGGGATGGCATGGTGATGGCGCTTTTGCTCGCCGAACTGCCGCGTGCGCCCACCGTTCCCCTTGCGGTGCCCTTTCCTTACACGCCGGAGATCGCTCGCAAGTGTCAGCGCTTCCTTGAACAACCCACACCGCACGACACCATCGATCAATGGAGCGAGGAACTGGGGATGGGCAGACGCGCCTTTACGCGTGCATTTCGGCGGGAAACCGGTCTCAGTTTCGGCGCATGGCGGCAGCAGGCCTGCCTGCTTGTCGCCTTGCCCCGGCTCGCGGCGGGTGAAGCGGTGACGACGATTGCGCTGGACCTTGGTTATGACAGCCCAGCCGCCTTCACCACGATGTTCAAGCGGCTCGTCGGTGTAGCACCCAGTCGCTATGGCTCCGGGCGCGCCACAACAGGGAACTGACCATGGCAGTCAGCGGGTGTGTGTTTGGAAGCGAAGCGAGTGTGGTCCGATATTCTGCGATAAACGTGGGATTGTTCGGGCTGACGGTACATTACGCCGCCGCTCTCCCGACCGGCCTGCGATCCCGTCTGATATTATATTTTTTCCCATAGGGTGACAGGTCGCATGATGACAAAGTTGCGCGGGAAGCCGGGAATCGCCGACAGAATGACCATATTGGATGCCCGACAGCGGCGGTCAGCAACGATGTGTCGGGTTTTGCGATCTTTTCGACAGCATCATACAGGTCAGAGGCGGACGCCATCGTATAGGGCGGCTTGCAAAGTGCTGCGTCGAAAAAGGGTTCTGCGGAGGCGGCTGTGCCAAGGAAAATGGTCGGCAGGCTCAGGGCAACCAACGAGTTTCGCAGCATTTATGGTCCCTTGGTTGGCGTCAGCGGATAAAAAGGCTGATCGGGAAAGCGGCTGTCTATGTCATGTCCCGTAGCGTTGCGACCAGTTTAATTCTTCCGCCCAGAGGACAAAGCGAAGCGGCCCGCGTTCCACGGCATCGAATGGGTAGCAGGTGGCAAGCGCCAGATGCGGACTTATGGAATAGCGCGGATAGCCGAAACGGTCCCACCGGACGATCTGGGATCGGGTGATACGGAAACGGCGATGCTGTCCGCTTACCTCTTCTACATCAACCATGTCGCCGATTTTCAAATCCTTGAGAAAGGTGAAATGGGTGTCGCGATGGCCCGCCATGATGCTGATCGGCGCGTGACCACTCTCTTGCTGGAGCGGGAGGAGGGTTGGGCCGAAAGCCATGGCTTGACCCGACCCGCCGGACAGGATGATTTCGCTGATGCCCAGGCGTGGCACTCTGATCCGTGCCACCGGCGCTGTGTCGGCCCAAGGCCAGGGGCGGACGGGCTTATGGCTGGCGACGCTGCGCTCAAAGGCGCGGTCGAGCAGGATCTGGGCGACCCAGGCCTTGGCCGGGATCATCGCGCCGCGCGCGACGAGCAGGATGCCGATAGCGCACAGTCCCACAAGCATCATGCGCCGGAGGACGCGCCCGAAGACACGCCCTCCCTTGCTTGCGGCCCGCATATGCAGGGCGATGGTCATGCCTTTGCCTCCCCACGCTGCGCCCGGCGTGACAGGATCAACCCGGCAAGGCCAAGCAGCAGGCACAGCAGGCCTTGCCCGATCAGTCCGACATAGCCGGTCGCGGTCTGCGGCAGTTCCATGGCTTGCGACTGGTCGGCGGATTCCATGTCGATGCGATTTATCCCGGCCTTTGCGGCCTGCCCGCCGAACAGCGTGTCGAAGTCCCAGCCAGCGGGCAGAAGCAGCGGCAGTTCTTCGCGTGTCAATTGGGCACCGTCGGGACGGCTGGGGGTTTCGTCGACCGCTACCAGGCTCGTCTGGCTCGTCACCAGACCATAAGCGAGGCCGAGTTGCGCGATCGCTTCGTCGGCGGTGGCGTCGTCGGTTTCATCCGCCCAGCGTGCGGCCTCGACATCCGCAATGCGACGGTTGGCCCATAGTTTCGCGACGGCAGGGCTGTCGATGGCAGCGGCCAAATCTACCCGCTGCGACCAGGGGCGGTCGCCGATCCTGCCTGAAGCTGTCAGGCTGCCCGAGAGGCTCTTGCCACGGCCCAAAAGAACCAGGGGTTCCCCGGCATAGAGGTCGGGCAGGCGGCGAGGCGTGATGTCAAGTGCTGCACCATCGACGACGATCTTCAAGTCGCGGACGACAGGGGCCTTCAGGCGATCGAGCAGGGCAGTCATCTTGGCCGACACTTCCTCGCCCGACCCGACATTGGTGTAGGTGCCCCGGCCTGCTTCGGCCATGCGGCGCATCAGGAAATTGTTGGGCGCGGAACCTATACCGACCATGAAGACCCGGCTGCGGCCGCCTTTCGCTGCGATGGTCGCCATCATTTCCTTCTCGTTCGACAGATTGCCGTCGGTCAAGAAGACGATCTGCCGCACACTCTGGTCGTTGGTCGGCTCATTGTCCTCAAGCGCGGCGACCAGCGCTGGGAGCATTTCGGTGCCGCCATCTGCTTCAAGCCCCTCGGTGAAGCGCCGGGCCAGCGCGATCTGTTCTGGCGTGGCGTCTACGCTCTGGTCGAACAGGCGGGTCATCGTGTCGTCGAAACGGATGACGTTGAAGCGGTCCTGTGGGCGCAGAGTGTCCAGCGCGTAGAGCAGGCTGGCCTTGGCCTCGTCCATCGACTGGCCGCCCATGGAGCCGCTATTGTCGACTACGAAGACCATTTCGCGCGGTGGCACGGCGCCTGCGGGTTCCCGGGCGGGGGGCGTGATCGACCCCATCAAATAGGATTGGCCATCCAGAAACTGACGAAACAGGCCGATGGTGGGATCGGCACTGGCCGAACGCCAGCGCAGTTCGAAATCGCGATCCGTGGGCACCTGCCCATCGGCAAGGCGGATCGTGCGCGTTTGCTCTCCATCACTTTTCACTGCGATCCGGTGATAGGGGCTGATGACATTGGCGGGCACGAAGCCGGGGGCCAGATGTACGGTGATCGACACGCGGTTCAAATCCTTGCCCAGCGCGGGAGGCGCGAGCGGCGCGGTGACATTCGCAGCATCCGCCATGGCGGCGGGATTGGGCGCGTTGCCGTCTGTCAGGCTGTGGGGTGGCACATAGCGCGGCCCCACGACCAGCGGAAAGCGCAGCGCATATTCCCCACCCAGTTGCCGCACCGGCGCCTGATATTCGATCGCGATCAGCACCGTTTCGCCGGGGCCGACATTGGCCACGCTGTTGCGGAACATGTTGGGACGATCGGCTTCGACCAATCCCGCCTTCTGCCCCTTATCGCGCGCCTTTTCGTAGATGGCGCGGGCTTCTTCCCGGCGCTTGATGCGGCCGATGATCACGCGCTGGCCCACCACTATCTTCAGGCTGTCCACTGCGCCATCGTCAGGCAATGGGTAGAGATAGCTTGCCTCCATCCATTGCGCACTGGTGTTGCGGAAGGCCTGGGTCACGCGCACACGGGCAATCTGGCCGCTGACCGTGACGTCCATGTCGGTGCCCAGTCGCATGGCGGGCATGGCTGTCTCCACCCCCTTGCCGTGCAGCAGCAATGTGCCGCCTTCAATGGCGTCGGGTTCCGTGCCTGGCTCTGCGGCAGTCAGGCGGGCGGCGAGAAAGATTGCGCCCACGACACTAAGGAGCAGGCAAAGGCCCAGCATGAACCGATGCCGGGATCGGTTGAAGAAGGAGGGTGGGGACATGGCAGGACTCCGAAAAATGTGGAGCCTTTCCAATAGGCAGCCGCGCTGCCGCACAGCCATGGGCAATGGATGCCGGTTTCGGACAAGGCGGGCTGCAAGGTACGGTTCACACGAAGTTTTGTGACGACATGTGCGGATTTGTACGCCATTGTCCGTAGGAAAGGGGATGTCGAGAATGATGCCGGATCAGGGCCAGTTGCCGCAACGCGAAGGCGATGCGATCGCGGAGCGCCTGCGCGAAGAACTCGCGCGGCGGCGCGTTTCGCGTCAGGCGGTCGCGGACATGGCGCGGGTCAGCCTCTCTACGCTGGAAAAGGCGCTATCGGGCAGCCGTCCCTTCACTCTGGCAACTGTTGTCCGGCTAGAGGAAGCCCTGGGCACGGTTTTGCGGGACAGGCATACGCTGGCGCCTGCTGCTTCATCGGGCCTCGCGCCCGAACATATGGGGGCCTATAGCCGCGCCGCCGTGCGGTGGATCGAAGGCGATTATGTGACCCTGCGCCCCAGCTTCAGCATGGCCGGCGCCATCAACGCCTATCGCACCCGGATATTCTGGGACGACGCGGCCGATTATCTGTGCTTTGCGGAATCGGAGCGGGTGGACGGCGCCTTCGCTCAGTCGGGCCATGTGTCCATGCCGAACCTTTCGGGCCACACTTATCTTGTGACCAATGAAGCGGGGCAGCATCGGCTCTTCATCCTTGGCCGACCGACGCGGGAAGGGTGCATATTCGGCTTGCTCAGCACGCTTCAGGTGGGCGTCGGTTCGCAGTTGGTGCCGGTGGCCTGCCCGGTCGCTTTTGTCCCCAGAGCGCAACTGGCGGACGTGCCGATGGGCCTGCTGTCCGCGGACAATCCAGCATTTTCCGAATGTCGGGATATTCTTGACCGCGCGGTGCAGGATGATTTCTGTCGCTGGCGGCAATAGTCGCCCCCTGGAGCAGTGAATGATGAGATTGAATAATTCACTGCTTTTGTCTTTGATTACCGCATTCTGCGGGCCGTCGGCTGTTCCAGCCGACTTCAGAATGCTTTAGCGGTAGCGCACCTCCACCAAATCAAGTTCGCGGATGAGCTTCTGGGCGATTTCGCTGCCGATTGACCGGCCGCGCGCCATTCGGAAGATTTCGTCGCGTTCGGCTTTCAATCCAGCAAGCCGCAAGTCGCGCTCGATCTGGTCATATTTACGGGCCTCGCGCGTATCGCCGCCATGCTGGCTGCGACTGTCGATCCGTTCCCGGTACAGGTCCATGATCCGGGCGCCCGCTGCGGCATAGATATCCGCATCGCTGCGTCCTTCGGCCAGCCTATGCTGTGTCCGTTCGATCGCCTTGATTGCGGCCTGGGCAGAGGCTACGCGGGCCTCGTCCTCCTGCGCCTGTCTGGATGGTTCGGCGGGCATCGTCAGTCCCCGCAGCAAGAGTGGCAATCCCACACTTGCTGCGATCAGGGAGACGATGATGACACCCGCCGCGAGGAATATGGCAAGGTCGCGGGCCGGAAAGGCCGTTCCATCGGTTAACGTCAGGGGAATGGTCAGAACGCCCGCCAGCGTGATCGCGCCCCGCACACCAGCAAAGGACATAGCGGCGACCAGTCGCCAGTTTGGGTTGCGATAAGGAACATCCTCACGTCCGCGCAGCAGTGTGAGGCGGAAGGACACCCATACCCAGGCGAAACGCAGCGTCGCCAATGCCAGCATGATCGCCATCACATATACGCCAAGCCACCAGGGGTTAGCATGATGGGTCAGCCGAACGGTTTGTTTGGCGGCGGCGAGGATGCCGGGCAATTGCTCGCCGAGCAGCACGAAAATGATGCCGTTGAGCGAAAACTGGATCGTATCCCACACGGAATTGCGGCGCATACGCGTGGCGGGCAGCGCCTGGCGGGAGATTTCCGCGAATGTCATCGTGACGCCCGCCGCCACGGCGGCGAGGATGCCGGAGCAGTGCAGATGTTCTGCCAATATATAAGCGGCGAAGGGGATGAGCAAGCTGATGAGAACCTGCGATCCGGTGTCTTCGCCGAAGCGGTCGGAAATCCAGGCCTTGGCGCGCGTGACGGACAGTGCCACAGCGACGCCGATGACCAGCCCGCCCAGCGCGAGCCAGAGGAAGGTAAGGCTGGCTTCACCGATGGAGAAACTGCCGGTCAGGGCCGCCGCGATCGCGAAGCGCAGGCACACAAGGCCGGACGCGTCGTTGAGAAGGGATTCGCCCTCCAATATATGCATCATGCGCTTGGGGATGGGCACCCGCGCGGCAATGGCCGATACGGCGATCGGGTCGGTGGGGGAGACGACAGCGGCTAGTGCGAAGGCCACCGCCAGCGGCATGGCCGGAACCAGCCAGTGAATGAAAAAGCCGACACCAATCACCGTGAGCAGGACAAGGCCGAGCGCCAGTTCAAAGACAGTCGATACGTCCTTGAGCAGTTCATCCTTCGGGATGCGCCAACCATCAAGGAACAGGAGCGGCGGGAGGAACAGCAACAGGAAAAGTTCGGGGTCGAGTTCAACGCGCAAATTGGCGGCAAGGCCGATGATGGATCCCAGAGCGATCTGAACGAGCGGTGTCGGCAGCGCAATCGGCAACATGCGGGAAATCGCGCCGCTCACGACGACTGCGACCAATAATATCAGGACAATCGATACGACCTCCAACCGTATGCTCCTTGCTCATTTCCACTTTGCAGGGGCGAATAGAGCATTTTGCCCAAGTTTTGCAAAGGCCAAGCGGTCGATTGTGTGGGTGTCAGTTATGGAAAAAGGGGCACGGACCATCTGATCCGCGCCCCTTCTTCGTTAGCTTAAAGCGATTGCTTACAGCTTGCTGGTCAATTCAGGGACGATCTTGAACAGATCGCCGACCAGGCCGATGTCTGCGACCTGGAAGATGGGGGCGTCCTCATCCTTGTTGATGGCGATGATGGTCTTGGAGTCCTTCATGCCTGCAAGGTGCTGGATCGCGCCGGAAATGCCGACCGCGACATAGACTTCAGGCGCGACGATCTTGCCGGTCTGGCCGACCTGATAGTCGTTGGGCACATAGCCCGCGTCGACCGCCGCGCGTGATGCGCCAACCGCCGCGCCCAGCTTGTCGGCGAGCGGGAAGATATATTCCTCGAACGTCGGCCCGTCTTTCAGCGCGCGACCGCCCGAGACGATGATCTTCGCGCTGGTCAGTTCGGGACGTTCCAGCTTGGCAATCTCGGCGCCGACGAAGGAGGAAAGCCCCTTGTCGCCGGTCGAGGCGGTAGCTTCGATCGTGCCGCTGCCGCCTTCGCGCTCGGCCTTCTCGAACGCGGTGCCGCGCACGGTGATGATCTTTTTGGCGTCCTTGCTCTTGACCGTTGCGATCGCGTTACCCGCATAGATCGGACGCGTGAACGTGTCTTCGCTCTCGACCGACAGGATGTCGCTGATCTGCATCACGTCCAGCAGGGCGGCGACGCGCGGGGCGACATTCTTGCCCGTGGTGGTGGCGGGCACGACGAAGGCATCGTGATGCCCCATCAGGTCCACGATCAGCGGCGCGAGATTTTCGGCCAGCGGATGGGCAAAGGCTGCATCATCGGCGACATGGACCTTGCCCACGCCCGCGATCTTGGCAGCAGCGTCGGCCACGCCCGACACGCCCTGTCCGGCGACCAGCAGATGGACTTCGCCCAGCTTTGCAGCGGCGGTGACGGCGGAAAGAGTGGCGTCCTTGACAGCGCCGCCCTCATGTTCAACCCAGACGAGCGTTTTCATGCGGCAACTCCCATAGCCTTAAGCTTCGCAACCAGTTCATCGACATCGGCGACCTTCACGCCAGCGGTACGCTTGGGCGGCTCGACGACCTTGAGGGTCTCAAGACGGGCCGTGATGTCCACACCATAATCGGCTGGGGTCTTGCTCGCGAGCGGCTTGCTCTTGGCCTTCATGATGTTGGGTAGCGAGGCATAGCGCGGCTCGTTGAGGCGCAGGTCGGTGGTGATGATCGCGGGGATCGACAGCTTCACCGTCTCCAGTCCGCCATCGACTTCGCGGGTCACGTTGACGCTGTCGCCCGACACTTCGACCTTGGAGGCGAAAGTACCCTGCGGCAGGCCCAGCAGCGCGGCCAGCATCTGGCCGGTCTGGTTGCTGTCGTCGTCGATTGCCTGCTTGCCCAGGATGATCAGGCCAGCGCCTTCCTCTTCCTGTACCTTGGCGAGCAGCTTGGCCACGCCCAGCGGTTCGACTTCATCATCGGTCTGGATCAGGATCGCGCGGTCCGCGCCCATCGCAAGGCTGGTGCGCAGCGTTTCCTGCGCCTTGGCCACCCCGATCGAGACGGTGATCACCTCGGTCGCCACGCCCTTTTCCTTCAGGCGAATGGCTTCCTCGACCGCAATCTCGTCAAACGGGTTCATGCTCATCTTGACGTTCGCAAGATCAACACCCGTCCCGTCCGCTTTAACGCGGGGCTTCACATTATAGTCGATGACCCGCTTCACGGGCACAAGGATCTTCATTGCACATCCTCCTATGGTAACGCCGACAGGGATGCGGCGACCTGAAAAATCAGGCCGCCGCATCCCATGACGGTAGTGGTTATGGTTACGTGATGGCTCAGGCGGCCTTTTTGACCTCCGCCACGATCTTCCTTGCTGCATCGCCCAGATCATCGGCAGGGACGATGGCGAGGCCGGAGCTTGCCAGGATATCCTTGCCCTGCTGGACGTTCGTGCCTTCCAGACGGACGACCAGGGGAACCGACAGGTTCACTTCCTTGGCGGCGGCGACGATGCCCTCGGCAATGATGTCGCACTTCATGATGCCGCCGAAGATGTTGACCAGGATGCCCTTCACCGCCGGATCGGACAGGATGATCTTGAACGCTGCCGTCACCTTTTCCTTGTTTGCGCCGCCACCGACGTCGAGGAAATTGGCCGGGAACATGCCATTGAGCTTGATGATGTCCATCGTCGCCATGGCGAGGCCCGCGCCGTTCACCATGCAGCCGATGTCGCCATCCAGCTTGATATAGGCGAGGTCGTATTTGGACGCTTCCAGTTCGGCGGGATCTTCCTCGCTCTCGTCACGCAGTTCCAGCAGATCCTTGTGACGGAACAGGGCGTTGCCGTCGAAGCCGACCTTGGCGTCGAGCACCAGCAGGTTGCCCTGCTCGGTCAGTGCCAGCGGATTGATTTCGATCTGCTCGGCATCGGTCGCGACGAAGGCGTTGAAGAGCGACTGCGCAACCTTGGCGGCCTGCTTGGCGAGGTCGCCGGTGAGGCCCAGTGCAGCAGCAACCGAACGGCCGTGGTGCGGCATGAAGCCGGACGCGGGATCGACCGAGAAGCTGTGGATCTTTTCAGGGGTCGAGTGGGCGACTTCCTCAATGTCCATGCCGCCTTCGGTCGATACGACGAATGCGATCTTGCTCGACGCACGGTCGACCAGCAGGGCGAGGTAGAACTCCTTGGCAATGTCGGCGCCGTCGGTGACGTACAGGCGGTTGACCTGTTTGCCAGCGTCGCCGGTCTGGATCGTTACCAGCGTGTTGCCGAGCATGTCGGTGGCGTGGGCCTTTACCTCATCCAGCGAGAAGGCGAGGCGGACGCCGCCCTTCGCATCGGGGCCGAGTTCCTTGAACTTGCCCTTGCCACGGCCACCGGCGTGGATCTGCGACTTCACGACATAAAGTGGCCCGGGCAGCTTCTTGGCGCCCTCGACAGCTTCCTCGACAGTGAAGGCGGCATGACCGGCAGCGATCGGCGCGCCGTACTTTGCGAGCAATTCTTTCGCCTGATATTCGTGAATGTTCATGGGCTGGGCCGTCCTTTGTGCTGCGATGGCGTGCGTTGGCAGCCGTTAAGCACAGGGCAGGGGGCGGAGAAAAGAGGATTTTGCAAAATCACTTTGCAAAATTGCAAAGCTACTTTGCTCCGTTTGAGCAGTTGATTGCGAAATCAACCGCTGCTCATGCTCGGCGGGCCATGGCTGGCGCGGGTTGTGTTTAGCGGAGCTGCAAAGCGTGTTAGAGCGCGCAGGCGAGGGCGGCGCGGCTGGTCACGATGAAAATCTCCGGATCATCGATCGCGCGGACCTTATAGAGGAGGCGATCGACGCTCATCGCACCCATGTCGGCCCTCTCCAGCGATGCGAGCGACTTGAGTCGCCGCAACTGATCCAGGCTCAGGCGGTCAACCATCCTGTCGGCCATGCATGTGGCCATGCGCGGGGAAAGGCCTGCATCGACGAGGCTTGCGCGGACCTTTTGTTCCGGCGAGATAGTGGCACAGGCGGAAAGTGCGAGGCTGGCGGCGGCCATCGTCAGAGCGACGGAACGGGGGGGTGTAAATCGCATGATCCCTGTCCTGGCATAAGCAATATGAACGGCACTTTGCTAAAGGGCGGCTGAAGCGTAGGACCATGCGAATGGGCGCAGCGCGTCTGGTTGGAGTGCAGGCATGGATCATTTCTTCACGCTATTGTCGCATCGTGTGTCAAGCTGGGCCGGGCAACCCCTGGCCTTCATTCTGGCAATAACGGTGGTGCTGGTCTGGGGCGTGACCGGACCGCTTTTCCATTATTCCGACACCTGGCAACTGGTGATCAACACCGGGACGACGATCGTCACCTTCCTGATGGTGTTCCTGATCCAGAATGCACAGAACCGGGACGGGTCAGCAATACAGGCGAAATTGGACGAACTGATCCGGGCCGTTGACGAGGCGCGGAACGAGTTTATCGGTATCGAGCATCTGACCGAAGCGGAATTGGAGCGGGTTAAGGCCGCGATCGAGCAGGATTGCGGTGCAGACACATCGCATCAACGATCGCTGGACTGGTTGATCCGGCGTCGTTGAAAACGGGTGATCGTCGTCAGTGCGGCGTGAAAGCCGCGCGGCGATTTTCGCGCGCATAGGCGGCGACGCGGTCGCTGTAGCCGCGGGCCAGCTCTTCATAGGCGGTGCGGCCTTCCACGGAACGGGCGGCCTGCGCTCGCAAAAGCGACATCTGCTGTCGATGCAGCAGATAATTTACATCCGTCTCCAAGCTCATTGTCTACACTCCTCCCTTATTCATGCACAACAGGTCGGGTGGCCGCAGCATCTAGGCTGCCGACACCCAAAGAATAGCACGACGTCGCAGGAAGCGCGAGTGCAGATTGGCGCGCGGAAGGGGCGGTTGGACAGGCAAACGGGTCGAAAAGATGCGCCGACGCACCGCCAGGGCGGGAGTCGGCGCGAGCGAGTCAGTTGACCGAAGCGCGAGGCGTGGTTGTCGCCGTGGCTGCAGGCGGGCGGGGGGCCGCCGGATCGCGGTCCAGATTCAGGCGCGTGGTGAGGTCGTTTTTGAACTCGGTCAGCTTGCCTTCGTCATAAAGCTTCTTGCCGACATAGCCTGCGATGGCGCCGAAGATCAGGGTGCGGATCATGATATTATCCTTGGATTGCGGTGGGAACGGCAGATCAACGGCGCGATGGCGCGACGGTTCCGGTGGCCTCTGCGAAAGTGCGGCAAGGCGGCGCAAAGGGATGGTGGATGCGGCCAGATTGTTCCGCCTGTGCTGCCCTGTCACCGACCGTTTGCGTTGAGCGCCACCACCTTCGGTTGCGGCAGTGCAGGCGCGCCGGTTCCCAATGTGGCGAGATATTTGATGATCGCCGCCCGGTCTTCGGGACGACGCAGCCCGGCGAAGGTCATCTTGGTGCCTGGCACATCGCGCGCCGGCGACGCCAGAAAGGCAAACAGCTTGTCATAGGTCCAGCTTCCCCGGTGCGCCTGCATCGCCGGGGAATAGGCGAAGCCGGGATGTGTCGCCACGCCCCGGCCGACGACACCCCACAGATTGGGACCGATCCGGTTGGGACCGCCCTGCGTGAAGTCATGACAGCTTGTGCAGAGTTGCAGCTTTGCTTTGCCCTCGCCCACATTCGCGCTGGCGAGCAGGGTGCCAAGATCAGGCGGCGGGGCCGCCGCACGCACCGGACCACCGGCTGCGGTCGACGTCGGCATCTTTCCCTGCATATCGTGCCGATAGGCAATCAGCCGCTTGCCCTCTCCGGCTTCGCCAAGGCTGGCGGGCCAGTCCCGCTGGACCGATGCAAGGTCCACGCGCGGCGGCATGTCGTCCGTTGGCCTGTAGGCCAATGCGCCGGGACCGTCATCCTGCGAATAGAGTTGACCGCTGAACCAGTTCAGGCTCCAGGCCGAAACTGCGGCGGCCCCGACGCATAGTCCCGTGACCAGCAAGCGCATCCGGTTCATGGTCAGCCTCCCCCGCCCAGAAAGATCGCGCGGGTCCAATAGGCATAATCCGCCTCTATGGTCATGATCCGCACCAGCACCAGCAAGACCAGTGGCGGCACCAGGACAGCGTAGATCAGGGAAAGCCGCTCCCATGCCAGATGCATGAAGATCGACAGGATCAACCCCGCCTTCAAAAGCATGAAGAGGATGATCAGCGTCCAGCGAACAATGCCCTGCACATGCATGTAATCGACCATGTAGGAGAGGGTGCTCAGCACGAACAGATAGCCCCAGACCTTCAGGTAAAGGCTGATCGGATGCTGCTGCGCGTCATCATGGGCTGTTTGAGGAGGCGCAGGTGATATGTCGTGCTGCATGGCCCTTCCTTGCGATTACCAGAGGTAGAAGAAGGCGAAGATGAAGACCCAGACGAGGTCGACGAAATGCCAGTAAAGCCCGGCAATCTCCACCGCGCTATAATCGCCCGCCCTGTCATAATCGCCGCGCGCGACTTTCGACGCGATGACCAGCAGGAGGATCACGCCGCAGGTCACATGCAGGCCATGAAAGCCGGTAATCATGAAGAAGGCGGCGCCAAATTGTGGCGCGCCCATGGGATTGCTCCATGGCCGCACGCCTTCCTCGACGATCAGCTTGGTCCATTCGAAGGCCTGCATACCGACAAAGGCCGCGCCGAATAGCGCCGTCAGGAACATGAGGGTCGCCGTTTTCCGCCGATCGCGGCGATATCCATAATTGACCGCCATCGCCATCGTGCCGCTGGAACTGATGAGGACGAAAGTCATGATCGCGATCAGGATGAGCGGGATTTTCTGCCCGGCGATGACGAGGGCGAACACTTCTGCCGTATTGGGCCAGGGGATGGTGGAGGAGGATCGCACCGTCATATAGCCGGTCAGGAAGCAGGAGAAGATGAAGGTGTCGGACAGCAGGAAGATCCACATCATCGCCTTGCCCCAATGGGTGTGGCGAAAGACTTCCTGATCCGCCGACCAGTCCGCCGCGATCTCACGCAGGGCGGGGGCGATGACCTCGCGATCTCTTGTGTCCGGCATCATGTGAGACATGGTGTGGGTGTCCCGAATTAGATGGCTTCACGTTGTTACAAGCAGTGCGGCAAGCAATATCCAGATGAGCAGGAGGAAATGCCAATAGATGGCGCACAGACCGATATTGCGGAGGTTGCGCGCGCCAAGGGCGCGGCCAGCGGCGACAAGGCCACCGACGATATGGCAGCCATGCAGGGCCGTCAGCAGATAGAAGAAGGCGTAGGCGGGATTGGCGGACAGATAATAGCCCGACGCCTGATACTGCCGCCAGAGCAGCCATTGCCCGCAAAGGAAGGCGAGGCCCAGCACCGTGCCCACATAGGAAACCTGCATGGCCCTGCCTTGCGCACCGCTCCGGGCCGCGTGCCGGGCGGCTTCCCAGGCGATGCTACTCACCACCAATATGGCGCTGTTGATCCAGAGCAACGGTGGATCGGGCATCGGTACCCAGTCGCTGCCCCCGCCATGGTCCATGACGCTGTGCAGGCCCATGCGCATGACATAGGTTGCCGTCAGCAGCGAAAACATCACCACAGCGACGGCGAAATAGACGAAAAGGCCCACGGTTCCGGCCGATGGGCGATAGCTATGCGGGTCCGCCGGATTGCTGTTGCCCGGTGTTTCCCAGCTCTTGTCTATCAGGCGCGAAAAGATCGTCATGCTGGCGGCTCCGTCTGCGGGATGAAGTCGCGCGGTGCGCCCGGTACGCTATAGTCATAAGCCCAGCGATAAACGACCGGCAGCTTTGCCGCCCAGTTGCCGTGGGCGGGCGGCGTGTCGGGCGTCTGCCATTCCAGGCTGGCCGCGCCCCATGGATTGGGATCGGCGCGCGGGCCGCGGAACCGGCTCCAGATCATGTTGAAGAAGAACAATCCCTGCGCACAGAAAACGATCAGCGCGGCGATGCTGATCCACTCATTGGCCAGATGCACTGATTGCGGAATGAAGGCCGTTTCGCCCAGCGCATAATAGCGGCGGGGCACACCCAATATGCCCAGATAATGCATGGGCAGGAAAATGGCGTAAACGCCCAGGAAGGTGATCCAGAAATGGAGCTGCCCCAGCGTCTCGTTCCACATCCGCCCGAAAATCTTGGGATACCAGTGATAGATGGCGCCAAAGATCACCAGCACCGGCGAAACGCCCATCACCATGTGGAAATGGGCGACGACGAAGAAGGTGTCGGACAGTGGCACGTCGACGCTGACATTGCCCAGGAACAGGCCCGACAGCCCGCCATGGATGAAGGTGAAGATGAAGGCGATGGCGAACAGCATCGGCACCCGCAGATGGATGTCGCCACGCCACAGGGTAAGCAGCCAGTTATAGACTTTGATCGCGGTCGGAATGGCGATGATGAGCGTCGAGGTCGCGAAAAAGAACCCGAAATAGGGGTTCATGCCGCTCACATACATATGATGCGCCCAGACGACGAAGCTGAGTGCGCCGATGATGACGATCGCCCAGACCATCATCCGATAGCCGAAGATGTTCCGCCGCGCATGGACGCTGATCAGATCCGACACGATGCCAAAGGCCGGAAGCGCGACGATATAGACTTCGGGATGGCCGAAGAACCAGAAGAGATGCTGGAAGAGCAGGGGGCTTCCCCCTTCCGTATCGGTGATGCGGCCCATCGACTGCATGGTGGGCATGAAGAAGCTGGTGCCAGCGAAATGATCGAACAGCATCATGATCGCCGCAACGAACAGCGCGGGAAAGGCGAGCAGCCCCATGACTGATGCGGTGAAGATGCCCCAGACCGATAATGGCATCCGCATCAGCGTCATGCCTCTGGTGCGCGCCTGAAGCACGGTCGTCACATAATTCAGGCCGCCCATGGTGAAGGCAACAACGAAGATCGCCAGGCTGACCAACATGGTCGCGATGCCCCATTGATGGCCGGGCGTGCCTTCGCTGATTGCCTGCGGAGGGTAGAGCGTCCAGCCCGCGCCGGTCGGCCCGCCGGGGACGAAAAAACCCACCACCAGCACAATTACCGAGAGGAGGTAAAGCCAGTAACTGAGCATGTTGACGAAGGGGAACACCATGTCCCGCGCGCCGATCATCAGGGGAATGAGGTAATTGCCAAAACCGCCCAGCAGCAGGGCGGTCAGGAGATAAACCACCATGATCATGCCGTGCATGGATACGAACTGAAGATAATTGTCCGGCTGGATGAATGAAAAAGCGCCGGGAAAGCCCAGTTGCAACCGCATCAACGCCGACAATATCAACGCCACCAACCCGATGGCGATGGCGGTCAGGCTATATTGAATGGCGATGACCTTGTGATCCTGGCTCCAGATATATTTCGTGACCCAGCTATGCGGATGATGCAGCGGGCGCAGGTCGTCGGCCAGGGTGGTTGCCATTAGCGTATGCTCCCAATGGTGGGTGTGATACAGGCATTGGCCCTGTTCATCAGGAGCGACAGGGCAGCGGGAGGGGCTTCCGCCAAAATCTGCCCGAAACTGATCTGCTGCGCCTGCCAGGCCGCGAACGCCTTGGGGGATTCCACGATCACCTTGCCGCGCATCTCATGATGGCCAACGCCACACAGTTCCGCGCAGAGTATGTCATATGTCCCGGCCTTGGTCGGCGTCATCCAGAAATAGGTTACGATGCCGGGCACCAGATCCATTTTCGCGCGAAATTCGGGCACATAGAAATCATGCAGCACGTCCTTGGACCGCAGCACGATCTTGACCGGTTTGCCCAGCGGCAGATGCATATCGCCGCTCTCGATCAGAATATCATCGCGTCCGAACGGATCGAGTGGGTCGAGGCCCAGCGGGTTTTCGGGCGTGATATATTTGACCGCCGCCGCACCCAATGTGCCATCCGGCCCCGGATAGCGGAACGACCATTGCCATTGCTGGCCAACCGCTTCCATGATCGCGGCTTCCTGCGGCACCGATACATATTTGCCCCATGCCGCCAACCCCGGCGCGAGCATCCCGGCGATGCCGATCGCTGTCCAGAAGGTCAGCCGTTTTTCCAGTGATGTGTTCTCAGGCTCATAATGCGCGCGATGACCGTCGCGATGACGATAGCGGACCAGCACCCAGGCCAGAAAAAGATTGAGCGCCACAAAGGCCGCCGCGCAGATCAATAAGGTGATGTCGAGCGCTGAATCAATCGAAGCCCAATTGGAAGCGATGGGCGTTTGCCACCAGGGGCTGAATATGTGGAATGCGACCGAACCGATCACCAGCAGAGCGATGGCTACCGCAATCGGCACAAGCTCTCTCCCTACAATGTAGGCGGCTCGCAGCTATTCAGGCCAGCTTTTATCGAGTCGCCTCAGACATAATCGCCAACAGCAATTTATATGAAAAAGCCGTTGGGGGGAAGCGTTGCAGCTTTTTCGAGACTTTCCCGTCAAAGCGAAAAAATAGCTGGACCATTTCTATACTTGTTTGGCGGGCCGACCGTGGCTTTGGGATGTGCCCCGTCATGATCTTCAGCAATGCCTCGCGCTGGCTATCGTGGGGCTCTTGTCAGCGAAGGCGATGACTTCGCCATTCCCCTCGTGAATGGCGGCAGGCCATTTGAAGATCGCGGCGATCCGAAGGTCATCAGATATCTGGGAGCATCTGGTCGGCAATTCCCCATCGTGCCAGATCACCCGTCGATGCCCGTTCAAGCAAGGCATCGGCATCTCTGATCGTATAGAGGTTCGCCCGGTCGACGTCCCGCAGTTCATTCCAACTGACCGGAGCGGCGACCGGCGCCTGTTCGCGCGCCCGAACGCTATAGGGCAAAATCGCGGTCGACCCGCGCTGGTTGCGCAGCCAGTCGATGAAGATCTTCCCCTTGCGCTTCGCCTTGGACATGGTTGCAACGAAGCGATCCGGCTCCGCCTGCGCCAGAGCATTGGCAAAGCGGCTGGAGAAGTCCTTGACCTGCGGCCATTGCGCGTCCGGTTTCAGCGGCACGACAACATGCACCCCTTTACCGCCTGACAACATCGCAAAGCTCACCAACCCCACATCGTCCAGCATCTGGTGGATGTCCGCCGCGGCTTTGCGCACGTCTGTAAAATCCAGCCCTTCGTCCGGATCAAGGTCGAAGATCAGGCGATCGGGCCGTTCGACATCCGCGACCCGGCTCCCCCAGCCATGAAATTCGATGGTGCCCATCTGCACACAGGCAACCAGCCCGTCGATATCGCAAACGTAGAGATAGTCTTCCTGTCCCCCATCTTTTTCGCGGATCGGCACGTGCCTGACATGATCGCCGAAACTGCCGCTATCATGTTTCTGGAAGAAGCATTTTTTCGCACGCCCTTGCGGACAACGAACCAGGCTGATGGGGCGGTTGACGACCCATGGCAGCATGATGCTCCCTACCTTGGCATAATAATCCGCCAGATCGCCCTTGCTGACCTTCGCCTCCGGAAAGATCAGCCGGTCGCGATTGCTGATGACGATATCGCTTTCCGTTGGGTCTGGCACGGCCATCGCATCCTCCTTCTGCACCGCATCGGCGGCCTTGTCGTCGCGCAGGCCCAGGAAGCTGGCATGACGCAGGACATGATCGCCGGTATATTCGGCATAGGCGATTTCGGCGACGAGAGTGGCGCTGACCCAATGCACGCTTCGCGTTTGCGTGCTGGGGGCCGCGACGGTCGCCGTCTTGCGCTCCAGCCGTTTTAGCTTGCGCATCAGCATATCGATCGTGTCCGCGTCGAAACCCGTGCCTACTTTTCCGGCATAGACAAGCGACCCATCCCGATATTGCCCCAGCAACAGACTGCGGATCGCCCGGCCGCGGGTGCTGCTAGGAAGCCAGCCGACGATGATGAACTCTTCCCGTCGTGTGCATTTGACCTTCAGCCAGTTCTTCGATCGCACGCCGTGATAGGGAGCGTCGGCGCGTTTGGAGAGTATACCCTCCTGACCCGCGTCGCACATTGCCTGGAACAGCCGCTCGCCTGCGCCCACGACATGGTCTGCCACATGAATGCGGTCGCTTCCCTCGCGCAACAGCGCGGCCAACCGCTCTTTGCGTTCGATAGTGGACAGGCCGGTCAGATCATCCCCGTCCAGATCGAGCAGGTCGAAAGCGAACAGGTGCAGCGCGCCCTTCCTTTCGCCCTTCAATATCTTTTGCAGGCGCGAAAAATCGGGGTTGCCGTCATCGTCCAGCGCGACGATCTCACCATCGATCAGTGCCGGTGGCAGGTCCATCTGCCGCGCCTCTGCGGTAATGTCGGGGAATTTTTGGGTCCAGTCCAACCCCGTCCGGGTATGGACCTTCGCCTTGTTACCCGCGACGCTCAACAGGCAGCGATAGCCATCATATTTTATCTCATGCAGCCAGCCATTCCCAGTCGGCACCCCGTCCACCAGCGTCGCCAGTTGCGGCTTGCGAAAGGCGGGCAATGCGGCAGCGCGGCGCGCCGGAGCTTTCGCCTTGCGCGGTTGAGCGGCGACCGCCTGATCCATCGCCTTGTCAAAGGCCTTGCCCCGCTTGCCTTTCAGCGAAATGGCGGGCGCCTGCGCCGCAATCTGGGCCATGGTCCGCCCGGTCTTCACGCTGGTCAGCGCGCGCTCCACCAGTTCATCACCGCTGCCCGCCTCGCCATCGGCGATCTTGCGCAGCAGCCAGTTTTCACGCTTTTCACCCGCGCGCGGTTTCAGGCGGATCAACAGCCATTCGCCCTTCATCCGTTCGCCCTGAAGCGTGAAGTGAAGATGGCCCTTGTCCAGATCCCTGGCGTTCTTGCCCGGCACTGGCGTCCACAGCCCCTCATCCCACAGCATGACGGTGCCGCCGCCATATTCGCCTTTCGGGATCGCCCCCTCGAACCCGGCATAGGACATGGGATGATCCTCGGTCCGCACCGCCAGCCTCTTATCCTCAGGATCGCGACTGGGGCCGCGCGTTACCGCCCAGCTTTTAAGGACGCCATCGACCTCCAGCCGGAAATCATAGTGAAGCCGGGTCGCATCATGCTTCTGCACGATGAAGAGATTGCCCTTGCCCGGCGCGATCTTGCCGACCGGCTCCTTCGTCTTCGCAAAGTCCCGCTTGCGATTATAGTCGGCCAGCGGATCGGGGCGCGCCATGGATCAGGCCCGCTTTCTGGTGGATGTCTTCTTCGCGGGCGTCTTCGGGGCTGATCGGGCTGTGGCTTTCTTCGCTCCACCGCCACCATCGACGGACTTTTTGAGCGCGGCCATCAGATCAATGACATTGCTGCCCTTCCTGATCGGCGCATCGTCCACCTCTTCAATGATCTTGCGCCCCTTGGCCTTTTTCTTCTTCTCGATCAGCCGCTCCAGCGCATCGACATAACGGTCGTGAAAAGCGTCGGCCTTGAATGGCTTGCTCTTCTTCTCGATCAGCGTTTCCGCCAGTTCCAGCAGTTCAGGGTCTGGCTCGCTATCGTCGATGTCGCGGAAATAGCCCTGCGCGCGGTTGACCTCATCGGCATAGCGCAGCGTTTCCAGAACCATGCCGCGCCCGCATGGTTTCAACGACACAATATATTCACGCCCCCGCATCGCCAGTTGGCCCAGCCCGACCTTTTTTGTCCGGCGCAACGCCTCGCGCAACACGATGAAGGCTTCCTCGGCCAGATCGTCAGCCGGCACGACATAGTAGGGCCGCTCATAATAGAGGACGTCGATATCAGCCGCATCGACGAACTGGGTCAGTTCCAGCGTCTTCTTGCTCTCAAGCTTGACCGCCTCGATCTCGTCGGGTTCGAGCAGGACGTAATTGCCCTTCTCATATTCATAGCCCTTGACGATATCCTCAGCCTTCACTTCGCCAAGGCCGGGTACGACCTTCTCGTAGCGAATGCGCTTTCCGCTGGGTTCGTGGATCTGGTGAAAAGCGATCTGGGCGCCGCTCTTGGTCGCCGCGTAGATCTCGACTGGAATGGACACCAGCGCCAACCTGATCTGACCTTGCCAATATGCGCGCGCTGCCACAGGCCATCTCCTTCATAAGAGAGACTGAAACGATGCGATCAATGCCTCGGTTCCGGGCATGCCCGCTATAGCCACTTCGCCTTCTTGAACCGGATGTAGAGCAGCATACAGGCGCACAGGATCACAGCCAGAATTACGAAATAGCCATATTCGGTCTTTAGTTCGGGCATATGTTCAAAGTTCATGCCGTAAATGCCCGCAATCGCGGTCGGCACGGCCAGGATTGCGGCCCATGACGCAAGCTGGCGGGTGATGACACCTGTGCGTTGCTGTTCGAGCAGGGTGCTGAACTCGAATACCGATGTCAGCACTTCTCGCAGGTCATCGACCATCGTCTGCACCCGGTGAACATGATCGCGGACATCGCTGAAATAGGGTCGCGCCTCGGCGTCGATGCAGGGCAGCTCGATCTTCACGAACTTGGTTGCGACCTCACGCATTGGCACCAAAATCCGTTGGAAACGGATCAGTTCGCGCCGCAAATTGAAGATGCGCGTAATCTCGTCACGCCCCAGGAAATTGTCGATCGTGCGCTGCTCCATCGCCAGAACTTCCTCCTCGATACCCTCAATGATTGGCAGATATCCATCGACGATGAAGTCGAGAATGGCGTGAAGGATATAGTCGACACCGTGGACGAGCTGGGTCGGCACCGCTTCCAGGTCATGGCGGAGCACACTATGCGCGCGCGCCGATCCGTGACGGACGCTGATAATGTGACTGTGGCCGACGAAAATCGAGGTTTCGCCATAGGCGATCTGGTCATTTTCCACATGCGCGGTTCGCGCGACCACGAAAATCTGGTCGCCATAGATATCGACCTTGGGCAACTGGTCGGCCTTGAGTGCATCCTCAATCGCCAGCGGATGAAGGTCATAGGTCTTCTGGAGCGTGCGCAGTTCTTCTTCGGACGGATCCGCAACGCCGATCCAGACGAACTCCGATCTGTCGGCCGCGCAATCGACCTTTTCGGTGATCGCCACTTCGCGGACGCGCTGTCCATTGCGATACAGATAGGCAGCAACAACAGTCATATGGACCTCAAAATAATCGACTGGCAAACCGACTAGCAGATTGATCCGAACCCGTCGCCAGAGAGGTACAGGGGTGAATGGATTTGACAATGCTGCATTGCGGGAGCACGTCCGCGACCGACCAACGATTCGTCGGTCAAGAAGGAAGTCATAAAACCATGCCAAGCGACAGTTGACGCATGGCTGGTCGCCCAACGCTGTCTTTTCCTTCGGTATTGCGATGGATAATTTTTCAAAGACCATGAATAGAGTCGATCGAGGAATAAGCCTCTGGATCGGGTACATCATTTGGGGCATGGTCAAGAACAATATGGGAGGGTTCATGCAGCTGAAATATTCCGCATTGACATCAATTGCTCTTCTGATCCCCCAACTGATTTTTGCGCAGACGCCCAACCTTTCGACCGCCGCGCCTAATGCCCAGGGCGACATTTCTATCACAATCTATAACAATGACCTTGCGCTGGTGCAGGATGTTCGCCGGATCACCCTGTCCGCAGGACGTTCACGCCAGGATTTCCCGGATGTGTCCGCGCGCATTCGTCCGGAAACCGTGACGCTGGCCGGCGAGGGTGTCGGGGTGATCGAGCAGAATTTCGATTATGACCTGCTTTCTCCTTCCGCGTTGATGGAAAAGGCGGTCGGGCAGACCATCACGCTGCTCCGCACCAACCCCGCCACCGGTGCCGAAACGCGCGAGCAGGCCACGGTACTGGCAGCGAACGGTGGCGTGGTGCTGAAGATCGGCGAAAGAATTGAGGTGCTGCGCGACGATGGTTTACCAGTACGGGTCATATTCGCCTCCATCCCGCCCAACCTGCGTGCCCGCCCGACGTTGAGCGTGACGGTCGATGCGCAGCAAGCAGGCGCACGGCCCGTAACGTTGAGTTATCTCACGCCCGGCATGAGCTGGAAATCCGATTATGTCGCCCTCTTCGATGAAAAGGCCGGCAAGCTCGACATGCAGGGCTGGATCACGCTGAACAACAGTACCGGTACCACTTTTGCCAATGCTCGCGCCTTGCTGGTGGCGGGAGAGGTGGGGCAGGTACAACAGCGCTATTCCAGCAATAATGGCGGGCCAACCCGGCCGCGTGGTAACCGGCCCGGCACGGAGAGCGGGGGTGGCGAACGCCTTGGAGATTTTCATGTCTATCCCATTGAGGGACGCACAACGATCGCCAATGCCCAGACCAAGCAAGTAAGCTTCCTTGATGCCTCGGGTGTAACGGCGCAACGTGGCTATGAGTTCAATAACGGCTGGCTGGGAGGCAATGACGAAGCGCAAAGCGTTGCTTCGGTACTGAAATTCTCCAATGCCCGTGCCGCCGGCATCGGCGCTGCGCTACCAGCGGGTACCGTGCGCGTTTACATGCGGGATTCGCATGGCCAAGCCCAGTTCGTGGGCGAAAGCGCCATTCCGCACACACCCGGCGGTTCCACTCTTGCTCTACGCACCGGCGATGCCTTCGATGTAAAGGTACAGGCCATTGTGGAGAAGCGCGATACGATCACCGCCGACGAATGGACACTCACGGATCGCTGGCGGGTCATTTATCCCGACGGCAGCAAGGTGGAAGGCTATGCCGAACGCCCGGAGAAATATTACCGCACCCAGATGCGCTACATCGTCACCAATGCAAAGCCGGGTCCGGTGACCGTTGACGTGGTCCAGTCGGGGCTTGCTCGCTGGTGGTGGTGGCGTGATCTGCGCGTATCGGAGGAAAGCATCAAGGGCGTTCAGGATACAGCGGACCTCCGGCGATGGAACGTGCCGGTGCCCGCCAATGGCAAGACCGAACTGACGGTCACTTTCCTGACCGCCTGGTAAATAGCTGTCATGCGCCGCGTCCGACTGTGGCTGCTACTGATGGTCCTGTGCGGAATACCGTCCGCCGTGCGGGCGCAGTCGCCGGTGGTAATATCGTCAGCGCCCGATAAAGTTGCAGTCACCCTCTACCGCGATCCCGACAGGGGAGAGGATGCGCTGGATCGAGACGAACCCGGTGCTTTCGCTCTCATCGCCGAAACGCGGACGGTCGTGCTTCCGGCTGGGCCGGTCGTGATCCGTTTCGAGGGTGTCGCCAGCGGTATAGTGCCGCAATCAGCGATCCTCTTTGGCGCGCCTCCGCGTGAACGCAATCGCGATGCCGCGTTGCTGTCGCAAAAGGGGCTGGTGGACGCCTTTACGGGGCAGCGGGTTATCCTGCGCCGCACCGATCCCGTGACCGGGAAAACTCTGGAGGAAATGGCGACCGTGCGTTCCGCCGCCGACCGGCTGGTGGTGACGACGCCCCGGGGCGTGGAGGCCATATATTGCTCGGGCCTGCACCAGACCTTGATCTATCCCGAAGCTCCTCCGACCCTCTCCGCAAAGCCTGTACTCACGATGACGACCAAGGACCAGCCAGGCGGCCTTGCAACGATTACCCTTGCCTATATCGCCGCCGGTTTCGATTGGGATGCGACCTATGTCGCTAAGCTGGCTCAGGACGGGCAATCGCTCACATTGCTTGGCTGGTTGACGCTGGCAAGCGCCGACGACACCAGCTTTCCCGATGCCACAGCCTCGGCGGTGGCAGGAAAGGTCAACCGGTCGGAGGATAGCCGTGACAATAGCGGAGAGCGGGTTCGCCGAGAGGCAAGGACTCTGAATAGGGGCAGTGCCTGTTGGCCGGCGGGAACCACCAGCGATCCTGGCTATGGACCAGTTCCGCCTGCACCTGCGCCGATGTTCATGGCGATGGATGCATCCGAGATCGTTGTCACTGCGCGACGACGGCAGGAAATGGTGCAAAGCGCACCCATTGCGGTATCGGTAGTCGCCAAGGCGGAGAATCTGGGAGATCTCAAGCTCTACCGTATCCCCGTGCCCGTTACGGTCGCTGCTCGATCACAGAAGCAGGTGGCGTTTCTCGCGGACAAGGCGGTGAAGGGGGCACTGATCTACCGCGCGAAAATGAACCGGACAGAGCCAGATGATCCCCAGATGCTGTTCCGTTTTCGTAACAACAAGAAAGGTGGGTTGGGCGATCCTCTGCCTGCGGGACGGGTCGTGTTCTATCAGGACAGTCCATGGGGTCGCATGTATATCGGCGAGGGGAGCACGCTCGACAAAGCGGTGGACGAAGATGTCGAGTGGGTCTTTGGTGAAGCGAGTAATCTCACGCTGGAACATGAGGAAGAGTTCGACCCGGCCAAGAAAACCCTGCGCCACAGCGTAATCGTGCGAAATGCCAATCCCTTCCCCGTGCATTTCGAGATGGATTATCCGCTCAATGCAGGCCGGTTCTACAGCGACTTTGGCGGTCGACTGATCGAAAAGCCTGGCAAGCGCGTTTGGGCGCTCACAGTCCCAGCGAACAAAGCTATCCAACTACGCTTTAAATCGGCCGAGCAGAATCAATAAAAGTCAAGCTGCCGGATCTTTGCCCAGCAGAGATATTCGCTTTGGTGCCCGGAATGTCACTCTAACGCTGGAACGGCGATAAAAGGTCGGAAGCCCAAGGCCTAGCCTGATCAGCGTTGCTTCTTCGCCGTAGTCGCGTTGAAATCGGGGGCCTTGTTCGCCACCCAATCGACAAATTTGCGCATGGCGGGGTTGGTCAACAGGCCCTCCACATCCATCCCATGGCGCTGCAGTTCGGAATTGGTGAAATTGGCGATCAGCGTCTGTTGGCAAATGGGATGCATGGGTACAACATCCCGCCCGCCCCGACTCTTGGGCACGGGATGGTGCCAGACAATGGTCTCGCCTGTAGGCCGTCCACAAAGCCAGCAAGATACCACCATCGCCGGAGCATCATCCTCGCGATGCAAGTCTCCAGAGGGGTCATATTTTGAATGTTTGCGGGCCATACATCTACCTGAATTGTCTAAACTTGCGCTGCCCACCTATAGCGGTATGGTCAGCATTACCACATCAGCAATCTCCAGCTAGGGAGTTCACCATGTCGTCGGCCATTCTGCCGCAATGCTTGCCTTGGCGCGGCGTTTTGCGGAACGGGATCGGCGCCAGGCATTTGCGCTAGCATGACGAACTGCGCGAAAATAGCTGCCCTGGTCGGCTTTGCTCATGCCGGACTCGCCATGGCAAATCCAGGCATCGAAACCGGCATAATTGCCAAAATTGAACAGGGCTGAATGTCGGCTTCTGGGAAATAGAATCTGAGCCGCCAACGGCAAAGAGGGGGCGTGTGTTGCCGTCTTGCCGAGTGCTGGAAAGACTAAAAAAAAGGTCGAGCGCAGTCGGGGCCGTTGAATATTCCCAACCGATACGGCCGATAAGAGGCCCTGTGTCTTGAGAGAGCATTCTAAATCGACAATCGCGGACAATCGATTTCCGTCGATTGTGACAAGAGACATCTGGTCACGACCAGCCTTGGCGCGTTATGCGGCGGATATGACTAAGCCTACTGATGACCAACTCGCCACGCTGGGGGCCGCATTCGAAACCTTCACGCGTCGCTACAAGCTTGCCGAAGCGATCGGCGCCGAAAGGCCGCTGAACGAAGTCGACAAGCAGACACTGTTCTACGTGGCCCAGAATCCGGCCTGCGGACCGAGTGACGTGGCGCGATTCCTGGGCACGGCGAACACGACGATTTCGTCCGCGACGGATCGCCTGGTCAAGCGGGGCTTTCTGAAGCGCGCGGGGGTCGAGAGCGACCGCCGGGCTGTGGCGCTGCAGCTTTCGGAAGAGGGACAGTCTTATGTGGCCGTCCAGCTTAAATTGTATCGGGACATGTATCGGCTGATGCTTGAACGTCTGCTGCCCGCAGAGCGTGACCAATTCATCGCGATGATCACAAAAATCGTTTATCACGATGATTGAATAATACGAAATTCGTTCTATCTGGGGAATTGCAGTCGCGCAAGCGGCGTCAAACCAGGAGCGAACGTAATGACGATACGAGTCAATGGCGCGGAGGTTTCGGCACCCGATGATGCGCGAGTCTCGCTGCTCGACCTGCTGCGCGATCAACTGCACCTTACCGGCACCAAGGTCGGCTGCAATCAGGGCGCATGCGGTGCTTGTACGGTCTTGATCGATGGCACGCGTATGCTGTCCTGCCTGACTTTGGCCGTGCAGGCGGACGGTCGATCCGTCACGACGATCGAAGGATTAGGCACTCCCGACAGATTGCATCCGCTCCAAGCCGCGTTCATCGAACATGATGGCTTCCAGTGTGGCTATTGCACGCCGGGGCAAATCTGCGCGGCGGTAGCCATGCTGGATGAAGCCGCTGCGGGCATGCCGAGCTATCTCACCGTTGATCTTATGTCAGATGCGATCACACTTTCTCGCGAAGAAGTGCAGGAGCGTATGAGCGGCAATCTTTGTCGATGTGGCGCCCATAACGGGATCGTCGATGCGATCCTCGATGTTGCAGGGGAGCGTCGGCCATGAACCCTCTGACCTATGTTCGTGCTTCTTCGGTGGCGGATGCACTGCGAATGGGCGGTGAGCAGGGGACTCGCCTGCTCGGCGGCGGCACCAATTTAGTCGACCTGATGCGCAAGGGCGTCGAAGGGCCTTCGCGACTGGTCGACGTCACCGCCTTATCGGACATGATCGAACAGGCGGCAGACGGCAGCCTTGTGATCGGTGCAGCCACTCGCAACGGTGCGGTAGCGGCGCATCCGCTGGTGCGCCGATATTATCCGATGCTGGCACGTGCGATCCTCGCGGGTGCATCGGTACAGGTCCGCAACATGGCGACGGTGGGCGGCAACCTGATGCAGCGGACGCGGTGCATGTACTTCAATGATGTGGCCGGCTCGCGCTGCAACAAGCGTGTGCCGGGCAGCGGTTGCGACGCGATCGGCGGGTTCAACCGATACCACGCGATCCTCGGTGGCTCATCCGCTTGCGTGACCACCCACCCGTCGGACATGTGCGTTGCGCTGGCAGCCCTTGACGCCCGCATCCACATTGCCGGTCCGAACGGAGTGCGCGTCGTTCCGCTGGTCGAGTTCCATCGCCTGCCCGGCGAACGCCCGGACATCGAAACCGTACTCGATCCTGGTGAGATTATCGTCGCGATTGAAATCCCGGTATCCGCCCTCGGCGCCCGGTCGACTTATCGAAAGGTGCGCGACCGGGCGAGCTATGCCTTTGCGCTGGTCTCGGTCGCGGCGGGGCTGACGATGGATGACGGCAGTGTCGACCAAATCCGCGTCGCATTTGGCGGCATTGCCCCCAAGCCGTGGCGCGCGTTCGGGATCGAGCAGGCATTGCGGGGCGGTCTGCTGTCCCCAGACGCGATTGCAGCGGCAATCGAGGTGGAATTTGCGGAGGCCGTGCCCTTGACCGGCAATGGCTTCAAGCGCGAACTGGCGAAGCGGACCCTGACCGCCGTTCTCGTCGAACTGGCGGGAGATGACCGATGACCAAGATCCAGAATGCCGTCATAGGCTCTGTCAGGACCGTCATCGGATGGATGCCGGCCGGTTGGCTACCCGGCGGCACACCCGATCCGCTGATCGGGCGCCACGCCGTGATCGGGCGGCAGGCATCGCGGCTGGACGGACCGCTTAAGGTAAGTGGACAGGCGCGCTTTGCGGCCGAAGTCGTGATGGACGGACTGTCCTATGCCGCGTTGCTGCATAGCCCGGTAACGCGTGGGCGGATCGAACGGCTGGATACCAAGGCGGCGGAGGCGGCGCCGGGCGTGATCCTGGTGCTGACCCATCGCAATATGCCCCGTATCGGCACGCTGCCCCTGATCGGCATGACCGACCTGTCCGCTGTCGGCAATAGTAGCCTGCCAATCCTGCAGGATGCGCAGATCCACTATAATGGCCAGGTCGTCGCGGCAGTGATTGCGCAAACGCAGGAGCAGGCCGACTACGCCGCATCGCTGATCGCGATCGACTATGCGCCGGAACCTGCCAAAACCATTTTCGAGGATGCGAAGGCCGATGCCCGTACACCGGCGTCGGTCCTGATCGAGAAGAATCATGTTTCGGTTGGCAATGCCGATCGCGAACTGATCCGCGCTGCGCATCATATCGACAATATCTATCGAACGCCCGGTCATAATCACAACGCCATCGAACTGCACACCGTCACCGCCGCATGGGAGGGCGATTCCCTGCTGGTCCACGACACGACGCAGATGGTGGCGCCAAGCGCTATAGCGATTGCCAAGCTGTTCGACCTGAAAAAGGAGCAGGTTCGCGTCCTCTCACCATTTGTCGGCGGGGGGTTCGGTGGGAAGGGGTTGTGGGATCACCAGATCGTCGCCATCGCGGTGGCCAGGATGACCGGCCGACCGGTGCGCCTGACCCTCAGCCGCGAAGGCGTCTATCGCATCATCGGCGGTCGAAGTCCGTCCGAACAGCGTGTCGCGATCGGCGCCGATGCGGCGGGCAAGTTCACGGCGCTGGTCCACACCGGCTATTCGGTGATGCCGCCTTATGGCGCTTGCCCCGAGCAATATACGCTGGGTTCGCGCGCGCTTTATGACGCGAAGAGTTTTGAGGTCGTGCAGCGCCATCTCGACCTCAATATCGTGCCCAACACTTTCATGCGCGCGCCTGGTGAGGCGATCGGCACCTTCGCGATCGAGAGCGCGGTTGACGAACTGGCACATGCCATGGGCATCGACCCGATCGAACTGCGCCTGCGTAACATAGCCGATCGTCATCCGATCTCCGGTACGCCCTTTTCCCAGCATGCGCTGAAACAGGCCTATGCCGACGGCGCCGCGCGTTTCGGCTGGGACCGACGGCAGGCGTTGCCGGGCGTGCAGCGCGAGGGGGAATGGCGGATCGGCATGGGCTGCGCGACCGGAAGCTTTCCCTATGCCCGGATGCCCGGCGCCAATGTCCGCATCACGCTGCGCAACGACGGATCGGCGACGGTGTCCTGTTCGGCGCAGGAAATGGGGATGGGCACGGCCACCGTTCAGGCGCAGCACGCGGCCGATCGGCTCGGGCTTCCACTTGAGGCCATTTCGTTCGAGCTTGGCGATTCTGCCTTGCCCGCTGCGCCCATGGCGGGCGGCTCCTCGCAGACGGTGTCGGTTGCCGGTGCAATCATCGCCGGCGCGGAGAAGTTGACGGGCGAATTGCTGCGTCTGGCCGGCAATGCCAGCCCGATCGCGGGCCTGCGCGCCAGCGAAGTTCGACTGACCGGCGAAGGGCTGGCCAGCATCGCCGATCCGACCCGGTATGAGAGTTTTCGCTCGATCCTGGGCAGGGCAGCGCGCGAAGAGGTGACGGTCATGGCTGCGGGCAGCGCGCCGCTCGAAATGTTCAAGTTCGCGATGCACAGTTCGTCTGCGGTCTTCTGCGCGCTGCGGGTCAGCGACGTCACGGGTGAGGTTCGCGTCGATCGCCTGCTCGGCTCGTTCGATTGCGGGACAATCCTCAATCCAAAGACCGCGGCCAGCCAGTTCCGGGGCGGCATGATCATGGGCCTCGGGCTGGCGCTGATGGAAGAGACGCTGTTCGACGAGCGTAGCGGCCGGATCATGAATGCGTCGCTCGCCGACTATCATATCCCCGCGCATCTCGACGTGCCGCAGATCGACGTGATGTGGACCGGCATACCCGATCCCCGTTCGCCACTGGGCGCGCGCGGGATTGGTGAGATCGGCATCACCGGCGTGGCGGCTGCGGTGGCGAACGCGGTTTTCAACGCAACCGGCAAGCGCATTCGTGACCTGCCAATCACTTTGGACAAGCTGTTGTGAACCATGCGCCATCGGTCTGACGCTTATGACCGAAGGATCAAATTTCCTCTTGCCAAGCTGAAATGCCACCGTGATCGAGCGGGCGCTCGTCACATGTACCGGCCGCTGCCAATGCCATCGGAGCAAATGCCATTTTTCACCTGATCATCGCGCTGCCCAGCATTCTGGTCATCACCCGGTTCCTGTGGGCCATGCCGATACCCGTTGTGATAAAAATTACCATAGCCGTCATCCTCCTCATCGTGTCTCAATTTCAACTCTGGAGTCGACTGTCCTCGGGATCGATTTTCTCGCCCGAGTTCCCGCGCGTCATCGTGCTATTCTTCAATTGGGCGGGCGGCGCGATCCTGTTCCTCGCCCTGCTGCAATTGCTGTTCGATGCGGTGATGCTGGGGGCGATGCTAATTCCCGGTAGCGCGATGACCGTGCCTGTCGGCGTCCGGTACGCGATGGCTGCCATCGCTGCGATCCTTGCCGCGATCGGGGTCTATAACGCCGTGCGGGTTCCGCCGGTCAAGGACGTGGACATCGGCGTTCGCGAACTTCCACCGCAGTTCGACGGCTATACCCTTCTGCACATGACGGATATGCACATCAGTCGCCTGTTTCCCGCCGCCTGGACACGCACCGTCGTCGATCGCTCCAACGCACTCGATGTCGATCTGATCGTCGTGACGGGCGATGTCATCGACGGCACCCTTGCGATGCGCCGGGCGGATGTTGAGCCACTCCGCGGCCTGCGCGCGCGCGACGGGGTGTATATGAGTCCGGGCAACCACGAATATTTCCTTGGCTATAGGGAGTGGATGCAGCATTTCACAGACATGGGGATGCACCTGCTTCCGAACCGACATGCCGTTCTGGAGCGAGAGGGTGGCCGTCTTATCCTTGCTGGCGTTACGGATTTATCGGCGCCTGCAACGGGCATGCCCCCACCGGATCTGGCAGCCGCCCTTGACGGTGCGCCGGCTGATGCGCCCATCCTGCTTCTCGACCATCAGCCCGGCGCGGCACGGAAGGCCGCCGCGCGCGGCGTCGCGTTGCAACTTTCCGGCCATACCCATGGCGGGATGATCCCCGGACTGGATCGACTGGTCGCTCTTGGAAATAGTGGATTTGTGTCGGGTTTCTACGCGGTCGATGGTATGTCGCTCTATGTGAACAACGGCACGGGGATTTGGCCCGGCTTTGCAATGCGGTTGGGTCGCCCCTCCGAACTGACCCGGATCACGCTACGCCGAAAAGTCCCGGCGGATAAATAGGGCCTTCCTTTCTATACTGGACCTGACCGACGCTACGCGCGTGACACGCGGCAGAAGCCGCTATTTCGCTACGATTCCGGCTCGCCCTCCCGCAACCCGGCGGAAATGCTGGGTTTTCGTGGTCAACAATCGTAGCAGTCACGCCGCTACGTTGTTGCTACAGTCGCTACTATCGCCGAACCGCCAATCAGCAATATGAGGTTCGATTTTGCTGCAATAGGCGGAACCACTTGTTTTTATTGGGAACATATTGCGGAACTACAGCACAAATAGCTACCGTGTAAGGGCAGTGTATCTTTCATCCGAAAGTGAAGGTCCAAATGTCCGATGAAATTGACATCCGCGTCAGCCTCGATCTTGACCCCGAAGCCGCGATGCTCACCATCGCAGACTACGACGACGACACCGCGTCTTATGTCGGTCCTGCCAAGGCAGCGTTCAGCGAGGCATTTACTTCGTTGCGCGCAATCCACGACGCCAAGGCGGCGGTGGCGGACGACCCGACGCTCAACGAAGCGGGGCAGCTCCTGAAGGTCGATGACTATGCGCAGAAGCGCATGATCGCGAAGGTCTATCCGCTGTGGGACACCGCGTCGTCCAGCCTCAACGCCAAGGTGGAGGCGTGGGAGAAGGAAATGACGAAGGAGGTTGTGTCCCAAGCCTCGCAGATGGTGAGCGGCGAAATCCGCGCCCATTTCAAGGGTCTCAAGAATGACGGCGAACGCCACGCAGCTTTCAGGCAGGCGATGGAGATCGGCGATCAGGTGACCACATCCGCCGTGCTTGGTGCACCCGCCATGCTGTCCGGCTTCGATGAAGAAATGAGGGGCATTCTGCTCCGCGAGTATCACGAGCGGTTCAACCCCGGCCTCGCCAAGCGCCTGCGCGCTGTCACCGCCGCCCGCGACCTCATCGACGGACGCATGGGCGTGCTGAAAAAGGAGGTCGCCAAGGCGGTCGGCACCATCAAGATCAAGGGGAATACCTTCGAACTGCATGGCCAGTATTCCGGCGAGATCACCCCGGCGCAATTGCGCGCACAACGGGACAAATCAAACAAGCCGTTCACCGTCTGACGCTTGTTCTAATCAAATCGAGGGTAGTTCGATGACCGCCACCATCCAGCCCCCGTGGGGCACCGATTGGAAGCCTGTGCCTCCGCCTGTTCCATCCGAACCTCGCGGTCCTGGCAATCCGTCATGGATCGCTGGAGGGCCGTCACCAAATCCTTCTGGCAGGCCCGCAGGCATTCCCGACCGGCGTTTGCTGGCCACACAGCAGATGCTCGACGAGATGCGGAACATCGTGGCGGTGCTGGTCGGGAAGGCATTAGAGGGCGATTCAAACGCTGCCGCGATAATCTTGGCGAAGTGCCTGCCTTCAATAAAGGCTCAGGCCGAGAAGGTGAACTTCCACCTGGACACCGACGCGCCGATCAGCGGGCAGGTCGCCCAGGTGCTTGATGCAATTGCTGGCGGGCTGCTGGCACCCGATGTCGGCCGCCTTATCGTGGAGTCACTGAAAGCCCTCTCCGATGTGAGGCAGGCCGAGGAACTGACCGCCCGCGTTGAGGCTCTTGAGGAGGCGAGCGGTGCCCGAGCGTAAAATGGAATTAATTGCACTTCGCTGCAAAAAAGGCCGAGCGCGACCGGCCATCCTGAAACTCCCATCGTAGGGGCTCCGGCATGAGGATTCAGACAACCCGCAATGTGGTCATCACCGAGCAGCCCGAACCGGATGACGTGTTCGTCTATGTCGGATGGAGCGGTCCCACTGATGATCCCCAAGTGCGCCGCACCATGTCCACGCGCTACATGCCCATCACCGAGTATCAGGCTTGCGTGGATTGGGCTGTCGGGATGGCGGACCAGATGGCGCACCCGCTCTATGTCGTGCCGCTAAATCACCGCGACATACTTTGCACCAGCCGCTTCGACCCGATGCGCGCTGCCATTCAAGGCATGAACGATCAGGAGCGAGGCGAGATGCGGCAGGTCGTAGTGACCACATGCTGCGAGGTCATGCGCGATTGCGATGACCCGGAAATCCGCGCGGATATGTTCGACGTGCTGCGCAAGCTGAAGGTGCATATGAAAGCTGAAGAACCCGGTTCCGCTCGGACGGCGGACAAGTATGGGATGCCCATCGAATACGCGCCGCGCATCGTTGAGCGCCACTTCGGGGTATCGGACGAGCAGCAGCTACTCGCTGGCGGCGTGCTGGACCACAACCTCCGCGTCGCATGTATCGCAACGGCGCTGCTCGAAGGGCGGTCGGTGCCATCTGCGCCTATGGCGGTGCCAGCAACGGAGCCGGAACCCGCGCCTGTGGAAGCGCCGCCCGTTGTGGTCATCACCCAGCGCGCGCGACCGGACAGTCTGCGCGAGCGGTTCGGGCTTAGCTGACCACATGAGTCTCCGGGCACTCCAACGCCGTGTGAAGCGGATTGAGGATGCTCGGAAGCCACGGCCTTCGCCCTTCACCGCTTGGTTCGGCTCGCTGGACGTATGGGTGGAGCTGCAAATCCTGCCCGGTGTTGAGAGCGGGGCGCTCGACCCCGACGACATGATCTTCATTGTCGCTGTGCTGCGGGCTTGGGAGGCCGGTGGCGCATGGGACGTTGCACATGCTCGGTGATAAGGCCATTCACCTTTACGTGAGCGCTATCTTGACAAGTTTTCCAGAGCTGTCACAATTGAGCGTTAGCGAACGACTTATACATCGACTGCGCCGCTAGGAACCTCGCTGGCCAAATCTTTGATTTGAAGCGTAAGCGGCCAGCGAGGTTCCTAGCGGCGCAGTCGAGTGCTTTAACAAGAAAAACAAGAATTCTTGCAGAAATTGGCGAACGAGTCAATCGCGACTTGGTCTTCCCAATGTTATGGCGATTACGGTTAGCCATTCTTCCCATCCTTTTATTCTTACTGTCAAAACTGCTCGACGCACTTTGATCTGCCCCCTGCTGAGTGGCCCAGAGACTATGATAGTCTGGACCACGAAAGGGACATCGAATGCCATTCAAGAAGCACAAGCCTGAAGAGATTATCGGCAAGCTGCGTGAAGTTGAGATCGTGCTGGCGCAGGGCGCGAGCACTGCCGAGGCTTGTCGCCGGATCGCAGTTAGCGAGCAGACCTATTATCGCTGGCGCAAGGAATATGGGGGTCTGAAGACCGATCAAGCGCGGCGGATGAAGGACCTGGAGAAGGAGAACCTGCGGCTGCGCCGGGCGATCTCAGATCTGACCCTGGACAAGCTGATTTTGCAGGAAGCTGCACGGGGAAACTTCTAAGCTCTGCGCGGCGGCGATGCTGTATCGATCATGTGCGCCGGGAGCTTCCGGTATCCGAACGACGGATATGCCGGATGCTGGGCCAGCATCGATCGACGCAGCGCAACGTGCCACGCGGGGCAGATGACGAGCAGGCGTTGACCGAGGACATCATCGCGCTGGCAAAGCAATATGGTCGTTACGGCTATCGCCGGGTGACGGCATTGCTGTGCCATGCGGGATGGACGGTGAATCATAAACGGGTCGAGCGGATTTGGGGGCGTGAGGGGCTCAAGGTCCCGCAACGTCAGCCAAAACGTGGACGCCTGTGGCTCAACGATGGATCATGCATCCGACTGCGCCCGGAATATCCGGGGCATGTATGGGCTTACGACTTTGTCGAAGGTCGCACGCATGATGGCCGAAAGTTCCGCATCCTGACCATCATCGATGAGGCCAGCCGGGAGTGCATGGCGCTCATCGTTGCTCGCCAGCTCAAACATGAGGACGTACTGGCAGCTTTGGCGGACCTGTTCATCTCGCGTGGCCCGCCTGCACATATACGATCCGATAATGGGGCCGAGTTCACCGCCAATGCTGTCCAAAAATGGCTCGGCCAGATCGGCGTGAAGACGCTCTACATCGCACCAGGATCACCATGGGAGAACGGTTATAATGAGAGCTTCAACGGATCGCTGCGCGACGAACTGCTCAATGGCGAGATCTTCTACAGCCTCGCCGAGGCGAAAGTGCTGATCGAAGCGTGGCGGCGGCATTATAACACCGTCCGTCCGCACAGCAGCTTGGGATATCGACCACCAGCCCCGGAAACGGCTTCACCGCCATATCCGGTCTCCGGTTCCGCTTCGCTCCACCTCCGCCCGGATATAGCGGCGGCGAGCATAATCCATTAACAATCAACACGGCCCACTCGGTGGGGGCAGATCACTTGGGCTCGAACCAAGGACCCGCTGATTAAGAGACCAGTCTGGAGTGGCATATTGTGTAGCAAATTCAGGTGCTTGACTGCATCCGCGCTAGATCAGCTGCTCGATATGCCACAACGGACGATTGTTGATAATAATGGGCAACGCACAAATTTGGACACAGCAGGGGAGGGCGGCGGGAAGGCGAGCTGACCTGCTGCGGAGCATGCGGATGTCGATGGGGCTGCACCGCCGGTCCGCCTTGCGGCAAGAATTTGCATCATGCAGCCGGGCCGTTTTTCGGCAAGGGTTGGGACATTCTGCTCGGTCGGCTTTGGAGCGCGCCTGTGGCCAAAGCTGCCATTGTAGCGGTAGCCTTCATTTTCTCCTTTGCGCCACTTTTTGCCGTTCCGGAATAAAGATGATGATTCTGGAAGCCGCCCTTCATTCATCTCCACACAATGCACGGCCCAAGCGCCTCAAATTCTTAATGGGGATGGCGTTATGGGTGGGAAAGCGACTGTTAGCTTCCTAGGCAAAGGAAGCTCAATAGCGGACGTTCAGGCCTCCCTATGGCAACGCGCGAAGGTCAAGGCGTTCGACTTTAGGTCGGATACGACATCGGTGAGGTTGCAGCCCCCGTCGCATACGTCTGGTAAAGATACATCATCGGCAAACTCGCGTCGCTCTCCCGCTTTCATACTGTTTGGGGGCGGCCAAGCCATCGCTATCTGTCGTTCGTTAACCTTCTGTCACCCAGACAGAACCATTCATCACAGCGATCAGTCACGGACCGGCCGGGATCGGGGAAATAGCGACCCCGACCGGCTTTTTGGCCGGATGGCGACGGTTCGTCGCTTCTGTAAAAGCAATTGTGCGGGGCTTTCAGGCCTCCATCGCCTAATCCTCGGCTGCAAACCAATGCACAAGAGGATGCCGCATGACCGCCGTAGAAGAGTTGATCGCCTACGCAAAGACCGCCGATCCGTTTCGGAACGCGCCTGACAATCTTGCCGAGCTTCAGATGGAAGCCGTCCGTGAGCGCTTTGCGGAGCGGCGGCAGCAGATCAGGGTGCTCGACAAGCGCGCGAAGGAAATGGGCATCGATTCAGTAGACATTCTGGACGATATCGTACCGCTGCTGTTCGCCCACACCAATTACAAAAGCTATCCCGAGGCCTTTGTGGACGGCGGCCAATGGAAGCATATGAATATGTGGCTGGGTACGCTCTCCACCTATTCCACCGCTAATATCGACGTCTCCGGGGTTCAGGACATCGACGGATGGATCGATGCTTGCCACGATGCCGGTCATTTCATCTATGCGTCGAGCGGCACGTCCGGCAAATCATCCTTCCTCAACCAGACAATGCAGGACCGGGAATATTGCGTGCCGGCCTGCCTCGCGGCATTCGATCTTTCGACGCCGGGATTCAAACCGCACCATGACCGTTCGGTCTTCACGATGATGCCCACCAAGGGCACGCACAAGATGACCGAGGTCAGCACGCGGCACTTCGAGCGCTGGGCCGCGCCCGGCGAACTTCACCGCTTGAGCAACGATCCGATCCGGGCGATGGACGCGATGCGCCCAGCGCAGCTTCGCCGCCTACTGGCCGCGGGCAAGGTGGGACCGGCGGAGGTTGCGGCCTATGAGGATCAGGTGGCGGCCCGGCAGGCGTGCCGCGCCGACGAGCTGACGGTCTGGATCGACACGATTGCGGACCGTCGCCACGGGCCGATTTATATCGGTGCGATGTGGGGCGTGCTGTGGCAGCTGGTCGAGGCGCTGCGTACGCGCGGGATACAGGACGGCGATTTCCATCCGGAGATGATCATTTCCACCGGTGGCGGCACCAAGGGCGCCAAGGTTCCGGACGATTACAAGGAGCAGATCACCCGCTTTTTCGGCGTCACTAAGGATCGGCTGTCGAACAGCTATGCCATGGTCGAAATGAGCGGATTCTGCGCGCTGATCCAGCCGCATGACGTCTATGCGACGCCGCCGTGGCTGGTGCCGCTGATCCTAGACAAGGGGGGCGAGAAGTTGCTCAATCCCGCCGACCGCAAAGGCACCGTCGAAGGGCGCATGGCGTTTTTCGACATTCTGGCCGATGGCCGGTGGGGCGGAATCATCTCCGGCGACAAAGTGCTGGTCGAATTCGGTTCCAACCTCGACGGGGTCAAGACGCCGATCATCCGATCGATCAATCGCTATCAGGATCTGGAAGAGGGTGAGGACAAGCTGACCTGCGCCGGGTCGATCGACTCCTATGTGCGCGGTTCCATCACGGCCTAAACGAAAGGAACGTTCGATGTTGCATGAAATCATTCAGGACGAGCGCATCGTCGTCCCCCATGTCATCAAGGGCGAAACGATCATCGACGCGGCGGTCGAGCACAAGTCGCGTGCGACCGGCGATATCGTCATGACACCCGCCATCGACCTGGATTCGCTGATCTGGTCCCGGCGCGAGCCCGGCCCGGCGTTCGACACGCCGCTCGCGGAGATCGTCGATTTCCTCGCAGAGGTCGGCAAGGCGCTGGACTTCGATCGCAACGCCCATCTGCAAGAGGCTGCGCTCCGCAACCTGCGCTGCAACAATCTCGGCGCGCGCATCCTGGAGAATTGCTACCGCGACATTGCGCGCTTCTTCGATCGCGATGCGGTGGAAGCCGAAGCGGCGGGATCGCTTGGCCCGCTGGATGCCGTCGATGGCTGGCAAACGCGTGAGGTACGCGGCAATCGTGTCGACATACGCGCATTCCCGCCGCGCGTCGTCCATATACTGGCCGGAAATGCGCCCATCGTTCCGCCTATCACCATCGTGCGCGGTGCGATCAGCAAGGGCGTTCACCTGCTCAAGATGCCGTCGAACGACATGTTTACCGCGACGGCGCTGCTCCGCACCATGGCGGATGTCGGCCCCAACTACCCCGTCACACGCTCCTTTTCCGCCGCCTATTGGCGCGGCGGCGATCAGGCGATCGAGGGCAATGTCTTTCGCTCACAATATTATGACAAGCTGGCGGTGTGGGGCGGCGATGCCGCTGTGCGTCATGCGATGAAATATGCAGCGCCCGGATTCGAGATCATCTCCTTCGATCCCAAGGTCTCCATCTCTCTGGTGGGCAACGAAGCCTTCGCCAGCGACCAGACCGTGCGCCAGGCCGCCGCGCAGGGCGCCGCCGATGTCGTCGCGTTCAATCAGGATGCGTGCAGCTGCGCCCGCTTCCAGTTCATCGAGGGCGATACCGATCAGGTCGACGCCTATTGCGAAAGACTGGTCGAAGAAATGGCCAAGGACAGCCATTATGGCACCGGCGTCGGCGGGCCGACGCCGGTGCAGCCGATCCTGGAGGAACTGGACATGCTCGGCATGCTGGAGCCGGTCTACCGCGTCTTTGGTCAGGCCGACGGCGGCGGTATCGTGATCCGTTCGAGCGAGCCGGTGGCGTTCAATCCCGGCGGCAAGCTCGTCAATGTCGTACAAGTCGATCGGCTGCAGGACGCGCTGGAGCATGTCACCGTCGCCACACAGTCGGTCGGCGTCTATCCGCCCGCGCGCATTGCGGACCTGCGCGACGGGCTCGCTGCCGCCGGCGTGCAACGCATCGTAGGACTGGGGAACATCAACGCCGGGAAATTCGGTGGTACGCCCCATGACGGCGGTTGGCCGCTACACCGGATGATGCACTGGGTTGTAACCGAAAATCCTCGGAGTTGTTGAACAGATGACGTCCCCACTCTCACTCGACCATTACCGCCTGCTCGGACGTTCCGGCCTGCGCGTTTCGCCGCTGTGCCTGGGCACCATGACTTTCGGCGAGACATGGGGCGCCGACGAGGCGGAGTCCCGCCGCATCTTCGACGCCTATGTCGATCAGGGCGGCAATTTCGTGGATACCGCCGGCTATTATGCCCAGGGCCGATCGGAAGCGTTGACCGGCAAATTCGCGAAGGAAAAGCGGGAGCGGTTGGTGCTGTCGACCAAATATTCGCTCGCGGTCGGGCAGGGGGATCCCAATGCCGCCGGTAACGGGCGCAAGAATATGGTCCGCGCGGTGGAGGATAGTCTCAGACGGATGAACACCGACAGGATCGACCTTCTCTTCCTCCACGTATGGGACGACACGACGCCCGCGGACGAAATATTGCGCGGGTTCGACGACCTCGTCCGTCAGGGCAAAATTCTCTACATCGGCATATCGGATACGCCCGCCTGGCAGGTGACGCGGCTCCAGACCATCGCCGAATTGCGCGGGTGGACACAGTTTGCGGCGCTGCAAGTGGAATATAGTCTGCTCCAGCGCGCGACGGAGCGGGACTTGATCCCGGCGGCAAAGACACTGGGTCTGGGCGTCATGCCCTGGTCGCCGCTGGCCAGCGGGCTGCTGTCGGGCAAATATGCGACCAGCGCGCAGGCGCCGTCCGATCCGGCGGGCGGTCGCGGCGCGATGATCGAGGCGGTGGGCCGCGTCACACCTGCGACGGTGGCGGTGGCGGATGCGGTGCAGGCAATCGCCGATGAGGTTGCCGCGACATCGGCCCAGGTCGCCATCGCGTGGACTCTGGTCAACCCCGCTGTCGCGTCGCCGCTGCTGGGCGCGCGGACGCTTCGCCAGTTCGACGACAATATCGGGGCGCTGTGCATCTCGCTGTCTGCAGATCATCTCGCCCGGCTCGACGCGGTAAGCCGGATCGACCTCGGCTTTCCGCACGATTTCCTGAGCTATGACTTCATCCGGGCGGGCCTGACGGGCGGCACCGAAGTCCGCCCGCGCGTCTGATCCCGTTTAGTCGCGTCCTCCACGAACCAGTCGACCGGGCCTTGCGCCGGTCGGCTGGCCATCCCGCTGGATCACCACGCCGTTGACGATGGTGGTCACATAGCCCTCCGCATCCTGCATGAGGCGCCGTCCGCCGCCGGGCAGGTCATAGGCGGCGCGGGGGCTGTGCAGGCGAAGGCTGGCATGGTCGATGACATTGATGTCCGCCTTTAGTCCGACCTTCAACCGTCCGCGATCCGCAAGGCCGAGGAAATCGGCGTTCTCGGCGCTCAGTGCCTTGATCGCCCATGGCAGACTCACCCGCTCGCCCTTGCGATCACGCGTCCAGAAAGTGAGCAGCGTGGTGGGATAGCTGGAATCGCTGATCAGACCATAATGCGCGCCGCCGTCGCCCAGACCGATCACACTTTCCGGATCGCGCATCATGGCGAGCGCCGCATCCAGATTGCCATCGCAATAGTTAGAGAAGGGCGCGAACAGCAACGCCCGCCCTTCGTCGCGCAGCAGCCATTCATAGGCCATGTCGACAGGCGCAATGCCGCGCTCCGCGGCCAGCGCCGCAACGGTGCGATCCGCGCCGGGCTCGTAATCCGGTAGGCTGTCGAGCACGTAGATGGCGTCGAAATTACGCATCAGGGCGTTCATCCCGGCGAGCGGCTCGCCGGATTGCTCCTCCGTCAGAAGCCGCGCCCGCATTGCCGGGGCGCGCAGGGCCGCGACACGTTCGGCGAGGGGCAGCGCCGCCAGAGGCGCGTAGCTGGGGCACGCGCTGAACGGGTGGAAGGAGGTGTCAAGCCCGCAGATGACGCCCATGGGGCGCGGAAAAACCTGCGCGTGTAACCGGGTGCCCCGGGCGGCGTTATAGCCGCGCATCGCCTCTATCGTGCGTTTCCAGCCGGTCCGGTCGCTTCCCCATTGGGCGAGTGAATAGGTGACCGGCCGCTGCGATTCCGTTGCCATCCGCTGGAGCAGGCCGACATCGAGATCATAATCGGCGGAATCGAGGTTGGGGATCATCTGAAGCACGCCGCGCCCCAGTCGCCCGACCGCGCCGGCGATGGACGCCAGTTCCTCGGTCGCGGCGTGAAAGCTCGGTATATGTTCGCCGTCGCCGCGCCGGTGGACCATGGTGCGCGATGTGGCAAAGCCCACAGCCCCGGCTTTCAGCCCTTCGGTGACGAGCGCGGCCATGCGGGCGATATCGTCCTGCGTCGCAGCTTCGCGGTCCAGGCCGCGCTGGCCCATCACATAGACGCGGATCGGCGAATGGGGCACATAGACCGCGACATCGATATCCCATGACCGCGCGTCGAGGGCGTCCATAAATTCGGGGAAGCTTTCCCAGTTCCACGGCAGGCCGCGCGCCATCACCGCCTCGGGAATATCCTCGACCCCCTCCATCACGTTGATCAGGGCGGCCCGGTCGTCTGGGCGGCAGGGCGCGAAGCCGACTCCGCAATTGCCGATCACCACTGTCGTCACGCCGTGAGAGGAGGAGGGGGCGAGTGTTTCGGACCAGGTGACCTGCCCGTCATAATGGGTGTGGATATCGACGAAGCCGGGTGTGACCATCAACCCCCTGGCGTCGATCTCCTCCCGGCCCGGCGCCACATCGCCGATCGCGGCGATGCGCCCGTCGGACACGCCGACGTCCGCAGCATAGGGTGTGCCGCCATTGCCGTCGATGACGGTGCCGCCGCGGATGACGAGATCCATCATCCCGCCAGTCCTTCCAGCATCGACCCGTCGGCGCTCTCCTCCGTCACCCATTTGACCATCCGGCGGACCGGTTCGATCGCATCCTGTTTTTCCATATTATGCTGCATCGTCGCGGCGCCGCCGAGCGACACCAGGCGTTGTGCGCCCTGGAAGGCCAGGCGGTCGCGAAGCCTCTCCTTGAGGGATTCGGGAAATATCCCGATCGTCTGGGTATAGGCGTTGACCGAACGCACCGCCGTCTCGAAGGAATCGATCGGGACGATGTTGCCGACGCGGCAGGCAAGGTCGCGCGAGAAGTCGACCGGATAATCCTCCTGGCTGACGATCAGCGCGCCTTCGTTGCCGCGGCCGCCGAACACGCGATATTCCTCGTCCTGTAGGCGGACAGCGTCAATCTCCGACTTGAGGGCTTGATCGAACGCCTTGTGGGGCGTGCTGAGGTGCAGGGGAAGATGCTGGAGCGCGGCGAAGGTCAGTTCGCCGAGGCGATTGGCGCGCTCCACGCCATCTTCGTCGGTGCCGGATTCCACATAGATGACCCGTGCGCTGACGCAGCCTTCCTGATTCTGCGCGCCCACGTCCAACGCCAGCCGTTTGGCGACCGACTGCAACGTCGCATCGTCGGCAAAGGCTTCCTTGCCGATAATGGTGCCGCTCATCTTGGGATCCTGGGTGATCAGGTCGATGCCGGGCTGGAGATATTGGGTGATATGCTTGACCGAATCGAAGCCGCCCCAGGCCACGATCTTCTCGACCCCGCGCGGGTCGTAGATCGCTTCCTCGATCGCCTGATCGCCGCCCTTCCAATAGGCGACGGAGATATGTTTGGTGATCGGATGATCGGGCGCCATCTCGACCATGGTGCGGACGAGCGCGACGGCGGTCAGCGGGTCGTTGGACGGGAGTTTTATCACCGCGTCCGAACGCGTCAGCGCATTCCGGATCACGGTCAATATGCTCACGATGGGCGCGTTGCCGGCGATGACGTGAATGGTTCGCGCGCCAAAGGCACGGGTCCGGGCCGACAGGCCGGTGAAGCGACTTGGCCCCTGATCGACCCAGCCCTCCAGATAGTCGACGCCGCAGCTCCGCTCCATCATCGCGCGCATCTCGGCGCGATCGAACATCCCGCCGAGGTGGGAATAATGGAACCGCAATATGCTCTCCGACAGTCCTGAGGTGATGCACGAGAGCCGGAAGGCCTCCTGCACATGCTGGTTGCTCTCGAAATCGAGCCGCTGGCCGAGCGCGACCAGATAATCGAGAATATCCTCGAAGCTGATCGTATAGAGGTCCGCCATATGCGAGGGGGTCCGCAGCGTCAGCTTGCCGATATGTTCGGCAAGGTCGGGCGCGCGGAAGCTGGCGCCGCCCCGGCGGCCGCCATGCACGATCGTGGCATTGGCGATGATTTCGCCGCGGATGATCAGTGGGACATGGAATTCGTGGGACATCGTGATTTCCTCCCTCACATCGACAGTTCGGCGAGAAATTCGAGCGCGCGGTCATGCGCTTCAGGTGCGCCGGCGCAGACGATGCGGTCGTCGCCGCCCTCCTTTTCGCTATAGCGGCGTACCGGCGGCACGACATGCGGCCCGGTGCGTTCGCAGGCACAGGGCTTTTCCCAGCCCGACAGGGTAATTTCGTCGCCGGTGATGAGCCCTGCCCAATAGCTGTTGGGCATGAGGTCGAGACCGGCGAAGCGGCCCGTGGCGCCGTCCTTGCGCGGCAGCGGTGTGCCCGTCGCGGGATCAAGCAGGAAGGGAATGATCACGGGCGGTATGTGATAATTGCCATGCTCGCACATCATGCACAGCCCCATCATCTCGCTGGTGGCGTACATCTCGTAGAAATTGCTGAAGCCCAGAAATTCCAGCACCTGCTCGCGCCAGTCGTCGGGCATGTCCTTGCCCTTCTTGCCCCCCCCGGTCAGCAGCACGCTGCCCGGCCCGAAGATGTTCTTGATCCCGCGCTTCAGGCCTTCCTCCGCCCAGTCGAACAATATCGCCCACATGGCGGTGACATAGACATCCCTTCCGCCGAACCGCCGCTGCGCCTCGGCGAAGAAATGGCGCACATCCTCCGGCCGTCGCCGTTCGAGATCGAGTAGCGATTCGCGGCGATCGAGAAGAATTTGTGGAATGTCGCCGATCCCGGCTTCGCCGCGCGATTCCGCCGCCCGCAGACGGCCCGCCAGCGATGCGACATCGGCGCTGAACCGTGCCTCGGGATACATGAACAGCGCATTCTCCTCGCCGCCCGCATACAGATCGACCTGGATACCGTTGCCGCGCTGCATCGCTGCCGCGCCGTAGCGATAGCCCGGAATGATGATCGGTATCTTGTCCTCCAGGATGTTCGGGCCACTGTCGCGGCCCCACCAGTGGCGGATGATCGTCGCCGAATGGACTATGGTCTGGCGCCACTGCTCCTTGCTGCGCGGCACGAAGGACAATTTCCCGGTCGTGCCCGACGTATGGGCCACGGTCAGGTCGGTCTCGGCGTCCAGCAGGTCGAGCCAATCGTCAATGGATTCAATACCCGACGCGTCCACATGGCTGATATCGGTGGTGGTCAGTCCGGCCAGCCATTTGGTCAGCTTGTCGAAGCGCGCACGCTCCAGATAGCTGATCGGATAGCTTTTATAGACCGTGTGGGGGAACAGCAGGGGAGCGATATCGTCGATCGCGTCGATCGTTTCGATATCCTGTTCCCGCGCGAGCTTGTCCAGAACGGACAGCCTGGGCCGCAACTCCCCGAACCGCTTGCGAGCACCCTCCAGGTGCAGTTGCTCGATCTGTTCGATTGTCAGCGTGAAAGCCAAATCGTACGGGGCGTTGTGAAAGGAGGTCGGGTCCGCCAGCAGCCGTTCAAAATAGTCGCTCATGGTCATTCCAGCAATTTGCACTGGCTGGGAATGTGCCGCTCGCACGGCAGCCCGTAAATACGGGCTACGGCCTTCAAAGCGACCAACTATCGTCGGGCCGACAGAAAATGGGTGTGCGGCGCACTCAATGCGTGCCGTGCAACATCTCCTGGCGGAAGCCGCGCGGGCTGAGGCCCGTCGCCTTGCGAAAGGCCGCGCTGAACGCGGCAGCGCTTTGAAAACCGCAATTGCCGGCGACGACCTTGATCATTGCGCCCTCCTGAACCAGGTCGCGCTTGGCCTGCGCGATCCGCGCATCGGCGATATAATTGCTGATCGTCATGCCGACCGTATTCTTGAATGTCCGCATCAGGTGCCGGGAACTCAGCCCGCATTCCTGCGCGAGGTCGATGATCGACAACGGACCGGCCAGCCCGGCTTCAATACGGTCCTGCAGACGGCGCAGGCGCCAGTCCGCCATGCGCCCGTTGGTCATGTCGTCCGATATCTGCCGACCCTGAAGATGACGGCACAGATCGACGACCAAGGACATGGCGATGGTTTCGACCAACATATCCTTCGCAAAGCCGGGGTTACGTACTTCCTCCGCGATCCGCGCCAGACCCTGCCGGACCCAGGGGGATTTCACGTCGAAGCAGGGGCGCAGCGTGGACGGAAGGTCTTCGTTCTGGAAGATACGCTCCGCCGCTGTGGCTTCAAACGTCAGGCACAGCACCCGATATTCGCTGGGTTCGCAATGCGCCTCGAATGCTGAACCCTTGGGTAGATAGGCGACCTCGCCAAAGGGCGGCGTGTTGCGCCGTCCTTCGGACAGCAGCCGTGCGCCGTGCGCGCGCGGACCGAGCGAATAGTCGAGATAATGGCTGTCGGGTTCAAACCGGGCGTCGCAGCTTCTTTCCCAAGCGAAATGACGGATGTCGGCGCGAATGCCGTTCGCGACGATGCTGTTCTCGACATGGAAATAGGATGCCGTGACTGGCTGGCACGGAAGGACATCGCCCGCCGCGTCCGTCAGGGTGCGCGCGTTTGCCATTACCTCTCCCGCTCACAAAGATATATTCCGCGTAGCTTGGAGCGATTATGCCGTATTTGCTGCCAACTGGCGAGTCCCATCGCGATGCCGGTCATTTGTGCATGTCCAGCGCGATCGACCGGCCCGATCGCCAAAACAGCAAGCCCGCCAGGATGAAGCCCGTCGATCCCATGCTGAGCGACAGCCGCAACCCTTGCGCCGTCGCGGCTGCGCAGGCCGGTGAGGTGGCCTGCGCGCAGGCCTCGCTCGTAGTCCCGTAGGACACCATCGCAAGCTGGCCCAGCGTATCGCTGACCAACCCCACCAGTGGGGGGCCAAGCCCGTAGCCGACAAGCGAGATGACGCCGATCATGAGCGCCGCCGCTGTCGCCCGCATCGATGGCGGCGCCACGTCCTGCGCCAGCGTATACATGGCTGGCATATAGAAATGCTGACCCAGCGAAGCGGCGAAGAGCATGCCGATGGCGACCGGCGTCGCGTTCACCATGAACGCACCGACAAAGACGCAGCCCGACCAGATCAGTCCCACAGCCGGCAGCCATGTGCGGATGCCCGGAAAGCGCTTGCGCCCTCCCTCGATCAGCGGGCCGGTGATCAGCATGATGAGGATGCCAATACCCCCGGTCGCCAGTCCCAGCACGACGGCGGCGCTGCTGACCGGCAGGCCGTGCGCGCGCATCAGGAAGGACACGGTATATTGATGGTTAGAGTAGCTCGCAAAGCCCGCGACGCCGCCCGCTGCCGCGACGGCGACGAAGCTGCGCTTGGCGAACAGCAGTTTCACGGTCGCGAAGAAGGAGGGCCGTGACGGATCGGGTTTGCGCGCGGGTTCGCGCATGGTCAGCCGGAACGCGGCCGCCCCGATCACGCCGACCAGGCCACACGCCAGAAAGGTCGAACGCCAGCCATAATGCTGCGCCATCCAACCACCACCGATCGCGGCCAGCAGCGCGCCTACCGGCCCCGCCGCGCCGTAGACGGACATGGCCGTGGTTCGCCGCTCCGGCAAGAAATAGTCGGAAATTAGCGAGTGCGATGGCGGCGCGCAGCCAGCCTCGCCTATGCTGACGCCCGCACGCCCGATCAGCATCTGCGCGAAGGATGTCGCGACCCCGCACAGCGCCGTCATGGCGCTCCACGCCGCGAAGCTGACCGATATGATGGTCACGCGATTTCCGCGCTCGGCGAGACGCGCGATCGGGAAGGCCGCTATGATGTAGAGGAACGCGAAGGCGGGACCGCCCGGCAGCCCAAGCTGAAAATCGCTAAGGCCCAGATCTTTCTTGATCAGTTCCTGTGCGACTCCAAACAGCAGCCGGTCGACATAGTTCATTGTGTTCAGCAGGAACAGCGCGCCGAGCGCCCAGATCAGCCCCGGCGTCAGCCGCCGCGCAACCGCCTTTGTATCGCGCGCACCCGACGGCCGGCCTTCAAAGATATCGCCTGTAGATATCGCCATCTCGGCACCCCGTCCCATATGAAGTTCTTATGAGGCGGGACTATGTGGGTGCGTTGTTCGCAGGTCGAGTTCAATCATATTGTGTCGCCCGGACATTCGATTGCCAAACGGACATCGGTTCCACGAAATAGAATAGCGATTTGGGCCAAGCATCGCTGGACGGACACGAAGAGCATCGCAAGTACGACATGGTGCCCGGTGCGGGTTTTCCATGGGCCGACGTGTTGCTAGCCATCCCTTCATTACCAAAGGTGAAAACACCTCGACGATTATCGATGATGGAGGAGGGGGGACATGGCTTTAGGCAAATGGCTTAACACGACGGCGATCGGGACCTTGTCGTGCATTATGACGGCGGGCGTGTCCACGATGGCTGCGGCGCAGGAGCAGCCGGCGGGGGTGGAGGACATCGTCGTCACCGCACGGCGCACCGCGGAAAATCTCCAGACCACCCCGGTCGCCGTGACCGCGCTTTCGACCGAGATGATCAAGCAGGCGCAGATCGGCGACGCCGCGGGCCTGCAGCGCACGGCGCCCAGCCTGTCGATCGCGACCGGTGCGCCGGGCGGTTCGGGCTTCGTCTATATTTCCATTCGCGGCATGCCCGCCCTGAATCCGGGCGTCGCCAACGATCCGTCGGTCGCCACCTATGTGGACGGCGTCTATATACCGCGCCCCTCGCAGGGTTCGGCCGACCTCATCGATCTCCAGCGCGCCGAGGTGCTGCGGGGGCCCCAGGGCACCCTATTCGGTCGCAACACCACCGGCGGCGCGCTCAACATCGTCACCATCGACCCCACCGGCGACCTTGAAGGGCAGTTGCGCTTTCAGGGCGGCAACTACAGTTATCGCAATGTCGACGCGGTCTTCAACTTGCCGCTCAAGGGCGACGAACTGGCGGCGCGCTTCGTTTATGATTTCGTCGATCGGGACGGCTATGCGAGGAACGTGACCTCCAACACCCCGCTCAAGGATCGCAACAGCCATTACGCCCGTGCCAAGCTGCGCTGGGCCCCTGCCGACAGCGAATGGTCGGTTACCCTCAGCGCCGATTACAACGTGCTGAAGGATCATGGCCAGTTTGTGGGTCTCGCCGCGTTCAATCCTCTCGCCGGCGCAGCGACCGCCGCGATCAACGCCGCCACGCCGATCGCGCCATTTCTGCACACAAAGGCCAACTGGTACAGCGCCTATGGCATTCCGTTCACGACGAACCCGCCGACCACCGGCTATCGCGAGCTGACGGCGGGTGGATCGGCCGCCTACAACAAGGTGGAAGCCTATGGCGGCAATTTGACGATCAACGGCCAGATCGGCTCGGTCGCCGTGAAATCGATCACCGCCTATCGCTACAGCAATGCGATCGGCCTGAACGAACTGGACGGCACGCCTGCACAGTTTCTCGCTGCGGAAAGCGCCTATCAGTCGGATCAATATTCCCAGGAACTGCAATTCTCCGGCGATCTGACCGACCGGCTGAGCTATATTTTCGGTGGCTATTATTCGACCGAGAAGGGCCGGGAGTCCTCCGTCTCGCAGACTTTTGGATCCTATGCCCTCGCCGCGCCCGCGCCCAATTTCGGCTTTGGTCTCAACTATGGCACGGTGAAGAATATCTCGGTCGGCGTGTTCAGCCAGGCCTATTACCAGCTGTCCGACGCGATCCGGCTGACCGGGGGTCTGCGCTGGACATGGGACAAGCGCAATGTCGTCCTGCTGAACCGGACCAATCTGGCCGCCAACACCTGCGCGCCCGAGCTGGTCTCGAATCCCGGCTTCATTGCTCCGTGCAGCCTGCCGCGCTCGGTCAAATATGACTATCCCGCCTGGACTGCCGGCGTGGATGTCAAGGTGACCGACGACGTGTTCGCCTATGTCAAGACCAGCGCGGCGTCCAAGGCCGGTGGGTTCAACATGCGTAACGGTTCCGCCGCGACGCCGCCGTTCCGGCCGGAACAGGTCAAGGACGTGGAACTCGGCCTCAAGGTCAGCGCGTTCGACAACCGCCTGCGTGTCAACACCGCCGCCTTCTATTCCTGGCAATCGGATGTGCAGCGCAACGCATCCGACTGCATCACCCCGCTGGGGGCCGCCGCCTGCACGACCACGCAGTTCCTCCGCAACTCCGGCGACGCCCGCGTCTATGGCGGAGAGGTGGAAGTCAGCGCCGTACCTTGGGAAGGGATGCTGCTGTCCGGTAATCTTGCCCTGCTGGACGGCAAATATGTGTCCGGTACCTTTATCGAGCAACAGCAGTTCGTTCCGGTCGCCGGGTCGAATGTTTCCGACTGCGTGGCGGGTACGGCCGCCGGCACGGTCCGCTGCTCGGTCAATCGCAGTGGCGAGTCCCTCCCGCAAATGCCCAAGACGCAGTTCAGCCTCTCGGCAACGCAGAAGGTTCCCACATCCTTTGGTGAACTCACGCTGCACGCCAACTATGCCTATATCGGCAAGCAGAATTTCGGCCTGTTCACCGCCGATCCGCGTCGTCCGCAAGCCTATCGCGACGCCATAGCGATCGCCAACCGGATCAACACCATTCCGGGATATGGCCTCTTTAGCGCACGGATCGCGCTGCAGATCGAAAATCCCGATCTTGAACTGGCGGTCTTTGGCCGGAATATCGGCGGCAAGAAATATGTGACCCGCGCATTCGCGGATCAGTTGCCTACGCTGGGAACGGCCATCGACTATATCGGCGATCCGTTCACCTGGGGCATCGGCGCCACCTATCGGTTCGGGCCCAAGGGCTGAAACGGATAGGGGCCGGACGGCATGCACGGACGGTGGCTATGGAGCCGCCGTCCGTCATCGCTTGCGATCAGACGTTATCCACAACTGCCCGGCTAGATCGCACATTATAACGAGGTGCATCCGCGCCTAGCTTCAGGCTATCAATCACCTTGCGAGTTTATTGCGAAAACACGCGAGATACTGTCAGGCCTGTTGGGGTAACAACATGGCCTGCTACCGATGAGCGGATGGTCCGCAGAAGAAACCTCCATCTTTTCGCTCTTAATGCAGAAATTGGGCCCTCTCTGCCTGTCGGCTTTGGATCACGAAATAGTCCATAGCTGCCATTTCGAGGTGGCGACTAGTTTCTCCTGGGCACCAAATATCGGTCATTTCGGACCGAAATTCAGTCCCTGAAATTAGCCTTCGTTCATGTTGCGAGGAAGCGGCAGACGTTGACCCGTTAACGGCCTGCAGCTTAGCATTGACAATTACACGTCGTGGTTATGCTCAGAGGGAGCCTGTAGGTCTCGTATTCGCTGCCGAAGAGCCTGCTTCAGCCTCAGCATTCCTGGTGATTGGGAACGGCGGTCGAGCGAATACATAACCATACGGAAATTTTCCGGAGCACTGCCATTGAGGAGATCAAGTGCAAAAAGCATTTTTGATTCAAGATCCCGTATAACGGAATAGGCAGATGAAACCCAGATCGCATCGGTCGTTTTGGTGAGCGAGACCAGCGTGTTGTAGTCCTCGATCACATGTGGTGGGCCTGCCGCCCAGTCACGCAGGTCGGCGAGTAACGTTACGTCGATGCCCCCCCGGCTCGATATCAGCACAGGGAAGGTCGCACCAGGGCAGTTTCCCAGCAGCAAAGGGTGACCCGCGCGGACAATCAGCGTGAAGGGGAAAAGGCCAAGCGTCTCAGCTCGCACGGGAGGGGCGTCGGGCACCTGCCCCTCCACGCTGACGAAAAATTCAATATCACCAGCGATCAGAAGCGGCCACAGTGCCTCAACATTGCGCACCACGACCTCATTGGTGAGCGCTGGCGCGGCGTTGATCCATTCCGACAGGGCGGTCGGCAGCAAGGTCCATGCTGGCAACGGTGCCATGCCGAAACACAAGCGCCCCTCTTCGCCCCTTGCGGTTTGCCGCAACATGCGTTCGAAATCATCGGCATCCGCGAGCAAGGCACTGGCCCGTTCAACTACAATGCTGCCCAGCGGGGTAACGCTTACTTTCGTGCGATCCCGATCGAACAGCCGCATCCCGGCCTGTCGCTCCAGCGACTGGATGCTGCGGGTAAGCGCGGATTGTGAAAGGCCCAGATCCTCGGCGGCGCGTGAAAAGCTCAAGCGGCGGGCAATGGCGACAAGATGGCGCAGGTTACGCAGATCCATGCTTATGCATCTATATCATCAATATTCGCATGTATATGCATTAGACGCAACACGCCACCTCTGCAAGGATCGACATAACAGATTAGGAAGAGACGATGCACCATCTCGGGCTTTGGGTATTGGCTGTCACTGGCATGATCTTGCTGGCGGAAGTGATCGCGGGTCGGCACCGCAAGATTTACAGTCGTGGCGACTGGCTGGTAAATGGAATATGCATCCTCGGCGCGGCGCTGATGCGGCCGACTGGCACTGCAGTGGTGGCCATGGCTATCGCCCACATTTTCCCCGATGGAAAGGGAGCCTTGCGCAATGTGCCTTTTCTGCCCGCGCTGATCGCCATCATCCTGTTGGGGGAGTTTGTAAATTACTGGGTTCATCGCGGGAGCCACCAGTTGAAGGACACACGCTGGTTCGATTGGTTTTGGCGTATGCATCGCACACATCACACCGCCAAATATGTGAACGTGCTTCTCAACTTCCGCATCAGCCCGTTTTGGATTTTGGTCGGTGGGTTGGGTTGGGTTTTTGCGCTCGCGATTTATCTTGGTCAGGCGCAGGCCGCCGGCTTGGCAATCGTGATTTTTACCTTCTGGGGCATCTTCACTCACAGTGATTTTCGCTGGGACGACGCGATTAGGCGGCACCCCATTTTCGGCCCGGTATTTCGCGGGCTGGAACATGTCTTTATCTCGCCGGGCATCCATCACAGTCACCATGGCTATGGCCGCGACGGGGGCAATTTCCGCAACTTTGGTGTATTCCTATCCATATATGACTGGATGTTCGGAACATTGCACATCCCTGAAGGACGACCGTTCCGCTATGGCATTCCAGGCGCTACCCCACATTGGGCCGACGATGCATTCTCGCCGCTCAGGGGCGCAAAACTGTTTGCCAAGCACCCGCCCAGCAAGACGAAGGACCAACCATCATCCTAAACGCAACCGGCGTTGAGATTGACACGGCCGGTTTGGAGAATACCAATTGCGCTCACGAACGTCCGGGTGGGGGCGGTTGTGTTAAAGAAGTCGCTTTATGATAGGCGCGAGCGGTTACTAATCGATCCCGCATGGGCGCTAGGGTCCTCCTTTTCGCGCTTGCGCCTCTCGCCAGCACAACAGCGCGCGCAGCCTCCATGGCGTGTTGCTGCACTGCTAGCCTCCCGTGGCCGTCACAGCGGCATGATATGAGATGGCAGAAGCCCTGCTCAACCCGACAAATAGGCGGCGTAGCGTTCGAGATAGAGTTTCACGCGGCCGACGAGGAAGTGCGGCAGCGCGTCCGGTGAATCCATCGTCTTGTTGTTGCTGTAATCGCGCACCGAGAGGATCAGGATCTTGAGCGCGGCGACCGCCTGATAATAGCTGAAATACGGCATCGGCCAACCATAGATCCGCTCGAACCCGGCGATCGCGGCCTCCTCCTTCGGGATGCCGGGGATCCGCGCGATCCCGAAATTGAGGCTGAAGACATCGTCGAGATACATCCAGTGGGCAAGATCGACCTCCGGCGGTCCGAGCGAGGCGACCTCGAAATCAAACAGCGCGGCGACCTCGCCATCGTGGCGGAACATTGTGTTGCCGAGACGCGCATCGTTCCAGACAAGGCCCGATTGCGCACTGGGCGGCGGATTGGCGATGAGGAAGCGCAACGCCTCGTCGATCAGCGGGAAGGCACGTCCGTCCGCCGCCCAATGATACCAGCGGGCAACGAATCTCTCGAGATAGAAGACCGCGCCCGGCGGGCTGGTCGCGCCATCGGCGAGGAAGGGGAAGGCGCTCCAGTCGATTGCGTGGAGCTTGTGCATCTCGTGTACGGCATTCCACCAGTGGCGCTCGCGTTCCCCCGCGTCCAGTTCCTCGGCGATCCAGCCCTTTTCGTGGTAGCTCGGGAAATCGGGCGGCACGCGACCCTCGACCCGATCCATGAGGAAGAAGGGCGTGCCCAGAACCGCGGGGTCGTCCTCCATGAAATCCACCGCCGGCACCTTCACCTTGGAGTAGGCAGCGATCGCTTGCATAACGCGATATTGGTGGAACACGTCGGCGAGCATCGGCACTGCGACGTCGCGCTGGAGCCGGGCCACGAGCGGGCGTTCACGTAAGAGGCCGTTCTCGGTCCATGCCGCGGTGAACAATATGGTGCGGCTCGAGAAGCCCTGCGCCGGTTCGCATATGTCGCGGATCTCGACCGGAGGGGCACCCGCGATATGGGCCGAGAGCCAGTCCGCAAGGCGGGCGGCGGGGAAGGGCATTTCCGTCGTCACGCGAGCGGGATCGTGCCATCGGCGCCGATCCTGCCATTCAGCCTGGCGGCGTCCGTGCGTTCCTGGACCAGGGTGAGAATATCGGCGTAGTACTCCTCGCCGGGTGCGAGCAGCTTTGGCCGGCCGGTGCTGCCGAGATGGACCGGCACCAGCCGAACGCCGGTGATCACTCCGTCCGAGATCGTTACCGATGCAGCGAGACCGCGGCTGGTCTCGTCGAGCAACGGCGCTGAGATGCCCGATGGCGTCTCGTCGCGTGACCAGGGCGAGATCATCGCGAACTTGCCCATGCAATAAAGGATCGCGCGGCCGCGATAGACCTCGACGCCCTTGATCGGGAGCGGCCCCTGGCTGAGGATCAGGTCCACCCCCGCATCGATCAACGCATGCGCCGCCTCGCGCTGATAGTCCGCAATCGCGGACGGGTGTTCGAGGATGCCCCAGTGGCAGCTCAGCACGACGATGTCCGTCTCTGCCTTCAGAGTCTTCACGCTTTCGATCAGCAGCCCGAGATCCTCGCGGTTGACCAGCGTGCGGGTTTCTGGCTCCGTCCCCCAGTTATCCCAGGACGCGTTCTCGGCGTAGCTGTGGCGGCGCAAGGGCACGATGCCGGGCGTCCGCCGACCGGCATGGGCGCCAGGCAGGAAACCGGACGTGCAGGCGAGGAAACCGATCCTGTGGCCGCTCCGCTCGACAATCGCGGGCGCGCGGGCGGCGGCGATGTCCGATCCGCCGCCCACGGGCGCGATGCCGTTTTCCCGCAGCAACGCGATCGTGCGCAGGAAGGCGCGGTAGCCGCCGTGCATCGTGTGGTTGTTCGCCACGGACATCACGTCGAACCCCGCGCGCGCCATCATGCGGATCGCTTCCGGGCTACCGGGCGCGAACAGATCGCCGAGATCGAAATCGTCGTTGATGTGAGCCTCGACCGGGTGTGTGTCGCCGGCTTCCTCGGCATAGGGCCATTCGCAATTGCCAAAGGTGATATCCGCTGCCGACAGTATCGGCGTGGCCTGATCGAATAGATCGGACCCAGGCTCGCGCGTCATCAACTGTAGATCGCCGACGGCGAACAATTCGAGGTTCGTGCGGGCGTTCATTGGCGCTCTCCTGGAGTGTCAGGCTACCGGGCGGATATGTGCCGGCGTCCGTCCCGATCCGTCCCGTCTGCATGGAACTGGCTCGTTCGCCGCGACGAATGGAGGATGGGTGGCAACCCGACAATCGTCAAATGGCTTATGTTTATGCAAGATGGATAATGCCGCGACATGGGATCGACCTGATCAACCTTCCTTCCTTAGCTCCCGTTCCAGCTTGCGCGAGATCCCAAGCAGAGTCCGCACATTGGCGGTGGGTTTGGTGGGGTGGACGAAACCAACGGCGATCTCGCGCGGCGGATCGAAGCGGCGGACCTCGATCCCCGTCGCCTGCATGGCGTTCACGTCCCACATTGCGGACGAGCCGATCCCGGCCTGGATACCGCTCAGATAGGTGGTCGAATCGCTGCTCTCCATCACGATCTTGGGCGTCGCGCCGGCCCGCTCGCAGGGTTCGTCGAGCAGGCGGCGGCGTTCCTCGCTGAGCGGCGGGCAGAGCATCGGCAACTGGTGGAGCGATTTCAGCGTTACGGTAGGGGGGAGCCGAGTGCCGATCGGGGACGCGAGCACGATCTCCAGCGGGCGGGCTGGCGTCAGCGTCAGGCCGCGTGGTGGGCGGGCGAGGCTACCATAGGCGACATCGGCGTCACGCCGGCGCAGCATATCGATCATCTCGTCGTCCCGGCTGACATGCAGAACCTGCACGCGCGTGTCGGGTTGCCGGCGGAGGAACTGTTCGAGGGCTGATGCCATCCCTGCCGCCATCGCCCCGAGCGTGGCGATGCGGAGGATGTCGGTCGCGCCATGTTCACCGGGGATGCGGTGGATGTCGTCCACGGCGGCGAGCGCGCGCCGCGCCGCCTTGAGGACTTCGTGGCCGGCGGACGTCATTTCCAGCCGTCGGCCTGCCCGCTGGAAGAGTTCGCAGTGCAGTTCCTCCTGAAGTTCGTGCAGCGCACGCGAAATCGCGGGCTGCGAGATGCCAAGACTTTCCGCCGCATCAGTCAGCGTGCGGTGTTCGGCGAACGCCGCGAGATAGCGGAGATGTTGCAGGTTCATCGGCGGGATCCTCTCTGATGCGTTCCTTGGGGCCTGCAGCGAACCCAAGCAAAGCCTGATGGATCGAGCGCAATCATAAGCGGAACACACATTGTTCGTGGTTGCGATCCTTTTACGAGGGACGAGAGAAAATGAAATGGAGATGGTATGACAGGTCGGTTCGACGGAAAGGTCGCACTCGTGACGGCGGCAGCGGACGGCATCGGCGCCGCCACCGCACGGGCCTTTGCCGAGAAAGGCGCGTGCGTCATCCTGGCCGATATCAACGTCGAACTCGGCGAGCAGCGCGCTGAGGCGTTGCGTGCTGCGGGCCATCAGGCGCGGTTCGTAAAGACAGATGCGACCAGCGAGGAGGAGGTGGAGGCCGTCGTGCGCCGGACGGTTGAGATCTTCGGCGGGCTGCACCTGGCGGCGAACGTGGTGGGCGATGCGCACCCGGAGTCGGTCGGCCCCGAGTTCCACCAGCAGAGCCTCGCGGCATTCGAGCACACCATTTCGATGTGCCTGCGTACAACCTTCCTGTGCCTGAAGCACCAGATCGCCTACATGGTCGATCATGGGGGTGGCGCGATCGCGAACGTAACCTCGCTGGCGGGTATGCTCTACAATGGCTGGGGCGGGGCTGGATATGGGGCGGGTAAGGCGGCGGTCATCCGGCTGACCAAGTTCGCCGCCGTCAGCTATGCCGACCGCGGCATCCGCGTGAATTGCATCGCGCCCGGCGTGACGCCAACAAGGGCCTACTACAAGTCCGGCCCGGAATATGCGCGCACGCTGATCGACGAACAGGTCGTCAACCAGCCAATCCGTCGTGAGATCGAGACATCGGAGCAGGCGGCCGGCATCATGTGGTTGTGTTCCGACGATGCGGCGATGGTCACGGGCCATGTCCTGCCCATCGACGGTGGGTGGACGGCGCAATATTGATGCCGCTCTCGAACGGATAGCAATGGCGCCACGTTCAGCCACAGGTGGACGTCGCACCGCATGCCGGGGTAAAGCCGGGCGTGGTGCGGATGATGCACGGTTGGGGCGGGCTTTCCGGCGACACCAGCTACGATCGGCACGGAGCCAATAACGGCTTGTTGATCGGCACGGATCGCAACCTCGAACCGATCAACGCGATGTCGCGCATGTCCGCGGCGCTCGTCAATATCAGGCCGGTGCAGGCGGCGATGGAATAATCTGGTCGTCCAGGGGGAAGCTGAGTTCGACCAGCACCGCGTTGGGATCGCGCACGAAGATCAGGCTCCTGCCGATCTGCGGCACCTCCAGTCGTTCGAACGGCCAGCCTGCCTCGGTTAGCCGCGCGACATAGGACTCGGGGTCCGTGCAGCGGAGCGCGAAGTGATCGATCATTCCCGGCTGCGCGGCGCCCCGCACCGGGCCGTCGCCGGGCACGAAAATATCCGTGCCGACCAGGTGGACGATGGGATGGCCGCTCTCGTCGCACGCATAGGCGCCGCCGGTCATATCGGTGGACATCGGCGGCGGGCGCATTGTCATGCCGAGCAGGCGGCCATAGAAATCGATACACTGATCGAGATGCGCGGTGCGGATATTGACATGATCGAGGTGCAGCGATGGCATGGCGGATTCTCCCATGTCGCGATCTAAAATCATTGCCCTGGGATATGTCCTAACCGTCGACAGGTGAGTTGCCGTTCTGCGTCTCCGACACTCGCCTCAACGGAAAACGGGTGAGGGAGAGCGGGATGGATCTCGGTATCGCAGGCAAGGTTGCGCTGGTCACTGGCGGATCGCACGGGATCGGCCGCTCGATCGCGGACGAACTCGGCCGCAATGGTTGTCGCGTCGTCGTCGTCGCACGCGGGCAGGAGCGGATCGACGAGACGGTCGACGCGATCCGGGCCGCGGGTGGTCAGGCGGCGGGCGTCTCCGCCGATCTGCTGGAACTCGACTCTTATCCACGGATGGTCGCGCGGGCGACGGAGCTGTTCGATGCCCCCGACATCGCAATCTTCACGCCAGTCGCGCCGCCGTCCGGCATGTTCAGCGATTTTGCGGATGCCGACTTCCAGACGGCGTTTCACAATGTCGTGACGAGTTTCGCGCATTTCGTCCGCGCGGTCTCCCCCGCAATGAAGGAACGCCAATGGGGTAGGATCGTTACGGTTGGTTCGGGTCATGGCCGACTGCCGGGCCGTCGCGGGACGCTCGGGTTCGATTATGTGCTGGCGAATACGGTGCGGCCTTCGGGGTTGGGCTTGAGCCGGAGCATCGCCGACGAACTCGCCCCGCACGGCATCACGGTCAACACCGTACCGCCCGGCTTTATCGATACCGGCGCTGCCTATGACGACTTTTTCTCGGTCTGCGCGAACACGGTGGGGCAGACGCTGGAACAGTTCAAGACCGACCTGATCAATCGCATCCCGATGAAGCGCTTCGGTACGCCGGACGAGGTGGCGGGTTTGTGCGCGTTCCTGTGTTCAGCACGGGCGAGCTACATCACGGGCCAATATTGGCTGGTCGATGGCGGACGGATGGAGATTTATTATTAGGGCTGGCGCCTAAATGATATGGCGGCGCGTGCATGCGGGCCTGCTCGCTGCGGTCGCGCTGGCACTCGCATGGCCAGCGACGACACTCCTGCGCGCGGGAGGATCGCTGTGGTACGCGCTGAGCGTCCTGGCTATGCTTGGCGTCGCCGCGCTCACTTGGCGGCGTGACCGCTGCGCCGCGCCGTTCTACGGCCTGTTTCTCGTGCTGACGCTGCTCTGGTCGGTCTGGGAAGTGGGGATCGAGCCTTGGGCTCTGCTGCCGCGGCTCGGCCTTTTTCTGTTTCTCGGCCTGCCTTTCCTGGGCGTTCTGCGCCCCCGCGTCGCGGCCGTTGTTCTCGTCATCATAAGCGGCGCGGTCCTCGCGATCATTCTGGCCGGGCGCGATCCACCCGTGCGTAGCGCGGCGAATGCGATCGCGGCGCGAGGCAGTGCGGGGAAGGTGCAGCCGGGTGCCGGCGACTGGCGATATTACGGGAACGATGCGGGCGGTACTCGCTTCTCGCCCCTCGCGCAGATTGATCCAGCCAATGTCGGCGCCCTGCGGCTGGCTTGGACGTTCCGGACGGGCAAGCCAGCCATTCCCGGTCCGGTGACCTTCCAAACGACGCCGCTGGCGGTTGACGGGCGGCTCTATCTGTGTACCGGCGACAACGACGTCATCGCGCTGGATGGCGAGAGCGGACGACAGATCTGGCGCTTCCGTGCGCATGCCGATGGCCGTGGTGTCGCGATCGCATCGTGCCGCGGCGTCGCGTTCCATCGCCGCGCGCGCGCGGGCGCTCCGTGCGCGGATCGCATTCTCACCGCCACGATGGACGCGCGGTTGATCGCGCTCGATGCGGCGACCGGACAGCCATGCCGGGATTTCGGGCGAAATGGCGCGGTTGATCTGCGGGACGGCATGGCGCCCGTCGACAAGGGATATTATTTCGTCACCTCGCCACCGCAAATTACGGGCGATCGTGCGGTGGTCGGCGGGTGGATTACGGACGGGCAGAAGATTGGGGAGCCGTCCGGCGTGATCCGCGCGTTCGATGTGACGACGGGTGCGCTTGCCTGGGCATTCGATGCCGGACGGCCTGATCGACATGGCCTGCCCCCGGCGGGCGAGCATTACACATTGGGCACGCCTAATAGCTGGGCGCCGATGAGCGCCGATGACGCGCTCGGCCTCCTCTTCGTGCCGACAGGCAACGCCACGCCCGATTATTTCGGTGGCCAGAGGCGGCCGTTCGACGATCGGTATTCCAGCGCAGTGGTCGCGCTCGATACGGCAACGGGCGCGGTTCGCTGGGTCTTTCAGACCACGCATCACGATCTATGGGATTACGACGTTCCGGCTCAGCCCACGCTGACGACGATCCGCGGCGTGCCAGCCCTCGTCCAACCGACCAAGCGCGGCGAGATTTTCGTGCTCGACCGGCGCACGGGCCGACCGATTTCAACGGTGGTCGAAAGGCGGGTGCCCGCCAGTGCGGTGCCCGGAGAGCGGGCGGCGGCCACGCAGCCCTTTTCTCCCGGCATGCCGAGTTTCGCCGGCCCGCCATTGCGGGAGGCGGATATGTGGGGGTTGACGCCGATCGATCAGGCATGGTGTCGCACGTTGTTCCGGCGCGCGCGCTACGAAGGGCCGATGACCCCGCCGGGCCTCGATCGGCCGAGCCTCGTCTATCCGGGCTATGGCGGCGGTATCAACTGGGGTGGCGTCTCCATAGACGTGGCGCGCGGCATCATGATCGTCAACAGCAACCGGGTCGGCAACACTGTCCAGTTGCTGACGCGCGCCGAGGCGCGCCGACGCGGCATCAGGGCGCTGTCGGTCAACAGTCATGGGGGCGCCTCTGGAGCGGTCGCGCAAGAAGGTGTGCCCTATGCGGCTGACCTAAAGCCGTTGATCTCGCCCCTCGGCGTGCCCTGCCAACGGCCGCCTTGGGGAATGATCGGCGCTGTCGATCTGGCCACCGGCGCACTGATGTGGAGCCGGCCGTTCGGGACGGGCGAGGACAGCGGACCGTTCGGCATCGCATCGCGACTGCCGTTCGCGATGGGTGTGCCGAACAGCGGAGGGGCGGTTACGACCGGGGCTGGCATCAGCTTCATCGGCGCGACACATGACCGATATATCCGCGCGATCGCGACCGCGACTGGGCGAGAATTGTGGCGCGGGCGCCTCCCCGCAGGCGGCCAGGCGACGCCGATGACCTTCTGGTCAGCAGCGAGCCATCGCCAGTTCGTGGTCATCGCCGCAGGCGGTCACCCCGGCCTCGGCACGCTCACGGGGGATTATGTGATCGCCTACGCGCTTCCCAAAGCGTCGCGCTGACGCGGGCGGTGCGCAAGATTACCATGGTGATGCTGATGCAAGACTGCGGTTTCTATTCTGCGACCACTGACCGAGCGGGCCGCGAGGCCCGCCCGGTCAGCTCGGCTTATTTCAGGATGCGCAGGATGCGCTTGGCCGCGATCCGGCCGGGAATGCCGGAGATGCCACCGCCCGGATGAGCGCCAGCCCCGCCGATATAAAGACCGGGTACCGCAGGCTTGGGGCTGCCGAAACCCGTCGCGGGGCGGTTCTGGCCCGAACGCAGCGATCCGAAATCGATGTGCGTGACGCAGCCGTTGGTGGCGTTCAGCCGCTTCTCGCGATCGCGCGGAGTCTCGACGAAGCGCCCGACCTCGGTTTGCAAGCCGTCATAATATTCCGACATCTGCTCGATCAGATCGCTCATCGTCCGATCCTTGACGGCCTGGGTCCAGCCTTCGCGCGCATCGACCGCCATGCCCGGCACATAGACATAGGCGAGAGATCCGCCCGGAGGCGCCTGCGTGGGATCGGAGTTCGACAGGGGGGTGAGCGAAAGCGCATGGCGCTTGGGAATATCGCCGCGCCGCGCATAGGCGAAGCTGTCGCGTACCTCCTGCGGTGTGCCGATATAGCCTACCGCCTTGTTAAGGTCGGCCTTGTCGTGGCGCAGATCCTGGTGACGCTTAAGCGTGAGCGGCCCGGACATGGCGATATTGGCGAGGAACGGCGCCGCGTTGGAACGGTTGGATGGCGCATGCTGGATACGCTGCATCAGCCGCCGCTCGACGGCGCCCGGCGTGGTCAGGTCGAATGCGGTGCGCGGATCGCAGGTCGCGATCACCGCCTTGGCCTTGATGATGGAGCCGTCCTCGAGCCGGACACCTTTCGCCGCGCCATCCTCGATGAGGATCTCGGCGACGGGTGCGTTCAGCTTGATCTTGGCGCCGGACGCCTCGACGCTGCGGGCCAGCGCATCGGCGAAGGTCTGGAGGCTGCCGATCGGCTTGCCGGTGCCCAGCTTGTGGAGCACGGCCAGGATCATATAAGCGGCGGCATTGCCGTCGTCGTCGATCGGGCCGGCGCCGGCGGCAGTGTTGGTCAGCAGCGCGATGTTCGCGGGATGCTCGAACCATTCGCAGGCGATCTGGTCAGAGGTGCCGGCCGCCATGATCTGAAGCTCGTTCTTGAGCTTGGCGTTGCGAACCGCGCCGCCGATCATCTTGCTGAGATTGCCTATATCCGGGCGACCCGGCTCGGCCTGCATCAGCGGGAAGCCGATATCCATCAGCGCGTTCAGCAGCTTGAGGAACTTGAGATAATTCTTGCCGTCGTTCTTGTTGAGCCGCGCCATGTCGTCCGCAGTCCGCTCGGCATCGCGGAACAAGCACACGCTGCTGCCATCGGGATGGAGATAGGCGTAGGTGGGATCGGGATCGACCCAGCGCAGCCCGTATTTTTCGAGTTCGAGATCCTCGATCAGCCCGGTGCCCCGCACGAACAGCAGTTCGACCGCGCATGGCGTCACCAGATGCTGCGGCGCCTCCGGGATCATGTAACCCGAACTGGTCATGCCGCCGACCTTGGCCATACGCTCGACCACGATCGCGCGCTTGCCCGCCCGGCTGAGATATCCTGCCGCGGCCATGCCGTTATGGCCCGCGCCGACGATGACGACGTCTGCTTCCTCATTCACAGGAAATTCTCCTATCGATGTCGCCGGGCCATAAGTCTGCCAGCGAACGTTGATATGTACTCACTTGCGGGCGCACGGGATGCTTGCGCGCCTTTCGAATGGCAGGGTGTGCCCGCGCACCCGTTCAGGAAGCGGCTGCTTTGACCTCTCTGAAACAGCCCGTCAGAGCTTGTTGCTGCCGGCCTCCGCAAAAAGGCGCTGGAAATCGACCATGCTGGGCTGATGCGCGGTGAACCCACCATCCACGGGGATCAGCGCCCCGTTTATGAACCGGGCCTCGTCGGAAGCGAGGAATGCGACGACATGCGCGATGTCGGCGGGCGTTCCGAGTTCGGGGCTGAGATGGTGGGCGAGCAGTACGTCCTTGGCCGTCTGTGGCACAGTCTCAACCGCGTTGTCGCTGAGGACGAAGCCGATTGCGATCACGTTCGAACGGATGCGTTGCTTGCCATATTGCGTCGCGATGAAGCGGCTGAGATTGATCAGCGCCGCCTTGCTCGATCCATAAGCGGTGAGCGTCGTCTCCCCGAGCAGGCCGAAGCCGGACGATGAGTGGACGATCGATCCGCCGCCGCCCGCGATCATCGTAGGGAGTGCGTATTTGCACAACAACATGGGGCCGCGCACGTTGACCGCGAATGCCATGTCCCAGGCTTTCGTCTGGAGATGGATGACGTCGAGATCCTGCTGACGTTGTGCCTCGGTCTGGAACGCGGCGTTGTTGTGGATGATGTCGATCTGTCCGTGATCGGCAGCGATGCGGGCGACCGCGTCGGCCACCTGATCCTCGCGGGTAAGATCGAAACCGACGGCGACGGCGCTTGCCCCGGTCTCGCGGATCGCCGCCGCCGCGCCCTCCGCCCGATCGGCGTTGATGTCGGCCAGGACGACTGTAGCGCCGCGTTGCGCCAGCAAGCCTGCCACTTCCGTGCCGATACCCTGGCCCGCACCTGTGACGATCGCGACTTTACCTTCGAGCGGTCTGGACATGGTTGTGTTTCTCCCTTGCCCAACGGGTAGCGACGCGCGCGTCCGCGCAGCACCCATCGCCCGGAAGGTTCGCCGCACGATAATCGCCTTAGCAGGAGCCTCGAGGGTATAAGAGGAGCGGATACATGCAATCACTCAACGGTAAGGTGGCGATCATCACGGGTGCGGGATCGGGGATCGGCCAGCGCATCGCGCATCTGCTCGCGGAGCGGGGGGCGAAGGTCGTGGTCGCCGCGAGCCGCCGGGAAAGCGCCGCAGGTACGGAGGCCTCGATTCGCGCCGCCGGCGGTGAGGTTGTGTCGGTATTCGGCGACCTTGCGGATGCGAGCGTGCCCCAGGCGATCGTGGATGCGGCGGTCGCGGCGTTCGGCAAGGTCGACATATTGGTCAACAACGCGGCGGTGACCGATGCGGCAACCCTGGTCAAGGACGCCAACATCGCCGACATGGACGGCGCGACCTGGGAGCGCGTGCTCAAGGTCAATATAATCGCCCCCGCTCTGCTGTGCAAAGCGGCGATTCCACACATGATCGCGGCCGACGGTGGATCGATCGTGATGATCGCCTCGGGCCGCGGGTTGCAGGGGGATCTCGGGCTTCCGGCCTATGGGGCCAGCAAGGCCGCGCTGATCAATCTCGCGCTCAACGTCGCCACCCAATATGGCAAGCAGGGCATTCGCGCGAATTCGCTGGTCGTGGGTATGGTGATGACGCCGTCGGTCGCCGCAGCGACCGAACCGGAGATGCTGGAGCTGTTCATGGGCCACCACCTTACGCCCTATGTGGCGACACCCGACGATATCGCCGAGCCGGTGGCGTTCCTGGCTTCGGACGCCGCGCGTTTCATCACCGGGGCGACGCTCGCGGTGGACGGCGGAATGACGTCCCACGCCGCACCTTTTGCGGACGTGATGAGGATATCGGCGGGCGCAGGCATGATCAAGCAGGATTGAGCCGAGGCAGCTCGGCGCAGACGCGTTCGGAAACCGCATGGCTGCCCCCTGACTCTTTGCGACGGCGCCATAGTTTTGGTCGCCCTATCCGTGGGCTGGTGATGAAATGCGAGCCGCGATCAACCTTCTGCGCAGAAACGATCGGAGAGTGAGCGCATGACCCTAGCTACGCAGCCCGCCGCGCCAGATCGGGATGTCGCCGAACGCAACCGGGCCTTGGTTCTCCGCCTGATGAGGGCGATGGACAAGTGCGACGCCGAGACGATCCGCGAGATCATTGCGCCCGACGCGACTTGGTGGGTGCTGGGGGTCGGTACGCTCGACCGGGAAACGGTCATCGGCCAGCTTCAGGCGCTGCTCGGAGATGCGCGTGTCGCCGAGACCGCGATCCTGGGCACCACGGCGGAAGGTGAGCGCGTGGCGGTCGAATCCAAGGGGAATTTCGAATTCGCTGATGGTCGTGTGTATCGCAACAACTACCACCATCTCTACACCGTCCGTGACGGGCGGGTAATCGGGGTGCGTGAATATCTCGATCTCCAGATCACCGAGGCGGTGTTCGGCGCGATGGGGAATAGCTGAGCCACAACCGACATTCGATAGGTTCGGCCTCCGGGCCAAGCCCCTAGCAGGAATAAAAGCGCGTGGCAGATTCCAAAAACGGGATCGGAAGGAGACGAAATGCAGGTTGCATGGATAGGATTGGGCGAGATGGGGCTGCCCACGGCCATGAAGGTCGCTGCGGCGGGACACGCCGTCCGGGCCTATGACGTGGCACTGCCCGCAGCGGCGAAGGGCCTGGAACTGGCCGCTTCGCCGCGCGAAGCCGCCGACGGATGCGACCTTCTGTGCATCGCGGTTTTCTCCGACGCGCAAGTGGAGGAGGTGCTGACCGGTCCCGATGGGGTCATGTCCGATCTCAAGGACGGCGCGATCGTCGCCATCTTTACCACAGGCAGCGTGGAAGCGGTGCAGGCGATCGCGGCCAAGGCGCCTGCGGGCGTAGCTGTGCTCGACACATGCTTCAGCCGTAGGCAGTCCGAAATGCTGCCTGGCAAGCTGACCTTGCTGGTCGGGGGCGACGCCGACGCAATCGAACGCGGCCGACCCGCCTTCGACTCGTTCGCGCGCGCGATCTTCCATGTCGGACCGAGCGGCGCCGGTCGCAAGATCAAGCTCGTCAACAACATCCTGTTCGCCGGCCACCTGCAACTGGCGGTGGACGCGTTGCGTCTTGCAGAAGGGCTGGGCCTGGATCGTGCCGCGACCGCGGGCGCCCTGGTCGAATGCAGCGGCGCGAGCGAGGTGCTCCACCGCTTCATCGTCGAGGATGCTGCCGCCATACTCGAAAGCGCACATCGCTACATGGTCAAGGATGTCGCCGCAGCCGCGGATGCGGGTGCGGCTGCCGGGATCGATCTTGGAACGCTCGGCGCGGTGACGGCCACCTATCGCAGCACATGGCCGTCCGGCTAAGACACATCTGCAATCGGAGAGAGTTTTCCAATGGCGACACAGCTCGATTTTCCACCGGCGCATGTCGATCCCGCCCGCGCCGGGCACTGCGCGCTTTTCGATCGCAAGATCGTCTATGAGAGTCCCTACGAGACCATCATTCCCCAGATCCATGAGGGGCCGGCGGTCTTCTATGCCGATAACATTTCGTTTCAACAGCCGGGTTGGGTCGTTCGTCGCCACGAGGATCTGAAGAAGATCTACAACGACGCCGAAAATTTTCACAAAAGCGGCAATACCGGTTTCGCGCGACTGATCGGCGAAGACTGGAGCATCATTCCGACCGAACTTGATCCCCCGGTCCATACCGGCTTCCGCCAGGCGCTCAATCCGATCTTCTCGCCGAGCAAGATGATGCAGCTCGATGAAATGGTGCGGACCCGCGCACGCCATTTTATCGACAAGTTCAAGGACAAGGGCAGCTGCGAGTTCGTCGCCGATTTCGCGATCAACTTTCCGATCTCGATCTTCCTCGATCTTATCGGCTTGCCACAGGAACGGACGGCCCAGTTCCTCGACTGGGAGAACAAGCTTCTGCACGGCACGGATCTCGATGCGCGGATCAGCAGCGTGCACGCCGTGAAGAATCTGCTGCTGGAAACGATCGCCGATCGCAAGAAACGCCCCGGCGACGACCTGATCAGCAAGACGCTCGCGCTTGAGGTCGATGGCCGAAAGTGGACCGACGACGAGGTCTTCGGCCATTGCTTCAATCTCTATATCGGTGGCCTGGATACCGTCACGTCAAACATGAGTCTGCACTTTCAGCATCTTGCCACGCACCCGGAGGATCAGGCGCGGATGCGTGATAACTCATTCTCGCAGAACGTGGTTGCGATCGAGGAATTGCTGCGCGCCTATGCGGCGGTCTCGACCAACCGGATTTGTTCAAAGCCCTATGAAATAGACGGCCAGACGATGATGCCGGGCGATTATGTGATCATGTCCACGCCCCTCGCCGGCCGTGATCCTGAAGCCTATGACGCGCCGAATGAAGTCAGGCTGGGTCGGAAGCCGACCCATGTTACGCTCGGGCACGGAATCCACCGCTGCCTGGGCCAGCATCTCGCTCGCCGCGAATTGCAGACCGCGATCGAGGAGTTCCTGAAAGCGATCCCGCGTTTCTCGATCGAACCCGGCTTCAAGACCCCGTTCTTTCTCGGTAATGTCATCCATGTGCCGGTACTGCCGCTGACGTGGAACTGATCGGCCGCCAAGGTCAAAGAGTAAGGGACGACGCGATGCGCCCGACGTTCTCCTTCGCCGACCGGATCATGTGCCGACTTTGGGTTCCTATCGGGAGAGAGGAACCCCCTCGGTCCAACAGGTCCAAGTTCGCACGATTGGACCGGGAGGATCGCATCGATGAGTGACACGACGCCTTTTCCAGAGCGCTATGGTGCCTGGGCGCTGATCGCGGGCGGTTCGGATGGCCTGGGCGCCGCCTTCGCGCGCGAGGTTGCGGGGCGGGGTATGAACTGCCTGCTCGTTGCCAGGCGCCAGGAACCGCTCGATACTGTCGCTGCGGAACTTTCAGGCCGGTACGGTGTGGAAGTGCGGACGCTTTCGCTCGATCTTGGCGCTGCCGACGCCGTTTCGAAGCTCGAGAAAGAGACCGCAGGCATCGATCTCGGATTAGTCGTATTCAATGCGGGCGCGGAGGCATCCGGCGCTTTCTTCAACGAAGCGCCCTTCTCGATATGGCGCGACCTGCTCCAGCGCAACGTCCTGTTCCTGACCGAAGCGCTGCACAGCTTCGGCAACCGATTCCGCGGGCGCGGGCGCGGGGCTCTGATCGTTGTCGGCTCGGAAGCAGCATTCGGCGGCGGCGCGCGCGGGGCGATGTACACCGCCAGCAAGGGCTATGCGCTCAATCTATGCGAATCGCTGTGGGCGGAACTTCGCCCTTATGGGGTCGATGTGCAGACATTGCTGTTCAAGATCGCGGACACACCCACGTTGCGCGCTGTTCTCGAACGCAAGGGCATTCCCGTCGAGGCGACGGGTGCCGTTGCGGTGGAGACGCTCGCGCGCGAAACAGTTGTGGCGATCGGAGACGGTCCCCTGTTCAATTATGACGAAGAAACGCCGGACGATCCGCTTACGTCCAACAGTCTTCGCAGGGCGCGGGTGTTGAACGTAAGCGTTGCATTGGAAGGCTTCTACGGAACCGACAAGTGATCGGCAGGATTGATTTCGGCCGTTTTTCGCGTCGCCTACCTGCCGGAAGAGGGGTGAGTGCAATCCGTCAACTTCTCTAGTTCGCAGGCATAATCAAATACGAGCGGTCAAAGCACCGCCCGGAATATGTTTGGGGAGTGAAAACATGCAATTCGAATTATTGGGCGCGCGCACTTTGTGTGCACTGCTGCTGGCGGCTGCCTCCGGACCGGCGATGGCGCAGGGCATTGCGACGAGCGCCGCTACGGTGCCTGTCGCGGCCGACACCGATCGCGATATCGTGGTGACCGCACGGCGGACCGCTGAAAGCATCCAGTCGGCACCCGTCTCGGTCACGGCTTTCAGCGCCGATACGCTGCGCCAGGCATCCATCAAGGATACGCAGGATCTGCTGGTCAAGACGCCGGGCGTATTCCTTGCCGGTTCTGGCGGGCGCGAGAACACGAACTTTTCGATCCGCGGGCAGTCCAAGGCGCTTGCCGGCAATAGCGCCGCCGCCGTCATCAGCTATTTCGCCGAAGTCCCTTCGCCAACGGTCGGGTCGAGCATTCCGACTTACGATCTGGGTTCGGTGCAGGTGCTTAAGGGACCGCAAGGCACGCTGTTCGGTCGGAATACGACTGGCGGCGCCATCCTCTATTACCCGACGGCTCCATCTTACGAACTCGATGGCTACGTTCAGGCCTCTTACGGAAACTATGATTGGCGCATCCTTGAGGGCGCACTCAACCTGCCGATCGTGGAAAACAAAGTCGCGATCCGTATTGCCGGCCAATATCAAAAGCGGGATGGCTGGACGAAGAACATCGGCGTCGGTCACGACGCGGATGATCTCAATTCGCGCGCGCTGCGCGGTTCGCTGTTGCTTGAGCCCTTCGAGGGCGTAAGCAACACCACGATCGTCGACTACTACAAGAATAACTCGACCGGCGGCGCTTCGGTCCTGACCAACGTCTTCGCCGGGCCGAACGGACTCACCGCCACCGGCACCCGTTCGGGAGCGCTCGAGCAACTCGCCCTTCAGCGCGCCCGCGGCCCGCGCGTGATCGATTCCGATATCGATGCATTTGAGCGCGCCAAGCGCTTCGGCGTCACCAATCGCACCGAGATTGATCTTGGCGCCGACGTCCAGTTCATCAACATCTTCGGTTATCGCCATACCAACGTCGATTATTTCTCGAGCGTCGATGGCCTGCCCACGCTGATTTCGGACGGCACCGGCGCGATTCCGGCCGGTCTTCCCGTGATGGTGGTCGGCGGCCGCCAGACGTCGAATGTCAAGCAGTTCACAGATGAGGTCCAGTTCAAGGGAAAGCTGCTGGACGACAGGCTCGACTGGCTAGTCGGCGGCTTCTATCTCAAGAGCAAGCCAGTCGGCCCGAGCGGCACCTATATCCCCGTCTTCATACTGCCTGGCATCACCAACGCCAACTTCAACTACAGCTTCTATAGCGAGGAGAGCAAAGCGCTTTTCGCCAATGTTGGCTACAAGCTGGATGGTATCGCCGATGGCTTGAGGATCAACGCCGGTTTCCGCTACACTTGGGATAAGATCAAGGCCTGCATCGGCGCCGGGAGAACCCCGAACCCGACTGTCACGCCGGGCGATTGTCGCGATGCGGCTACCACGATCGTCAACTCGAGCCGGAACACGACCTCCTCCAAGGCGCCGACCTGGCAGGTCGGACTCGATTGGCAGGCGAACCGCGATCTGTTCCTCTATGCCGTCACGCGCCGCGGCTATCGCTCGGGTGGGATCAACGGCCCGACGCTGGCCGGCCGCCTGACGCAGTTCCAATCGTTCGCGCCCGAGAAGGTGACCGATGTCGAAGTCGGCATCCGTTCCGATTTTACAGCTGGTGACGTCAAGATGCGGTTCAACGCCTCACCTTTCATCGGCTGGTATAGCGGCGTCCAGGTGCCGATCTCGGGCCTGAACACGCAAGCGACCTGTAGCCTGACCGTGCCCGGCGGCACGAATGCGCCGCGGTCTCCCGATGGCGATTGCGATCCGGCGAACGATCCGAGCGGCGGCACCCTGCTGGTCAACGCGGGCAAGACGCGCGTCGCGGGTATCGATCTGTCCGGTCGGATCGCGCCGACCCGCACGCTGTCGTTCGATGGCGGCGCGACATTCCTCAATCTGAAATCGCGCTCCATCACGGTCCCGGCCGCGCTGCTGCCTTATCTGGGGATCGCCGAAGTACCGTTCAATCTCGTTGCCAAGACCACGCTCACCGGCGGCGCGCGCTGGACACTGCCGCTGCCGGAAAGCGTCGGCGAGGGCATCCTCTCGATCGATTACTATCATTCGAGCAAGGTGCGTTCTTCAGACAACGTGCTGCCGGCCTATGATCTGGTCAACATGCGCTTCGATCTGAAGGGAGTTGCCGGGACGAACTTCGATGCGGGCTTCTTGATGCGCAATGTGTTCAACAAGAAGTATCTGGCGTCCAGCAATGTCGGGTCGGCGCCGCTGGGCATCAACAGCAGCTTCTACGGCGCCCCGCGCACCTACGGGATCGAACTGCGTTACCGCTTCGGCGACTGATCGCAAACGGTCGAAAAGAATGGGCGCGGCCGGATCGGTCGCGCCTTTTTCGTTGTCAGTCCCGGATCGGCTGAAGTGTGGTCTCGGTCAGATAGGCTTGCGACCCACAGCCCTTGAGCAGCCAGTTCTGCCGTGCGAGCCAGCGGTGAAAAAAGCGGACGAGCGCCGCATCCTGATGCGGCGCTGCGTTGCCGACGAATGCCTCGACCGCAGCGTCGGCCTCCTCGCGCGTTGTTACCGTCCGGCCCACCAGTGCTGTCGTATCCGCAAGATCGGCCGCGAGGATCGGGCCGCCATAGACGTGGCAGCGTTCGAGATAGGCGGCGAGGGCGGCGGCGCCTTCGAGATGGAAGCGCAACCCGGCGTCCGACGTCTCCCACCCGGTCAGCAGCGCATCCAGCTGTGCCGTCGCGGCTGCGAAAGGCACGGTCGTATTCGCTTCCGGCTCCGCGACATCATCCAGATCGATTCCAAGGCTCTCGGCGATCCCCTGGAGGCTCCAGCGGCTGCAAGCGATCGTGAACTGGAGATAGGCGATGAAATCATTCTGGACTTCGGGCTTCAGAATCATCGGCCACATCAGCATGGTGTTCGTGCCCGAAAAGCCGGCAGTGTGATAGGCGATCGCCTTGTGCGGGATCGCCGCGCCGGTGATCGTCTCATAATAGCGCCGCAGTTCGGAGATGTCTCCCAGCGGCTCGGTCGTGTCGCGCAGCCGCATGCCGGCGAATTCGGCCGCAGGATCGCCGATATAGGAAACCTCAAAATCGATCAGGCCCGTCATGCGGTCGCCATCGAATAGGAACTGCCCGGCATCCGCGGTGACGAAGGCAGCACGGTGGCGATCCTCCGGCACATTGTCTTCGAGCCATTTGGCAAGGAAGGTCACGAGCGGCAAAGGGCGATCAGCGAGCGCGGTCCGGGCGATGTCGATCGAGCTTTGATAAAGATTGAGCGCAAGTTCGCGCGGATTGCGGGGCATATTCATGCCGAGCGCGGCGAATTCCTCGATCGGCACCGCGTGGAGCTTCGCCATCGCGTCGATGAATGCGTGCCGGACCTGTTTGCGGACGGCAGAATCGGGAATCAGATCGGTATTGATGCCACCGGGCAGCCGCTCCATCACGATGGCGACCGGGTTCTCGATCATGCCGAAGACGCGGGGCGCTGGCACGCCGTGGCGTTCCATCACATGGTGGATGCCCGCTTCCTGGTGGAGCGTGATTGGGTAGCGAACGTCCTTCCCCCGCGATCCACGCACGAGCACGCCCTGGGTCCGGCCGTCGATCTCGACATCGGCTTCCCAGCCGATGCGCCAGCGCAACTGGCGGCAGAAGTTCTGCGGTACGCAGCCGAAATGTGTGTGCAGCCACTCATAGACCGGGCGATCGGTTTCGCTCATCGTCGCCGGATCGATCTTCATGCGAACGATTGTGTCGGATGCCATGGCTCTCCTCTCCTCCTCTGCCGCTATCCCTTCTGGATGGCTTGCATGAGGGATTGACCTATTCGGATCGCGCGAACACCCTCTTTGGATGGGGCGGCCTTTCCGATGTGCACGTCAACGCGGATGGCCGATCAACGATGGCGAAGGTCGCGAAACGTGGCGCGGATATCTGTGATGCAGGCTTCCGGATTCTCATAATGTGCGAAATGGCCGCCATGGGGGTGTGCATTGACGTAATGCAGATCGTAATTGTCGATCGCAGTAGAAGCCTTGAACAGCGCGATGCGTTGCGCTGGCGTGTCGATGCCGGGCGGATTCTCGCCGCCGAGGAAGGTGATCCCGGCCGGCGCCTGAATCACCGGCTTGCGGTCGTGCGACGGCCTCCAGCGATGGTGGATCGCCTCGGCATAGAAGCGCGCAGCCGACGCGAAGCTCTCGGTCGCCCAGTAGAGGGTGGCGGTCGCCAGCAGATGTTCGCGCGGGAAGGCGGATTCGATATCGCCGCCGGTCTCGCCCCAATCGCGGCGGCGCTGCATGAGCCAGGCGAGCATGCCGACGGGTGAATCATGCATCGCGTAGGCCAGCGTCTGCGGCTCGACAGTCTGCACCGCGACATGACTAACGATCCGTGACAGACCGGGCAGGATGCGTGCACGGATCTCGGGCGGCGTATCATAGGGGACGAGATAGCCCGTGATGTCCCAATAGCGTTCGGCGTTGAACAGATCGAGCGGGGTCGTATTAACGGTGTGGATGCCATACAGCGCATCGGCATGCTTGTGGCCGAGTTGGCCGGTAACGCGCGCCCCCCAATCCGCGCCTGCGGCGGCAAAGCGGGGATAGCCCAGGACATCGGTCATCAATTTCCGCCAGAGATCGGCCGTCACCACCGAATTGATCCCGACCCGTGGCAGCGGTGTGGAGAAGGTGAAACCGGGCAGCGAAGGCACGATCACGTCGAACGCATCGGCGGGATCGCCGCCATAGGCCGCGGGATCGGCAAGCGGGCGGATAACCTTCTGCATATCCCAGAACGTCCAGGGCCAGCCATGCGTGAGGATCAGCGGGATCGGGGCGGGCCCTCGGCCCGGTTCGCGGATGAAGTGGATTGGCACCTCGTCTACCACGGCGCGGTAATGCGTGAAGCCGTTGATCTGGCGTTCGACGGCGCGCCAATCGAAATCGGTTCGCCAGCTTTCGGCAAGCGCGCGCAGATAGCCCTGTTCGAAGCCATATCCCCAGCCGAGGCCTTCGGCCGAAGGCGGCCAGCGCATATCCCCGATCCGGCGACGAAGATCGTCCAGCACGCTATCGGGCACATGAATTTCAAACTGTTCCATCGCTTCGATCCTCTTGCCAGGCGGGACGGGCTCTGACGGCGCTTCACGCTCGCGGGCATTATGCACCTTTGGGCGATGACCGTACCAAGCCGAAGATAGGTGGCGCGCGCGCCAAGACCGCGCAGCATCGCTGCAAACAGGAACCGGGAGAGAGCATGAAACCGCCAATCGAGATCAGTATCGACGTGACGGAGGCGGCCGGACTCGGCATCCCCGCGCAGACCGCCATCAGCGTCTTCCTTCCCGAGGACGGTGCGCTTGCCGATCCGCCCGTGGTCTGCTTCGCCTTTCCGGGCGGCGGCTATAGCCGGCATTATTATTCGTTCGACATGCCGGACGGCACGGGCGGGGGAGAAGCAGGCTTTCATTGCGATCGGGGTTGGATCTTCGTTGCCTGCGATCATCTTGGTTTCGGCGATTCCACGATCCCCGAAGGCAATGCGCTCAATCTCGACAATGTCGCGGCCGCCAATCACGCGACCGTCGGCGCGATCGTGGCGCGGATCGAGTCCGGCACGCTGGCCGAAGGCTTGCCGTCGATCGCCAACGCGACGACACTCGGCATCGGACAATCGATGGGCGGCTGCTTCGCGGTCGTGGCCCAAGGCAATTGGAGCACGTTCGACGGCGTCGGGATCCTTGGCTATAGCGGTATCCACACGATCGTGCCGACGCGACCGGGACAGCCGGCTATGGCCTGGCCTTGGATTTCGCGGCGCTCGTCACTCGATGCGCCCAAGATCATGAACGACTATACCCCCACCGCGCCGGAGCCGGGCGGCGAACACCCGTTCCAATGGTCATTCCATTATGACGACGAACCCGCTGACATCGTCGCGCTCGACATGGCCGCAGCGGCCGGTGTCGCCGATCCGCTGCCGGTCTGGCGATCGGCGACGACGCCGCCATGTGGGGTCTATATGGTGGCGCCGGGCGCAGTCGCGCTGGAGGCGGCTTCGATCCGCGTGCCCGTGCTGATCGCGGTCGGCGAGCGGGACGTTGTCCCCGATCCTTGGGCAGAGCCCAAGGCGTATAAGAGCGCGACCGATATCGGAGTCTATGTGTGCCCGCGCATGGGCCACATGCACAATTTCGCGCATAGCCGAACGCTTTTCTGGGAGAAAATCCACAATTGGGGGGAGGGGGTCGCTGCGCTCCGTGCAATCAGCCGCGGAACGGGATGATCGCACCTGATTTCGCTTTCCATGCACCTTAACTAACATTATGCATTATTTATCGAGCCATATGTGCAGCAGACACATGGGCGTGAGAGGATGCCAAGTCTCGCCGAAGCCTATTCGAGCATCGCCGGCGACCCCGCGCATCCGAACGGAATAACGATAATAGACGGAGGAATGGATGAGCATCGAGCAGAACAAGCAGATCGTCCTGAGCTGGTTCGACGCGGTCAACCGTGGCGATGAGGACGCGATCCGCGACATGACGACCGAGGATTTCGGCTTTATGACGATGGCGCGCGCGCCGGAATGGCTGCTGTATCACTGGACGCGCGAGGAATTCGCGAAGGTGCCGAGCACGATGTCGACGCTGCTCGTGTCCCCGATCCAGCTGAAGGTCACCGACGTCACCGCAGAGGGCGAACGCGTCGCCGTTGAAGCCGAGACCGACTCGCTGATGCTGAGCGGAAAGCGTTACAACAATGCCTATCACTTCGTCTTCAAGCTGCGTGACGGCAAGTTCTACGAAGTGCGTGAATATAGCTGTAGCTATCTGGCGCAGAGCTGCTTTGGCGCGGTAACGCCGCTGGAGCCCGAGGCGTCGCGGATGTCGGCCGCCTGAACCGGACCCCGTCAGTGGGCGGACATGCGGCGATCCGCCCACTTCGCCTCCTATGCCCGTCGCGATCCCGGAGACCGTCATGCAAGATCAAGCATTGAGCGTCATTCACAAGACTATGGACGAGCAACTCGGCCGCAAACATTATCCGGACGGCTTCCCGACGCTGCCCGAAGTGCCGACCGGGCGCTATTTCGATCCGCGCTTCGAGGCGCTGGAGAAAGAACATCTGTGGAAGAAGACCTGGCTGCTCGCCTGCCTTGCCACCGAACTGCCCAAGCCGGGTTCCTATCGGCTGTTCGAACAGGCCGGCCAGTCGGTGATCGTCAGCCGTGGCAAGGACGGAGAGATCCGCGCCTTCCACAACACCTGTCGGCATCGCGCATCCGCGCTGCTGCTTGAGCCGCAGGGCAAGGCGATGCGCTTCGTCTGTCCCTATCATGCCTGGGGCTATTCGCTTGAAGGCAAGCTGGTTTCGGTGCCGGACGCCCATGATTTCGCGTGCCTCGATAAATCAGAGCGCGGTCTGCTGCCTGTCCGGGTCGAAACGTGGCGCGGATTGGTGTTCATCAATCTGGATGACAACGCCGAACCGCTTGCCGATTTCATGGCGCCGCTTGCATCGCAGACGGAGGGCTATCCGCTCGAGAAGCTGGTGGTGAAAGATCGCATCTTCGTGCCGATGGAAACCAACTGGAAGACGGCCTATCACAACTTTCTGGAGATTTATCACGTCAGCACGGTTCACGCGAAATCGATCGCGCCGTTCCTCGATTCGTCGAGCTTCGTGGTGGCGCTGCTGGCAAATGGGCATTCGCGGTTCGCGACCCGCAAGCGCAAAGGTGACACGATCTTCAAGACCGATCTGACGATTCCCGAGGATACCGGCGAGATTTTCAGGCAGTGCACCGTCGCGCTACCGACCTTCCCCAACACCTTCTTTGCGCTCGATCCCATCGGCTTCACGATGCAGAGCTTCTGGCCAGCAGGTCCGGGCAAATCGGTGATGGAGGCGCGGCTGCTCGGCTGGGAATCCGATCTGCCGCAGGATCGCGACTATTGGACAAAAATGCGGACGATGGTCGAGGATATTCTTGCCGAGGATCTGGAGTTGTTCGGCAGCATCCAGCGCGGGCTGGAGAGCGGTCTGATGCCCAAGGTCCTGATGGGCTATCAGGAACGGGCGCTCTATTGGTTCGAAGAGGAGGTTGATCGCCGCATCGGTGTTGATCGCATCCCGGAGGACATGCGTGTCGCGCAAGTGCTGGGGGATCAAGTTTCCCGGTAATTCGGGCCGATCGGCGCCACAAAAAGCCCGGCGCGATCCGATCGCGCCGGGCTTTTTCTCGTCGTAGACCGATCCGGGCAAGCCTATCAGGCCGCCGTCGCTTCCGGCACCCTCGCAGGCGTAGCCCCGGTGATCTCGGCATCCGCGCTCACCGGATAGAGCGTGACGGGCATCCCCTGCACGGTCTCTCCGAAATAATAGGCGTGTCCGCCCGATGCCAGCGCACGGCTATGCTTTACCGCATAGCCCGCCGCCTCGAACCGCGCACGCGCGGCCTCGATATCGTCATGGATGAAATCAATCGAGGCGAGTGGATGATCGATTCCGTCGAGCAGCGCCGAAGGCCCCTCGATCAGTTTGACGCGGTGCGTGCCCGTCAGCGCGCGTCGCCCGAATCCCGCCGGGTCGGTCTCGACGAAATCCATGTCGTAGAAGCGCTTCAGATCGGCGGCGAGCGCATCAGCGTTGTCGACGACAAGCGTCACGCACCCGATCTTGGGTGGCGCCGCATCGTCCAACGCGGCGAACGGTAGTTGCGACCGGCATTGCGCCTCGTTCACGCCCTCAGTGCAGGCGAGAAACGGGACGCCGTGGAAATCGCGCCCGAACAGATATTCGTTCACGTCCGGCACCGGCAGATAGCTGGTCGCGGTGGGCATGTAGCCCGCCGCCTCCAGCTTCGCACGGACAGATTCGGCATCGGCGACGTCGATTGCGACCTCGATCAGGATGCCGTCCCTGGCGAAGGCTATGCCGTCGGGGCCGGGCCGGATCGGCTCGACGCCATGTTCGCCAAACAACACCTTGAAGCCGGAATCGGGATAGAGTTCCGCGACCAGGCTCGGCTCGAAGAACGTCGTTCCAAGCAAGGCGCCGACTTCTTTCTCGAACGCTTCGGCATCATCGACGAGCAAGGCGATGCGGCAGAATTTGGGTACGGTCATTGGTTTTCTCTCCTGATTGTGCCTGTCGCTGCTCAGAGCGCGACGCTCAGTTCGGCGTTGCGAAGTCGTGCGAACGTCTCTTCGCCGACCGGCACCTGGCAGACGCTGCCGATCCCCAGTGCCTTCAGGCCATGACCCACGCCCAGCCAGGTTCCCGCGAGATTGACGATGTCGCCAATCTCTGTGTCGGAGAAGTTGTCGTGCAGACGCGCCCAGAAAACTTCGTCGCCGTTCATGCCGTCGATCGCGTTGGCGAAGCGATCAACAAACTCGAGCGCCAAAGCCTCGCGCGCGGAAAAGCCTTCCCACGCGATATTGCGCGCTTCGGCCTGGGTATAGAATTCTTCCTCGATCGGTGTGTCGGAGAAGCCGGGCCAGTCGCGCCACATCCGCATCGAATTGCAGATCGGGCAGCCCATCATCGCGGTCATCGGAAAACGCATCGCCTCGCGCTCGCGCGGGGATAGCGTCGTTTCCGGTGCGTCGTAGACGAGGCGGAACATCCGCTTGCGCGCTTCCACCAGCATCGGCGTGCCGAGATGGTTGAGAATATGTTCGAGAGCCTCGCGGCCCTCCGGTACGTCGATCCGGTAAGGCATCCTGATTCTCCTCTTCGCGCTGCTTCGTCCTCGAAGTCATGTTCAGAATAATGCATAATCTTACACTTCGTCAATTATCATGATGACGCATCGGTCGGAGCGCGATAGTTTCGCGGTGACAGGAGCAACGGGCGCAAGGCCCGTGCCGGACAGGAGCGAATGCATGAACAGACTCGAGGGCAAGGTCGCGATCATCACGGGCGGCGCGGGCGGGATCGGCGCCGCATCGGCTGAGCGTTTCATCCGTGAAGGCGCGAAGGTCGTCATCGCCGATCTGTTCGAGGATCGTGCGAAGGCGGTTGCGGAACGGCTTGGTCCGAGCGCCGTGCCGATGTTTTACGATGCCGGCGACGATGCATCCATAAAAGTGGCCATCGAGGAGACCGTGGCGCGACTCGGGCGGATCGACATATTGTTCAACAATGCCGCCGTCACCGATATCCGCATCCAGGGCCAGGATACGACCGCGACCGAGATACCCTTCGAAGTCTGGGATCAGACTATGAACGTGAATGTGCGCGGCGTGATGGCCGGGTGCCGCTTCGCGATCCCGCACATGCTGAAGGCGGGCGGCGGCTCCATCATCAACACCGCCTCCGATTCGGGACTCGCGGGGGATATCGCGCGGATTGCTTACGGCACGTCAAAGGGCGCGGTGATCACGCTCACCAAATATCTGGCGGTTCAATATGGCCGTCAGGGCATCCGCGCGAACGCTATCGCTCCGGGCGTTATCATGACCGATCAGATGAAGAAGCTGCCCGTCCTCGCCGCCACCATCCAGCGCCACGTCGTCACGCCCAGACTCGGCATTCCCGAAGATATCGCTGCGCTCGCCGCGTTTCTGGCAGCGGACGAATCCGCTTATATCACGGGCCAGACGATTTCTTGCGATGGTGGCCATCTCGCGCATCAGCCCCAGATTGCGGACATGATGGACCTGGAGGCGGAGGGCCGGGGCGACACCATCGAATAGGCGCGCTAGAGCAGATTTCGATCCGATTGCATCAGCGCGGGCAGCAGTTCGTCGCGCCAATGCGTCGCGAACGCGTCTGCCGAAATCCCCGACGCCGCGCGCAGAAGCAGTATGAGCTTGCCCATGCCGTCACGCGATCCGCTGGCCGGGCGTCGCGGTGAACTCCCCGTAGACCTCGGCGAAATAGGGCATGTGATCGATGATACCGCCGTCAACGACGTGAACCTGCGCGGTCACGAAGCGGGCGTCGTCGGATGCGAGGTAGGCGACCGCCGCAGCAATATCTTCCGGCGCACCCAGATACGGAGTCAGCTTGTGCGTTTCGATACGATCAAGCTGTTCTGGCGGGAGATTGTCCTTCACGTTCTGGGTGGCGACAAGACCCGGCGACACTACGTTGCAGCGGATGCCCTGCTTGCCATATTGGGTCGCGACATACATCGTCAGGCAGTTGATTGCCGCCTTGGAGGCCGCATAAGCGGGGCCATAGAGATCCCCACGCAGCGCAGCGCCGGAACTGGTGTTGATGATCGATCCGCCGCCGCCCTCCAGCATCAACGGGATGGCGTGCTTGATCATCAGCATCGTGCCACGCGTGTTCACGCGGAAGGCGGTATCCCAGATATCGGCCTTCATCATGGTAATTGCCATGTCGCGCCCCATCTGCGCGGTGCCGGTCGCGGCGGCATTGTTGTGCAGCACGTCGAGCCGACTGTAGCGCGCCCTGACCGCCGTGATGAATGCCACGATACTCTCTTCATCCCCGATATCGAGCGGCAGCGCGATCGCCACGCCGCCCTTTGCCTCGATGGCACGGACGACCACCTCGGCGCCCTCGACATCGATGTCGCCGATCACCACACGCGCACCTTCGGCGGCGAGCCTGATCGCCGACGCCGCGCCGATGCCGCCCGATCCGGTGACGATCGCCACCCGGCCTTCAAGTCGTTCCATCTCTCTCCACCTTTCCTTCGCCGTCTGCGCGGCATTGTCCGGTGGCAGGGGTCAGGCGGCGGTGCGCCGCTGCTTGCCTTTGTCCACCGCAGTTTTGGCCTCGCTCGCCAGTGCCTGCTCGACGAAATTCATCACATGCTCGTAATTGGCGATCGCCAACGCCTCGACCTTGGCGACGTCGCGCTTGAGCAATGCCTGGAGGATCTCCTCGTGCACCGGCAGTTGTTCGAGTTCGTAGCGCGCGAGCGACAGGTACATGTGCCGGTAGCGCATGTTCTGCGCGTAAAGCAGTCGCCAGGACCAGAGCAGCCATGCATTGTCGCAGGCGCTGAGCAAAACTTCGTAGAAAGCCTGGCGCTCGTTGGAATAGGCATCGACCCCGGCACTGCCGGCATTGACCTGCTGGAGCGTCTGGGCCGCCCGATGATAGGCCGCGATCAGCTGGCGCTCCCATTCCAGATCGCCGTTTGCGATCGAGGAGCGGATGCAGGGCAATTCCACCGTCAGGCACGCCTCGGTCAGTTCGCGGAAACCGCTTGCGGAGACGGGCGCGACGCGGAAGCCGCGATGCCGCTCGATCTCCACAAGCCCCTCTGCGGTCAGTCGCGACAAGGCCTCTCGAACCGACGCCTGGCTCAACGACAGGCTCGACTGGAGCGATGCGATATTGAGCCTCGATTCGGGCTTGAGCGTGCATCCTATGATCTGCGCGCGAAGCGTCTGATAGGCACGGCTGGTGATGCTGAAATCGTCCATGACCAAGCCCTATCCGCCGACGGGAAACAAGACAAGCATCGTGCATAGTTGGTCAGTTCCGCGCAAGGATCACGCGCTCCGCGCCACTAACGAAGGAGAGCGCCTCGCCGGGGCGGGAGAATTTCTCCTCGTCTGGCCGCACGATCTTGCGATATTCCTCGTTGCTGTAGTTGGAGATGAAATCGTGCTCGTCGGCGAACCCCATCTCGGCGCACATCGGCACCTGCCGCCAGGTGCCGAACACGTCTGCCAAGGCCTCCATCGGTGCCGGGCCGCCGTGAAACTGAACATAGCGGGTGAGGGGGGTCCACACGCTCGGTGCGGTACGGGCGACGGCCGGGTGGACGTCGCGCCAATAGGCCTGCGCGTCACCGATCGCCCAGCCGTCCGCCGCATCCCCTCCGGCCAGGAACTTGACCCGGCTTTGACCTTGTTCGGGCTTGATCGGAAAGACCTGTGCCAGCCACACGACGCTATGCGCGCGGTCGATGACGGCGTCGGCCGCCGCGCGCACCGCATCGTTGCCCCCGATCCGCGCCATGACCGCGCCTGCATCCACCGCGTTCGCGAACCAGAATTCGATCATCGCATCGAACAAGGGTGGAAACATCCCCGCAATGGCGGGATCGAGCACCGCCGGCGGGCGATCGACCACCAGCCGCACCAGCCGTGGCTCGTCTTTGAGGGCATCCACGATCGCTGGGACCAGCACGTCGTCCATTTGTACGTCCGCGGTTGTGGCATCGCGCACCGCACGCCACCGGATCAGCGCCGTGACCCGCCACAATCCGTCCTGCGGAAGCACTGAAAGGGCAGCATCCGTCATCATGCCACATTCACCAGCGCCGGCGCGACCTCGTCGAAGCGCACGTCGTCCCAGCTTTGGATGACGGGCATCACGCGCTCCGCGAACAGGCTCATCGCGTGCGTCTGTTGATCGTGATGGCCTAGGAACACCATATCGACGACCCCAACACCGCAGGCGCGCAACGCCTCGAACTGCGCGACCAGCGTTTCCGGTCCGCCGAGGAAATAGGGTTGCAGGATCAGCGAATTGACCGGGGGGCCGCCCATGGTTCGTGCCTGAAGGCGGGCCTGTTGCGCTGCCTGTTCGCCAAAGAAGCGCGCCACCTCCGCACCCGCCTGTTCGTCGGTGGGCGCGACATGGCCGATGCCGCGATAGAGGATATGCGCCGGGGTGGGCGTCCAGCCGCGTGTGGCCGCCTCGCGCCGATAGAGCGCGATCCATTCGTGGATCGTGTCGAGCGGCGCGAAGGAAAAGGCGATGCCCAGGCGACGTCCGGCGGCGAACACGATCGATTCCTCAGAATTGCCCGATCCGAATAGGATGGGATGCGGCTTCTGTACCACCCGCGGCCACACCGAGACGGTATTGAAGCGATAGTAAGTCCCTTCCCAGGCGAAGGGCTCGTCTTCCCGCCAGGCCTTCAGGATGAGGTCAATGCCCTCCTGCGTCATCGCGCGGGTATCGCCCTGTGTGTCGTAAGTGTGATGTTCGTTGGGCGTGCCGCGCAGGAACAGCACGGCGATGCGACCGCCCGTCATCGCGTCCAGCATCGCCAGTTCCTCGGCAAGCCGCACCGGATTGTTGAGCGGCACGAGTGGACCCAGCAACGCGATCGTCGCACGCTCGACGCGCTGGGCGATCGCGGCCGCCATGATCATCGGGTTCGGCGTCATCATGTACGGTGCATAATGATGCTCCGAGACGCTGACCCAATCGAAGCCCAGCCGATCGGCATGCGCGCAGCGGTCCAGCGTGCGCGCGATAGAATCCGCTGCGATCTGAGGGTCGCAAAAATGCGAAGGCGCGGGCCAGACTTCAATGCCGGGCGCGGGGCCTTCGTAGGACGTCATGGCCAGATAGGAGATCTTCACAGGCCCACCCTCTCATTTCTGCGGTCGGCGTTGATATGCATCTTCATTAGTATTATGCATGATTTGCCATCAACGACGATCAATGTCGAGACGGCGCGTAATCAAAGCCGGGCCACCAAAGTCCGGCGAAGCGTGCCGACCGTTGGAGAGGAGAGAAAAATCCCATGAATGCGAATATCGCAGCCGCCGAAAGCGCGGACCAATTCGCGCGCCTCTCCAAAGAGACGGACGCCATCTCGTGATGATGACTGCAAAATAACGGCAACACCATAATGGAGCCCGGCGGTGCAGGACATCGACCGGGTTCCGTAAATTGAGGAAGATTGGCATGGATCTCGGAATTGCGGGCAAGGTCGCGCTGGTGACCGGCGGGACGCACGGCATGGGTCGCACGGTGGCCGAAGCACTTGGGGAAAACGGCGCGCGCGTCGTGGTCGTGGCGCGTGGTCAGGCGGGGCTCGACGACACGGTCGATGCGATTCGCGCTGCGGGCGGCGAAGCCGTCGGCGTTTCGGCGGATCTGACGGACTTCGCCGCCTATCCCTATATGGTCGATGCGGCGAAAAAAACGTTCGGCGCGCCGGATATCGCGATCTTCACGCCTGTGGCGCCGCCATCGGGTGGGTTCGACGATTTCGACGATGCCGAATTCGATCGTGCCTATGCCTATATCGTAAAGGCCTTTGCGCATTTCGCGCGCGCCGTCTCCCCCGCGATGAAGGAACGCCAATGGGGGCGGATCGTGACGATCGGCTCGGGCGCCGCCAAGTCGCCCGCGCGCGCCTCGATCCTCAATTTCGATTATGTGCTCGCCAACACCGTCCGCCCAGCGGGATTGGGACTAAGCCGCAGCCTTGCCGACGAACTCGGGCCGTTCGGGATCACGGTCAACACCGTGCCACCCGGTTTCATCGATACCGGCGAGGCCTATAAGGCGTTCTTCGAGAAATGCGCGCGCGATGCCGGGATGGACTATGATGCATTCATAACCGCATTCCTGAAGCGCATTCCTGCCAATCGCTTCGGCACCCCGCGCGAGGTAGGTTCGCTCGTCGCGTTCCTCTGCTCTCAGGACGCTGGCTACATCACCGGGCAATATATCGTCGTCGATGGCGGATACATGCAGATTTATCATTGAAACCGCGTCTGCGGCCCGGCCGTGCCGGACTTTAGAGAGGAATATCAGAATGACGCTGACGAAGAAGCTGCTTGCTGCATCCGCGATGAGTCTGTGCCTGATCGGCGCGGCGCCACCCGAGCCTGTCTTCAATGCGCCCGCTGACGTCGCGGCGATCAAGGCGGTCGAGGATTTTCTGGCGACCGAACTCGATATCGACAAGGTCATCACCGCCTATGCCGATGATGCGGTGGTGCTCGATATTTACGCCCCCGGCGTCTTCAAGGGGCGCAAGGCGATATACGACGGATTCGGGCCGCAACTGGCCCGGATCAAGGCGCTCAATAGCAAGACGCCCGAAATGACCATCGCGACAAACGGCAATTTCGGCTGTGCGGCGATGCAGATCGCGTTCGAAACGACGCTCAAGGACGGCACGCAGTTCAAGATGAACCTGCGCCAACTCGATGCGCTCAAGAAGATCGACGGCAAATGGAAGGTCGTCCAGCAGCACATCTCGCTGCCGCTTGATCCCAAGACGCTCAATGCGGTGCTGGATGCACCGATCCAGCCGCGCGCGATCACCTGGTCAGAAAAGCCGCTGGCCGATCCTTCGGTGACGCAGGAGAAAGGTAATGCGGAGATTCGCGCATTCATGGATGTCGGCGGTGCCTCGCAGGGGCTTGATATGCTGATGGGCTATTACGGGCCGACCGACGATCTGCTCGTCTATGACAGCCTTCACCCCAAGGCGCTGATTGGCATGAAGGAAGTGCGTGATTATTACGCGTCGATCATGGGTAGCTATAAGGGCATCAAGCTGTCGATGCCCAATTTCACGGTCGATAACGATGGCTCGTTCGGCGTGCAGATCGATACGCAGGATCTTACGCTTACCATGAATGACGGCAGTACGCGCAACATCTCGTTGCGGCAGAGCGATTGCATGCGGCGCCTCAATGGCAAATGGTATTCGTTCTTCGAGATGATCTCCTATCCGGTCGATATGAAGACCAACAAGGGCATCATGGAAGGGCCGGGCGCGACCCGATAACGGGTTCCGGAACCAACCCGAAAAGGGCGGCGCTCCAATCTGGAGCGCCGCCCTCTTTTTGTCTTCGGAAGGAAATGGCGGCTGCTTTTGCAGCCGCCGGACCCCTGTCGTTCAGAAGCGGAAGGCTACGGTCGTGCCATAGGTGCGCGGAGCACCCTGATACTGCACGGTCGCACCCAAGCCGGTATAGCTGTTGAACACGTTTGTGAACCACTTGGTCCCGCTAAGGTTCTTGCCCCAGAACATAAGTTCGATGTTGGGGTTGTTCAACGTGAAGCTGATCTGGCCATTCAGCAACCCATAGCCTTTAATCACCGAGGCCTGGTTCGCAATCGCGACTGCTGCCTGCTGTGCAGGATCGCCAGTAGTGAAGAAATCGAAGTTGCGCGACGAGATGTAGGAATAATCTGCGTGCAGCTTGAGCTTGCCCGCGTCAAATTCAACTTCCTGTGTCGCTCCGACGCTCCACGTCCACTTCGGCGCCTGGGTGATTGGTTCACCCGAGCGATCGACCTGAACCTGAACGCCACCGACGAGCTGGTTCTCAAACCGGCTGCCCTTTACATAGCGGGCGTGCAGATAGGCCGCGCTCGTGTCTATGGTCATGCCTTGCCAAGGTATGACTGTGCCCTCAAATTCGACGCCGTAGGTCTTGGCCTTGCCCGCATTCGTCACGAATTGGGTGAGCTGGGTGTTGCCCCCTGAGTCCACGAAGGTGGTGTTGATGATGCGCTGCACACCCCCCTGCCAAGCATGAAAAGCGGCCAGATTGACGCGCAGATGGTTGTCGAGGAAATCCCCCTTGAAGCCGCCCTCGACGTCACGCACCTTTTCCGGCTGAAACGAGCTGGAATAGGGTGGTGGCACCGAACGAGAATTGAAGCCACCCGACATCGATGCGCCGCTCGTCTTGGCATAGACGAAGACATCAGGCGTGATTTCATAGTCGACACTGGCGAGCCATGCGGGATATTTGAACTTGGCGCTGTTCACGTCCGTGCATTCGGCAACCGATGCGCGCAGGCCCATGTTCGCACCGACATTGCAAATCGGGTTCGGATCACGCCAGTCGAGAATGCCGTGGCGATCGATGATACGTTTGTCCCACGTATACCGAAGGCCACCCGTCACGCGAAGTTGATCCGTGACCCGATAGTTGACCTGCGCGAAAAGACCGAACGATTTAGAGGCCGTTTCGAAAGGGGTTGAGCAGCTGAGGCACATGTGATTCCGGGAGTTTGCAGACATCTCGGAGGCAGGTATGTGGACCCCAGCCACCCGCGCGCAGCATACGCGGGTCTCGAAGCGATACCAGACGGATTTGATCGACGCGGAGTGGCAGTTGATCGCAGTTTTTCTGCCGATGCCCGGTTCGACCGGACGACGGCGCGGATGGCCGATGCGTGAGATCGTGAACGCCATTTTCTATGTTCTGCGCGGCGGGATCGCATGGCGCTTGCTGCCGAAAGACTTTCCGCCATGGCAGACGGTCTATCGCTGGTTTGCCCGTTTGCGGGACGAGGCCGTGTTCGAGCGGATAAACCACGCGCTGGTGATGGCGGATCGTCAACGCGTGGGGCGCGAAGCCAGCCCGAGCGCGGCCATCATCGACAGCCAGAGCGTCAAAACTACGGAAAGCGGCGGCCCACGGGGCTACGACGCCGGCAAGAAGATCAAGGGCCGCAAGCGCCATGCCTTGGTCGATACCGATGGCAGGGCGCTGCTGGTCGAACCCCACACCGCCGATGTGCAGGATCGTGATGGCGGCGGCGCAGTGCTGCAAATCTCCCGCAGCCTGTTCCCGTTCATCGAGAAGGTCTGGGCCGATGGTGGCTACAACCATGAGCGCGTCACCCAGGCCACCAATATCAAGGTCGAGATCGTCAACAAGATCACCGGTCAGACCGGCTTTGTCGTCCTGCCACGACGCTGGGTCGTCGAACGCTTCTTCGCATGGATCAACCGAAATCGCCGCCTGGCCAAGGATGTCGAGGCTACGCTGAAATCCGCAGCGGCCTTCCTCTACGCCGCCGCCGCAATGCTCATGATCCGCAGACTGGCACGGTCAGCATGAGTTTCGAAACCGACTCTTAGAGATAAAATCGCCGAATGCCTTGTTATAGGTAGCGATGGGAAGATTATAGAAAATCGCCGACTTGGAAAATTCGTCTCCTGCTTCGCGGAAATAATTCATGCCCGCGACATATTCCAGTTTACCAATATCTCCAGAGACCTGGATTTCCTCGCTGAATTGATGCTGGTTGTAGTTGCTGATAAAGGCGCCAGCGTTCGTCGGCGTTCCGGTCAGGTCCAGGCTGCTGCCTGCCGTCGATTTGCGATATCCGGTGATCGACTTGATCGTGATCTCGTCGAGGTTGATGACCAGGTTCGCGGTTCCCGAATAGGCGGTCGTGTAGTTACGGATATCATCGATGTCGCGGTAGCCGGTGCGCGGAAAGCCATAGGCCTGCCGCCAGTTGCCCGTGGCGGTCGAGCCGGGAAATTCAGGATTGATATAGTCGGTGATAGGCCGCGTCGGATCTCCGCCGAGGAAACCCGCGAAGGTGCTTGCCGGCACCGAGAAACCCGGCCCGAGCGGAATGGGCGTGGCGCCGGGGATCACGCCGAGCTGCACGCCCCGCGAAATACCGTAAAAGGATGCCAGCGGCCCGCTCGGATTGATGGCGGAAACTGCGGTCGCGTTACCGTTGTCACGCACCCGGTAATAGTCGCCGCTGATGGTGAGTTCGATCGGTAGTTCGGTCGGTTCCCACTTCAGAGTGCCACGACCATAATAGCTGCCGTTAACGCTGCCCTGGCGTGTCCCGGTGAACTGGTTGGGATAATATCCTTCGCGTTCGTCGTAACGGCCCGCAAATCGCGTGCTGACCGTGTCGGATAGCGGAATGTTGAGCACGCCTTCAACCGACCGCTGATCATAATTGCCTGCGCCGGCCTTCACATAGCCTTCGAGATCTTGCGTCGGTGCCTGTGTGGTCAGGTTGAGCGCGCCGCCGGTCGTGTTGCGTCCGAACAGTGTACCCTGCGGACCGCGCAGCACTTCGGCGCTCGCCATATCGAGAAAGCCCAGGTTGCCGACGATCGGGCGACCGACATATACGCCGTCGATATAGATGCCGACAGATGCGTCGGAGAAGGAATTGGGGCTGTTCTGCGCCTGGCCGCGGATGGCGAGATAGACGATTGATGCCGGTCCCGTGCCGCCCGTACCCACGCTCAGCGCAGGCGTCGCTCGCGCCAGATCGGTGACTTCGGCTACCTGCTTGGTGAGCAAGGCCTCATTGCTGAGCGCGGTGACGGCGACCGGCGTCGTCTGCAACGCCTCGCTCGTCCGCCGTGCCGTGACGATGATGTCCTCCAGACCTCCAGAGGACCGACCGGCATCGGTACGGGGGGGGGTGACAGCGCCGGTCGATGGGCCGACGGCAGGTATCTGGGACGTGGTGCCCGATGCCGGCGCACCGGCCTGGGCAAAAGCGGGCATGGCAAGCGTAAACGCCATGATCGGCGCAGCTGTGGATGTAAGCAATATCTTACGGACGAGCATCGAGTGCATCTTCATCCTCCCCTGGATGTCCGGGGTTTATTCCCGTGACTTGGCTATGTGTTTCCGGCGTTCAGTAGGAAACGGCGCGTATACTTCCAGATGCCGATCCGGCGGATCGATCACCTGAATAAAAGCTGTGCTTTTCTCTTCCCCTTGTCCCCTATCGAAAGATCAGGTGCGAAAAACCTGGAGGGGAAAGTCTTCGGCTAAAACGCTACTGCATCACTCTCTTGCTACGCATTCGAAGCGGTTTGCCCTGTTCCCATCATGTCGAGGACATCGGCAGTATAGGGCGTGTGGTGGACGATGCCGCCATCGACCGACAGGATTTGTCCGGTCACGAAGCTCGCCGCATCGGATGCGAGGAAGACGACTGCGCCCGCAATGTCCTCCGGTCGGCTAAAGCGGGGCAGCAGCACATGGCGCTGGATCATGTCTATCTGCGCAGCGCCCATCATCTCGCGCGCCAATGGCGAAAGAACGAGGCCGGGGGCGACGGCATTGCAGCGAATATTGTGCCGCCCGAACTGGACCGCGGTGTTCTTGGTAAGCGCGTTCACCGCCGCCTTGGATGAGGAATAGGCGGGATTGAAGACATCGCCGGTGAGCGCCACCCCGGTCGTGGTGTTGACGATCGATCCGCCACCCCTTGCGATCATGTGCGGGGCGACATGCTTGATCATAAGCATCGTGCCGCGCGTATTCACGCGGAACGCCCGATCCCAGACGTCGGCGTCCATCTCAACCAGGCTCTGGTCGGCGCCCATCTGTTTGATGCGGGTATCAGCGGCGTTGTTGTGGAGGATGTCGATCCGCCCGAACCGCAATATTGTCGCGTCGACGACGCTGCGGATGCCGCTCTCCTCCGCGAGGTCGAGGAAATGCGCCATCGCGGTGCCCCCGCCCGCGACGATGTCGTTCGCCACCGTCTCGGCGCCCGCCACGTTGATATCGGCAAGGACGACCGCGGCGCCGGCGTCCGCCAGCGCCCGTGCGCACGCCTCGCCGATATTCGCGCCCGATCCGGTGACGATCGCCACCCGCCCGTCGAGATGCTTCGTCACGTCGTTCATTCTCCCAGTAAAAGCGCCCATGTTCCGTGATCTTCACCGGCCGCGAAAAAGCGCTCGTTCATCGGCAGGCCAATCTGGCCCCAATGATCCATGTTCGCGACCCAGGCCTGGATGCCGTACATTACCCAGCGGCGATATTGCTCCCAGATGGCGTCCAATTCGATCACGCCGGATGCCCCGGTTGCGATCAGTTCCTTGCGATAGAAGGCTAGCATGTCGCGTTGGTTCTGCCGTCGCTCCTCGATGGTGAGCGCGCCGATCATGAAATAGGTGAGATCCCGCCAGGGCCGGCCGCGCCGTACCAACTGCCAGTCGAGCCACAGTCGCTCGCCGCTGGGCAGGATATAGGTATTGCCTTGATGGCAATCGCCCAGAATCACGCAATAAGGCGCGTCGAACGCGCGTTCATAATCGCCCAGCCTGTCGAACGCCCATTCGACGCGGCGCGGCTCCTCGAGATAATGTTTCGGCGCGATCGCACGGAAGTTCGGATCTTCGAGGTTTTTCAGAATCCAGCGCCACATGATGCGCACCTGGTCGCTGTCGACCGGCGTGCGCATTGATGTCTGAAGCCAGGGCGCCGCGTCCTGCGCGATGAGCGGGCTGTCCCACAAACTGCCGTGAAGCTTCGCGAGGCCGCCAAGCGCTGTATAGACCGCATCGACGCCGGCGTGCTGCGCGCTGTTGCCGAACTGGCCGCCCAGCGCCTCCAGATCGTCGAGGATGATAAGGCCCTGGCCGCGCCCGTCATCATCCCAATCGGCGTAGCGGCAGGTCGCGGTCGGCACTTTCATCTCGTCCGCCAGAAAATGATAGAAGCGCGCCTCGATCGCGCAAATGTCGACGTCGTCGAACCCGCCCGACCAATTGGATTTGAGGCAAAGCCGATCGGGAAAGCCCGCAGCCTTTCCGACCGCGTTGAACCCCACCCGAACCCGCAGCTTGGTCGTGTGGCTGTCAATCAGCTGCACCACTTCCAGCGATTCAGCGATGATGCCGGGATATTTATTCTGGAGTGTCCGCGTCAGCCACGGCGCGGTCACCTCTTGCCAAGTCCAGGGTAAAAGCTCGGCTCGCTGTGGATATGGGCGCGGAATCAAGCCGCTCTCGACGGTCGGCTGGGGCTGAATCAGGTCCATTTTGGTTCTCCGATCTCGGCGGCTGGACCGCTCTGTTCAGGCTCACCGGCGCGGATAAGGCAACCAGCGTATATTCCGCTTCGATCCGATTGGTGAAGGGGGTGCGCCTGCCTTCCGGCAGGTGGATCCGGCATTCAGGCCCAGCTATCGCGGATTGACGGGAGAATTATCGCCCTCGGCAACGCGGTAAAACAGACCCGAACAACGGGGAGGAAACGACCGTGAAGACCGAGAATCTGGAATATCGGGATGTCGAGGGGCAGTGTTATGTGGGCTTTCTCGTCACGCCAGACGCCGCCAATGGCGCGGCGGTGATCGTCGCGCATAATGCACCCGGCGTTTCCGATTTCGAACGTGGTGTGGCACGCCGGCTCGGCGAGGCGGGATATTTCGCCTTCTGTGCGGACTATATCGGCGATGGCGCGGTGCTCGGGCCTGCGGCACTCGGCGCGCGCCTCGGGCCGCTGGTCGAGGATCCCTCGCGGGTACGCGGCGCAATGCGGGCGGCGCTCGCTGCGTTGACGGCGCAACCGGGCGTGAATGCGGCGCGCGTCGCGGCGATCGGCTATTGCTTTGGTGGTGCGGCGGCGCTGGAACTGGCGCGTGCAGGGGAAAGGGTGGCCGCAGTCGTCGGCTTTCACTCCAGCCTGCCGGTCAATCGGCCGGAGGATTGCGCCCGGATCGGAGGCAAGGTGCTGATCCAGCAGGGCGCGGCCGATCCGATGGTGCCACCCGAGGTGCGCACGCAGTTCGAGGCGCAGATGAACGCGGCGGGTGTTGATTGGTGCATGATCCTGTTCGGGGGCGTGTTGCACGGCTTCACGGTGCCGGGTTCCGAAGCGCTCGGCATGCCAGGCGTCGCCTATGACGCGGCGGCGGACGCGCGCTCCTGGCGGGCGATGCGGGATCTGTTCGCTGAGAGCATCGATCGGAACTGATGCCGACGAAATTCGACGGAAACCAGGAGGAGACGGTTATGCGCGCAGTACGGTTCAACGGCTATGGCGGACCCGAAGTCACGGAGATCGCCGAGGTGCCGCGCCCCGATGCGGGGCCGGGGCAACTTCTCGTCCGGGTCGCTGCCGCCGGGGTCAATCCAGTCGATTGGAAAATTCGCGACGGCCATATGCGCGATGCCATTCCCTTCATCTTTCCCGTCACGCTCGGCAACGAACTTGCCGGTACGGTGGAAGCGGTGGGTTTCGGCGTCACTGGCTTCGCGCCCGGCGACAGGGTTTTCGCCACGACCCTGCCGAGTGGTGCGTTCGCCGATTATGCTGCGGTTGATGCCGCGGCAGCGGCGCTTGCGCCGTCGAGCGTGGGCTTGGCCGAGGCCGCCGCGCTGCCGGTCGCGGTCGTCACCGCCACAGCGGCGCTGGACGCGGGCGATGTGGGGGAGGGCACCAAATTGCTCATCCATGCTGCCGCCGGTGGCGTTGGCAGCATCGCGCTCCAACTCGCCAAGGCGCGCGGCGCAATAGTCACCGCGCTCGCCTCGCCCGCCAACCTTGATTTCGTCCGCGACCTCGGCGCCGATCACGCCGTGGATCGCAACGGGCATTATGAGGATGAGATCGGCGGCTTCGACATGGTGCTGGACGCGTTCGGGCCGGAAACGACGGCGCGGTCCTGGGGCCTGCTGAAGCCCGGCGGCATCCTGGTCACGCTTGCCGCGCCGCCCTCCCCGGAGGAGGCAGATGCGCGCGGGGTACGCGCGACGATGATCTTTGGCGGTCCAAATGCGACGGCGCTGGCCGCAGCGGCGACATTGGTGGACAAGGGCGCGCTCAAACCCTCGGTTTCGCGCGCCTATCCGGTTGAGGATGCGCTGGCGGCTATTGCGGAGGTCGAAGGCGGAAAGGTTCGCGGGAAGGTCGTCATCACTTTCTGAACCGTGTGTGCATCGCGGAAGGCGGTTCATACTGGAGCGACGGGCAAGGCTATCGGGGGCCGTGTCGCTCGGCTTGCGGACGGATGATCGCGCTTTCCATGACCTGCTGGAAGGTTGCCGCAAATCGGTAGGCCTCGGCGCGTCGTTCTAGCGGATCCGTTTTGAGTTCGACGGCGAGCATGGACGCCAGCCACATGGCGATGCTGATCACGGCGGCGTGATCCTTGTCCATGCCCGGTTGCAGCCAGTGTAGGGCCTCGACTTCGCGATAATGATCACGGGCGACCTGCATTAGCGGGTCGCTTCGCACGTTTCCCGCAAGAAGCCGTGAGAAGAAGCTGCGTATGAGTTCTGGACTGTCCACCATCAGGCCCGCAACCAGTAGATAGTCGTTGCGAGACGGCGCCTTCGACAGGGCGAACAGATGGGCCAGCCGGTCATCCAGATGCAGTTGCAGGGCGGAGATCAGATCCTCGCGCTTGCTGAAATGGTGGTACATGATCCCGCGCGATCGGTCCGCCCGCTCCGACACGGCTTGCATCGTCACCTGATCGAGCCCCTTTTCGGACCAGATCGCCAGAGCCGCATCAAGCAGCGTGGTATAGGTTTCGCGGCCGTTCGATCGTTGCCGACGCTCCGGCTTGTTAGTCTGCTCGATCATCATTCACCGCTCTGGAGTGCAAAGCCCATAGCCCTTTGCCAATGGCCCGTACAGCATGAGGAGTGTGTTCATGTTAGCTGTACATGAGTGTATATATAATCTTGACCCGAGCTACACCGGTAAATATGCATGAACACATAATTGGGCGCACGGATTCTCGGGATTCTCGGTGCTGCCGGGCAGATGACACATGCGCATCCGCTGGCCAGATTGGTCATCGGAACAAGATGGGCATGACGTTGCAGAATAAAAAACGACTTTAGGATTGGACAAGCAGCATATGGCAACTGCACTCGACAAGTTTCGGACGATCGATCCGATCACAAACGACGATCCCGAATTGGAAGGCATCCGCGACTGGGTGCGTGCGACTTTGGGCGCTGAGGTGATGAAGATCACGCGCCAGCGCCGCTGGCGTCCCGTATGGCGCGTCGATATCGATGGCGTCGGCGTACCCGACGCACTGCTGTTCAAGAGCGATCGTCCCTGGCCCGCGCATCCTTATCCGTTGAAATATGAATATGACATCCTCAAGGTGCTTCAGGACAACGGCATTCTGATCCCCAAGCTGTTTGGCCTGTGCCCCTATCCCGAGGCCATCGTGATGGAATGGGTGCAAGGCGGTCGCGACCCCGGCATGGTGATGGAAGCCGAGGAAAGCCGATCAATCATGACTCCTGATCGTTGGGCGGCGAGCCTGTCCTATATGGAAGCCCTGGCGGACATGCATCGCATCCCGCCAGCGCAGTTCGTGGCCGCAGGCCTGGCCCTGCCGGTCGGTGCGGAAGAGATCGCCCTCAACAGCGTCGATCGATTCTATGCGATGTGCAAGGAACAGCAGGTCGTCGATCCGCTGATGGAGTTCTGCGCCCTCTGGTTGCGCCGGAATGTTCCGCAAGACCTGACCAATATCTCCTTCGTCACGGGCGATTGCGGCCAGTTCCTCTCCGACGGACCGACGCTGACTGCCATTATCGACATGGAAGTGGGGCATCTGGGCGACAATCATCACGACCTCGCCTGCTTTCGCGGGCGTCATCCGATCGAGCATATGGGCGACCTGCCGGCCCTCTACCGCCACTATGAAAAGGCGCTTGGCCGCCCGGTCGATTTCAACAAGATTGCCTATCAGACGATCGTGTTCATGTCGGTCGGCTATTATGCTCCCCTGTTCGCGCTGGCCAACCGCGCGCCGGGCGGCGATTGGGTCGAGAGCGCCGTGCAGGTGGCGATGATCGGTCGGCGCTGCCTGGAGGCGATGGCGGAAATCGTCGGTGTCGCGCTGGCGGAGTTCGAACTCCCCGAACCGCGCGTGACGCCGATCGAGGACATGGCGCTCCAGAAGCTGGCGGACGAGATCCGGCGCATTCCCACGGCACCGGCATTCCAGGACTGGCAGCGCGGTATCGTCGCGTCGATCGCCGACTATCTCGTTAACCAGCAACATTATAGCGGCTGGGCGGAACAGGCGGACCTCGACGAGAGCGCGGCGATCCTAGGCTATCGACCGGCCAATCTGGTGGAGGCGGATCGTGCGCTTGTCGATTTCATCAGGGCGGCCTCGCCGGAGCACGACAAGGCGCTGATCATATTGTTCTATCGCAGGATGTTGCGGCAGTGCCTGATCATCGCCGGCGGTGACAAGGATCACCTTGTACTGTGTAAGATGGAACCGATCCTGTGAAGGCCGGTGGGTGTCGAGGGCGCTGACATGACGGAAATTCGCACGGGTATCTGCAAAGTCTGCTGGGCTGCTTGCCCCATCGAGGTCACCGTCGAGGATGGGCGCGCGACCAAGGTCGTGGGCGATCGCAACTCGCCGCTCTACCGCGGCTATACCTGCCCCAAGGGCCGCGCCATGCCGGAGGGGCATTATGCGCCGGGCCGTATACTGCATCCGCAGAAACGCATGCCGGACGGCTCCTATGTGTCGATCCCCATGACGCAGGCGATCGATGAGATCGCCGAGCGGCTGGACGCGATCATGGCGGAACACGGAACCGACGCGGTCGCCGTCTATCCCGGCAACGGCAACCTGAGCAATCCGATCAATCCGGTTATTGGCGCGATGTTCATCATGGCGTTGGGAACGTATCCGGATCGTTTCTTCTCTGTCCAGACGATCGATCAGGCGGGGAAGGTGATCGCGCAGGCATTGCACGGGCGCTGGATGGCGGGGCCAAATCCGTTCGCCTCGTCGGAAACCTGGATCATGGTCGGCACCAATCCCGTGATCTCGAAACAGGGCTTGGTGGTGAATCCCGGCCAGACGGTGAAGCAGGCCGTGAAGGATGGCATGAAGCTCATCGTGGTCGATCCGCGCGAAACGGAATCGGCGGCGCACGCCTTCCTGCACCTTCAGGCGCAGCCCGGTCAGGACCCAACGCTGCTCGCCGGTTTCCTGCACGTCATCCTGGGCGAAGGGCTCTATGACGCGGCGTTCGTCGCCGAAAACGCGGTCGGCCTTGAGGCGCTCAAAACCGCGGTTGCCGGCTTCACCCCCGCCCATGTCGCGACCGTGACCGGCGTTTCCGAAGACGACATTTTGCTCGCCGCCCGCACATTTGCGATGGCGAAGAGCGGCTGCGTCGTCACCGCGACGGGCGCGCATTTCCCGTTGCACGGCACGCTCGCCGAATATCTCGCACTCTCCATCAATACGGTGTGCGGACGCTGGGTGCGGGCAGGACAGTCGCACAGCCAGCCGCACGTTCTGCTGCCTGCGGTCGATATCCGCGCGCAGCCCTATGCGCCGTACACGCCGTGGGACCACAGCGTGGTGAGCCGTATTAACGGCTTGCCAAGGACGGTCGTTGGCGCGCCGACGGGCACGCTGCCCGACGAAATACTGACGCCGGGCAAGGGGCAGGTTCGTGCCCTCATTTGTTCGGGGAGCAATCCGGCGGTGTCGCTGCCGGATCAGAACCGCGCCGGTCGCGCGCTCGCCGCGCTCGATCTGCTGGTCGCAATCGATGTCGAGATGTCCAACACGGCGCGGATGGCGGACTATGTGATTCCAGATCGCATGGCGATGGAAACGCCGGGCTGCACGCAGTTCACCGAGTCCATGAAATATTACGGGATCTGGACTGGCGGTTTCGAGGTTCCCTACGCGATGTATTCCCCGGCTATCGTACCACCGCCGAAGGGGTCCGATACCATAGAGAGTTGGGAATTCTTCTACGAGGTTGCCAAGCGGATGGGCCTGCAGATCGTCTATTTCGGCAATGGCGCCGGTACGGGCGAACATTGGGACAAGCATCCCGTGCCGTTTCCGCTCCCGCTCGACAGGCGGCCGACGACGGAAGAAATGTTCGAAGCGATGTGCGCGGGATCGCGTGTACCGCTCGACGAGGTGAAGCGCCATCCGCATGGTAAGGTCTACGACGAACTGGATCTGAGGGTCCTGCCACGCGCGGCGGACTGCGCCGCGATGCTGCAAATCGCCGATCCTGTGATGATGGCCGAACTGGCGGTCGTGCTGGCGAAGAACGGGGACACGGCGGTTCCGACTGCCGAATATCCGCTGCTTCTGACGCCGCGGCGCGCGAACGAGATGATGAATTCAATCGGCCGGAACAACGCCAAACTCGTCGCGCGCAGGGCCTATAATCCGGCCTTCCTGCATCCATCGACCATGGCGCTGTACGATGTCGCGCAGGGCGATGTGATCCGCATCCGATCGGAGCATGGCGAGGTGGAAGGCATCGCCGAACCCGAGACGCGTCTGCGGCCGGGTACGTTATCGATGTCGCATTGTTTCGGCACTAACCCGGACGAGGAGAATGACGCCCACGGACAAGGCGCCTGCACGTCGCGGCTGATGGACGCCAATGCGGACTACGATCCGATCTTTGGGCAACCGAAAATGGGGGCGATCCCCGTGAGCATCCGGGCGATAGAACGCGCCGTCCAGCCAGCGCTGGCGTAGAGAAAAAGACGGCACGGCTGATACTCGCGATAATAGGTTGCTACTTCGGCGGAAGACATCGCCGGTGCGATCGACAAAAAGAGGTGTGCAAGGTGCCAGATGCCCACGAACAGCAGCGCTCCTATATAGGTGAAGAACTTCATCGCGCCGGATTTCATGTGGTCCTTCTTTTATACGCCGCTTGCACAAGTTATGCACAGAATGATGGCACATGAATCATTTTTACCCGTCTTTGGGAAGGCGCGATCGACAACGGAGCCGACAGGATCGCGATATGATCCATGAGGAGAGGTTCGCATGAAGAGGTTAGAGGGCAAGGTCGCGTTCCTGACCGGGGCGGCGGGCGGCATCGGTGCGGCGACCGCGAGGCGATTCGTCGCGGAAGGCGCCAGGGTCGCGCTTGCGGACCTGAACGGCGATGCCGCGCAGGCGCTGGCGGACGAGATCGGCGAAGCGGCGATCGCATTCGGCGTAGACATCGGTGAAGAGGCTGCGTTTAAGGCGGCGATCGACGCGACCGCCACCGCATTCGGTCGGCTCGACATCCTGTTCAACAACGCCGCGCTCACCGACATGGCGACGATGATCGGCGACAGCAACGCGGTCGATATCTCCAATGAAATCTGGGAGCGCACGTTGCACGTCAACGTCACCGGCTATCTCTATGGTTGCCGGCATGCGATACCGCACATCGCGGCGGCGGGCGGCGGATCGATCATCAACATGGCATCCGGGTCAGGCATGCTCGGCGATCAGGCCCGGATCGCCTATGGCACCTCCAAGGCGGCAGTCATTTCGATGACGAAATATCTCGCGACCCAGCATGGCCACCAGAAGATCCGCTGCAACGGGATCGCGCCGGGGCCGATCGTGACGCCGCATTCGCGCGCCGTCGGCGGGGCGGAGTTCGCGATCATCGCGCGCCACATGCCGATGGGCGAACTCGGCGAACCAGCCGACATCGCCGCGCTCGCGTCGTTTCTAGCAGCCAAGGAATCGCGCTACATCAACGGCCAGATCATCACGATCGACGGCGGGATGTCGGCCCATCATGCGCACGTCATGGACATGCAGGATCATGTCGCACGTCTCGCGGCGGCGGCCAGCCCCCAACCGGTCGGGGCCTGAGCGGTGGTCGAGGCGACACCGCGGGGCTATCCCGCACGGCAGGAGCGCCTGCCGGACGACCTGTCGGCGATCACTGCCGGGTGGCTCGAACGGACGTTGGCGAACCGATATCCCGGCATTGCGATCGATCGCCTCGAGATTGTCGAGGTGATCGAGGGCCACACGACCAAGGTGCGGATAGAGATTGGCGGCGGTGCCCCGCTGCCGTCGAAACTTTGCCTCAAATCGAATTGGTCCGGCAGCCCGCTGAGCGGCGAGGCGAATGTCAACGAAGCGCGCTTCTACAAGGATCTTTCGGAAGGCCTCGCGCTGCCGGCTCCGGATTGTTTCTATGCGGACTGGGACGAGGACGACGAAGGCAAGCAGGGCCTGCTCGTGCTCGGCGACATGAGCTATTGGGGCGGCGAGTTCGGGCTTTCCGCCAAGCCTATCACGGTAGCGCAGGCGATGAGGGGCGTGGAGGCGCTGGCGCGGCTGCACGGTCAAACCTGGGGCGATCCGCGGCTCGATCGCGCCGGCTGGCTCTATACCGCGATGGCGCCGGAGAATGTCGTCGATGATTACTGGATGCTGATGGAGAGCCATTTCCATCGCGTGAACCGCCTGCCGGAGCGAGTTGCTATTTTTCCCGACTGGTTCGCGCACGACCCGGACAAGCTGCGCTCCGCCTGGCTGCAATTGCGCGACCATGATCTTGCGCTGCCCGGCCCGCGCTGCCTGGTGCATGGCGACGCGCATCTGGGCAACACCTATGGGCTCGCCGACGGCGGCCGGCTGTTCCTCGACTGGCAGATCGTGCGCAAGGGCCACCCGTTTCGCGACTATAGCTATTTCGCGATAGGATCGATCACAATCGCGGATCGGCGTGCGGCCGAGAAGGATTTGCTGCGGCATTATCTCGCGGCGCTGGCGAGCCACGGTGTCGAGATCGCGTTCGATGCCGCCTGGGAGGATTATCGCCGTTGGGTGGTGTGGGGGCTGATCGCGTGGCAATCGAACATCAATCCGCAACAGGATACGATGGCCTCGCTCGAACGCTTCTGTGCGGCGGCCAAGGATTTGAAGATGGACGAACTCTACGATCTCTAGCGGCTGTTTAGGCCTTTCGGCCAGCCGGGGACGGGTGCGATAGAGTGCGCTTGGCGAGATGGCGTATCGAAGCACCGCGGCGTCGCGGTGCTTCGATACGCGTCTTCGACTTCGCTCGGTTCCCACTCGGCACGAACGATATGGTACGGAATCAATCCGCAGCGCTGAGTTCTTCCGTTCCGGCGAAATCCTGGGTCACGCCCATCTTCTTGGTGAGATCTGCCATGTCGAGATATTCGCGCCACTTGAGGATGCGCCCGTCATCGTCCAGTTCGTAGATCGCGACCATCTGGTGCGGGCAATATTTGCCCATGATGATAGCGGTGTCCGAGCGCTCCTGCATCACCATCCGGTCGTTCGAAACGATGTTGACCTCATTGCACTTGTTGTTGGTTGCGATCACGCTCTGGTGCTCGATTTCCTTGCGGAGTGCTTCCTTGCCCTTGATGATCGGCCCGCCGGGTACCCAGAGCTGCCATTCGGCGTCATCCGCCATCATCGACAGAATCTTCTCGATGTCCGGCTTGGTTTCGGACGTGCCGTCGCCCCAGGCGGCGTGGAATTCGCGGATATAGTCTTCTTGCTTCTGACCCATGTGACGTCTCCTCTCGATGAAACTCAGGCGTCGGCCTGCATGGCGCGGGTGACACTGACGAACGGCACCGTGCAGCTCTGGCCGCCATCGACCGAATAGAGCATGCCGTTGACGTAGCGGGATTCGTCGGAAGCGAGGAACACCGCCATCGCGCCGATATCCTCGGGCTCGCCGATAAAGGGGGTGTTGAGCACCTCCATAAACAGTTCGTCCATCCTGGCTGTGGACCACTGGAGCTTGGAAGGCGTCTGCGTCGGTCCCGGAAGGATCGCGTTGCTGCGTATGCCGCGTTTGCCATAGGTGGCGGCGAGGGACTGAACGAACCAGTTGAGCGCCGCCTTGGACGAGCCGTAGCTGTAGGCGGTGACATCGCCGCCGAGCGAACTGCCGGTGGAGGTCGAGATGATCGATCCCTTGCCGCGTTCCAGCATGTGCGGGATCGCCAGCTTGCAGGCGAGCATCGCGCCGATCACATTGACCCGCAGATTGGCTTGGAAGATCTCGGGGTCCCATTGCAGGAAATCGCCGTCGCGCATCGCCATCTCGGTATTTATGAACAAGGCGTTGTTGAACAGCACGTCGATCTGGCCGAATTCAGAAATGGTGCTGCCGATCATCGTGGCGAGCTGGCTTTCCTCACCAACATCGACGACCATCGCACGCGCGCGGCCGCCGCCCGCCTCGATGGCATGCGCGACTTCTTCGGCGGGCTCGGCGCGGATGTCCGCCACGATGACCGTCGCACCCTCCTTGGCGAACATGGTGGCGCTCGCACGACCGATCCCGCTGCCCGCGCCGGTAATGATGCAGATCTTGTCCTGAAGGCGGCCCATGCGTCTCTCCTGTGCGGCGCGCGGATCGCGCGGCTTTTCCCGGAGGGTAGTGCCTCGCGCCCGATTGCTACCTATCGATCGGCTGGAAAAATGCACGTTTTGGTGTCCCATGCACGATCTGGCTTCAAAAGCGCCCAATGATAAATAGGAAAATGTTGATTCAATCGGATGAAGCTCGCCTGCCTTCGGGCAGGTCCGCTCGACGGCCGTGCAGTTCCTCTACGCAGTGCGACCGCAAGTTCGACAATGCGGCACATGGAGATTGAGGATGCGCGAGCCCAAGTCGTTCTGCCGCACAGGCATCGCCCACTGCGTATCGCGCCTGCGCGCACCCGCCCGATGGCACATCCGTTGAACGTGGTTGCAGAGCCGGTGCTGGCGGCGGGTATCGATGCGGCGCCGCTGTCGCCGGGCACCGTGCTACGCCTGGGACGACGGATGATCCTGCTTTCCGCGCTGTCGCAGAACATCGGCACGGGGCTGATGTTCGGATCGTTCGGCACGCTGGTCGTGGATATTGAGCGCAAGATGGAGGTCGAGCGGGGGCTGAGTACGGCGGGTGCTGCGCTCGTAATCCTCACGATCGGCGCGATTGCGCCGTTTCTGGGCGTGCTGATGCGCAAATTCGGGCTCCGTGCGCTGATGATGACAGGCGCTTTGCTCTGCGGATCGGGTTATCTCGCGGCGGCGCTCGCGACGAACATCGTGGCGCTGCTGCTCGCCTATGCGCTGCTCGTCGGTCCCGGTATCGCGATGCTGGGGATTGCCGTGCCGACGTCACTCGTCGCGAACTGGTTCGTGCTGGGGCGGGGCAAGGCGATCGGGATCGTCAATATGCCGATCGCGGTGGCTCTGGTGCCGCCGGTCACGGCCGCGCTGCTGCCGTGGCTGGGGTTGTCCGGCGTCTATCTGGTTCTTGCCGGCACGTCGGTGCTGCTGATTCCAGGCCTTTTCTGGGTGATCGACCATCCCGAGCGGATCGGGCTGAAGCCGCATGGCGAGGCGCCGGAAGCAACATTCGATGCGGCTGCCAAGCCGATCGGCGCGGGCGCACTGATCCGTACCGGGGATTACTGGCTGCTCGGCCTGGCGGCGGCGATCCTGGGAGGCGGGGGTGCAACGCTCGCGACACACATCATGCCGATGGCGATAGGAGAGGGAACCGCGCCCGCGCTCGCAGCGCTGCTGATTTCGGTGCTGGGCGCTTCAGGAGTAGCAGGTTCGCTGCTCTATGGCATGTTGGCGGACAAGATCGGTGGCGGCCGCGCGCTAGCGCTCAATGCGGCGATCCAGGCGGTGTTGTGGTGCGTGCTGCTCGTTCCGATGGCCTTTCCGCTGCGGCTGCTGCTGGCGGCACTGATCGGCATCAACGCCGGCGGGATGATGTCGACGCTGGGAACGGCGATGTCGCAGCGGTTCGGGACGGCCGCGCTGGGCAGCGCGCTAGGGCTGTGGAGCCTGATGAACCTGCCCTTCACCGTCGGTATGCCGCCATTCGCCGGGGCGCTCTATGCGCGATCCGGAGGATATGGCATCGCGTTCCAGGTCCAGATTACGTTGTTCCTCGTGGCGGCGGCATTGGCGACGCTGGCGGCGCGACGGGCCGCTCAGTCCGGCTTGATCTCCAGCCCGGCGAGCGGGTGATCGAGCACATTCCCATACAACATACATGACTGGATGGTGGCGATGAATATGGTTCCCGAACTTCACCCTTTGTTTGAGCCGATCACGCTCGGCAATGTGACCTTCAAGAACCGTCTGGCGATGGCGCCAATGACGCGCAGCTTCTCACCAGAAAATGTGCCCGATGCGGTGGTGGCTGATTATTATCGCAGGCGTGCCGCAGGCGGCACGGGGCTGATCGTGACGGAGGGGGTCGGCATTGATCAATCCGCCGCGATCGGCGACGGTAGCGGGACATCATCGCGCATTCCGTTGCTCCACGGCGAAGCACAATTGGCCGGGTGGCGCGCGGTGGTGGACGGCGTACATGCGGCGGGTGGAAAAATTTTCCCGCAGTTGTGGCATCAGGGCGTGTTTCGTATCGAGGGCACCGGTCCCTATCCCGATGCCCCTTCGCTGCGCCCTTCCGGCCTGTGGGGGCCGGATGGCGGCTTCTCGACCGTATCGCGCGACTATATCCCGCGGGTGATCCAACCCACCCGGCCGATGACCGAGGAGGAGATTGCGGATGCCGTTCACGGTTTCGCGAAGAGCGCGACCAACGCCAAGGCGGCAGGCTTTGACGGGATCGCGATCCACGGTGCGAGTGGCTATCTGATCGACAGCTTCTTCTGGCCACAGACTAACCAGCGTGTCGATCGTTATGGTGGCGACATGGCGAAGCGCGCGCTGTTCGGCGTCGAGGTGGTGAAGGCGATTCGCGAGGCGATTGGGCCGGACATGCCGATACTGTTCCGCTTCGGCCAGTGGAAGCAGCAAGATTTCAATGCCAAAATAGCGGAGACGCCGGACGAACTGGGCATATTGCTGCGCGCGCTGGCTGAGGCCGGCGCCGATGCGTTCGATGCCAGCACACTCTATTTCAGCGCGCCCGCGTTCGAGGGATCGCCGCTCTCGCTGGCAGCCTGGGCGAAATCGCTGAGTGGCAAACTGTCGATGGCGGTGGGGGGCGTCGGCCTGTCCGAAAATTTATTTGCTTCGTTTGAGACGGGTGGGGCGGCGGTCGAGAATAATTTCTTCGACGCGGCCGAGCGTATGGGGCGCGGCGAATTCGACATGCTCGCGCTAGGCCGTGCGCTGATCGCCGATCCAGACTGGCCCAACAAAGTGCGCCGCGGCGAACCGACGCTCGCGTATTCGCGGGACATGCTCGGCGCGCTTGCCTGACAATAGCATATCGACCGACAGGTTCGTGGCAACCGCCGCCAACGCTTAGGTGCTTCGATAGCGCAGGCATTATAGATCTGCTCTCCGGCAAGCGAGGCGAATGACATGTCCGATCCCGAGGCCAACAAGGCGGTGGCGCACCGCTATATGAAAGCGCTAATAGACGGTGACATCGCGACCATCGAGGGGCTTCAGCACCCGGATGTGAAATGGTGGATACTGGGCTTCGGTGATATGGATCGCGCGACCTTCGTCGGCGCGGTCGCGAGCGGGCTTATGACGGCCGAGAAACGCGAGGCCGAGATCACGGGTCTGACGGCGGAGGGCGACCGCGTCGCGGTCGAATGCCACGCCAAGATGACGTTCGCCGACGGCAAGGTCTACGCCAACCAATATCATAATCTCCTCGTGATCCGCGACGGCCTTATCGTCGAGGGACGCGAATATATGGATACGCGCGCCTCCGCCGCCGCTTTCGGCTGAATCCCGCACCAACAAGGACGATCAATGACCGAGACGACGACCGGAGTTCCCGATTATGACGACGCGGCCGTCGCGCGCATCCACGCATTCGTGGAGACGGTGACTGGCGGCAAGATCGTCCGTATCGAGCGGCAGGTACGCTGGCGTCCGGCCTGGTTCGCGGATGTCGAGAAGGACGGCGAGATCATTGCGCTTCACCTGCGCGGCGATCGTGCGGGCGACGTTGCGATTTTCCCCGACCTGAAGCGAGAATCCGATATCATCGAGGTGCTCACCGCCCACGGCGTGCCCGCACCCAAAATCTATGGCTATCTCGCCGATCCTCCGTGCATCGTAATGGAGTCGATCCCCGGCACGCGCGATCTTTCCGGGTTACCGCAGGAGGCGCTGGGATCGATCGGGCGCGACTATATGGCGGCGGTAGCGGCCATGCACGCGGTGCCGCTGGATGCGTTCGCTGCGATCGGGATACATGCCCCCGAGACGGCGGAGGACATCGCGCTGATCGGGCTCAACACCTATCTGCCGCAATATGCGCGCACCAAGCGCCGGCCTGAGCCGTTGCTGGAATTCGTGATCGGATGGCTGCGGCGCAACGTGCCCAAGCACCGGACCAAGGCAAGCTTCGTCCAGTTCGATTCCGGTCAATTCCTGGTCAAGGACGGGAGATTGACCAAACTCTATGATTTTGAGTTCGGAATGATCGGCGATCCGTTCGTGGACATCGCGACGATGGGGATGCGCAACAGCATCGAGCCATTGGGCGCGTCCCTAGCCGAACTCTGCCTCAATTATGAGGCATCGACCGGCGAACCTGTCGATCACGACGTTATCCTCTTTCACATCCTGCAATTCTCCACGCTCGGCACGATGCAGTTCACCGGCACTGTCGCCCAACCCGTGCCGGGCGATCCGCATTCGGTCTATATCGAGTGGGATTTGTCGCTCAGGAAATCGATGCTGCTTGCGCTTTCGGCGCTGACCGGCGTCGCGTTGCCCGTGCTGGAGCCGCTTGCAGAGCGTACGGGCGACAATGTCGCGCTGATCGCCAAGCTTGCCGATACGGTCACGCGGATCGCGCCGGCCGCCGCGATCGACGAGGCGCAGAAGGAGCAGGCCGTGCAGTTGATCGAAGCGCTTGCCCGCGTCGATGTAATGGGCGGCGCGGCAGTCGCCCGCGATATCACCGACGTATCTGCCTATCTTGGGCGGGCGTTCGACGAGTGGCCCGCTGCGGCCGCAGCGCTCGAAAAGCATATCCAGACGGCTGGGCCAGCGGAGGATGTGGCGCTGATCACGCTGCTCGGCACGATTGAGGGCCGGCGCATGCAGGTCTATGAACCGACCGCGATCGCGGGTTCTGCCCGAGACGTCGTACTACCGCAGACGCGCTGACCATGATCACGATCTACCATCTCGAGCGTTCGCGATCGGACCGCGCGGTGTGGCTGATGGAGGAACTCGACGCCCCCTACCGGATCGAGCATTTCGCCCGCCTGCCGACCTGGGAAGCGGAACCGGCCTATAAGCTACTTCATCCGCTGGGCTCGTCGCCGGTGATCGACGACGACGGCAAGGTGATCGCCGAGAGCGGCGCGGTCATCGAATATCTCGCGACCACCCAGGGTGATGGCGCGCTCGTCGTCCGCCCAGGTTCGGCGGACTATGCGGATTATCTTTATTGGTTTCACTTTTCCGAAGCGACGCTCATGACCGAGTTGACGCGCGAGATCATGTCGGAGCGGGTCGGCGTAGCGTTCGACAACCCCGGACGGGTCTATTGCCGCAATCGCATCGCCCAGCTGATGGCGTTCATCGATGCGCGGTTGGGTGAGGTGCCTTTCTTCGCGGGCGTGCGTTTCACCGCCGCAGATATCATGATGACCTTTCCGTTCACGACCGCGCGCCAGTTCGTGCCGCTCGACGTCGATCCCTATCCCAATATCGCGCGCTATCTGGAAGCGATCGCGGCGCGGCCTGCCTATCAGCGGTGTCGCGCGATCGCCCCTTAAACGACCGGCGTCATGCATCTGGGCAGGATGGTGCCGAGCAGGCGCGAAATCCGGGGCATCGAATTCGTCAGGATACTCACCCCATGCGGAACGCGTCCGTCCCTGCGATTGGCGGTGCGTCTGTAAGCAGCATGATCCCCGGTTTGGCGGCGATCACATAGGGGACAGCGTGCACGGCGTGCATCGCCGTCGCCATGCACGCATCGTCGGTGGGCATGATGCTGTGCGAACCAATCTCGATCCGCGTGCTGATCGTGGGTTCGCCCTCCAGATCGATGATCCAGCCGTGACCCTGCGGCCATTCGGGCGCGAGATCGGGCGCCATGCGGGTAAAATGCTGGAGCCGGATGCGTTCGCGGCCTTCGGAGATGACACGCACGCCGAAATTCATCGCGCCGACCGTGCCCGCCTTGATCGTGCCGGCCGCGACATGCAAATCCTGATCCGTCACGACGACATGGCGGAAATTCTCGATCCGGTCGATCGGCAGCCCGAGGACTTCCGCCATCAGCATGCCCGAATGGCGCCACGTCTCGCCGACGAGTTCGACATTCGCGAAAGCCGGTGTGGGATCATCCGGGGCATAGCCGAAGCCCATCAGATCGAACATCTGGTAGGCGCTCGGATATTTATCATAGGCCAACGTTTCCGACGCGACCAGCCGATCGATCCGGCGCGAGAGGCGTGCAAGATAGAGCGGCACCGATTCCGCGAGGAAGCCGGGCATGATGCCTAGCCCATGAAAGGTAGATCCGCCGGCCATGCACGCCTGCGCGATCGCGGTCTCGACATCCGCGCCAAGCGATTTGGGGTAGATGAAGTTCGCCGCGGTGGTGATCACGCTCTTGCCCGAGGCGAGCAGCGCGCAGATGTCCGCGATGCTGCCGGGCACGTCATTTTCGGCACCCGCCAGGAAAAGCACGCAATCGGCAGCCTTATCGAGGATCGCCTGGCGATCGTTGGTCGCGGCGACGCCGATCGGTTCGATTCCCGCGATCTCACCGACATCGCACCCGGCTTTGTCGGGATTGTAGGTGAAGGCGCCGACGATCTCGTAATCGGGCCGTTCGGCCGTAGCGCGAACGACCATCTTGCCCGTATGCCCGGTCGCCCAGTTAATCACCTTGTAGGTCATGGCTCATCCTCTCCGGGGCCGCGTCTTTTTCGACGCCGACCATTATATCGTTCAACGCGCCGTCCAGCCGCCATCCACGGGCAGCACATGGCCGGTGACCATGCCGGCGTCGGCGCTACACAACCAGGCGATGGCATCGGCCTGTTCGCTGGTGGCGATGACGCGCTTGATCGGCTGGAAGGGCAGGAGGTGATCGATCACCATCTGGCCCATTTCGGCGCCGGCCTTATTATAGGCTTCGGTCGGCGTGACGCCGGGTGCGATGCAGTTCACGCGGACGCCGCGATCGGCGTAGGAGACCGACGCGAACTTGGTGAGCCGCACCACGCCCGCCTTCGCCGCGGCATAAGCGGCGCCGGACGCGCCCACATAGAGCAAGGCCGCGAGTGAGGTGACGTTGCAGATCGCGCCACCGCCGTGATCGATCATGTAGGCGATCTCGTGCTTCATCGAGAGGAACACGCTGCGCAGGCTGACCGCCTGGGTGTGTTCCCAGGATTCCAGGCTCTGTTGGTGGAATTCCGGCCCGGACGCATCGCGGTGCGCGTCGCCCACGACATTGGCCGCGACATGCAGCGCGCCGAACGTTTCCACCGTCTTACGGACCAGCGCCTCGACGTCCGCCTCTTCGGTCGCATCCGCGCGCAGGAAGCGCACGTCGAAGCCTTCCTCGCGCAGCCGCTCGGTGGTGGCTTCGCCGGCAGCGGCATTGATGTCGGACAGCATGACGCGCGCGCCTCGCCGTGCGAAGCCCTCGGCCGTGGCCGAGCCGATCCCTGCGCCGGCCGCCGTCACCAGCACGACCTTGCCTTGGTAATTGCTCATCGGATGTTCCTTTAACCCCAGACCACGTTCAGTACCCGTGGCCCGCGCAGCTGCGCGCCCACGATCTTCGGCGCAGGTGCATCAGGATCGAGCCGCAGATTTGGCAGATCGAGCAGCCCATGCAGCATCGCCTCCATCTCCGACTTGGCGATCTGCATGCCGAGGCAGAGATGCGCACCGCCGCCGAAGCCCAGATTGACCTTGGCCGGCCGGTCTATGTCGAATTCGTCGGCGTTTTCGAACACCTCCTCGTCGCGATTGGCGGAACCGGAGGCGAGCGAGAGCGCGGCGCCCGCCGGAATCTTCACCCCCCGGATTTCGACATCGACGGCCGCCTGCCGCGCGAGGAACTGGGAGGCGGTCTCCCAGCGCATGCCCTCTGCCACGACCTTGGGCACGAGCGCACGGTCGGCGCGGACGCGTTCGAGCAGCGCCGGGCGTTGGAGCAGTGCCACCAGCATACTCCCGAACGAGCGCGTCGTGGTTTCGGCCGCAGCGGGCAGGAACTGACGGATGAGTTCAGTCACATTTGCATCGTCGAGCGTGCGGCCGTTGTCGTTGGCGCGTAGAAGATAACCGATCAGATCGTCGCCGACCGAGCCTTCGGCGCGACGCTGGCGGACGATTTCGAGCGTATCGTCATAGAGTTCCTGGGCCGCGCGGAACGCCGACTCCATGCTGATCCGCATCTTCTCCGGATCGCGCTGCGGACCGACCAGGATGCGCATCGCGCGCGCGGCGAACTCTTGGGTGCGCGCCTCGTCCCTGGGAAAGCCGATGATCTCGTAGATCATGCGGACGGGCAGCGGCAGCAGCAGATCGCCGATCAGATCGGCGCGACCGCGCGACGCGAGGGCCGTGATTGCATCCTTTGCGACGGGCGCGAGCATCGTCTTCCATGCCGTGATTGCCTTGGGGGAGAAGGCGGGGGCGAGCAGGTTGCGGGTCAGCTTGTGCGTCACATCATCCATGCCAGTCAGCAGGAAGCCTCCGAGAAACTGGCCGAGTCCTTCGTTGAGAAGTGTGCTCGTAAAGGTCTTGGAATCGCGCAGCACCGCCAGCACGTCCTGATATTTGAACAGGGTGAACACCTGCCGGCCGAGATTTGAATAATCCGCCTGCGAGGGCACGTTGAACCGGGCGAGGATATCGCCCTCCATCACCGGCTGGTTCTGGCGATATTCACGGTAGAGCGCGTGCGGATCCTCGATATCCGCGCCGAACATATCGCTGACCGCCGCGAAATCGTCGTGAATTGCGCCGGGGGATAGAATCGTGTCTTCGGTCATGCGGTCCTTCTTTCTGGTTCGTGCGGCATTTCCGGCTGGACGCGACGAATGTTGACCGGGATCGCTGTCATGCGCGGCATGGCGTTAATCGTCTGAAGCCCGGTATCGGTACTGATAAGGAGATTGGTCGAGGCGCCGTTACTCTCCGCCTCGCCGGGCAGACCGCCGAAGCCGTGCGATACCGAGACGACGCCCCGCCGCAAGCTGTCATCTACTTCGACGGGAATTTGGATCGTGCCATGTTCGGAGATAATCTCGATCTGGTCGCCGGATACGAGCGCGAGGGCCGAAAGATCTGTCGGGTTCATATAAGCGAGATTGCGCGGCATCATGCGGATGAGATCGGGCAGCGTGCCGCCAATCGAGTTCATTCGATGGCGGGCGCGGCGGCTGGTGAGGCGGAAAGCGAAACGGTCATCCCGAGCGGCGCGGAGTTCGACCTCAAGGCCTGCAACCTCGTCAGCGACATCGGCCGGGAGCAACGTGAAGCGGCCGGCAGTAGCGGGATCGGCCGGGAGCGCGTGCTGCACCGCGTCGTGATAATAGCCCATCGGGTGGCGCTTAACCTCGTCGAGCGAAACCGGCGCAGCTGCCAGGGTCAGCGCGATCAGATCGTCTTCCTGCGGGGCGGTCGTCATGTCGAGCGGAGTGCCCATGAACGCCATCGACCGGCCTGCGCGACGAGCGACCTCCCAAAAGACGCGCCATTCGTCGATCAAGTCGGAACCGGCGGGCGTCGCCACAATTGCGGGGGTGTAACGCGTGAAGGGGCGCGGAAAGATCGCGGCCTCGAACAGATAGATTGGCAGGTCCGGCCGTTCGAACTGAAGCTTGGGTGGCAGGATATAGTGCGACAGGCGCGCGGTGGCTGACATCACCGGCTCGATGCTGACGAGCAGATCGAGGGTGCGCAGCGCCGCCACCATCTTGCGCTGATCCGGCACGGCGAGCGCGGGGTTGCCGCCATGATTGAACAGCGCGCGGACCGCGCCCGGGCCGGGGGCGAGGATGTCCTCGGCGAGCTTTCCGGTGACCATCTCGCCGCCGATCAGACCGAAATCGCCGTTGCGATTGCGCGGGCCACCCTCCCAGGGGCGCGGCAGGTTGAACACTTGTGCCAGCTTGGGTCCGGGGTTCATCACTAAACCGCCATTCTCGATCCGCTCACCCACGCGGACGAAGCGTCCGCACAGGATGTTGAGGCAATCGACGAGATGCTCGGCCAGGTTGGAATGCGGCCCCATGTCGACACCGGTGCCGGTGACCGCGACACCGCGCTTGCCCGGTCCGGCAAAGAGCCGCGCCGCCTCGGTCAATTGCGTAGCCGGGATATCGGCGCGCGCCGCGACCGCGTCCGGGGTGAAGCAGTCGACCGCGACGCGCAGCGTGTCGATCCCGGCGACATGATTCCCGCAAAAGACTGCGTCGTGCAGGCCTTCGTCGAGGATGATGCGGATCATGGCTGCGGCGATTGCCGCGTCATGCCCCGGCAGTGGCTGGAGGAAGAGGTCGGCCAGACGCGCCGTTTCGGTCCGCCGCGGATCGATCACGATGAGCTTGAGTCCGCGCGCTTTGGCGGCCGCCATGCGTTTGACCGGGTTGCGCGTATCGAGCTGCGCCATCGAGACGAGCGGGTTGCCGCCGATCATCATCGCCACGTCCGCGGTGTGGAAGGCATGCTTGCCCGCCGGCCAGATGCCGAGCCGATAGGCGGAGACGAGCTTGGCCGACTGATCGATCGTCAGGGTGGTGTAAAGCTTGTGCGAACCGAATGCGTCGAGAAATCCCGGTAGGATGCCGAGGCCTGCGGTCGTGAAGAAGCCGCCGGTGCCGCGATAGGCGGCGATCGCATCCGGTCCGTCGCGATCCACGATCTCCACCAGTTTGGCGGCGATCTCGTCGAGCGCGTCATCAAGCGGGATTTCGCGGAAGCTGCCGTCGGTCTGGCGCTTGAGCGGATGGAGCAGGCGGCTGGCATCGGTATGCGCCTGCATGCTGGTGTTTCCCTTGGAACAAATATAGCCGATGCTGTGTGGATCCTCACGATCGCCACGCGCCGAAATCGGCCGGCCCGCATCGTCGATCGAGAGGATTAGCCCGCAATGGCCGGTACAGATGCGGCAGAAGGTGCGGGCCTCTCGCATCTGCTGTCCTAGGCCGCGACCAGATCGGGCGCGGCGTGCTGGCCCATCATGTGGAGCACCGCCAGATGGCCGTAGAGCATGCCCCGTGTGTTCGCGATGCCGCTGTTGTAGCCGCCACCGATATCCAGCCAAGCAGCCGAATTGCCCGCCGCGTAGAGACCGGGAATGGCCTGTTCGCGCGCATCGAGGACGCGGCCGTCGGTATCGATCGGTAGCCCGGCGGTCGGCACGCCCATCGTGACCCGCTCCAGCTTTACCGCGTGGAACGGCCCTTTCACGAGCGGCGCCATGTTGGGATTGGGCAGGCGCGGATCGCCCGTCATGATCCGCCCCCAAGGCACCGTGCCGCGCGCGAAATCGTGATCGACGCCGTCTTCGCAGAAGCCGTTGAAGCGCGCCACGGTGCGCATAAGCCCATCCGCTTCGATGCCCGTGAGCGCGGCCAGTTGCTCTAGGCTGTCGGCCGAAATCGCCATTCCCTCGGACAGCGGTTGGCCCGGCCAGCTGGGCTGGAACCCGTATTTATCGATCATATTCTGGTCGAAGACGATCCAGGCCGGCCAGTTGGGCTGCCCCTGTTCCTGCCCGTCGAAACGGGCGACCTTGGTCGCGAGGTCTGGATAGAAGCTGTCATTGCAGAAGCGATTGCCGCTTGCGTTCACGGTGATGCAATGGGGCACGCCCGGCAGCCACATGCGATGTGACGTCCGTCCGTAGATCGTCTCGGCCGGCACCTTGTAGCCGATGAAGATCGGGGTTTGCGACGGTGCGCGCGCCGGGATCGCGATCGCGCCAGCCTTCGCCGCCATCACGATGTGATCGCCGGTGACGCTGGGCGGCGCCATGCTGCCAGCAACCGGCAGCGCATCGAAGGCGCGGACGAAATCGGGCTTCCAGTCGTAACCGCCGGTCGCCAGCACCACGCCCAGGCGCGCGCGGATGCGGCGGGTGCCCGACGCGCCGCGCGCGATGACGCCGATCACCTCGCCAGCGTCGATGACGAGTTCGATCACCTCGGTGGACGTGCGCATCTCGACCCCGCGTTCGCTGGCTGCGAGCACCTGTGCCGCAGCGAGGCCGGCGCCTGCGCAACGCTCGTCCGCGGCGAGGTGACGTTCGAGACAGGTGCCGACATGATCGCCGCCCTTCTGCATCTGCACCCATTCATTGGACGTTCTCTAATCGCCACTGTCAACAGCTGACCTCTTTGCGGTTCGTCACGCGCGCTGGGCTCCAGGGTTCTCTCCGCGGTCGTCGCGCTGGACGCCGCATGTTAGCGTTCAAAGTAGGGTGAATCTAAGTGGTGTGCGCGGTCCGTGCCGCACTCGCGGGAACGATCTCACCCTCGCTAAGCGTCCCAGCGGGACGCGTTCTGTCGCGCTTGAGTTCAGCGTATTGCTTCGGATTTGGATCAGGCCATGGCCGCCTCCCGGAAGGTCGTGTTGGTACGCCACATTGCGTGCAATGTTACCGCCAGCTTCCTGGCCAGGGCGACTTTCGCTTTGCGAGGCCCGGTTCGGCCTGCGATCGCCTGTGCCCACTCACGCAGGCGAGGGCCGCCAAGCTTTCGAGACAAGATCGCATTTGCTGCTTCGTACAGGCATTTTCGAGCGAACCTGTCACCGCTTTTCGAGATGCGCCCGTTCCGGCTGATTTCGCCAGATTCGTAGCGCCTTGGCGTCAGACCGAGATAAGCGCCCGCGCTGGAAGATCGGTTGAAGCGTTCGGCGTCGTCGAATGCTGCAGTTACCGCCATCGCGGTGATCGGTCCGACTCCCGGCGCTGTCATCAAAAGACGTACCGTACCATGCTGTTTGGCTACCGCCCGGATTTTGCCATCGAGAGCGGCAATACGGGCTAGAATTTCACTCCGGGCGTGCATCAACGCTTCAAAGATAGGTATGAGCTCCGGTGCGACTGCCAGCTCGCCTGTGATGATCTCCGTCGCACGGCGTTTGAAGCCCCCAACCCGTTTTCCGAACATCACGCCAAACGTTTTCAGCAACCCTCTGATCTCATTTTCAAGCTTCACACGCATGCCAACCAGCGTATCGCGCGCTGTCAGCATCGCCCGGTTAACATAGGCCTCATGACTCTTTATCCGGGCAGCCTTGAACCAACCTGTGCGGACAATCTGAGCCAAGCCGCGAGCATCATGTCTGTCGGTTTTATTTGGCATCATTTTGAGGACCGCATTAGCGTGACGCGCATCCAGGCAAATGATCGGGACACGCCGCTTCGTCAGCGCGTTCCAGAGCCAGACGGCAAGGGGACCTGTCTCCATTCCCACCCGTTCGACATCCGCGGCGCGCTTCGCTAGCCAGTCGGCTATCGCGTCAGGGCAGGTCGGCACCTTCGCCTCCGCGAGAATCTCACCTTCCGCCCCAACCAGGCAAATCGCCGTCTCCTCCTGTGACACATCCAGTGCTGCAAAAACTCCCATAACGTCCTCCACGTTCGACTCCGGCCGAGCGCCGAAGCGGCAATGACATCCTACCGCAACAAAGCGGAGGTCGAGTGTGGCGATTACGTTAAGTGGTGTAACTATAGCCGTCGCCATAAGGCGAGGTCAGTACCTTGTCGGCGAGATCGCCGAGCCGTTCGGCCTTGAACGGCAGCACCTCGACATAGCGCCCTTCGGGCTTGGATCCTGCGACGGCCGGGTAATAATAGTCGGGCAGGCCGTTCACGACGGTCATCTCGATCCCGATCACGTCGGTGAAATAGCGCAGCGCCTCGCGGCCGCGTTCGATGAAGGTCTTGCGGCGATCGGGTGTGGCGAAGCCTTGCGAGAGATGTGCGAGATAGGCATCAGCATCAGCATCGTCGTCGGCGATGCCATCGGGTTCCTGGAGATGGTGGGGGCCGAGCCACAACTGGCCCGAGGATAGAGCCGAAACCCCGCCGAGCAATTCGAACTTCTCGATCACAATCGCGCGTGCGCCGTGTGCCGCCGCGGTCAACGCCGCTGACAGTCCACCCAGGCCCGATCCTACGCAGACCACGTCGAAATCCTCATCCCACTGCATATATATTCTCCCGGCAGTAGGATTTACAGTGGCACCTGCCGTGATCGATCGAACCTATCCTTGTCTAGGGCCGGACGCCGGCGGAACCTGTCATGTCCCCACCCGAGCGAATCGACTTCGATCGCGAAGCGCCATGATGGGAGAGAAAATGACCGACGCTGCGCAAGCCAATGTGCTCGCCTTCCTGGCAGAGTTTCACGATGCGCCGGATTTCGACCGGCTGATGACTTATTTTGCCGAGGATGGATCCTATCAGCCGCTGGTGCCGACGACAGCTGCCTATGTCGGCCGTGCCGCGATCGCGCAGATTCTGCGGACACAGTATGAGACCTATTATGATTGCCGTTGCGAAATCCACGCCGTCGCATCCGACGGGCGCTTCGTTTTCACCGAACGCTCCGATCACGTTACGCTCCATGCTGGCGACCGCAAGGTGTCGTCGCGAGTGTGTGCGGTGTTCGAGTGCGGACCCGATGGATTGATCCGATCGTGGCGCGAATATTGGGATACGGGCGACGTCTCCAAGCAGATGGGAATCGACGTGCAGCAGGTTCTGACCGCAACGGTAGGCTGAGAGAAGACGTCATGCTCAAGGTCCACCACCTCAGCGATTCGCGATCACAGAAGGTCGTCTGGCTGCTTGAGGAACTCGGCTGCCCTTACGATCTGGTCTATCATCGGCGGCTTCCGGTGACGATGCTGGGGCCGCCCGCGCTGAAGGCCGCACATCCGATCGGCAAGGCGCCAGTGCTGGAGGCGGAGGGGCGGTCGATCGTCGAATCGGGCGCGATCATTGATTATATCCTGTTGCGCCATGGCCAGGGCAGGTTGATGCCCGATACCGATGGGCCGGAATTGCTGCCCTATCTGGAATGGATGAACTTCGCGGTTTCGATCGGCAGCAATCCGATCATGATGAAGGTCTATGCGCGCGCGTTCGGGCTGGAGGGAACCGCTCTCGGCCCGGCGGCGGATGCTGAACTGGCGCTGGTGCTGGGCTATCTCGACCGATCGCTCCGCGGGAAGATTTATTTGCTTGGTGATCTGTTCACTGCTGCAGACATCCAGGTCAGCTTCGTGGCGGAACTGGCCAAGGCGTTTGCGTCGATCGACGATTATCCTGAGATCATCGCCTGGCTCGGGCGCCTGCACACCCGGCCTGGCTACCAGGCATCGCTGACCAAGGGGAGTTATATCTACGGAGCTTGACGGGGTGGATGGGGCCGATGCAGTCGCGTTGGCGACATTCGATCGCCCTGATCACGTTTGACATGATCATTATCAAATTCGTATTTTGTATCGGTGTGACGGGATCGCGCGCTGGTGCTGAACGGGAGGAAAAGCCAGGGTGAGTATCGGCCGTCGCATCACCTTCGCCGTCGTGGCGATCTGCCCGCTGATTCTGATGCAGGGGCGTCCTGATCTCGTGCCCGCATGGCTCTATGAAGACGCGGCTGGCCTGCCCGTGGTGGTGTGGCTGGCAATCGGTTGGTTCGCGATGTTCGTCGCGGCCAACTGGGCGCCGTTGGCGTCTGGTGACGAACGATGAGCCAAATCCATTATTTTCTCGCGACCGTCGCGATCACGATCGCAATCACCTTCTGGGCTGCGAGACGCAACACCGGGCGCGCCTCTTTCTACGCCGCCGAGGGCAAGATATCCGCGACGCAGAATGGATTGGCGATCGCGGGTGATTTCCTGTCTGCAGGCACCGTACTTGGCATCGTCGGGCTGTTCTTCGCAGTGGGGATGGACGCTGCACCCTATCTGATCACGCCGCTCGCTGGCCTGTTCCTGATGCTGACGCTGATCGTCGGCCCCTTGCGCCGGCTCGGTCGCTACACGCTCGGCGATGTGATCACCCACCGGCTCGGTGCGCCCCGGATGCGGATGGTGATCGGGCTGTGCACGATCGTGATCTCGCTGATCAACCTGGTCGCGCAGCTGGTGGGGGCGGGTGCGCTGATCTCGATCGTGTTTGGCCTGCCGTTCAACCTGGCGGTGGTGATCGTGGCCGCACTGATGACTGGCTATGTCGCGTTCGGCGGCATGCTCGCCGCCACGTGGGTACAGATCATCAAGGCGGTGATCCTGATCGCGATGATCGCTGTGCTGGCGGGGCTATGCATATGGAAGGCGGGTGGTTATGGCGCGCTGTTCGACATGGCGGAAGCGAGCGCCGGCAGCCGCAAGATGCTCGAATTCGGGGGGCTCAAGCTCGGCCTGTTCGGCGCGATCAGCCTGGCGCTCACCCAGATGGCCGGCATGATGGGCATGCCGCATTTGCTGATCCGCTTCTTCACCGTGCCGGATGAGCGCGCGGCCCGGCAATCGCTCGTATTGGGCGCGACCATTATCGGTATCGCGATGGGCACGGTGTTGCTGGTGGTGGGTCCGGCCGCGATCGCGTTCGTTGGCGGAGACCCCAGCTTGCGCGATTCCGCCGGAGGGATCATCGGCGGGACTAACATGATCACGATGCACCTCTCCCGGCTGATGGGCGGCGATCTATTGTTCGGGCTGATGAGCGCGGTCGCCTTCTCTACCATCCTCGCGGTCGTCGCTGGTCTCACCATCTCGATCTCGTCCGCGACCTCGCACGATCTGGTGCTGGGGCTGAGACGCGGACCGCCTTTGTCGGAGCGATCCGAAGTCGCGCTGTTCCGCACCGCCGCGATCGCCACCTCGATCCTGGGTACGCTGCTCGCCATCTTGTTCCAGAAAGAGAATATCACCTTCCTTATCGTTATGGGGCAGACAGTCGCGGCGAGTACGACGTTCCCGCTTTTAATCCTCGCAATCTATTGGCGCGGGCTGACGGCGTCCGGGGCGGTCGCGGCGGGGCTGTTCGGGCTGGTGACGAGCGTGGCCGGTATTGTCGCGGGGCCAGCCTTCTGGGTGAAGGCGCTGGGCCATGCGGCACCGCTGTTGCCGACCGATTATCCCGCGTTGGTGACGGTGCCGGCCACCTTCGTCGTCGCCTGGGTGGTGTCCAGTATCGGTCGGCCATCCTTACTCCAACCCGCCTGACGCGAACTTATGCGATCGTTGTGATCGCACCGATCCGAAGGGCCGTTCATAGCGGAAGCCGGGAACAGCCGAAACCACCCGTTGATAGGAGGCCAAACCGTGCGACGCGTTCGACCCCGCTTGGCCTTCGGATCAGTCGCCGAGCTTGAAGGAGGCGGTGAGGCCGTAGGTGCGCGGTTCGCCGATGAAGGACACTGCGGAACCGAGCGACGTATAGAGATCGGAAAAGCTGCGGGTGTAATATTTCTTGCCGAGCATGTTGCGGCCCCAGAGCGACAATTCGAAATGTTCGTCGTCCACGCTCAGCGTCAGGCGACCGTTGAGAAGGCCGTATCCGGCGATGCGGCTGAGTTCGTTCGCACGTGCATAGGCGGCCTTAACTGCGGCGGGCTGGGCTGCGGCCGGAGTATTAGGCGCGAAGGTCTGGTTGCCGATGAACGCATAGTCGGCATGAACGGCGATTGAGCCAAAGTTGGTAGGAATCGTCTGCGTGGCGCCAATCCCGTAGGTGATCTTGGGAACCTGCGGTAGGCGCTCGCCGCTGCGGTCGACGGTGCAGTTGTAGGTGCCGATGGCTGCGCCGCCATTGCACCCCGCAATGCCTCCGATCGTCTGGACATCCAGGAACGTGCCCTTGTTGTAGTGGGCGTCAGTGTAACCGAACTGGCCGGTCACCTCCATGCCGCGCCAGGGCACCATGGTGCCTTCAAATTCGAAACCCGTCACATGGGCGTCGCCGGCGTTGCGGATGAACTGGGTGGAAACGTCGCCGTTGGGCGTGGAGACGACGGCGGAAATATTACGTTGCACGTCGCTCTGCCAGCTGTGGAATATCGCGATGTTGGTGCGCAGGCGGCGATCGAACCATTCGGCCTTCACACCAATCTCGACATCCTTGGTCTGCTCGGGCTTGAACGCCGGCGCGGACCCCTGCCGCAGGTTCCAACCGCCAGCCATATAGGCGCCGCTGCTCTTGGCGTAGACGAAGATGTTGTCGGTCACCTGATAGTCGAGGCCCACCGTAAAGGCAGGATAGTCGAATTTCTTGTCGAGCGTCTGCGCACAGTTGACGCCGTCGTCGCGATTAGCGACGTCGACGCCGCACACCGGTGCTGGATAGATTGCTGCCAGATTCTGGATCACGACATGGCGCTTGTCCCAAGTGTACCGAAAGCCCGCCGTCGCGCGGAGACGATCGCTGATCTGGTAATAGCCCTGAACATAGCCGGCATAGGATTCGTTGACGATGTCGGCATAGTTACGGAACCACGGCCCGGCGAAGATACGGGCATCCGATTGCTCGGTATTTTTCTCCCGGAAATAGAAGACACCGCCGATCCAGCTAAATTCGCCCATTGTCCCCGAAAGCTGAAATTCCTGGCTCACGCCCTTGGAACGATAACGATTATAGGGTTCGAGGAACGAGACCGGCGTACCGTCGAGATCGATATAGCCGCTGCTGTCGAGTTTGCGATAAGCCGTGATAGACTTGGCCGTGATCGCCCCCAGCTCTGCGGAAAGGCGTAGCGACGTGCCCCAGCCGTCGACATGATTGCTTGGCTGGTAGAGCGCGTTGGTGCCAGTGTCGCTCGTGTTGTAGCCGACATACCAGTCCGATTTGCGGTGGAGATAGGCCGCCTCAAGCGCCTGTGACGCCGCCGGTCCCACGACGAGCGGATTGATCCCGGTCGCACCGGCGAGCTGGCCGCTGTCGTTGCTCTTGTTCCAGTCGAACCCGAAGACCGCTTCGAAGCCGGAGGAAGCGGGCGCCCAGCGCGCTTGGAAGCGGGCATATTGATCGTCGCGCTTGTCGTTGAGCGGCTTGCCGGTCAGCCCGTCACGGCCGAAGCCGTCCCGCTCGCGATATTTATACGCCATGCGCACGGCCAGCTCGTCGCCGCTGAGTGGGAGGTTCAGCACACCCGTCGCTTCCAGGTTGCCATAATTGCCCGCCGTCAGGCGGCCCGAGAGCAGCAGGTCGCCATCCGGCTGATTGGTCGTCAGGTTGAGCGCGCCGCCGATGGTGTTACGTCCGAACAGCGTCCCCTGTGGACCACGCAAGACCTCGACCCGCTGCATATCGACGAGATCAAACAGCGCACCGGCCGGTCGCGCAATATACGCGCCATCCAGATAGATGCCGACGGCGGGGTCCGAGGCGTTGCCCGCGTTGAGATTGGATTGTCCACGCATCGAGATGATCGCGAAACCCGAGGCGGCGGGCGTGCCCGTGGTGATCGTGAGGTTCGGCGCCGCGCGCTGAACCGCCGCGACATCGGTGATCTGCTTACGCTCTAGCCCGGCGCTTGAAAGGGCCGTCACAGCAACCGGCGTGGTCTGCAAGGCTTCCTCGCTCCGGCGCGCGGTGACGACGATGTCTTCGATCTGGTCTTGCGCGACCGCGGGTGCGCCGCTTGCCTGTGCGCGCACAGTGGCTGGGAACGAGGCGCACACGGCGCCGACAAGACCCGAATAAAGCAACTTGTTCATAGCATCCCCCCAGACGGATTTGTGTCCGCCGAACTCTTATTCGAGAATGTTATGGAAGCGGGTCTAGGAAACTCAACCATCCTCTTCGCTATACAAGGGCAGTTACTATAACGAGACCCTATCAATTGCCGAACTGTCCACCAACCCTTGGGTAGGGTGGGTGTTCGACGGATATCATTATTGCAGCTGTTCGAACGGGCCTCCGACGAAGAGCGCGCAGACGCTCCGCACAGGACGCCGCGACAGGAAAGGACATGCCGTGAACGATGAGGGCGCCGTGAGCGACGAGGAGAGGGCGAACACGCTGCTTCGTCATGTGCTGGATGGTTTCAACGCGGGCGACATTGATGCGATCGCCGATTGCTTCCACCCGGAGGTGCGCGCGGAATTCCCCTTCGCGCCGCCGGCCATGCCGACCCTCAGCCACGGTCATGCCGCCGTCATGGCCGCCTTTCGCGAAGGCCGGGCGAGCCTCGAAGAGATAAAGATCACGCCCGCCAAAATCTATTGGTGCGCTGGCGATTCTACGCTTTTGCTAGAGGCAAGCAGCAAGGGACGGCTGCGGGGCGGCGGCGACTATCGAAACAGCTACGTCTTTGTGATCGGCATCCGCGACGAGCGGATCATTCTCTGGCGTGAATATTTCGACAGTCTTGCGATCTTGAAGGCATTCGACACGATGTCCGCCGGTGCGGCCAGCTGACGTTCGCCTATTTTACGACGATATATCGAGAGGACAGGCGACCATGCATCGACCGGCAACCGCCGCGCAACTCGAAAGCCACGGCCAGGACAGGGCTTCGCTCGACCATTGGCTGGAGGACAATCTCGGCTGCACGGACATCGTACTCCACAAGCAGCGCCGCTGGCGCCCGGTTTGGCGCGCCGTTACCAAGCGGAACGGCGCGGTGCAGGAGTTCCTCTTGAAGGGCGACCGGACCTGGCCGACGCATCCCTATCCGCTCGACTATGAAATGCGCATGCAGCGCACGCTGCACGAGAATGGCATGCCGATCCCCGCCATCCTGGGCACATGCCCCGAGCCGAATACGATCGTCATGGAATGGGTGCGCGGCGGGCGCGATCCCGGCCTGATCCAGGAGGCGATCGAAAACGCCTCGACGATGAGCGACGATCGCTGGCAGGCCTCGCTGCGCTATATGGAGATATTGGGCGAGATGCACCACATCCCGCCCGAAAAGTTCGCCGCCCAGGGCGCGTTCCTGCCCACCGGCACGCGTGAGATCGCTCTCCACAATTATGAGCGGTTCCATGCGATGACGACCGAGCAGGGGATCACCGATCCGTTCGTCGAATTCTGCGTGCGGTGGCTCAGGCGGAATGTGCCGGCTGATCGCGCCGCAATCGCGTTCGTCACGGGTGACTGCGGCCAGTTCCTGTCGGACGGCCCCGACGTTACCTGCATCCTCGATGTCGAGATTGGGCATCTCGCCGATCCCATGCGCGATCTCGCCTGCTTCCGGGGGCGCCATCCGATCGAGAATATGGGCGACGTGCCCGCGCTGTTCCGCCATTACGAGAAGTCCGGCGGCCACGCGCTTGACTATGACGCCATCGCCTATCACACCGTCGGCTTCCTGGGAGAAGCCTATTACGGTCCGCTATTTGGTCTGCGCGAGACGGGACGCGGCGGCGATTGGGTGGAGAGCGCCGTCCAGGTCGCGATGATCGGCCGGCGCTGCATGGAGGCACTCGCGGAGATTATCGGCCTCGAACTGGACGACATTCGCCTGCCCGAGCCGGAGTCTACGCCGTTCGAGGATATGGCGCTGGAAAAGCTCGCGGCCGATATCGCCCGGCTGGAGGAAACCGAAGCGTTGCAGGACTGGCAGCGCGGTATCATGCTCTCCATCCCTGGCTATTTGCGGACGCGCGGGCATTATCGCGGCTGGCTTGAGCGCGAGGATCTTGCGGATGTCGCCGCGGTAATCGGATCGCGTCTGACCAGCCTGGAGGAGGCCGATCTCGCCTTGCTGCGCTACATCAAACGGGCCGGACCGGAACAGGATGCAGCGCTCACTCGCCTATTCCATCGCCGGACGCTGCGCCACTGCCTGGTGATCGCCGGTCCCGATGCCGGCCCAGACCATCTCGCATTAGCGAGAATGGAGCCGATCCTGAACCAGAAGGCGCGCTGATATGGGTGCGAACGCCGCATCCAGGCGCTGGCTGATCACGGGCGTCTCCACCGGCCTCGGGCGTGCGCTCATGGCGGCTGCACAGGGGGGATGCGTTGCCAAGGAGGATGAGACGATGGCGACCTCGCGCGATTATGGGCTTGGAGAGTTCGACTATCCCCGTGGCTGGATGATGGTGGCGGCTGCCGACTGGCTGACCGCGACGCCGATAGAGGCGCGCGTCTTTGGTGAGGATGTCGTGCTCTATCGCGGCGCCAGCGGTCGTCCGGTGATGCTGGATGCCTATTGCCCGCACATGGGCGCACATCTCGCCGTCGGGCCGACCGGCGCGACCGCGCTCCATTGTGTCCAGACCGAGGGCGACAGTATCCGCTGCCCCAATCACGGCTGGAAGTTCGGGCCGGACGGCCAGTGCACCGAAATCCCCTATTCGCGGATCACGATTCCGAAGGCGATGGGGATTCGATCCTGGCAGGTGCAGGAATGGGCCGGCTGCATTTTCGCGTGGCATGATCCCGAAGGCGGCGCGCCGACCTACGAGCTGCCCGCGCTTCCCGAATGGGCCGATCCCCGCTGGATGCGCTGGACGATTGCGGAGGTGCCCGAGATGGCCGTCCACCAGCTCGAGCTGGCCGAGCATGGCGTCGACAAGATCCACAACGCCAATGTTCATGGCCACGACCGGCTTGTCGGCCACCGCGTTACTTTTGACGGGCATCGCGCGCAGACCGACAGCACCAGCGTGATGATGGTGGACGGCGCGGAGAGTGCGCCCTTCACGGTGAGCAGTCGTTATACCGGGCCGGCGTTGCTGCTCGCCTATTCGGACGGGCCGCGACCGCTGATTTTCTTTTTCGCGCACACGCCAACGGAGGACGGCAAAGTCTGTGGCTTCCACGGCACGATGATGCGCGCCGTGGGCGATGCACCGGATGAGGAGGACGTCCGCGCCCACGCCGAGATATCGGCGATCAGCCTCTACCAGTTCAACCAGGACATGGAGATATTCAAGCGCAAGCGGCCCACACTCAAGGTCGTCCAGATTCCCGGCGACGGGCCGTTCCGGCGCTATCGCCAATGGTATTCTCAATTCTATGCGCCGCGCGCCCGGACCGAGGCGATCCAGGCGGCCGCGAACGGAGTGATCGAGACTGAGGGGCAGTATGACGCCCCTTGGATTGGCCGCGACGGCGATGACCAGCTTCGATGAACCGTTCGCGCTCGCGCGCCGCTTCATGTCCCTTGATTACCTGAGCGACGGGCGCGCGGCGAGGAACCTGGTGACGTCGTCGTTCGACGGCAATGCGCTCAATTTCAGATCGAGGACTGGATCACGAGGGGCGCCTATGACGGCTTTCTTGTAATCCCCGCGATCATGCGGACGATGTTGCGGCTGTCCGCGGAAACGGTTGTCGCCAAGCTTCAGCGCCATGACCTGTTCCGCCGGTAGTATCCCGACGGCACGCTCCGCGACATGATGGGCCTTGCGACGTGGGTCCGCAAGGCTGGTCAGGCTTCCTCGACCACGCGGACGACGAGCGTGTCGCGAAAACGTGCGAGTTGATCCGCATCCACGCCTGCGGCCAGGAAGAAATCGTCGATCGAGCCCCATTCGCGCGTGATCCCCCCGAGCGCGGAATCGAGGAACTCGAGATTAACACCGATCATCGTGTCGATCAGTGCCTCGCTCGGCCGGAAGCCGAAGGCTTCCTCGAATTGTTCGGGGATGCCGCCGCGAATACGCAGATTCTGCGCGAAGACGTCTGAGCGCTGATAGTCCGCCACGATCACGTCGCGTGGCACGCCCAGCGCCATCAGCAGGATCGCCATCATCACGCCAGTGCGGTCTTTGCCCGCCGTGCAATGGACGAGAACGGGTGTCTCGCCATCGACGATCGCATCGATCAGCGATTTTAGATGCGGCCGGATCGCGCCCGGAATCGCGGCGTAATTGCCGTTCAAGGCATTCCGTGCGCCTTCCGGGGTAGGGTCGTTCTTAAGCGTCATCCAGCCGTCGTTGGTCTCGACACGCAGATCGTTGGTGACGTCGAGGTTCAGCAACCGCGCCGTCTCGGTCCAGTCGTTTGGATCCTTGTTGCGCTCGGTATCGGCGCGAAGATCGCAGACGAGGCGGATGGCGAGCGCGGCGAGTTCCTTGCGGTGAACCTCCTGAAAGCTGGCCGGACCTTCGGAGCGATAGATCATGCCGGGCTTGAGCGCGCCGCCATCTTCGGTCGGCATGCCACCGACATCGCGGAAGTTGAGCTTGGAAAGCGCTTCGGTCATTTTACATCACCTCTTTAAGTCGGCCGCCGAATATCTTTGGCATCGAGCGTAACCCGAAAGCATTGCAGAACCGAGACCGCGAAGAGATCGCCATTCCGCAGGCAAGCCTTCACCTGCCAGAAGGCGGGTAGGCCAGGCGGGCTAAAGATATACGCTGTGGGAAAGTGATTGGAGAGACGATGGCGGGTAAGCTCGAATTCCTGACCAGCGGGCTGATGATGCCCGAAGGCCCGATCGCGATGCCGGATGGCAGCGTACTGGTGGTCGAGGTGCTCGGCCGTCGCCTCACCCGCGTCGCCGCCGATGGCAGCCGCACGATCGTCGCCGAACTCGGCGGCGGGCCGAACGGTGCCGCGATCGGCCCGGACGGACGCTGTTATGTCTGCAACAATGGGGGTTTCGACCACGTCGAGCTCGAAGGCAGCGTGCTGCTGCCGCACGAGGCACCCCATGATACGCCGCCGGGATCGATCCAGGTCGTAGATCTGGAAACCGGCGATTTCGAGACGCTCTACGCCCACAGCGAGGAAACACCGTTCTGGGGACCGAACGACATCGTGTTCGATGCCGCAGGTGGCTTCTGGTTCACCGATTTCGGGCGTGATCGGGGACGGGCGCGGATGCGTGGCGCGATCTATTATGCGCAGGCGGACGGCAGCGCGATCCGCGAGGTCGTTTCGCCGGTCGATGCGCCCAACGGCATCGGACTCTCACCGGACGGTGGCACGCTCTATGTCGCCGCGACTTATGAGGCGCACCTGCTTAGCTTCCGCCTGTCGGCGCCCGGCATGATCGATCCAGCGGGCGCGATGATGCCGAACGGCGCCAGCATCGTCGGCCGAGCTGGGCCGGGGCAGTATCTCGACAGCCTTGCGGTGGATGGCGCCGGCCGGATTTGTGTCGCATCTCCGGGTGGTGGCGCGATCCTGGTATTCTTGCCGGAAGGCGGCTCGCCAGACGTCATCGCCATGCCTGATTTCCTCACCACCAACATCTGCTTCGGCGGACCCGATTTAAAGACCGCCTATGTGACGCTGGGCAGCACCGGGCGCGTGGCGGTGCTGAACTGGGATGTGCCCGGCCTGGAACTTGCTTATGCCTGAGGTGATCATCTAGGGTCAGGACCTATTAAATCGTCGAACAGGAAGGGGGCGTCGCAGGACGCGCGCCTTTTTGTTTTCCTGGCGAAACAGCTTCAGACTGGGCGCGGTCGAACCGCGCCCGGTCTCATTCGCACAGCAACAGCTTCCAGGAGCCGAGATCCTCGCCGGCCGTGAAGAAACGCTCGTTCATTGGCAGGCCGTTCTGCCCCCAGTGATCCATGTTGGCGGCCCATGCCTGAATTCCGTACATTACCCAGCGCGGAATCTGCTCCCAGATCTCGTCTATGCCGATGACGTCGGTGGCACCCTCCTTGATCAGGCAGTCGCGATAATGCGCGACCAGATCGCGGTGGCTTTGACGGCGTTCCTCAATGGTGAGCGATCCGACGGTGAAATAGGTGACGTCGCGCCACGGGCGGCCGCGCCGACCCAGTTGCCAATCGAGCCACATCCGCTCGCCATTGGGTAGGATATAGGTGTTGCCCTGATGGCAATCGCCCAGGATCACGCAATAGGGCGCCTTGAACTTTCGTTCGTAATCGACAAGCGCGTCATAGGCGCGTTCGAGACGTGACGGGTCGTCGAGATAATGTTTCGGCGCGATCCCGCAGAAATTGGGCTCCTTGCGATTTTCGCCGAGCCAGTGATCCATCAGGCGCACCTGATCGTAATCGACCGGAACCTCCATCGACGTCGGCAGCCAGGGCGCCGCGTCCGGCGTGATCAGCGGGCTGTTCCACAGGCCGGCATGGAGCTTGGCGAGATCCGCCAGCCCGCTTGCGACACCGTCGACGCCGGAATGCTGGAGGCTGTGTCCAAACTTGCCGCCGCGGTCGATCAGGTCTTCCAGCACGACCAAGCCCTGGCCCGAGCCATCGTCGTTCCAGTCCGCATAATAGCAGGTCGCGGTGTGCGCCGTCAGCCGGTCGGTCAGGAAATGATAGAAGCGCGCCTCGAGCGCATGGATGTCGACATTGTCGAACTGCCCGCCCCAGTTCGACTTGATGCACAGGTTCCGAGGCAGCCCCGCCGCCTTGCCGGCATCGTTCCAGTCGACGGCGACGCGGATCTTGGTGGTATGGCTGTCGAACATCTGCACGACCTCCATCGCATACGCGGCGATGCCAGGATATTTGTTCGCCATGATCCGGCCGAGCCAGTCCGCATCCGGACGGAACCGCTCCATCGGGATCTGTTCGGTCCGGCTCTGATAGGGTCTGGGCACCGGGTTCTGGTCGATCACCCGGCTTCGCGTGCGTTGTGCTTCCGCCATGATTATCCTCTCACTTTCTTGTTTTGGAAATTTCAGATCTCTTCCGCTCGCTTTATACTGTGTGAAGCCAGGACGAGGTGAACGCCGCCCCAGAGGACGAACACCATCGCGATACCGATGCCCCAGGCGACGCCGCGCGTGCCGCCGACATAATCGCTAATCGCGCCGATCAGGAACGTGCCCGCACCCACGCCGATCAGGTTTGCGCCAAGTTGCACTAGCGAGACCGCAAGCCCACGCAGTCGGGCGCCTGCAATATGCACGATCACAGCGTAGATAGGCCCGTTATACGAAGCGCAGAAGAATCCGCATGCCATCATAAACGCCATGGTGATCGTGAAATCGTCGAAGGCGACGGTGCCGACGCCGGTTAGGGCAGTGACGAAGGGGATGGTCGCACCGAGCATGGCCGTCCGCGCCGGATTGAAGCCGCCCATCCGTCGGTTGAGCCAATCGGCACCCCAGCCTGCCGCGAAGCCGCCCAACGATCCGACGACGCCGAAAGCGATCGCGACCGTCAGCCCCGCCTTGCTGATGGGCATGTCGTGGACGCGGATCAGGAACGTCGTGAGCCAAGTGCTCATCCCGTAGATGCCGGTTGCGATCAGGATGATCGCGGTGATGCAATGCGCAAGGCCGGGACGGCCGAGGAGCAGACGGATACGTACTCTAAGGCTCGCGGTCTCGAGTGCCGCGTCCGAGGGGACGACCGCATCGCGGCCCCCGCGCTTGGGTTCACGCACCGTGAAGAGCAGCAGCGGGGCGATCAACAGTCCGGGGATGCCGGCGGCGAAGAATGCCCAGCGCCAGCCATAGGCCTGTACGATCGCGCCGCCGACGAAGAAGGCGATGGCTAGGCCGATGCCCGAACTAAGATACCAGAGTCCGATCGCGGTCGACCGCTTGTCCTTGTCGAAATAGTCGCTGAGCAGCGACATGCCGGTGGGCGATCCTGCCGCTTCTGCGGTGCCGACCGCCGCGCGGCCGAGCAGCAGCGTCCAGAACCCGGTTGCGAGTCCGCACAATGCTGTGGCGCTGCTCCAGATTGTGAGCGCCAGCGTCATGATATTGCGCCGGTTGTGGCGATCGACGGCCATGCCGAAGGGAATTGCGGAGATCGCGAAGAAGATCCCATAGGCGAAGCCAGCGAGAAACCCGAGCTCGCGGTCCGTCAGGCCGAATTCCTTGCCGACGGGCGCGAGCACCAGGCCGATGATCGCCCGATCGATACCGTGGCAGGTCTGCGCCAGCGTCAGGACGCCAAGAACGTACCAGCTATAGCGCTCGGACACAGTCTTCACGGTTTCAGTGGTGCGGAAATCATTGGCCAGCATTAGAAAAAATCCTCTCGCGGAGTATGCATCTCGCGGCGCGCCTGATGAGCGCAGCCTCAGCATTCCCGTGCGCGGCCCGACAAAGACCTGTCGTAGGAAAGGTGGCGGCCAAGGCCTTGTGGATGGAAGTTCCGTCATCAGCCGTTTCCGGCGCGATCGAATGCGACTTGGCGGTCGGGCGATACAATCGCTGCGGCCGCGGGAGCCTGGATTGTATGGATGGCAACAGGGTGTTGATTTCAAATGAGATGTGACCCAAGAAGGTCAGGAATTTCCATTAAGAATTGACCCATGTTGAACTCACCCCAGGCTTTGGCGAGCGAGGGGTCGTGGAGTGTTGGACATGGCATCATTGAGCGTTATCACATGCTGCTCGACGCGCCGCCGCCGATAGCTTGGCCGAATGTAAGCGTGCGAACCGGCGTCGAAGCGTAATCCGCAGTTAAAACCTATCTAACTGAATTATATGTTAAAATTTTCCATGTAGGGACGGTCGGCACTTGTACGGATTGCGCGGTCGTTATGAACCGCGAGCGCAAATATTCAACTATCCTTCGACAGGGGAAAGAGCCGAAAAGCTTGGGCACCGACAGTCCTGCAATGGACAAATTTGGTTGCAAGGGAGCGGGTAATGACCCAACGCAAAGCAGTGTGGGCGCAACTTGTACCGATGCCCGGCGAAACCCTGGCCTCAGTGGCGCAGGGGTACGAGGCGGCCGGGGTTGCGGGCATGTGGGCGCCGCAGATGTTTGGTGCTCCTTTCACCACATTGGCGGCTGCGGCGCCGGTTACGGAGCGAATCAAACTTGGGACAGGTATTGCGCTGGCTTTTGTTCGTAGCCCTCTCGAGACTGCGTGCAGTGCAATTGACCTTGACCTTATCAGCAATGGCAGGGTGGTTCTGGGGCTGGGATCCAGCGCTCAAAGCCAGATAGAAGGCTCCTTCGGCAGCACTTATGGCAAGCCGCTGGCGCACATGCGCGAAATCGTAGGCATGATCCGAGAGATTGTGGCGCGGGGCCATACCGGAGAATTGACGCAGTTGGAGGGCGAATATCATCGCCTCGACCTGTCGCATTTTCGCCTTCTTCAGCCGCCGGTACGAAGCGACATTCCTATCGTCTTGCCTGCCGTGTTCCAGAAAGCCTGCGCCCAGGCGGGAGAGATTGCCGACGGGCTATTGGGCCACCCGTTGTGGAACGATGCCTGGATCGAGCGAGAGGTGATCGCCAATCTCAAAACGGGGCTCGATCGGAGCGGTCGGGCTCGCAAGGACTTCTCGCTCAACATCTCGATCTTTACTGCGATCGCGGAGGATCGGCGCGAAGCGCTTGAAGATTGTCGCCCGACTGTGGCTTATTATAGTCAGTCGCCCCAATATCTGCGCTACTTCGAGGAAATAGGCTTCGGCCGGGAGGCAGCGGCGATTCAGGCTGCCTTCGCACGGGGGGATGATGTTGCTATGACCGCAGCCTGCACCGATGCGATGGTGGAAAGCATTGCGATCGTCGGTTCGGCTGACGAAGTGCGCGCGCGGGTGGAGAAGCGCGCGATGCATGCCGACGCGATCACTCCGGTCATTCCGCACTATGGCTTGTCACCGGAAAAGAGTGCAGCTTATTCCAAGCGCATAGCGGACATTTTTTATGGATGAAGGAAAAGCCAATCCGATAGCCCCGATGGCTGGGGGCGGGCTTTATAATCGGCATTCTTCCCTTCAGAACGCCAATCTCCAATCTGCCCTGCCCCTGTTGGGGGCGGCTGCGCAGATCGTGGCAAACGAGGGGCCCGCAGTCGTGACGATTGCGGACTATGGCGCGTCGCAGGGCCGTAATTCGATGACGCCCATTGGCAGGGCGATAGACCTCGTCCGCTCAACCAATCCAGACCGGCCCGTTCAGGTCGTCCATACCGACTTGCCTTCCAACGACTTTGCCTCGCTATTCACCCTGCTGGATAGTGATCCGACCAGCTATCTGAAGGGGAGGAGCGGGATTTTTCCCTCGGCAATAGGGCGGTCCTATTTCGACATCATATTGCCGCCGGGTAGCGTGGATCTGGGCTGGTCATCCAATGCGCTGCACTGGATGAGTGGCAGTCCTGTCGACGTCGATGATCATGGCTGGGCGATCTTCAGTCAGGAAGCAGGGGCATGTGCCGCCGTGGATGCGCTCCTCGCAGATGATTGGTTACGCTTTCTCACGGCCCGCAGTGCCGAACTGCGTCCCGGAGGGCGGCTCATTTGCCAGTTCATGGGGCGCGGCCCGGTTCATCATGGGTTTGAATGGATGGCCGGGCATTTCTGGCAGTCGATCGTGGCGTTGCGGGAAGAAGGGTGGTTAACGGCCGAGGAAACTCGACAGATGACAGCGCCATCGGCTGGTCGGTCGTTAGAGCAACTGGCCGCACCGTTTGATAAAGGACGGGTACCCGATTTGAATCTCGAACACCTGACCCTGTTCGAATCTCCCGACCCCTATTGGGATGAGTTCCAGAGTTCAGGCGACGCGGAACGGTTGGGGACTCAATGGGCCAATATGATGCGGGCCGCCAACGGCCCGAATTTCGTGGCGGCCGTCAACGCATCGCGTGATCATAACGCCATCCTCAATGCCCTCGTAAAGACGCTCTCTGCTCGTATCGCTGCCGATCCCCAGCGGAGCCACTCTTGGAATGTTCTCGTTTCCATCAGCAAACGGTTTTGAAACGCCGCTCGCAAAAGTCATTTTACGTGAAAAGAAAGTGCCCCCAAGATCCGTCAGCTACGACGGATTTTGGGGGCATGTCGATGACAGCGATCAGGCTCGCAGATAAAGCTTGCCGATATGCCGCGCGCGCGTTGAGCTATCCCATTGGATCGCATCGGCACGTGCTGCCAGCGTAAGATCGGTCATCCTTGTGATCACCTTTTGAATCAGAAGGCACGACATTGCGCGTTATGGCATTACCAATGCAGATGTGCATACCGTGACCGAAGGCAAGGTGATCCTTGACGTTCGGCCGGTCGATGTCGAACTTGTATGGATCTGGATAGGCTGAAGGGGCGTGGCAAGCGACGCCCAGAAGAGCATGGGCCTCGAACTGGAGAACAAGGTCCGTCAATTTTCAGGATGCGTGGGGCGACCATGTCCGCACCAGATGGTCGCAGTTTATGAGTTCGACGAGGATGGGCTGATCGCGCGCTGGCGCGACTATCTCAATATGCCGGATTTGACCGCAAGATGACGCTAAAACTGGAACAACACGAGTAGTGTGACACAGGTGACGAGAACCCAGCCCTGGAACAGGCAAAGCAGGAAGGGCGGTGCATGGCGCAGTTCCATGAATTCCCGCCCCAACAACAGCACTTTGGTGAAGGCAATGAGGAGGATGAGCGCACGGGCCACGCTTGCGCTGCCCAGCGACATGCTTTCGAATGACAAGAGGGTGGCGGCGACGAGCATCGCCCAGACCAGGGTGATGCGGTTCGCGTAAACGCCGGGCTTGGCAGTATCGGTCCTCATAGCAGATACAGCAGCGCAAACAGGATGATCCACAACAGGTCGACCAAATGCCAAAAGGCGCCGCAGCCCTCGATCAGGGCCACGCCGCCGGGCATCTGGCCGTTGCGGTCGAAGCGCGAGGCGGCGAAACAAAGAACAGCGAGGCCGATCAGCACATGGATCAGATGGATGCCGGTAAACATGTAATAGTAGATAGAGAAACTGTTGCTGTTGAGAGTGAAGCCCTGAGCGATCTTGGCCGAATATTCGAACGCCTTGACGATCACGAAGCTGCTGCCGAGTGCGATCGCGCCGAGCAGCAAGGGGCGTGCGCGGCGGTCATGGCGGCGAACGGCGGCGACTGCCTGGGCAACAAACAGGCTGCTGGTCAACAGCAATAATGTGTTGAGCAGGCCAAGGCGCCGGTCGAGCAACGTCTGCGCGCTTTCGAACAGGGCCAGTTCCTGGCGGCGCGCAACGGCATAGGTGATGAAGAAGACGGCAAAGGCGACCAGGTCGCCGCCGATGAAGACCCAGACGCCTTCCTCTCCCGGTACATGCCCGCGCGTGCTGCGGGCACGGCCATGTAGTTCGGATAGGGGTTGGACCGTCATTCGCCGGCCAGCACGTTGCGCTTGATCGAGCCGAGCATGGCGAAGATCATCAGGTTGAACCAGATGCCGAACACCACCGCCGGCACCCAGAAAGCGAGTACGCCGTTCCAGGCGAAAGGGCCGACCTTAAACAGCCCCACGGCAAGGCCGGGCAGCAGCAGCACGCCAGTCCACAGGTTCATGTAGCCCAGCCAGCGCGGCAGGATCGGCTGCGCACGCTTGTCGCCGAGAATGGCGATGCCGGTCACGACATTTTGCACGAAGGCCGGGACGGCGGGCATGACGAACAGAAAAAAGGCGATGTCGCTCAGCGTCGCGATGATCGCATCGGGATTGTCGGGGCGATAAGCGGCGGCGGTAAAGAAAAGGCCGGCGAAGAAGACGGTGACGAAGCCATAGGCACAGATCATCACGAACGCCCAGGTCAGGGGCGAAACCGGCCCCTCGATCTTCTTGAGGAAGGTCGCAACCGCCGCGAGGAAGGGGAAGAACAGCACGGAGCAGGCCATGATGAGGATCGCGCCGACCAATATTCCGGTTTGGTGCGCGCGATAATAATCGGCGACCTCGGCCGCGGGCAGCGCTGGGGCGAGCGGGGGGAACATCTGCGCGAGCGGCCATATGCCGATGAACATCAATGTTCCGGCGACGGCACCCATATAGGTGCATAATTTCATGGTCGTGCTTTTCACGCCTGTTCCCCTCCTTGCGCGCATCATGTGCGTCTCGACGGTAAAGTGGGTAGCGACGGGACGCAGGCCACCCGCCCTTGGGTAGGGTTCCGCCAGGCCTTCCCGCCTGCACATGACGCGGCGACGCGATGCGTCTGCGCTGGCGGAGACAGAGAATGGCCGAAATCGAGGCGAACAAGATGGTAGCGCGGCGCTATATGCGCGCGGTCGAGGAGGGGGACGTCGCCACGATCGAGGCGTTGCAGCATCCTGACTGTACCTGGTGGATATTGGGCCATGGCGACATGAGCCGCGCCGACTTCATCGCCAGCGTTAAGGCAGGTCTTCTGACCGCGTCGAAGCGCACGGCGCAAATTGTAGGTATCACCGCCGAGGGTGATCGGGTCGCTGTCGAGGTGCGCGGCGAGATGGTGTTCGCCGACCGGGTCTATCGCAACGAATATCATAACCTGCTGATCATAAGGGACGGGCAGATTCTGTCGGGCAAGGAATATATGGATACGCGGGTGGTGGCCGAGGCATTTTCCATCGAAGGCGGCGCCAAGTGAGCGAAGCGACACCCTTCAACGATTATGACGACGCGGCCGTCGCGCGAATTACGCGCTTCGTCGAGCAGTTGACGGGTGGTACCGTGGTCGGGCTTGAACGGCTGGTACGCTGGCGGCCGTCCTGGTTCGTTGATGTAGAGAAGGACGGCGCGATCCGTCGCCTCCACCTGCGTGGGGACCGGGGCGGGGATGTCTCCATCTTCCCCGACTTGAAGCGCGAAGCGGATATTATCGCGCTGTTGCACGATCAGGGGCTGCCGGTGCCGGAAATCTACGGCTATCTTGCGGACCCGCCCTGCATCGTCATGGAGGCGATCGAAGGCACCCGAGATTTTTCCGCGCTGGACGACGCGACCAAAAGCGCGATTGGCCGCACCTATATGAAAGCGGTGGCGGCTATGCACCAGCTGCCGATCGAACCCTTGGTCGAGGCGGGCGTGCATCGGCCCGAAGGCGCGGAAGCGATCGCGCTGGTCGGTCTGGATGCCTATATGCCGCATTATCTGCGGACCAAGAGCCGGCCCGAGCCACTGATCGAATTTGTCATCCAGTGGCTGCGTCGTAATGTGCCCAGGCACCGGGAGCGCGCCAGCTTCATCCAGTTCGATTCAGGTCAGTATCTGGTCGAAAACGGTGCGATGACGAAACTTTACGACTTCGAATTTTCCATGATCGGCGATCCGCTGGTCGACATTGCGACCATGGGAATGCGCAATAGCTACGAGCCGCTGGGCGCGCCGCTGCCCGATCTGATACGCTATTATGAGGAGGCGATGGGCGAGCCGGTCGACCATGAGGCGGTGGTGTTCCATGTGCTCCAATTCTCGCTGTTGGGCACGATGCAGTTTACCGGTACGGTCGGCGAACCATGCATGGGCGATCCGCATTCAGTCTATCTGATGTTCGACCTTTCGCTACGCCGATCGATCCTGCTGGCGTTGTCGCAGCTGTCGGGTGTGCCGTTGCCCGAGCTATCGCCGCTGCCGGAGCGAACGGGCGACAACGCGCCACTGATGGCCAAGCTGGCCGATACGCTGGAGGGGCTGGTGGTCGAGGACGATGCGAGCCGGATGCAGAAGGCGCAGGTCGCCGAACTAATCGAATGGGCGCAGCGTGCGGATAGCTATGGCGCCGAGATGGTCGCTCATAATCTGGCTGACATATCCGCCCTGCTGGGTCGTCCTTTCACGGACTGGCCGGAGGCGGCACAGGCGCTGGAATCTCATGTCAGGGCGGCGGGTCCAGAAGAGGATGAAACGCTCATCACCGTGCTGGCGACGATCGAGGGGCGGCGCCTCCAGTTATTTGGCCCGACCGCGCTTGGCGGAGCGGCTTGCAACGTCGTGCTGCCCGCGACACGATAGAGCCAGTGCACCGTCCCTCCGATAGGTCATTCGGTCCAGGGAGAGGACGATGTTCGTCGGCGAAAATATGGAAGGATGATGAAGTTGGGCGAGAAAATCGTGATGATTACCGGCGCGACGCGTGGGCTGGGGCGGGGCATGGCGCGCGGTTTTGCTTCGCGGGGTAACATCGTCGCCATCACCGGCAGGGACGCGGCGCAACTTGGCGAGGTCGTGGGCGAGATCGAGCGGGCGGGGGGCAAAGGCATCGCGCTGGAATGTGACCATCGTGACGATACCTCGGTCGAGCGCGCCTTCGCCCGGCTGGCCGAGCGGACGGAGGGACGACTGGATGTGCTGGTCAACAATGCCGCCGCTGTGTACGGACAGGATCTGGTCGCGCCCGGTGGCTTCTGGGAAAAGCCGATCAGGCTTGCCGACATGATCGACGTCGGCCTGCGGTCCAGCTATGTCGCCTCCTATCATGCAGCCCCCCTCATGGTCGCGGCGGGACGCGGGCTGATCGCCAGCATTTCCTTCTATGGCGCGGTGTCTTATTTCCACGGCCCTGCCTATGGCGCGGCGAAGGCGGGCACCGACAAGATGACGGCCGACATGGCGATTGATCTGGCGCCTCATGGCGTGGCAGCCGTTTCCTTCTGGCCGGGCTTCATCCTGACCGACGCGGTGCGTGCGATGCCGCCCGAGATGATCCCCGACGAATTGCGCGCCATGCTGCCGCATTGGGAGACGCCGGAATTTTCCGGGCTGGTGCTCGATCGGCTGGCGGAGGATTCCAGCTTGGCGAGCCTGTCCGGCAAGGCTGTGATCGGTGCGGAACTGGCCGAACGCTACGGTATTCGCGACACCGACGGCAAGCAGCCACTGTCCTACCGGACGAGCATGGGCGCGCCGCTGACGTTCCTGGCCCCGCCTGCGCATCCATCAGAATAGGGAGCAACGCGATGATTGATGCCGTGCTGGTGGTGTTGACCAGGGCCGTCGAAGGCCGAGAGGCCGACATGGAGGACTGGTACACCAACATCCACATTCGCGATGCGCTGCGTTTTCGGGGATCGGTCACTGCCCAGCGTTTCCATCTGGCGAGCGCGCAGCCCTGTCCGATCGAGGGGTTTAACTGGCAATATCTGGCGCTTTACGACGTATTCGATCCGGTGCGTTTCAGTCGTGAGCATCTGGACAATGCGCTGACATCGCGGATGCAGGTGTCGGATGCGATCGACGATAGCGAGCTATATGACTTCCATTATTATCCTTTGGCCTTCCAGGACAATGATCCGGAAACGGCTGCAGATGAGGGCGCTATCCTGGAAGAGGTGAACCCGGCCGATGGAGGCGAAGGGGATTTTGCGCGCTGGCTGGGCGAGGGCCACTTCCGCGAGGCCGCAGCGCGGCCGGGTGTCAAGTCGGCGACACTTCTGGTCTTCCGCACTTTCGGGCAGATGATCCCGGTCGTGCCCGAATATCGCTATGTTGCCATCTATCGGCTCTGCGACGCCGGTGCCGCGCGGGCAGCCTGGACCGGGGCTGACGTAGCGCTGCGCGCAGGTGGCCGGATTGCCAGCCTGCGTATTACCCAGTGGGACGTCGCGACCCCGCGGCTGACAAAGGATGATGTCCAGCATCCCACTGCTGCGGGGGTGGGTGAAGAGGAACGCGCTCGCGCCCACATGGGCAACAGGGTGCGCACCGGGGGGGCTGAAAAGCTGGCGATGAGCTGAAAAGATGATGTTTGGTACCGCGGATTCAGGACCGGAAGAAGCTCAGGGCACCATTGCGGAGCCAGTGTCATATCGCTTGGGTGGGTGAAGATATGGGGATTTTCACCCATGCCTGCCTTGGCTCCAACGATCTGGCGCGTGCGCGCCGTTTTTACGACGAGGTTCTCGCGCCCCTGGGCATCGTCAATCTCGGACCTTTTCTGAATCAGGGGATCGGCTATGGCCGGCATGTGCCCGAACTGCTGATCTTGCGCCCGTTCGAAGGTGAAGCGACGCCCTCGAACGGCGCGACGCTGAGCTTCCAGGCACCTGACCGCGACGCGGTGGATTGTTTCCATGCTGCGGGGTTGGCTGCGGGTGGACGTGACGCAGGATTGCCGGGACCGCGCGCCGCGGTATCCCATGCCTATGGCGCCTATCTGTTCGACCCGGACGGCAACAAGATCTGCGCCTATTGCTTCAGTCCTCCATGAAAGGGAATTCACATGACCACCGCTTTTGAAGGCCGCGTTGCCATCGTGACGGGAGCCGGGCAGGGTATTGGCGCTGACGTCGCCGCACTGTTGGCAGAGCGCGGTGCGACCGTGATCCTGGCGGATATTGCGAAAGACCGTGTTGGAGCGGTGGCCGATGCCCTATGCTCGGCTGGCCATCGGGCGGATGCCGTTGCGTTCGACCTCGCCGATGAGGATGGCGTGGCAGCTGCCGTCGCAGGCATCGTTGACCGGCACGGGCGCATCGACATCATCCACAACAATGCCGCCTATCAAGCGCCGGAACAGCGTGCGGGCGACCTTGATGTCATCAACCTTGCGACCGACGCGTGGGACAAGGCCTTTGCGGTCAATGCGCGGGGACCGATGCTCCTGTGCAAATATGCACTGCCGACGATGATCGCGGGCGGTGGCGGATCGTTGATCCATTCGGCCTCCGGCTTCGGCCTGCTTGGCGAGATGACTTTGACTGCCTATGGCGCGTCGAAGGCGGCGCTGATCAATCTCAGTCGGTTCCTGGCGACGCAATATGGTAAGCAGGGTGTCCGGTCGAATGTCGTCGCCATCGGTTTCGTGTTGAGCGAAACGGCGGTCGAGACCACGCCGCAGGCAGTCAAGGATGTGCTGCTCGACCATCATCTCAACCCGACGCTGGGCAGTATGCGGGACATTGCCAATGTTGTCGCCTTCCTGGCGTCGGATGAGTCGCGCTTCATCAATGGGGCGCTGATCCCGGTCGATGGCGGCTTCACCGCGCACCAGCCGACGATGGTCGATTTCCAGCGCCTGTTCGCCGCGGCCGGCAGCAATCAGTTGTAGCGCGGGGCGCCCCGCCACTTGCCAGAATTTCCAGTTCCCGTAAGGCGTTGGATATGTAGTGGTGGGCAATGGCGTGACGCGGGACGAATTGGAAAAGGTCATCTATCATGGCAGCGGCTATGCCGGCTTCCCGATGGCGGCGACCGCCCGTCAGGCTGCAAAGACGGTCATGGACCGAATGACTGAAGCATGAGAAGCCGCTCTCTTCCCGTCGGGAAGGGGGGCTGTCCCTTCATTCGCTTGCCATCGCCTTGAAGCAGGCGCGCATTTCCTCGGCGAACAGGACGGGTTGCTCGAAAGCTGCGAAATGGCCGCCGACGGGTAACTCGTTCCAATAGGCAAGATTGGGATAGCTGCGCTCCGCCCAACGCCGCGACGGACGGAAAATTTCCTTCGCGAAGAGACTGACCCCGACCGGCAGTTCCAGCCGTTGCGCGCGGAACGCATTCGCGCTTTCCCAGTAAAGCCGGGCGGATGATGCGCCGCTGTTGGTGAGCCAGTATAAGCTGATCATGTCCAGCATCTCATCGCGGCTTAGCGCGTCCTCGGGCCGACCCTGATTGTCGGTCCAAGCCTGGAATTTTTCATAGATCCAGGCCGCTTGCGCTACGGGTGAATCGGCCAGCGCATAGCCTATCGTTTGCGGGCGGGTGCCTTGCAGCTTGGCATAGCCGGCATCCTGCTCCTGATAATATTGCATCCGCTCGACCGTTTTGCTTTCGGCGGCGGTCAGATTGGCGAAGTCGCTTTCTTCGGGGAAGACGAGCGGCATATTGAGATGCACGCCGACGCATTCTGGTGGTGCGGCCATGGCGATCGCCGTCGTGACCGCCGCTCCCCAATCGCCGCCCTGTGCGACGAAGCGGGCGTAACCCAGGCGGCGCATGAGGAGTATCCAGGCCTCAGCGATTCTTTCGACGCCCCAGCCTTGTGCTGTCGGCTTATCGGAGAAGCCATAACCTGGCAGCGAGGGGATGACGACATGGAAGGCGGGCGCGTCGGGCGCGCCATGTGCGGCAGGATCGGTGAGCGGGCCGATGACTTTCAGGAATTCCAGGACCGA